>JAXDDO010000045.1:0-42758 GCA_034676805.1 Anaerolineae bacterium | reverse complement strand
GTCCCAACGCCTGCTCACGCGGCAGCCCAAGCAACCTTGTCTGTGCGGCATTCCACTCCACGACCTTACCCCGCTGGTCGGCCAGGAAGATGCCTGCAGGGCAGGCGCTCACGAAACCCCGCAGTCGCGCCTCGCTCTCCTCCAGAGAACCGGTCGCACGGCTGTGCTGCAAGGAGATAGTGGCCAGCTCTGCAAAAAGCGTGGCCACAGCTGCGTCGTCATCGTTGAAATCATTGGCCTCGCCATCGGGGCCTACCTTGTTCGCCAGCTCCAGGAACCCCACCACTGTCTCGCCGAGTATCAGTGGCACACACAACACGCGTTCCAGCCCACCGATGATCCCGGCCGGGTCAGTTACCCATGAGGAGTTCACAAAGTCATTCGTGTAGACCGCCTTGCCAGCCTGGCATGCGGCTCCGCGGGCACCACAGATGCGCATTTGAGGATCGTTGGTCAACTCACGCGCGTAGGGATCGCCGTCCATACACACAACGTTCGCCGCCCGCATCTGCGGACCATCCCCCTCGGCGGACAACAGCGCTAGATATCCGGCGCGTGCATCGGTGATCTCCTTGCAGCCATCAAGTATCGTCCGTGCGACCTGTCCGAAATCGCGCTCGCTGAGAATAGAACGCACGCTGCGCAACAGCGCGGCTGTCTGCACTTCGCCTTTGGCACCCAAATTCTCCCACGCATTCACGTGCGGCCTCCGACATTCCTAGAGATCTGTCCCATATCTAGAAGCTTGCATTCGATTCTACCAAGGAACTCACCTCGTACCAGTTACGCCTGGAATCGGGATTGACAGCAGTCTCTCCGAATTCTATACTCAGTCCTATGAAGGTCTCGCTGCAGTCGGTTTCCAAGGTCTTCGTGGATGGCGATCGCGCCCTCACAGCGCTGCAGTCCGTTAGCCTGGACGTCGCGCCGGGAGAGTTTATCTGCCTCATCGGTCCCAGTGGCTGTGGCAAATCGACACTGCTTCGCTTGGTCGCCGACCAGATCGCGCCGAGCGCCGGCGCGGTCCAACTGGACGGTGGCCCTCCATCCCAGGCCCGCCAGCGCAACCAAATTGCCTGGATGGCGCAGAACCCGGCGCTACTCCCCTGGAAGACCGTGCTGGAGAACACCGCATTGCCCCAGGTGCTTGGTCGTCACGCCCGCCAGTCTGCCGGCGCCACCCAGTCTGCTGCCGCTCCCCTGTCCGCTGCCGCTCCCCTGTCCGCTGCCGCTCCCCTGTCCGCTGCCGCTCCCCTGTCCGCTGGCGCTCGCCAGTCTGCTGGCGCTCGCCAGTCTGCTGGCGCATGGCCCCCCTCGCCCCACCTCAGCCCGTGGGATCTACTCACGATGGTCCGGCTCTCGGGCTTTGCCTCCGCCTACCCGCAGACGCTCTCCGGTGGGATGCAACAACGCGTGGCCCTGGCCCGCACCCTCGCCACCGGCGCCCCCCTCTGGCTCATGGACGAACCCTTTGCATCGCTGGATGAGCTGACCCGCGAGCAGCTCACCGAAGACGTGCTGCAGCTGTGGGACACCTTCCGGGCGACCGTCCTCTGGGTTACCCATCACGTGCCGGAGGCCGCTCGCATCGCCGATCGCATCGTAGTCCTCACGCCAGGACCGGGACAGATCAAGGCGCTCGTCCCCATCGACCTACCTCGTCCTCGAGACGAAACCAGCCCCCAGATGAGTTCCATCATCCGGACTCTGAGGGAGCTCTTGCGGGAATGACCCAGCAGCCGGCCCCCTCACCCGCACAGTCACGTCCACCCGCCCGCATCGGTCCCGACGAGCGACCACCACACCCTGCCATGGGCTCCGCTGGCCCGAGTTCCGGCCCGCTCAATCTGCGCCCCCGCCCCTTCCGCCGACCGCGCGGCCTTCGACCTGTGCCATCCACGCCAAACGGTTGGGCGCTGAGAGATATCCTTTCCGTCGTCGCTATCAGCGGGCTGGCCCTCCTGGTTTGGGAGTTGGCCGTCCGACTGACGCGGACTCCCGTCTACCTGCTCCCACCTCCCTCCGTAGTGGCCCGCACGCTCTGGTCGAACGCGCCGCGCTACCTTGGAGCGATGCTGGTAACGCTCTTTGAGGCCATGGCGGGCCTGGCAGTGGCGGTCTTAGTCGGGATTGCGATGGCCATACTCATCACCTTCTGGGAAAGCCTCGAGCGGGGCGTCCTGGCGCTGGCCATCCTCGTCAAGGCCATGCCCATCGTCGCCATCGTCCCCCTTCTCATTATCTGGTTCGGTTTCGGTCCCGTACCGAAGATTGTTGTGACCGGGCTGATGACCTTCTTTCCTATCCTGATCAACGTTCACGCCGGGCTCCGTGCCGTCGATGGCGCGGTCTTGGCGCTCTTCCATTCGCTCAATGCCACCCGCTGGGAGCTCTTCAGACACGCCCGCTGGCCATCGGCCATGCCCTATCTATTCGCCGCTCTCAAGGCGGTCGCTCCCCTCTCCCTCGTCGGTGCGGTCGTAGCAGAATGGGCTGGCGCCTCCAACGGCCTGGGGCGCGTGATGTGGCTCGCCTACGCCAATCTGAACATGCCGGCGCTCTTCGCCGCCGTCTTCTGTTCTGCGATGATGGGCATCGGCTTGTATGGTGCCACCATCACCCTTGAACGTATGGTCATCTTCTGGGAATAGACCGGCAACGGAGGTCGTATGAAACGATCAGCCCGCTGGATCACGATAGGCTTCGTCCTTGCGACGATCCTCCCGACCGTCATCGCCGTGGCTTGCGCCGCCTTCCCCACCCCAGCCCCCGGGGAGGAGAAGCCAGGAATGACAGCGCCTGTCCCATCCCCCTCCGAGGAGGCCCCACAGGGCGACGAGGCACCCTTTGTCTTCATCGCCGGTTACAGGCCCCAAGCCAACCTCTCCTTCGTCGGCGTCTATGTCGCCGAAGCCAAAGGATTCTTCGCCGACGAGAACCTCGTGGTCGAGATACGCCACTCTGCCGGCGGCGGCGAGCACCTTCAATTGCTGATGGCGGGCACCGCCGATGTCACCACCCAGGATGCCGCGGTTATGCTTCAGCGCCGCGCCGATCCCGGCCTGCCTCTCGTCTCGATCGGCCTGGTTGGACAGCGCGGGCAGCAAGCGTTCGTGGCGCTCGCTGAGAGCGGCATCACAACCCTGGATGACTGGCGCGGCCGCACCATCGGCTACAAGGGCACGCCTCCTCCGGACTTGCTGGCCCTGCTCGACGTCGCCGGCCTGAGCGAGACAGACGTTGCACTGGTCAACGTAGGCTTCGACCCGCGTCTTCTCGTCGAAGGCATGGTCGATATCTACCCCGTGTACACCTCCAACGAGCCCTACCTCCTGCGCACGTGGGGCTACGAGCTCAACCAATGGGAGGCCGCCGACTATGGCGTACCCACACTGGGCCTTGCCTACGTCGCCACCGAGGAGGCTATTGACGAGAGCCCGGAGCGCCTCGCTCGTTTCTTGCGCGCCGCCCTCAGGGGCATCGACTACGCCGAAACCCATCGCGATGAAGCAGTCGCGGCGGTTCTCGAATACACCGGCCCCGACAGCGATGCCGGTCATATGCGCTACATGCTCGACACCGAGTTGCTCGCGCTTCACAGCCCTGTCACCGATGCTCACGGCATCGGTTGGCAGACTGCCGAGCAATGGCAGGCGCTGCTCGAGTCCATGCTGACCTATGGCGCCATCCAACAGCCGTTTGAGATCGACGGGGCCTTCACGAACGAGCTCCTGCCAGGCCAGGTCGCTGATCCTTCGCCCCCGGAGTGATGCCCCATCGGCGGTCCCAGATGGGGGGCCGCCAGCGGGGCAGTGGACTCTGGGGTGAGACGTTGTCACGTCGCGTTAGGGAAGATCGAAGGCGCCAATCTCGTGGAAGTCGCCCAATGGATTTCCGGCGGAATCCACCACGGTCAGCCGCGTCATATCCTCCAGCAGGTACCAGCCCACGATGACACGGTAGGCCCCTGCCGGTCCCGTGGTGTCGACGAAGAAGCTGTAGGGATCTTCGATCTCTTCGCCAACCGCCCACCGGCTCGTGGGGCGGGTCCCCTGGACCGGCCAGCTGTCAGCCTGCCCATACACCTGACCATCGGGACCGACTACTTGGACGAACACGGTGTAGTCACGCCCCAGAACCTCCAACCCACGCCACACCAGGCGCACCCGCAACGGGCCGCCCGCCGGCACCTCTGCAGTCTGCACTTCCGCGTCCAGTAACAAGATGCGCCCATCGTAACTCGCCAACCCCTCGTCCTGCGGCGCCACGGTGACTTTCCCCAGAACGCACGCCGCTTGCCGCCGGTCAAGCCAGCCACACCACACCAGGAATTCCCCCGCGGCCATCCCCGTTCGCCTGATAGCCAGACGGTACTCCCCTGGTGTAGTTGGCGCGACCAGCATGTAGCGGCGCATCGTCGAGCTCGCCGGTGCCGTGTCACAAGGGAGGCCGGGTTGCCCCGAAATCAGCGACTGGAGCGGTTGTGTTACAACGGACCCTTGCTGGAGCTCCATCCATACCACCTCCAGGTTCGGGTCGCCGGCGCCGCCCTCGGCTGCCATAGGGCTGCTCCGCTCCTCGCGCACCTCTCCGGTACCCCCCGCTTCTCTGGCAGTGCATACCCACGCAAGATCGAGAGCGACTGAGGACCCGGTCGGCGCCTCGCCTGGAAACTGGCTACCAACGATATGGTAGCCTTCCCCAAAAGAGATGGCATGCCGCGTAAGATGATCCGGCGCAGTCTGCTCCGGCAGGGTTACATCCCCCAGCGCATACCAGGCCCCCGGTCCACCATCGACATCCAGCTCGGTCTCCCCAAAACGCAGGGCCAGGCCGACCTCCAACCTGTACGACCCAGCAGGTAACCACTCAGGCCACCGCAACGCATGGTAGTCGCGGGTCACCCATGCCATCCGCCAGGACTGCGTCGTCGTATAACCTCCCACAGGCCGTCCCCGACTCACCTCCCACGCCACCGCACTGGTCCGACGCTCGACCAAGCGGAACCGTACCTCTAGATCCTGGCGAACGTCCTGCTCCGCCTTCCAACTCAAAGTCACGTGATGCATCGGCCGTCCAAACGGATCGGCTTCCACCACGTGATCGATCAGAGAGATCTCCGGACCGAAACCGACTCCCGACACCGACGCGTCCGCATGCGGAAGCGGTCCCAACGCAACAAGGGGTCCGACCGAGCTAACCCCGAAGGCGTCCATCCCAGGAAGGTAGCGCGCCAAGTAGACCCCCTGCCCTGCCCCAAGGCGTGCCTCGAAAGCCTCCCGATATTGGGCTTCGCTGAACAACGTGACCATCTCGAGATCCGTCCTCATCCCCTCCACCTGCTGGAGGTAGTAGAGCGGCGGGAACTTCTCGCTATCGGCAAGGATCGCGGCGTTGCGTTCCAGCGGCAGCTGCAGAACGTAGCGCGCCCAAGCCTCATCGTTCTGCCCTTGCGATATCGTGTCCAGCCCCGGGCCAACCTCCCATAGATGGCTCATAGGGAGCAGCGCGACCAGCGCGATCAGAATGGGTCGGACGAAGGCAGAGCGTCGACGCGCCAACCCCAGCAGCCCGGTGGCCCCCCAACCCAACCAGAAGGCGACCACCACGTGGGCAGGGATCAGAAACGCCGAATAGTCGGGCTCCGCAACGTAGAAGCTGAGCCCGAACCATATCCACGCAGCAGCGGCCAGCGCAGACCCCACAGCAAGCGTCAGATGCCGTCGCGCCAACCGCACCACCCCCAACCCAGCCAGGACCAGCCCCAGGACACCCACCTGCTCGAGCATCAACCGTCCCACCAGCGACCATCGCGCGGGATCCTGGTAGAAGGCAAGCGGTCGCAACGCCCCGCCAGACCCGGCATTGGTGACATACCGTATGAACGCTGCGGGCGACATCCGCTGCCCTCCCGTCACGGCGGGCCAGCGGAGCGGGATGTAGGCATACAGCGCCAAGCCCAGCACACCCAGCCCCACGGCCAGCGCCCAGGTCTGCACAGCACCCATCGCCGGTCGCCCACGATCTTGGCCACGCACCCTCGACTCGCCGATCCCAAGTCTCACGTCGGCTGCATGCGTCTGGCTATACACTTTGGAGCGGCCTACCGCTTCCGAGCGGCCTACCGCTTCCGAGCGGCCTGGCCTTAGCCCCGGCGTCACTAGGCCGGCGATCACCAACATGCCCAAGGCACCCAGCGTCACGTGCGCGGCCAATGCCAATCCCAGGAGCAATCCAAACGCCGGCAGAGCTCGCGCGGGGCTCAGACTGCCATTGTGCCACCTCACAGCGACCCAAAGAGTCATGGCGACCAAACAGGCGTTCAAGGCGTAGACTTCAGCCTCGATCGCCCGTGACCACAGCGATGGCGAGAACGCCAACGCCCACGCAACAACGGCCGCAAGCGGCGTGCGAGCCGCGTCGTGCTCCTCCCGTGGCTCCGTGAGTGCAAGGAACAAGAATCCCGCAGCCAGGGCGGCCAGGATGGCTGAAGAAGTGTTGACGCGCCAGGCCACGGAGCCCACCGGCAACAGCGAGAAGAGTTTGCAGATCAGTGTGTACAGTGGATACCCGCTCGGATGCGCGACGCCCAGTGTCGGGCCGATGACCTGGAATTCGAACGTGTCTGCGCGGCCCACATAGGGCGAGACATCGGGGAGATAGATCAGCAGGGGCAGTCCGGCAGCCGCTATCAGCCAACGTGCTCGCCGCTTGGCAGGCCCCGTCGCCTGGAACCCCTTCTCTCGCCCTTCCTGACTCCTGACAACAGGTCGCTGGTAGCTGGCGTGGGCCATCGCCGATGTCACAACAGAGCCTACAAGCAACACGGGACCTCGCCACGGTGCCGGTTCGAGGTTCAGCACATCAAGCAACGGTAAGAGCAGCGGCAGAAACGACAGTGCGCTGGGCCAGCCCAGCACCGCCCTCCGCTGGACAAAGCCCGCCAACAGCGCCGCCAGTGCTCCGCCTCCGACAACACAGAAAGCGACACCGAGCCAGCCGCGGAAGAGATCCCAGTATAGCTCGAGCGCCAGGACACGGGCCAGCCCCAGGCCCCAGATGGCGCCACAGAGCACGACCACACCCCAGGTCGCTGCTGTGCGCGATCGCGAGGCTTGATTGGCTTTCACCGGGAGGAACCCTGGAAGTCGCGCTATGTGCGCGCTAGCCCTCGGGAGGCGGTTCTGCGGGCTCGGGTATGATCGCGTCTTGCGGCGGAGGTTGCCCGGCATCATCTTGGGGAGCCTGCCCTGCATCTTCTGATGGGGACGGTTCCGCCGGTGCGGGCGATGATCCCTCATGGAGAGGCGATTGCCCCGTGTCTTCCGGAGGAGCCTGTTCCTCGCCCTCAGGCGAGGTCAGGTCTGATGGCGGGGTTTGCCCGGCCTGGTCCAGCGGCCCACCGGCATCGTCGGCAGGCGCTTGCGTCTCTGCGGGCACCTGCCCGTCTTCGGGCTCCTCACCCTCTTCAGCAGGCGCTGCTTCAGGGCCCAGGAGTCCCAGCTTCCTGCGGAAGTAGAAGTCAAGCACTTCCTTCACGATGGGCGCAGCTACGACCGATCCCTCACCGCCGTCGTAGACCCACGCCGCCACCACGACCTCTGGAGACGCCACGGGGCCATAGGCCATGAACCATGCGTGCGTAGGCAGCGTTTCACCAACGGCAACATCACACCGTCCTGCTTTGAGCGCGATGTCGTCGCAATACTCTGCCGTACCCGTCTTGCCGGCGAGATTGACACCGATCTCGTCGAGCAGCGCGCGATCTCCCGTCCCCGACTCCGACACCGCCAGGTCGAGGCCTTCGTGCACGACCTGCCAGACAGCTTGGTCGATATCAAGTGTATGGCTGATAGTTGGGGAAAACGGACGGATCACGTTTCCGTCTACGTCGAAAACGTGGTGAATGAGCTGGGGTTTGTAGAGAGTCCCGCTGTTTGCCACAACGGCCAGAGCATTGGCCATCTGCAGTGGCGTAACCAGCATGTCTCCCTGACCAATCGACAGGTTGTAGGTGTTTCCGGTCGTCCAGGTTTCCTGGGTCGTCTGACGCTTCCATAGAGGCGTGGGAACAAGGCCCGCCGCCTCGCCAGGAATATCGAGTCCCGATACAGCACCAAACCCGAACGAACGTGCATAAGCTGCCAGACGTTCAACGCCCAGCCCCTCGAACCCACTTTCCTCCAATCCCCCGCCTAGCTGGTAGAAGAAGATGTCGCAGGACTGCGCCAGCGCATCGACGACATTGAGGGGACCATGTCCTCCCCCGTACTGAAGGTTAATCCAGCAGTAGAAGGGCTGAGCCAGCGACGCATCGTTTGGGGCGAATCTGTTCGGGAGGAACATCCGGCCCGGACAGTTCAGCGTGGTGAAGCGGTTGATGACACCTTCCTGGAGGCCTGCAGTCGCTGGCACGATCTTGAACGTCGACCCTGGGGGCACTTGGTCGGCGATCGCGTGGTTGAGGAAGGGATGGTGAGGGTTCTCGAGAAGCGCTTCATACGCCTCCTCATCCAGCTTACCGCTGAACATGTTGTTGTCATAGGTCGGCAGACTGACTAGCGCCAAGACCTCCCCGTTCCGGGGATCCAACACCACCACCGCACCTCGTTGTGATCCTGCATCGAGCAGACCCTGCTTCAGCGCTCGCTCTGCCGCAGCCTGGAGCTGGATATCCAGCGTCAAGACGACATTGTCTCCGGCGACCGGCGCGGTCTCGCTGAACACACTGAGCTCCTGGCCAAGCACATCCTTCTCTACCACCCGGCGCCCGGGGATCCCGCGCAGCGACTCCTCCAACTGCGCCTCGATGCCCGCATATCCGATGCGATCCGTATTGGCGTTGTAACCCTTCTGCTCGAACTCCTCGACGCGTTCTGGCGGAATCGGGCCCAGGAAACCCAGGATCTGCGCGGTCATTTCACCGTAGGCGTACTTGCGGCGCGCCACGACCTCGATCCCCACGCCGGGCATGGTGACGCTTCCCTCCTGTGCAATCAGCAGAGCCAAATCCCGATCGATGTTCTGATCCACGACGATCGGACTGTAGGGCTCCACCCAACGCACCTTCTCCACCATCTCCAACAGACCAGGTTCAGGCGCTTTTCCGAAAGGAGGGCGGACCGAACGGCCCACTGCCTGGATTTCGCCGCGATGTTCAGCCAGATCCAGCCCCTCACTGGTGGTATAGGGAATGCCGGTCAGTTGAGAGAGCCGCATCAGTACATCACGTTCGCGGACAGCGTCATCGGGCAGATTGCCGGGCGTGATCGTAACGTTGTACGCCGGAACGTTCCGTACCAGGATCTCGCCATTGCGGTCATAGATGATGCCGCGCGGGGGGCTCACAATGATCAGGCGGCTCTGCTGCTGCTCGGCGCGCGCGCGCCAGGAGCCGCCCTCCAGGAACTGGAGCTGCCACAGGCGAATCAGGAACAGACCCAGCACCAACAGCACGGCCCACCCCAAGAGCGCGATCCGTGGTGACTGCAAGACCCAGAAGGGACGTGACTCACCCTCCTGGAATTGCCCCCACTCCCGCGGTCGCCGTTCCGCCGGTGCCTGCCAATCAACCGGCGCCCGGCCACGTGCACCCCGCGATGTTGCCCCTAGCCAGCGGCTCATGCAGCAAACCCTCCGGGCCTGGGGCCCGACCTACGGTGAAACCACACCAGAAAAGTGAAGACGAAGGGCGAAAGAAGGAAGTTCAGCAGTGCCGCAGGCCCCGCAACTGTCTGAATGGCACGACCGACATTCACCGAATAGCCCAGCAAGGTCATGATGACGATGAGCAGGATGTGACCCAACAGTGTGCCGAATGCCGACATCACAGCCAAGCGGATCACCGTGGGCCCTAGGGAATGAACCCACGGCTGTCCCACAAACAACCCCACCGACGTCAACGTCAGCGTCCACAGGCCGAACCCGCTTCCGGAGAGCAGATCGCAGAAGACGCCGCCAACGAAGCCCCAGAGTGCGCCTTCATGGCCGCCCCTGATGATCGACCAGGTGATGGTGAGAAGCAATACCAGGTCCGGACGCCCCCCCAGAATGTGGACATTCCCGAGCCACACGCTCTGCAAAACTGCCGCAACCAGCATAATGGGGATCCCGAAGTACAGGCTCATTGCGCGTCGAGCTCTCCAAGGTCAGGCTGTGGGAAATCGGTAATCACCAGAACGGTTTCCAGTCGGCGAAAATCAACCGCGGGACGCACGATGGCTTGCTGAAACAGGTCTGCCTCTCCGTAACTCACGCTCTCGATCTGCCCGAGAATGAGGTTCCGAGGCAGCAGACCACCAATCGATGATGTAATGACAGTCTCGCCCTCGGCCACCGTCTCGTCTGGAAGGATGTTCGTCATTAACAACTGTCCCTCTTCAGACCCATCGACAACACCCATGACGCGCGACTGCTGAAGCATAGCCGCGACACGACTGTCTGGATCGTTGATCAACTGGACATAGGAGAGGTTGGGCGATGTGCGCGCAATCCGGCCGACCATCGCGGCGCCACCGGTGACAACGGGCATGCCCGGAGCAACGCCGCTGCGAGAGCCGACGTTGATGACGATATAGCGAAGATAGGGGTTGGTATCCTCGCCAACGACATCGCCACACGGGAAAGTCGTGCACCCCTGCTGGATAACGTCCGCGCCGACGAACCCGAGCGTCGGATTCTGTTGGGTGTAGTTGAGTTGGCGCCGCAACTCCTCATTCTCCGCCTGGTACTCGCGTAGGCGGAAGTTCTCCTGCACAAGCGCCTCGAGAGATGTCTCAAGCTCGCTTACCCGCTGTTGAAGGGCCTGCACGTCACGCGTTGATCGCGTCAGCAGGCCGAGATTCCGTACAACTGCCGACACACCGCGCTCCACGGGGGCGACAACGTAGCTCAGGACATCCTGTAGAGGGCCGAGCGCACCGGACTCACTGAGGGCAATAAGCAACAGCGCTAGGATCAGCAGAACCCAGGCAAGCCAGGGGCCACCTTCTCGTCTCATACGTCACCCTCGACTCACCGGTGCGTGACTCGGAACCATCACCACCCCTTGCTCCGCGTCCCTGCGCTTCACTTGCCTTCGCCGGATCGCGGGCCGCGGGCCCACCGTGCCTGGTCTCTGCCCCGCCTGTCTCGTGCTCCTGGATGATCGTTGATCGCTGATAGATCCATCCTACCAGGAAGCCGATCCACCAGGCCGCCAACTGTCATCGGAGGCCAGCGTGGCCTTCAGCGCATCAAAGCTTTCGAGCACCAAGCCGGCGCCGCGTGCGACACAGGTCAGTGCATCCTGAGCCACCCAGGCGCGGATGTGCGTCTCCTCACTGATGCGCTCGGACATGCCCTTCAGCTGCCCGCCGCCACCGGCCAGGCAGATGCCGGTCTCCATCAAGTCGGACACCAGTTCGGGCGGCGTCTCGTCCAGCGTATCACGGACAAGATCCACGATGATGTTCGTCGAACGGCTCAGAGCCTCACGAATCTCAATACTGCTGATCTCGATCTCTTCCGGCAGTCCCGTAATCAGGTTGCGACCACGCATCGCCATCGTCCGCTCTTCCGGTAACGGATAGGCCGAACCGATGTTGATCTTGATCCGCTCTGCCATCCGCTCACTGATGGCCAGGTTGTACTTCTGCCGCGCGTACTGCACGATGTCCTCGTCGAGTTCATCACCGGCAATCCGCAGACTTCGGCTGACCACGATACCCTTCAGAGCGAAGACCGCCACCTCAGTCGTTCCACCGCCGATATCAACGATCATACTGCCCTGTGGCTCGGTCACGGGCAGGCCGGCGCCAAGTGCCGCGGCCATCGGCTCCTCAATGAGGTAAGCTTCGCGCGCCCCAGCTTCGAGGGCCGCGTCGTGAACGGCGCGTTTCTCCACCTCAGTCACACCGCTGGGTATGCCAACAACGACCCGCGGACGCGGATAGGGGATGAGCAATTGCTGATGGGCCTTGCGGATGAAGTGCCGCAACATCACTTCGGTGACGTCAAACTCGGAGATCACGCCATCACGAAGTGGCCGTATGGCGACAATGTTGGCGGGCGTCTTGCCAACCATCTCCTTGGCTTCGGCGCCCACAGCCAACACCCTACGGCTGTACCGGTCGCGCGCCACCCAAGATGGTTCATTGCTCACAATGCCCTTGCCACGGACATAGACCAGCGTATTCGCAGTGCCCAGATCTATGCCAATGTCAAGAGAAAACAGCCCCAGTAGGGCGTTAATTGGGTTAAACAATCGTTACCTCGACCTCAGTGTCTGTGGGACGCACGGATTATACCATATCGACATTACAGTGCCATGTCACGACAGCGCAGGCCGTCTAGTTGGGCGCAGCAGCCTGGAGATCGTCGAGTAGCGCCAGGGGCCCCATCTTCCGCAAGAAGTCGCCCGGAGTCTTGCTAACGGCCCAGACCCTCCTCACCAAGGGCCCGATGGGATCGGCTCCCGCGGCCCCCGGCGTGCTCGCATAAGCCCCGTGGAAAGCGAAATACGCCTGATTGAGTCTGCGGATACGGTAGCCGTTGGCCACGAAGTAGCGCCTCCGATCCTCCATGAACTGCTCCGCTTCCTCGATTCGCCCCTCTGCCAGGAGGCCATCCACAGTAACGCGGGTATAGTGCATTTCGGCGCCGTAATCAAATGTCGGCGTTGTGTGGGGAGTCTCCGGAGACGTCTCACGCGCCAGGACATCAGGTAAGCCCTTGTCCAGCTCTAGCAGATGTGCGTAGAAACGCAGCACGACCTCTTGGCCGGCCCAGTCCCCTACCAGCGAGGCCGTTGTCTCATTGATCGTGCGCGCCTCGCCATTCCGCATATAGTTCCATCCCAAGGGACGAAAGATAAGATAGTGATGAACCCACTCGTGTGCAACGACATCCGCTACCCAATCGATTGACGCCACCTCGAGCAACATCGCCGGATATGCTGCGAGTCCCCCGATGCCCGTGACGTACGCTGAGTGATCTGGCAACTTACCCTCGACCAGCTGCTCGATCTGCTCCTGGCTCGCAGCAGTCAGGCCTGCGATGAGTTGCTGCTGGTAGATCGTCTCGATCTGCGCGCGCGGCGAAACGATCAGTATGTGGGGCAAGGGTGTGAAAGTACCGCTCACAGGCGGAAGAATCGAGGCCAAGAGGCCAAGATTCGCCTCCGCCAGGACCTGGCTAACCTGCTCCTCCACAATAGCCTCGGCGATGGGACTTGCCAAGGCCATGCGCCGCCGCAGCTCCGCCAACGCTGCCTGCTGCTCCCGACTGGCGCCTTCGGGCTCCTCGACTTCCGGATCTACATAGATGCGGTTGATCTCGTCAGACAGTCGCCGCGCCTCAGCCACGTCGTCAAGGTAGTCCAGCACGAACCGACTGCGCTCGTCATCGGTCATGAAGCGCTGCGCCGACAGAAAACCATAGGCCGCCTTGCGCGCCAGTGCCTCCAGCTCCCACGAGGCGAAGTTGAAAGCCCAACCGGTAGTCAGATGGTCGAGGCTGGTCTTCAGGTCTGACGGTGGGGGGGCCTCATGCTCCACGGTGAGGGCCAGGGCAACCATGACCAGCAGTATCCCGGCCCAGCGCGACCACCATTGGCTCCGCGATTCCATAATGCTTAGTTTACCCGGCAAACTACGGAAATCAATGCTCGTGCAAACAGGGCCAGTTGTGGACTTGTCGAATCGCTGTTTTGACGTATAGTGAAAGCCTAATGGCGGTTACGCGGAATCAGAGAATCTTGGAGAACCACTATGCCGTTTCGTGATGAACTACTGACGTGTGAGAACTGCGGAGCTACTTTTGTCTATCGTGTCGAGGAACAACGACTCCAGCAAGAGCTGGGTTTCGAACTTGAGAGACCCACGCGGTGTCCGAACTGTCGGGAGGACACTGAAGAGGGGCCTGGGCTCCGCGCTGGCATTGTGAAATGGTATCGTGAGGACAAGCACTTCGGCTTTATCACCCAACGTGATGGCACCGACATCTTCTTCCATCGCAGTGGTATTGAGGGCGACGCGGCCAAGCTCACAGCAGAGAACACCCCTGTCTGGTACGAAGTCACGTCCACTGACCGCGGTCCTCAGGCGATCAACGTTCACCTGCGAGAGTAGCACACTCTGACAACCACCTAGGCTGAGCTTCCGAGCTAGCCTATGGAATGCGATCCATGCGCGTAACTGTCAACGGATGGTTCTGGGAGTACCCGGCAACCGGGAGTGGACAGTATATTCGCCGTGTCACGGAAGCACTGGCAGCCATTGAGCCCTCTCTGGAGCTGACCGTGGTGCTACCGTCGCGAGCTGCGAAGCAGTCAGCACAGCCGCCACGGCACGCCGCCCCTAACCTACACTTCATAGCCACGGCGACGCCGCCCACAGTGTTGGGCAAGCTCTGGTGGGAGCAGGTAACTATGCCCCGTCTGGCGCAGCGCGTCAGGGCCGATCTGCTGCATACGCCCTACTGGGCGTCGCCCGCGCTCTCACCAACGCCCAACGTTGTCACGATCCACGATATCATCCCTCTGGTGCTGCCGGCCTACCGCGGGCACGCCGGCGTCCGGCTCTACACCGCGCTGGTCCAAACCACAGCCGCCCGTGCTCGGCTGGCGATTACCGACTCAGAGGCTTCGCGTCAGGATATCCTGCACCACTTGAAGCTTCCGCCGCAGCGTGTTCGTGCGATATCGCTCGCTGTGGATGACATCTATGCTCCCGCCACGGCACCCGATGATTGCATGATTCGTCATCAGTATGGGATCCGCGAGCCCTATATCCTCTACCTTGGCGGCTTCGACGTTCGCAAGAACCTGTCAGCAGCGCTGGAGGCCTTTGCCATCGCGCACAGAGCCTGCCCTGAACTCCGTCTGGTGGTCGCGGGACGCTTGCCACAACAGGATTCGGCGTTTACCCCAGATCCGCGCCGGCTGGCAGCCGACAAAAGACTCCCCCCACAGGCTGTGCGCTTCCTCGGGTTCATCCCCGAAGAGCACAAGCCCGCCCTCTATCGAGGCGCACAGGCCTTTGTCTACGTCTCCACCTATGAGGGGTTCGGCTATCCGTGCCTCGAGGCGCTGTCCTGCGGAACGCCCGTGGTGGGTAGTGATCGAACAAGCCTCCCGGAGGTCGTGGGACCTGCAGGCATCCTCCTCGCGCCAGAGGACGTCGACGGCATTGCCGGAGCGCTGATTCAGCTGTGTTGCGATGCTGTCTACCTTCAAGAGCTGCGACGCGCTGCCGAGATCCAGAGTCGCCGCTTCTCCTGGCAGCGCACCGCGACTGAGACGTTGGCTGCCTACCACGACGCGCTGAGCGATCCGGCCTAAGAATCCCTGTGGGGAGCAGGGCTCGAGCGTGCGCGGGGTCGGCGCGCAGGCCTCGTCGTCGAGTCCGTCAGAGTCTTGTCTGCCGTGCAGCAACGGGCAGACTGTGATACAATCAATTGCATGGAACCGCGTGAAGTCCTGGCGCACTTGAAACGTATCCCTCTCTTCTGGAGTGTCCCGGAAGAAGAAGAGCAAGAGCTCCTGCGTCTGGTTCCCTACGTCCGCGAGCTCACATACGACCCTGACGAGCGGCTGCTCAGTGAGGAAGAAGCGCCGGACGCGACCTTCCTCATCCTGTCGGGACGGGTACAGGTCACGCAGGTCGTGCCGGAGTCGGGCGCGACGATCGATCTCGGGCAGCGTTTTGCCGGCGCTGTGCTGGGCCGCACGAGCTTGGAGGTCGAGGACTTCGAGCGCGTCACGATTACCGCGATCGAGGAGCTCCACGTACTCGCCCTCTACTTTCGCGAATTGGTGCGCGCCTACCAGAAGAGCGACTACCTGCGCGAGCAACTTGCCGGGCCTCTCAGGCTGGATCGGCTCGTCAACACCCTTAAGCAGATCCCTCTCTTCAGCCAGCTAACCGACCGTGCAGGCGAGCTGGAACTTTACCAGGTCGCCCGAACCACACACGAGCAGGTGTTCGAACATGAGGAGTGGGTCTTCCGCCAGGGAGAAGTGTCAGACCGCCTGATCGTGGTGCTGGCCGGCCGCATCAGGCTTTCAGCCGTCGACCAGGAAGGCAGGATCAAAGACCTCGGGACGCTCGAAAAAGGTGATACCGCCGGCGAGACCGGACTGCTCATCGGCGACTTCCACGACGTGACCGCAGTTGCCGACGACTACGCCCGGGTTCTCTATCTGCTTCGCGAAGAGTTCGCCGACCTACTGCGCGAACGCCCGAACCTGCGACGGAAGCTGGTGGTCTCCGCACCGGTCGAGTCACGTCGCCGGATGCGGTCCTTCGAGTGGCTGCGTCAGGACGAGTGGGTCATTGACGTAGTGCAACGCCACTGGGTCCGCCTGCTCCGACAAGCAGGAGTGTTAGCCCTCATCTTGATCCTGCTCCTACCGGCTGCGATCGTGCTCGTGACGACCGGCGAGGGCTGGCTCATCGGCCTGGCCGTGGCGTTAGGTTTTCCTATCCTTGGTCTTGCCGGCGGTATCGGTTGGGAGTACATCAACTGGCGCGACGATTACTTCGTCATCACGACCCAGCGGGTCGTACACATCGAACGGACGGGCCCTTTCTCGACGCAACAGGAGGAAACCTCCCTGGACAATATCCAGGACATCTACGAGGTACAGCCGGGGCTCGCAGCCAACGTCCTTGGCTACGGCAACTTGATACTCCAATCTGCCGGAGAGACCATCCAGATCGATATGAGCTACGTACCCGAACCTCACCGGCTGCGTCAGTTGGTGTTCCGGCAGATTGAGCGATCGCGAGCACGCGAGGTCCTCCGAACTCAAGGACAGATCAGGGAGCTACTGACCCAGCGTTTGGAGCCCGGCTCACCCACCTCAACCCCAGATGTGCCAACAGAACCCGTGCCAGAGCCGGCACGCAAGTCCCTCCCCATTCCCATCCTTGTCATTGATGCTGTGTGGCACTACCTGTTTCCTCCCTCGCGTGTAGAGGCGGAGGGCGGCAGGACGATCGTATGGCGCCGCTATTGGCTGCCCGGCTTCATACGCTACTCACCGTCCGTCATCGTCTGGCTGGCGACCACCGTGGGTGGCCTCTTCTTCATCCTTGGGCAGTTTGGCGATCCGTCATTTGTAGGATACCTGGTCGGTTGGCTATTTGCTGAGGCCGTGGTCTCGGCCGTCGTCCTGTGGTTCATCGAGGACTGGCGCAATGATTACTTCCAGCTCACGCAAAGCCACATTATGCTGGTGGAGCAACGTCCCTTGCTGTTGCAGGCATCCCGACGTGAGGCACGGCTTGACCGTATTCAGAACCTATCCTATGAAGTGCCCAACATCTTCGCCAGGCTCTTCAACTTCGGACATGTCGAGTTCGAGACCGCCGGCACCGAGGGCAAGTTCATTTTGCGGTGGGTAAGGCGACCCGAGGACGTCCAGAAAGCGATATCCAACCGGCAGTATGAGTACCGGCAACGCCAAAGAGAGATCGAAGCCACAAGACGGCAGCACGAACTCCTCAGTTGGTTCTCGGCATATGACGAATTACACCGCTAGACGAGCCCCCAATCCGGCGAATTGTGGTAAACTTGGCCTTACAAAAGAACGCAGTGAGGCAGTGGTGGTGGAGGAGCTATGACAGTGCGGGAGATCATTACAGTTGGAGACACCCGCTTACGGGAGCGCTCGCGCCCGGTTCAGGCGATGACGCCGGAGATCCGCGAGTTAGTCGACGATATGATCGAGACCATGCACGAAGCCGAGGGCGTCGGGTTGGCGGCGGTGCAGGTCGGCGAAATGCATCGCATCATCTTGGTAGAGCTTCCCGAGGACGAGGAAGTGTGGGGCAGCGGCGAATTGTATATCGTCCTCAATCCCGAGGTCGTCAAAGAATCCAGGGAAACGGAGATCGGCGTCGAGGGATGCCTCTCGATTCCTGGCTATGTGGGAGAAGTCGAGCGTGCCACCGAGGTCCTGATTCGGGGCCTCGACATCAACGGGCGCAAGTTTCGGCTGCGGCCCCGTGGCTATCTGGCGCGGGCCTTCCAACACGAGATTGATCACACGAACGGGATTCTCTATATCGACCGTCTGGTGGCGCCCGACCGGATCTGGGAAGTGACCCCGGGCACCGAGGAAGAGGTCGAGGCCGCCAGCGCTATGGCAACAGAAACCGCGACCGTGGAGCAGTAACCCGCTGGCGCGGTTCTCGGGAAATGCACGTCTGAGTCGTCGAGCCAAGACTCTAGCAAGCCCCCCACGTTGGGGGGCTTGTCTTGAGCGAAAGACCCTCAGGGGTCCACAAATGTCGGTAGGAGGATACCGTGCTGGAGAAGGAACAGGTACTTGATGCATTGAGGGATGTCATTGACCCAGAGCTGCGTCGCAGCATCGTAGATCTTGGTATGGTGCGCGAGATCGACATCCATGATACCCGGGTCGTCGTCACGATCGCACTGACCGTGCCGAACTGCCCGCTGCGCGACGAGATTGCCCGCGATGCGGGACAGGCAGTGGACGCGCTGGCCAGCGATCTGGACGTCGAGATCGTCCTTACGGCAATGACCGATGAGGAACGCGAGCGCATGCGCGAGAAGCTCCATGGCAAGAGCCAACAGCAAAACAACTCGCCCGCTGGCAACCTGAATCGCGTAAAGACCGTCATAGCCGTGATGAGCGGCAAGGGCGGCGTCGGAAAATCCACCGTGGCGGCGATGGTTGCCGTAGGACTGCGACGGCAGGGCCTGCGCGTCGGTGTACTGGATTCCGACATCACCGGCCCGAGTATCCCCAAGCTCTTTGGCGTTCAGGAGCCCCCGACGATGTCGCCGCTGGGGATTATGCCACCCCAGACTCCGATGGGCATCAAGCTCATGTCGATCAACCTGATGCTCGAGGACGAGGCACAGGCCGTAATCTGGCGCGGGCCAATGATCGCCAGCGCGATCAACCAGTTCTGGAACGATGTCTTCTGGGGGGACCTCGATGCACTGATCGTGGACATGCCTCCAGGTACGTCCGACGCGGCGCTCACCGTGATGCAGAACCTTCCCGTAACCGGCATCATCCTGGTCACCTCGCCGCAAGACCTTGCAGGTATGGTCGTTCGTAAGGCGGCTCACATGGCCGAGCACCTCAACACCCCCCTGATCGGCGTTGTCGAGAACATGAGCTACGTCGTGTGTCCTCACTGCGGGGAACGCTACACGCTCTTTGGGACCGGCGACAGCAAAGCGATGGCCGAGGCATTCAGCACCCGGTTCCTCGGAGAGATCGGCATTGACCCACAGATGGCCGAACTGGGCGACCAGGGCGCCATCGAGACGTACGACAGCCAGGATTTCGCCGAGCTCACAGCCGTCGTCAGGGAGCTTGTGGAGAATGCCCCAGCACCTGTGCCTGCGGCCCAGAAATAGCGCCTGTTGCAGCATAGGCACGTCACGGCACCGGCAAGCAATCATTGCCGGTGCCGTTTCCTATGGCCTCGCCGGCGCAACTCGCCCCTTGATCAGGCGAGCATTTGCTGGGGCGCGTCGCCTGGTTATAATGGTACTCGAAATATCACATTGCTGTACCCAATGTAAGGTATCGGCAACAGTCGGCTCAGATCGTGGGGGGCAAGACACGAGGCCGGGTCCCGGTCCCGGCTAGGGAGAGTCCAAAGGAGGCTCGTCGATGCTCAGCTTCATGAAAGATACACTTGGCGTGATCCTGGGAGGGGGGGCCGGCACGCGCCTCTATCCGCTCACCAAACTGCGCGCTAAGCCCGCCGTGCCACTTGCCGGCTACTATCGCCTGATCGATATACCGATGAGCAACTGCATCAACTCCGGGATCAACCGCATCTACGTCCTGACGCAGTACAACTCGGTCTCACTCCACCGTCACGTCACGCGCACCTACCAATTCGACAACTTCTCGGGGGGATGGGTCCGAATTCTGGCGGCCGAACAGACGCCAGGTAGTGAGTCGTGGTACCAGGGAACCGCGGACGCGCTGCGGAAACAGCTCTACCAGCTGCAGGTACCGGAACCCAGGAATATCGTGATCCTCGCCGGCGACCATCTGTACCGAATGGACTACTCGCTGTTCGTTCAGTTCCACACCAGTCACGAAGCCGATATCACTATCGCCGTCAACCCGGTAGGCGCGGAACAGGCCCCGTCTTTGGGAATCCTGAAGGCCGGCGGAGACGGCGCTATCACCGATTGGGTCGAAAAGCCGGCGCCAGAACATCTGGGCTCCCTGGCCAGTCTCGAGGGCGAAGCGCCTTACCTGGCCTCAATGGGCATCTACGTATTCCGCTCCCAGACCCTGGTGGACCTACTCAGGGAGCATCCTGGATCCGACTTCGGAAAACACATCATCCCCGCAGCCATCGAGTCCGGGATGCGCGTCTTTGCGTATCCATTTGAGGGGTACTGGGAGGACATCGGGACAATCAGGGCCTTCTACGAGGCAAACCTGGCTTTGACCGCCCCCAATCCCCCGTTTGACTTCTACTCACCCGAGTGGCCCATCTATACGCGCGCTCGCTACCTGTCCGGCAGCATCGTGCTGGACTCCAGCATCCGCCGCGTGGTTCTGGCACCTGGCTGCCGGATCGATAACGCCGCAGTTGCCGACAGCATCATCGGTCTGCGGAGTGTCGTGAACCCCGGGGCCCATCTGCACAGGGTCGTGATGATGGGTGCGGACTATTACGAGACCATGTCTCAGTTGGAGGAGAACCGCCGGCTCGGCCTCCCCGACATGGGCGTCGGCGAGGGGAGTGTGATAGAGAACGCCATCCTCGACAAGAACGTAAGAGTCGGCCGTAATGTCGTGATCCGGAACCACGCTGGATCCGAAGACATGGAGACCGATACCTACGTCGTGCGTGATGGCCTTGTCGTGGTGCCGAAGAGCGTTGTCATTCCCGACAACACAGTCATCTAGCGGCCCGCGTTCTCTGCCCCAGCAGCTCTGGGTACCGGCCCAAGAGGTGGGGCCGCGAGCCAGGAAAGGTGTTGTGAATGGCCATCAAGCGGTCGGGGCGTCGCCCCCGGCCGCTTCGTCTACCAGCCACACGCCACGACCGGGACTGCTCAAGATCCTCAGGTAAGTGTCGTTCCCAGGCACTTCGTCCAGAGCCGCCATCACCTGCGCAACGGACCTCGCCTCACATACAAGGTGTACCGTCGGTCCGGCGTCCAGTGAGAAGTAGACCCCAAGTCCGTCTGAACGCCACGCCTGCACTGCCTGGATCAACCGCAATGTGTCGGGCTGCATATAGTAGATCCCGCTCAACCAGGGCGCGTCAATGACTCGAGACGTCATCGCCACAGCATGTAGCGACAATGCTTCACGCTCGACCGTCATTCCGAGCAGTTCCAGGTCACGCCTCTTGATCGCTACACGTACCAGACCCAGAGTTTGCGCCACAGACTCCAGCCGTGCCGCTATGAAGGGACTCGTAAAGGCCGCACGGTGCCCCCGCAGCGACGATATCGGTTTAGATTCGCGCGACACGGCGACCGAGATGACACGCAAGTCCCAAGCATCAGACGGCGCGATCGTGAACGCGTAGGACGTTGCGTCATCGTGTCCCGCGACCCACTCCACAAACCCGCCCGGAATCGAGCGGCAAGCGGACCCCGATCCCTTGCGCGCCAGCACGCTCAACGCCCGGAGATCCAGGGCCAAACCGGCGGCACGGCTCGCCGCAAGCGTTAGCGCCGCAAACCCTGACGCAGATGCCGCTATGCCCACAGCACTCGGGAAATCGCTGTACGACTCAACACGGGCACATGTCGTGATGCCTGCCAGGCCACGGACCCGGTCAAGATGACGCACGATCCTTGCGAGCGCCTGAGGCGCAGCGGGTGATCCGTCAACGCTGACAGCATCGGCTGTCAGGTCCGGGTCGAAACTGACACGCGTTATGGTTCTGGCACCGCTAAGGTTCACGGAGATAGATCCGTTGATTGGGATGTTGAGTTCGGGATCGCGTTGTCCCCAATACTTGACGAACGCCAGGTTCGGGTGCGCGACCGCTGTCGCAGTAAATAGCCCACCGTTCACGCCAGACCTACCCTGACTACCTCTCTCCACAAGGCAGGCATGCCGCTAGCCCACCGAGACCTCGACATCGCGCAGCTCCAGCATCGCCTCGGGGTTGGCCAACGTGCCGAACCTCAACCGCCCATCGGGAGGAAATGCCATATACTGGTTGTCGATCCACAGCACCAGGCCCAATGGCCCGCGCGGCGTTACCGGCGTCGAGAAGCGGTCTGCCCCATCCACTGCGAACCGGACCTCACCCTGTTCTATGGCAAGAGCGTATGTGTGCCACACTGTGGGATCCAGGTCGAGTCGGACAGCACTCTCCCTCACGAGAGACCGCGCTGCCCTCCGCAGCAACCGGGCAGTGGGGGACCACGCCAGCAAGGGGATCGCGGGCAGTCCAAGCAGTAATAGAGGCCAGGGCAACCTGGGTGAGGCGAAGGTCGCCGCCAGCAGCCCGTGCGCCGCCTGGTCATCGCGAAGTGTGAGGTGATTGGGCGGTGACGCGTAGAAGAACCAGGCCGAATTGGGAAGCGCCGGCAGCCGTCGGGCGGTGCCGCCGAGTCCCAACTGGACGCTGGCGGGGTCGTTCCAGAAGCCGAACCCCCAGGTTCCCGGAAGGTCCGCTGCCGACGCGCGCGCCTCAAGCAGCAGCTCGACCGGCGGCCGCCACCGGAAGGCCGCCCGCGACAGTGCAGCATAGTCGTCCAGTTGCGCCACGCGATACTCCCTGGCGGGACCCGCTGGAATACGCAAGGTCCAGCAGCCGGCGCGGCGCAGCGCGATCCGTGCCCCTGCGGTCATACGGGCGCGCAACTCGGGGATCGATCTATTCGATGACCGCACCTTCGTTCCTTTGCTGTCCTGGCTGGAGAATCAAGACCGGGACGCGGACACGTCCCACAGGCTCATCGACCACAGTGACCCTGAAACCGAGCTGCGACACAAAACGTTCATACCATTCGACACTATCCTCGGCCCCGCCCCCGAACACCCACCCCAGGAATCGGCGAGACCACCGCCGATGAGTCCTGAAACCGATCCCGGTAATGACGAACCGTCCGCTCTCCCTGGCGCGAGCCTCAGCCACTAGCAGCCGCGTAACCTCCGCGAGCACGCGTTGATCGACAATGTAGTCCGTGGGAAACGTTGCGATCACCCGATCGAAGCTGCCCGCAGCGAAGGGCAGCGCCTGAGCCCGTGCTAGCACCCGCGGCGCGGCGACACCGGCTCTCCGCAGCCTACGGCCCGCAACCCGGTGCATCGCCCGCGAAGCGTCGACCCCGATGACCCGCAGTTCTCGCTGGGTCGCAGCGACCAGCAGGGCCCCAGTGCCAAACCCCACCTCGAGCACACGGTCGCCATCGTCGACGTGGTCCAGCACCTGTCTCCGCCAGGCGTCCCAACGCCCAAGACTCACGATCCAGGCCACGACCTCGTAGGCCCACGCCAACTCCCGATAGAGGCGCTGTGATGCCCAACGATACAGGCTGCGATACGCCCGCTGATACCGGTTTAGACTGCCCACCCAGCAAGTCCCTCGAAATGCGTCATCCCGCCCGCCCCTGGAGCCAGCCCCAGAGGAGGCCGCGACGCGGGGAGAAGACCAGGGCCACTAGGAAGATCGCCGTGCACACCAGCACGATCGCTGCGCCGGATGCGATGGCCACGTAGTACGAGAGATAGAGCCCGACGACACCCGAGAGCGCACCGATCACCGCCGCGATCGCCATCATGGGCCCCATCCGCCTGGTAAGCAGGTAGCCTGTGGCGGCCGGAGTTGTGAGCATCGCCACCATCAGGGCAACCCCCACCGTCTGCAGCGAGACGACAATCGTGAGCGCGATCAGGATCAGCAGAAGATAATGCAGAACACCGGCGGGAAGCCGCAGCGTCTCGGCGAGCACCGGGTCGAAGGAGAGCACCAGGAACTCCTTGTAGAACAGCAAGACCGTCGCCAACACCAGCCCGCCCACCAACGCCGTGAGCCACAGATCGGTCGGAGACACCCCCAGGACGTCGCCAAACAGGAAGTGCGCCAGATCAACCGCGTAGCTTCGCATCGTTGAGATAAGTGCGATTCCGAGCGCAAACATCCCCGAGAAGATGATGCCGATCGCGGTATCTTCCTTGATATGGGCGCTCTTGGCCACAGCCCCAATTCCCAATGCCGTGACCACGCCGGTGCCCATCGCCCACCAGAAGATCGGCTGGCGCGCCCCCCCACTCACGATGTACCCAACGGCAATACCGGGGAGAATCGCGTGCGCCAAGGCATCTCCGAGAAATGCCATGCCCCGCAGGACCATATACGTGCCCACCAGGGCGCACACCACACCCACCATCACTGCCGCCAGAATGCCACGCACCATGAAAGCATAGCGGAGCGGAGCAACCAGGACCTCGAGCCAGCCCGCCATTACCTCCCCCCTCCACAGCACGTATCATCGACCATCATCAGCCCCTCAGGCGTCTTGATCAGGCGAAGGTGCCCGCCGTAGGCATGCTGCAGGTTCGCTGCTGTGAAGACCTCTGCCGGACGGCCAATTCCGAGCAGCGTGTGGTTGAGGAGCAATACGCGATCGAAGAAGTCGGCCGCCTGATTTAGGTCATGGGTCGCCACCACAACCGTGACACCGCTGCCGCGCAATTCGTCGAGGATCTCCAGAATGCGATCTTGCGCCGGAATGTCCAAGCCGCTGAGCGGCTCATCCATCAACATCAGTTGAGCCTCCTGCGCCAGCGCGCGAGCAATGAACATCCGCTGCTGCTGCCCTCCAGAGAGCTCACTGATCTGACGCCGGGCAAAGGCGGTAAGATCTACAGTTTCCAGACACCGTCGCACTAGGTCCCGATCCTCGCGACCGGGACGCCGCAGCAGTCCCAACTTGGCGAAGCGGCCCATCATCACCACGTCCTCGACCGTGACCGGGAACGCCCAATCCACATCGGTCCTCTGGGGCACGTAGGCAATGCAGATGTGACCACGTGGGCTACACCCTGCCACGCGAACCTCACCCTCGGTCGGTTCCAGCACACCCGCAATCACCTTGAACAGCGTGCTCTTGCCGGCGCCGTTGGGACCGACTACCGCCACTCGCTCCCCGGCTTCCAGTCGAAACGAGACGTCATCCAGCGCGCGCGTGCCGTTGTAGGCCACCGTTAGGTCGGTCACCTCCAGAATCGCGGCATTCGACTGGTGCGCTACAGGTTTGACGATCCCAATCTTGTCAAGCATAGACAGGCTTTCCTTCCCGGCCCGGCCAATCAGCGCAAAGCCTCGGCAATCGCGTTGACGTTGTAGCGCATGAATTCCACATAGGTCGCTGCGGGCTCGTCTTCATCGCTCAAAGACCCAGTATACAGGAGAACCAGTTCGGCGCCGCTGTCCTCGGCGATCTGCCGTGTCAATTGGGGATTTACCGTCTTCCCTATGAAGACAGCCGGCACATTTTCGGCTTCGATTGTCCGGATCAATGCCGACACATGCTGCGCGGAGGGCTCTGCCAACGTACTCGCGCCGGGAATCACAACGCCGACCTGCTCGAAGTCGTATGCAGTCGCGAAGTACGTCAGTGACGCATGGTCGGTCACAAGCTTGCGGCGCTCCTGTGGCACATCTTCGACCTGCTGCCTAATCCACTCATCGAGCGCTTCCAGCGCCTCCAGGTACGCCGTCGCGTTGGCCTCATAGGCTGCTGCGTTGTCCGGATCCAGGGCGACCAGCGTTGTCTGGATGTTATCGACCCACACGATCACGTTGTTTGGATCGAACCAGACATGCGGGTCCGCTTCGTGCTCATCTTCGTGAACAGCGTCGTCGCGCATCCCGGCATCCTCATGAGCATCTTCAAAAGGTAGTAAGTCGATGCCATACGAGACCGGCACAATCAGCGCGTCCTGCCCGGCAGCCTGGAGCAATCCCTCGATGAAAGTCTCGAGCCCCACCCCATTGCTGAAGATGATGTGCGCCTCACTCACGGCAGCAATGTCCCTGGGGGTCGGCTCGAATGCGTGCGGGTCCGCGCCCAGAGGCATCAATCTGGTAAGCACAACCCGGTCGCCGGCTACCTGAGCGACCACATCGGCGACAATGCTGGTGGTTGCCACGACCCGGAGCTTCTCTCCGTCGTCCAACACTGCCGCAGCAACCTCCGGCATCGCATCGCCGGCACCGCCGCTGGCACTCAACCTACTGTGACCAACCGCACCGCACCCCACCAGTATCACGATGCCGATGACCACCCCCAACCCAGGCCTCCACAGCTTCGCCCATCTCTTTCTCACGCGCCCTCCTCTTCGGTCGTAGTTCTGCCATCAACGCTGAGCTTGACACTCGGGGCACAGCCCCAGTAACTGCAGCAGGTGTTCGTGGATGCGGTACCCGGTCTTCGCCTCCAGGTTCGCGATCAGCACATCCAGGTCGTTGCGCCCCAGGAACTCGATCGATCGCCCGCAGCGCTCGCACAGCAACCGGTGCCGATGACCGGGCACGGATGCTAGGTAACCGTGGCAACCTCCGTTCAGGTGTACGCGGCAAGCCAATCCCAGCTCCTCAAGTAGATCCAGCGTCCGGTACACCGTGACCAGCCCTAGGTCGGGATGCAGAGCTCGTCCAAGCTCACAGATTTCCTGGGCGCCGAGGGGCACTTCGGCCTGTCCCAGAACCTCGACAACCACCTTGCGCGGCCGCGTAACGCGATACCCCGCATCGGCCAGCACTTTCTTCCAGCCCCCCATAGGCCTCCTTATTGAAACAAACTATCAACTAAAGTGTACAGCGTACGGGCGGAATGTCAACGTGAGACCCGCAGGTACTTGTCCTTCCTGCGCTTGTCCCTGGAGCACATCGGTCGGCAGCAACGGATCCGGGGTGCCTCGTGCGGTGAGGTAGCATGCTCGGGCGAGCCGTGCTGGGAACTTCGCACTCGCCCAGGGTTTAGGCTCAGTCAGGCTATTTCGAGGAGGCTGCTTTCAGTCAATCAGCTACGCGGTTGGGGAATCAACGACCCGTACCACCGGCTTCCCGAGTACCACCGCATGCCTCCGGACGAGCAAGCGCGGCAAGTTTTCAAGGGGCGGCAGGTCATCCGTGACTATGACCATGTGCATCCGCGGTGGCAGGTACTCCACTATGTAACTCACCGTCTGGTGGACGCCCGGCGCGTCAATGACGTCGTAATCTCGCAACACAACACAGAAATCCCCCGGCGCCGCGATCAGCCCGTTGAGCAGTTCGGTCACTCTATCAAAGATCGACAGACCGCCCTGCACATCCGCCGGCGGTGCGCCGTCGAGAGTGTGCTCCAGCCCGGCGACAAAGGTAGAGACATCGTTGTGTGCTGGGGTCAAAGAGAGCAGAATGATCGGACAGCCTGTTCGCTCCTGCCAGCCATCGATGAACTGCGCATCGCCATCCATTGACGTCAGGATGATCGTCAATCGGTATCGCAGTACGATATCCAAGCTGAGAGTTCCATGCGTGTCGTCCAGATCGCGGCTCATACCGACTCTATGCCAACGTGGACAAGGGCCCGATCAGCGCTCCTGCGAGTGCCAACCGGGCCCTTGCGACGATCAGAGCGTGACGATTAGCGCCACGATGTAGGGCACCAAGGCCAACAGCGCCATCAGAGGATGCCCGCGCCGCGCGCTGTTCCGGCTATCCCAATTGAAGAGGTAGATAGCCAGCCCCAGGGACAACAAGCCGCTGCTGATGAGCACCAACAGCGAGCCCATAGGGGCCAGCGCTGTCTCCTGGCCATAAGCCAGGCCCGTGTACGCCTGCATCGCGTGAGATGCCGGAAGCAGCATCGCAAACGGCCTAACAGACTCCGGCAGGACTGTCAAGGGAATCATGAGACCCCCCAACAGCATTGAGGGCAGATAGACGAGTTGCGACAGCAGCACCACGGCCCGCGAGTCCTTCGCGATCACACCGATCAGAGCTCCGATACTGGCGCAACACAGTACGGCTACCAGCGTGACCAGCGCAAAACCCATCCAGTCCACCGGTGCCTGCCCGCCGAAGAGGGGGTTGCCCGTGAGAGCGATGATGATCGACACGATCAACACATGGAACACCGTTGTAAGCGCCGGCATCCCCAGGATGGCCACAGCGGGTACCCCGTTGATCTTGTAGCTACGATAGATACCCGCCTCCCGCGACTCGACCAGCGGGCCTGGAAGGCCCAGCAGCGCGCTCGACATCGTCGCGAAGACGACCATGGCTGGAATCATCGACTCTCTGAAGAGCGGGTTGATCTGGGTCATCACTAGGCCCATCATGGCGTAGAAAGCCAACGGGAACAGATAGTTCATCAACAGCAACGTCGAGTTGCGCAGCCCCGTCTTGAACTCGAACGTGAAATGATGGATCAGCGCGGTCATGCGACACCTCCGGTGTTCGTGATCTCCAGGAACCTCTCCTCCAACGATGGACGCTCGACACGCAAGTCGATCAGCCGGTCGGTCGTGCCTTCCAGGTATCTCAGGATCGCGCTAACGGTAGGACCTGGATCTACGCTGAAGTAGATGGCATAGTCATCTTTGACGCTGTGCTGATGAACCGCCGGGAACTCCGTACCGTTAGTGCATAGCACCGATTGTTCCGTCCGGACCGATACCTTCGTAAACCCGTCACCCGTTGCGGTCAACTCTCGAGGAGACCCCGTTGCGACCACCCTCCCCCTCAGCAGAATCGCCACCCGGTCAGCCATCTTCTCGGCTTCGGCCATATCGTGGGTAGCCAAGACGATCGTCGTGCCCTCGGTCTGCAACTCGCGAATGAGCTGGTGAAGCTCGGTTCTCGAACCAACATCCAGGCCGGCTGTCGGTTCGTCCAGAAAGAGCACCTGGGGGCGGTGCGCGATTGCCAGCGCCAGCGCCAGACGGCGCTGCTGGCCAACCGATAGCCCCTCGTACTGGCTCTCGCGTTTCTCCGCCAATCCCAGACGGTCCAGAAGATCATAGCGCGGCGCGGTCCTGTGATAGGCGCAGATGAACGCCATCGCCTCGTCAACCTTCATGTTGCCCGGAAGCCCCGACGTCTGAAGCTGTACCCCGATCAGGGCGTGTAGCTTGCGCGCATCACGGGCCGGGTCTATTCCCAGGACGTCCAGATGCCCGGCGGTGGGCTGGCGAATGCCCTCGAGGCATTCGAGGGTGCTCGTCTTGCCGGCGCCGTTGGGCCCCAGAAGCCCAAATACCTCGCCTCGCTCCACTACGAAGTTGACCCCATCGACAGCAACGAAGTCCCCATAGATCTTTCGGAAGTCCCTCACCTCGATTGCATAGCTCTTCATCGCCTTACTGCCTCCTTCTACTCACTCACACTCAGTATAGGGGCAGCGGGGGACAGAAACATCATCAAGAAGGATGAAATCCGCGGGTGATCTCCGAGGAACAGAGGCGATCACCCAAACGAGTGATAGGTGACAAGCGTGACCACCGACCCTGATGGCACCTGGCTAGCTAACACGAACATCTAGGTGCCGATGATGTCTCGTACCGAGGATGCCTCTTACCAAGGGTAGGTCTCGGACGTTGCAGCAGGGGTTTGGTCGGCGAGGACGTCTATGCCAGGCCTAGTTCGATCGCGCGCCGGGCTGCCTGAGCCCGGTTGCGAACGTCCAGCTTCTCATAGATATGCCTGGTGTGGGTTTTGACCGTGTTGATCGAGACCACGAGCTGATCAGCAATGGCCTGGTTGGTCAGACCTTCAACGATGAGCGCCAAGACCTCGGCCTCGCGATCCGTCAGTGGCTCAGGGAGCTGGCTTACGGCGGACGTTGCAGCGGGCAGTTTCCCGGACGGGCGCGTCCCCTCTGAAAGACCGCCGAGGGCCTCACCGTAATCGAAGGCCTCGCGAAGCTGCGACACGTACCCCGGTAGAATGTCGATCGCGCCCAACAAGCGTCGGATCACCTGCCCCGCATCGACAAACGTTCGGATGTACCCCCCTGGCTCAGCCAACTCAAGCGCACGCTCTAGAGCCTTCAGCGCTCCCCGTCGTTCGTTCCGTGCCTCGAGCACCCGAGCCTGGAGCACGAGCGCCTCGATGACGCGACCCCACCGCCCCCCTGCCGCAGCACCCTCGACCAGTCGAACCAGGAGTCGCTCGGCCTTTTCAACCTGGCCTTGCGCCAACCAGATCCGTGCCAGGACAGCGGCGTCCTGCTCAAACGCGTACGAGAGCGGGCCGTCCTCGGGCACGTTAGTGGTCTCGGCCCACGCTGCGGCCGAGGCCAGATCGCCCTGTTCCACCATGAGCCACGCCCGATAGGTCTCGATTGCTGGGAGCGCCCAGTGTATGGCCGTTTGCCTTGCGAAGTCGACGAAGTCGTCCAGGCGAGCCTGTGCCGCCTTAACATCACCCTGCGCCAGATCGATACGCGCCAACCCGACGTACCCCGCGGCCAGGATCTCCCAATGGGACCACGGCTTGCCCAACTCGACGCCCTGCTCCAGATACGCCTCGGCTTGGCCAAGATCGTTCCATTCGTACAGCAGAGCGCCCAAGCCTGTATAGGCCAGGCCCGATAGCGGCGACACAGGCCCCAGAGCAGCCGCTGCGCGCAGCGCGGCCTCATAGGTCTGCTGCGCCGCCCGCAATTGGCCCCCCAGCTCCTGCAGCTTCGCCATGTGGCTCGTAACCATAGGCTGAAGATGGTGGTTCCGGTCCTGGCGGATGAGGATCAACGCCTCCCTGAATCCCTCAACGGCAGCCTCTGTGTCACCGCCGAACTCGTCGGCCAATGCCTGGCTGAATGCCACGATGCCCTGGATTGACAGGCGGCTCTGGAAGACGCCCCCGGTCGCATCGCCGGCCAAGTAGTCCCGGGCCTGCTGGCACAGCTGCCTCGCCTGCGCCAGGTCTTGCCGGTTGAACGCCAGTGTCGCCCGGGTGCAGGAGATCTCCCCCAGCACCCCGCGGATCTCAGGGGGGAGCGTCAGCGTCTCGGACGAGCCATCCGCTTCAACGCCGAAGATGCGTTCGACGTCCCGTAGATGGCGATCGACAAAGTCGCTTTGTCCCAGTGCAAGCAGCGCCCAGGCCATCGTCATGCTCAGGTACGCGTTCTGCGCCACCAACGCCTCAGGCAGACGCTCGAACCAACCGACCAACGTGCGTAGTTCGCTGCGGCGGAACATCTCCGGCACCATCTGCGCGATGAAGGCAGCGGCTCCCTCAAAGTCTCGGGCCGCGAACGCGTGATGAATTGCCTCGGGCACCTCGTTCTGCGAAGCGTGCCAGGCGCTGGCACGCCGGTGCAGAGCGGCGATCTCGTCTTCGGACAGCGACTCTTGCAGCCTCAACCGTAGGAAGTCCGAGAACAGGTGGTGATAGCGATACCACAGCCGTTGGTGATCCAACGGAACCACAAAGAGATTTGCCTGCTCCAGGCTCTCCAGCTCGGCCTGACTATCGTTGCGATCGACGATCGCATCACACAGCGACCCGGTCATGCGGTCGAGGATCGCCGTCCTCATCAGAAACATACGGCGCCCAACGGGTTGGCGGTTGAAGACCTCGTGCGCCAGATAATCCAATACGTAGCGGTTGCTACCGGAGAATGAAGCCACGAGACCCGCGATATCGTCTACTTCCTGCATCGAAAGTGCCGCCAACTGCAGGCCCGCAGCCCATCCCTCGGTCAGCGACTCCAGCGCAACCAGGTCATCTTGCACGAGCGGTTGGGTCAGTGCCTGACTGAAAAACGCTTCGGCTTCGGCAAACGTGAACCGTAGGTCCGCAGCACGCAACTCGACGAGTTGGCGCCGGGCCCGTAGCGACGCCAACGGCAACGGCGGATCCTCACGGCTGGCGATGATCAGCTGAAATTGCCGAGGGCGGTGCTCCAGCAGAAAGGCCAACCCCTCGTGGATCGCGGCTTCATCGATGGCGTGGTAATCATCGAGCACCAGTCTGATGGACGCGTCGAGCGAGGCGATGTCGTTAATCAGCTCTATCAGAATGCCTTCGATCGGAGGTGATTGCGGGGACAGGAGCATGGCGAGGGCCGTTTTCCCCACAGCAGGCCGAACCGTCTGCAACGCCGCGATCGCATATGCCCAGAAGGTGACCGGGTCCTTGTCACGCTCATCAAGGGAGACCCACGCAACAGGAATGTCGCGTTGAGCGATCCAGGCGCTGAGGAGTGTCGTCTTGCCGAAACCCGCCGGTGCGGAGACCAAGATCAGGCTAGCATGCGCACCCTCATCGAGCCGGTCCAGCAACCTCGGGCGCGCCACGAGGTCTGGATGTGAGAGCGGGACGAAGAGCTTCGTCCTCAGCAACCTGATTCCGCTTTCCTGCGCGGTATCTCGCTCGGCGACATCTGGCATAGAACAGCTTCATCCTTCCACTGGCAGGGCTACAGGTCAGTATATGACAGGCGCCTGATGTCGCAACTCTGAGTCGCACCAAGGCCAAGACGCGACTCTCTTCGCCGGCCCTGCTAGCGGCGCAGGGGAATCAGGTCAAGCCTTCACCTCCGGGGAACCGGACGATTCCGAGAGGACGCCTTCGTCTATGTAGACCGGCCCATCGGTGCAGGCGAGCCAGCCTTCCCGCGTTGAGTCGTGCACTTCACAGGCGCCACACAACCCCATGCCACACCGCATCCGCGCTTCCCAGGACAACTGATACGGCAGACCTGCCCGCTTGCAGATGGCCTCGAGAGCTTGGAGCATCGGAATGGGACCGCATCCATAGATAACGTCGGGCTGCCGGTCCGCAACGACACGCTCGACTGCGACGGTTACCCGTCCCCTTTCACCCGCCGAGCCGTCTTCCGTCGTCACCCACACGTCCGCCCCCACACGCTCAAAAGCTTCGCTCAATAGGACCTCGGTCCGTGTACGTGCTCCGATCGCGACGTCTACCCGAGCGCCTGCCTCAACGGCGCGCCGGGCCAGAAACTGCAACGGTGCAACGCCATAGCCCCCCGCAACCAATAGCAGCCGCTTGCCCGGCATCCGTTCGGGGAACCGGAAACCATGACCCAGAGCGCCCCGGATCCACAGGGAGTCCCCACGATGCAGGTCATGGAGGGCCCGGCTGAACGGGCCAACCGCCACAACCATGAGCGTCAGAGGGGCGTCACCGGCCACACTGAATGGACGCGCATCGACCCCCGGCAACCAGACCATGACAAACTGACCAGGTTCCGCATCCAGCGAGCCATCGAGAACCAAGCTCTTCGTGCGCTCGTTCTCCGTTCTGATGTCGACAACGGTATAAGGTCTGTACATCACCGCTCCAGGTTATGGTAGTTGGACGGTGGGGCACCTTGGGCCCCCAACCCGCACCTCAGCTGTTACCCGGCCCAGGCAGCCGTGCGGCCGGCGGGCGCAGAGCCAGACCGCGGATATCGGCCAGCGTACGGTAACCTCGCTCCCTCAAGAAGCTATCTAGCTCGCCAACGATCTGCCCCAGGGCCTCTACGCCGCGATACCATACGGCGGTTCCTACGCCCACCGCGGTGGCACCCGCCATAATCATCTCGGCGGCATCGCGCCCCGTACAAACGCCTCCTGTGCCGATGATTGGAACGTTCACGGCCTGTGCGATCTCTGCAACACAGCGCAGGGCAATCGGCTTCAGAGCCGGTCCGGAGATGCCGCCGACGCGGTTTGCCAGAACCGGCTGTCCCGCGTCGGCATCGATGACCATACCCGGCATGGTATTCACCGCCGTAATCATGTCCGCGCCCGCCGCAACGACCGCAGAGGCGATGCGTCCGATCGATGCCACATTCGGTGCGAGCTTCACCGCAATAGGGATATCCGCCACTACGCGCTTTACCGCCGCAGTCACCGCGGCGGCGCTCTCCTCCGTGGCAGCGAACGGTGTACCGAACTCGTCGCCCACGTTCGGACAAGAGATGTTCACCTCGATCGCGGCAGGGCTCGCCCGTGCGATTGTCTGCGCCACTATCGCAAACTCCGCCACGGTCCCCGCAAAGATGCTGGCGATGAGCGGCACACCAAGCCGGGCCAACCGGACACGCGCGTCGCTCAACAACGTTGCTTCCTCCATGGCACCGGGATTGCTCAACCCGATAGCGTTGATGACACCATGTCCCCAGTCGACAGCTACGGGATTCGGATGTCCGGGTCGCGGCTCGGGGCCGCAGCTTTTCGCCGTGACCGCACCGGCACCCGCACGAGCCGCGCGCTCCAGCAACGCTGCACTCGTCCCCAGGATGCCCGACGCGAGCACCACAGGGCTGCGCAACCGCAGGTTGAGAAGCTCACAAGCAAGATCCGGCATACCCAGTGTGCCTCTATCCCGCCAGGTAGGCTTGCACCCGGTTCAGGGTGGCGGTGTCGATCTTGCCAGCATCGTGTAGAACGCGCAGCACCTCCCCCAGGGTCAGCACAGCGTGAAGCCGGTAGCCCCGGTTCGCCAGAGCCTGCCGCCCGCCCTGCTCGCGGTCGACCAGGACCACGATATCTCTGACCTCCAGTCCGGCCGCCTCCATCGTGCTGACCGCCTGGAGCAAGCTGCCACCGCTGGTGACGACATCCTCCACGACCACAGCCGTCTGCCCGGCCTCGAACGCGCCCTCGACGTCTCGCCCCGTGCCGTGGCCTTTGGCTTCCTTGCGCGGATAGATCAGAGATGCGCGCATCCTCAGCGCGATTGCCGCCGCCGAGGGCAGTGCCGCATAGGGGACGGCCGCCAGGCGATCAAATGTGAGCGGTCGTATCAGGTTGGAGTAGGCCTCGACGACGGCATCGAAGAGGCTTGGAAAGGACATCACGCGACGCAAGTCGATGTAGATCGGCGACGACCGCCCGGAGGCCAACGTAAACGCACCGAACTGAATGCACCCAGCCTCGAAGAGCGGCAGGATCAGATCGCGATGCGGCTCGCGGTGGGGCGGGTGTAGCCTGTGCCGGTGCGTGTTGATCGTGTCGCGCAGCGCCAGCGCCGCCTGTGCAGGGTCCTCGGCGAACAACACGCTCCGCGACACCGGAACGATCATGCCGCTTCCACGGCTGTCCAGGCCGGCTGCCAGGGCCGCATCGAGATCGCCGCCCTGCGCCCCGACGCCTGGAGTCAGAATCCAGCGGTCCGGCGCCACCGTACGCACGGCGGCGAGGGCTTCGGTGTGGGTGGCGCCGACAACAAACCCCACCTGGTCTGCGCCCCCCCACCGTTGCGCTTCGCGCGCAATGTGTTGGTAGAGAGGCGGCTGGCCATGCAGCTGCACATCTCCGGCCGAGGGATTGGAGGTGTGGCACAGCACGAAGACCATCTTGCCCGCGTAGCCGAGAAAAGGAGCAACGCTATCGACACCCAAGTATGGGCTCACCGTGACCGCATCCGCTCCCCACACCTCAAAAGCCGCCTTAGCGTAGGCCTTCGCGGTATTGCCGATGTCCCCGCGCTTGGCATCCAGCAGCACGGGGATATCGCCAGGCACAGCCGCGACCACATCGCGCAGCGCTGCAAGCCCATCGACACCTGCTTGCTCGAAGAAGGCGATGTTTGGTTTGTAACAACAGGCTAGACTGGCCGTGCGCTCGATGATGTCGAAACAGAAAGCACGGATCCGCTTTGCAAGAGGAGCCCTCGGCCGGAAGGTGGTTGGCATCTGCTCCGGATCGGGATCGAGACCCACGCAGAGCAGTGAGTCATTTCTCTCAATGGCAAGCGCCAGCTTCTCCAGAAAACTCTCGCTCATCACAGCCTCCGCCTCTTCGCTCAAGCCTTTCCCAGGACAGCAGCCAACAGTGCCATGCGCACGTACATCCCGTTCCTCGCTTGCCGGAAGTAGGCGGCTCGCGGATCGGCATCGACTGCCGGATCGATCTCGCCTACGCGTGGCAGGGGATGCATCAATGCCATCCGCGGCTTGGCACGCCGCATGATCTCAGGCGTGATCCTGTAGCAGTCTTTCACCTCTTCGTACTGTGCTGGATCGCTGAACCGCTCCTTCTGAACACGGGTCACGTAGAGCACGTCCGCGTGCTCGATCACATCGGCCACGTCATGTGTCTCGCGCACTTCCATACGACGATCGATCACCTGATTCATCAGCGACATCGGCAGGCGCAAGATCTCTGGTGAGACAAAGCGTAGACTGACCCCCTCATACTGCATCAGCAAACGCGTCAGCGAATGGACCGTGCGCCCATTACGAAGGTCTCCCACCATGGCTACTTTTAGCCCATCGATGCGCCCACACTCCTCGCGGATCGTATAGAGGTCCAGCAGCCCCTGCGTTGGATGCTCTCCCGCACCATCACCGGCATTGATCACGGGCACTGTTGCCGCGTCGGCAGCGATCTGGGACGACCCGATCTCGGGATGGCGCAGCACGATCAGGTCTGCGTACTGCTCCAGCGTCCGGACGGTGTCAGGGAGGCTCTCCCCTTTGCTCACACTGCTGAACTGCACGCCCTGAGTGATCGGAATCACGCGTCCGCCCAGGCGTTCCATCGCAGCGATGAATGAGGCGCTGGTGCGTGTGCTCGGCTCGTAGAAAAGACAGGCCAGCACATAGCCCCTGAGTAAGTCACAGGAGCCAACGCGCTCGACCATTTCGCTCATCTCGTGCGCACGATGGAAGATATACGAGAGCTTCTCACGATCAAACTGATCGACAGAGATGACATCGTGACCTGTCATCCCATTGCTGTTGGTCGAGAGGCCCTTCACAGTCTCTAGATCAAACAACCGCGGCAAGTCCTTCACATAGTCCATTTCCCCGTTCCTCCTTGGCTGACTGCAAAAAAAGAGCCCGCAAAGCGGGCTCTTCCAACTAAGACGACGGGCTTATCACGCCATCCCGATAGGCCGTCAGCCCTCGCAGATGGACGCGGATCACACGTCCCGTCACACGCATCCCGACAAAAGGAGTCCACCCACATTTGGTATGGAGCCCCGCATCGCTGATCACGTGTGCTGAATCTGGATCCACCTCGATCCAGGTGTCCGGCTGATCTGGCAGCCCGAAGATTCGCCTCGGGTTTCGGGCCATAAGTGTCACCAGACGCTCCATAGTAAGACGGCCCTCGCCGACCGCCGTTAGCATCAGCGGAAGGGCCGTTTCCAGCCCCGGCACACCTGGGATACCGCCGCCGGCCCGTTTTTCCTCGAGCGTATGGGGCGCATGGTCCGTCGCCACACAGTCGATCGTGGTATCGATATGCGCCCAGAGCGCTTCCTGATCGGCCTGGCTGCCGAGTCGTGGACGCATATCCCCCAACGCGCCCAGCCGGGGCAGATCGGCTTCGGTCAGGTGCAGGTGATGAGGGGTGACCTCGCAGGTGATCGGAAGCCCCCGCTGCTTTGCGTGGGCAATCAACAGGACCTCTTCCCTACGACTTACATGGCACAGATGCACCGGCTGCCCCAAGGCCGCAGCCATCCCAATGACTACGGCAATGCTCTCACCCTCCGCATGCACAGCGATCGGCTTTGGGCTGTTCCAGCGCTGGAAACACGTAAGCAACGCAAGCAGGCCGCGCATTCTCAGTGGCCCAAAGGTCTGGTCCAGATAGACCTTGAGCCCCACCGCCTCAGTCGCCAGATGCGGGAGCTCGTCAAAGTGATCGGCTGAGGCGCCGGCAAAGTAGTCCACATCGCAAAGGGCCTCCGCCCTGGCGCGATGCTGCGCGGATCGCAGGTCATTGAGCGTTACGAGGGGTGGGTCTGTGTTCGGCATCGCAAGAACGGTAGTAAACCCGCCTGCCAGTGCGGCAGCGGTCCCGCTGCGGACGTCCTCTTTGTGCTCCCCTCCAGGCACCCGGAGGTGGACGTGGACGTCGGCCAAACCCGGTAGCAGCACAGATGCGTGTCTAGGCATAGTGTGGTCGCCGGATTCGGTTCGCCCGAACCCAGTCGATCATACCACCGATGTCAGAATCCGCAAGCTGGCTCACCAAGCAAACGCTACGCATCGTTCCCGTCATAGGGCTGATCGAAGTAGGCCGAATGATGCTTGATGTCAACGACCGGCGTGCCATCCAGGGCGTCGAGTCCCATCACTTCCAACGTCAGGCCATCGATGCGCAACACATGCGCGGTCGTCACACCGATGGGATTGGGCCGCGAGGGACTGCGCGTGGCAAACACGCCCCGTAGCGGAGACGTCCGATCTCCCCGCGGATGGACCTGCAGCACATCGCGTGCGGCGCGATCGAAGTAGCACAACACCAGGATATCAGACCCGGCCTCGATCCCCAGAAGCCCGTCCGCGTAATACGGATCGATGATGATCCGCACGGGCTGGACCCGCAGTGCTTCGATAGACGCGTGACATCGCTCGGCCTGACTCGAACCCGCATCGACGCCCGGCGCAGGTGCGTCCGCCGGCCCGCGAACGACGACACCGATGGGTACCAACGTCATAGGATCTACATTGCTCACAGTACGCACTCCTGTCGACTCGGAAGATAGGCTCAGCCCACTCGCACAGACGCCAGCACCTCACGTACCAGCGGATCGTTGAGCCCAAGCCCATACTTAACCCGGTACACCTCGAGAATGCACTGCCGGACCTCAGAAAGCGTGAGTGGCGGACGAACAATTGCTGTGGCCCACATCAACTGCGCCGGAATCGTGCCCACTCCGGCGGTGCGCAGCATCCGGTAGCCGCCGACCGCATCCAGCAGTATGCCACCTTCCCGCTGGTAGAAAGCGATCCGCCGGCGTCGCGGGTCTTCTGGTGGCGCACCCTCGATAGGGCGCTCCACCTCCCACAAGAGGGCCGTGGTGCCCCCGCTTCGCGCAGGCTCCTCCAAGACAAACCGGAATAGGTGTGCCCCCACCCCCTGACCGCGCAGGTCCCGGCGCACCGCCAGGTAAGCCAGATAGGCTGTGGCGCGCATACGCAGAGGCAGGGTCAGCGCAAACCCCACGATCTCATCGCTACGGTCGGCGACATAAAGGAGGGCGCGACCTGCTACCACGTCGTGCACGATTCCCTCGAAAGGTTCGAGTTCGTCTGGCGGAAAACTCTCCAGATAAATCGCCTTGACCTGCAGAAGAACCGCCTCCGAGGGTTGCGCAGGTCGAACAACTCGACAGCTCACCATAACTACCTCCACAAGTACCGCGGAGCCAGCATACCCGCGGCCCGCCAGGGCACAAGTGAGGGTTGTGCCCAAGACCGAACCGAATAAAACCAGGAGCAGGCGTGTTGAATAGGTAGAGAGTTGTAAGGACAGCAAGAACACCAGAGATGGACCCGAACGCGCACCTGATGTCCGACGAGCAGGCCCTAGTCGCCCGCGCCCAAGCGGGGGATAGGTCGGCGTTCAGTGAACTCGTCCGGCAACATCGTAGCGGCGTGGTCAATGTCGTCTACCGGATCTGTTGGGATATGGCATTGGCTGAAGATGCGGCGCAGGAGGCTTTCATCCAAGCCTGGACGCACCTGGGGGACTATCGACCCCGGTCGGTATTTCGGAACTGGCTCTATCGCATTGCGACGAATCGAGCGCTCAACATGGTACGCCGCGAAAAACAGGTATCCAACGTCGATGCCTTGCCCCTGGTGGATCCGGTCCCTGGGCCCGAGCAGTCTGTGGCGCGCAGCGAACGTGACAGCGCAATCCGCCGCGCAGTGCTGGCCCTGCCGCCTGCCAGCCGCACTGTTCTGGTCCTTCGCGAGTACGAGGGGCTGTCATATCGGGATATCGCCGAGACGTTGGAGATCCCGATTGGAACAGTGATGTCACGGCTCAACTACGCACGGCAGTCCTTGCGGCAGAGCCTGGCTGAGTATCTGGAGGCACCCTAAATGGCACACGTAACCGAGTGGCTGCAGGCTTATCACGATGGCGAGATCGATGCCCGCAGGGCCACAGCCGTGGAGGCCCACTTGGCCCGTTGCGAGGCCTGCCGAGTTGAGCTGGCCGCTTTGACAGCGCTCTCGGATCTGCTGCGCGCCGATTCCGCGCCCGACCTGATGCCCGAGGAACGCTTTGTGGCCCAAGTTGGACTGCAGTTACCACGTCGCCACGCGGCGTCACGTTGGGAAAGGGCGTTGTCAACCGGCTGGCGGCTGGCGCCGGTCCTCCTGGTCGCGGGTTGGATGTTCTTTCAGGCAGCGGTCGTGATCACGACCCTCATCCTGGCCTCGATGAGCTTCGGCGATGGGGTGCTGACCTCCCTTTTGCCACCGGCGCCGGCATCGAGTTGGCTGGAACAACTGGCAAACACCGTGGGCCTGGCGCCCGCGATCGACCTTCTATCGGTGCTGGGCTTGGCCCGCAAGGTCACACTGCTCACGATCGGAGTGCCCCTCGTTTTCGGGCTGCTTGTGTGGAGCTGGCTTGCCTCATGGTGGGCCTACATACGTCATCAACAACTCGCCGCCAATGGCGAACGTTCCTAGAAAGACAAGAGGAGGCTATCACAATGGACCATATGAAAGTGTTGAAGCGGGCCTGGCAGATCCTCTGGCACTATCGAGCGCTGTGGATCTTCGGCATCATTCTTGCCCTCACCGCGCCGTCGACCAGGGGAAACGAGGCGAGGTATGCCTTCGACAGCCAGGACTTCGAAGCGAGGGGCTTTGAGTTCACGCCCCCGGGTGACGTGCAGCGCCAACTGCAGGAGCTGGGCGAGGCAGTCAGCGATGTCATTGAGCGAGCCTTCTCTGAAGGCATTCCCGCTGTCGTGCCCCAGCGCGTTGCGGGGGGCATGATCGCGCTCATCGTGGGACTCCTGTGCCTGGTCCTGCTCCTAACCGTTATCGCTATCGTTGCCCGTCAGGTCTCGGAAGTAGCGCTGATCCGCATGGTCAATGACCACGAGGAAACCGGCGATGTGCTCAAGGTGCGTCAGGGATTCCGGCTTGGTTGGTCTCGGGCGGCCTGGCGGATCTTCTTGATCGACCTGATCATCAATGTGCTGTTGCTCGTCGCTTTCGTGGTACCGGCGGCAATAGCTCTCCTCCCCCTCCTGGCATGGACCGCGAGAGACACGACCCTTGGCATCCTGGGCACCGTAGTCGCCATCGGGCTCTTCTTCCTGCTGATTTTCCTGATGATCGGCGTCGTGACGGTCGTGCGCTTGCTCAAGCGGTTCATCCATCGTGCAGCGGCGCTCGAGGGCCTGGGGGTCTTCGCCGCAATGCGCCACGGCTATCGCGTGGTAAGGCAAGATCTGAAAGCCGTCGGGCTGATGTGGCTCATTATGTTCGGAATCAACCTGGTCGTGTTGCTCCTGGCCTTCCCGCTTGTCCTCCTCTTCCTGGTCACCGGCGGGCTCGCAGGTGGCGCAACGCTCCTGATCGTGCGAGGTCTGGTCGGCTTGTTCGCCAGCGGCGCGACGCCCTGGGTCATCGGCGCCCTCATCGGAGGTCCGATCTTCTTCCTGGTGCTCTTCGCGCCGCTGGCTCTTGTGGGTGGCCTGCACCAGACGTTCGACTCGACGACCTGGACGCTCACCTACCGCGAGATCGGCGCCCTTGGGGCACTGGAGCCACTCAGTGAGCCCGATGTCGAGGATGACGACAGCGTCGATACCGCCGAACAACCTGATTGACCGCGCCACCTACGGCAGACAGGCCATAGGCACACACCCTCCTGGGTCACGACAGGAGGGTGTGCTCGTCTGACGATGAGGTTTGTCAGGGAGCGTCCAGGCAACTATCCATTGCCGGGCGATCGGCAAGGTGCTATAGTGGTCCTGGACAGCGTACAGGACGGGCGTGTCTCGCCCCGCAACGCCGTGCCCCGGAGGCTCTATCAACGTGTCCTATCGTATCGAGAAGCACCCCATACTGACGTCCCAGCCCGGCGAGGCCGTGACCTTCCGCTGGCAAGGCCAGCCCCTCACAGCCAAGCGCGGCGAGACTATCGCCGCGGCACTCTTCGCTAACGGGATTCGCATCTTCGGTCACCATCCCAAGGACGGGGCACCGCAGGGGCTCTTCTGCGCCAACGGCCAATGCTCACAGTGCCTGGTGCTCGCCGATGGGATCCCGGTCAAGGCTTGTGTCACGGTTGTCACGCCCGGCATGGCTGTGACCGAGATCAACGCCCTGCCTACGCTCCCCGGCGCAACCGCACCGTCGCACTTCAGGCCACCCGAATCTGTGTCAGTGCCTGCCCTTGTGCTCGGGGGCGGCCCGGCCGGCATGTCGGCAGCGATCGAACTGGGCAGGAACAGCGTCACCACGCTCCTGATCGATGACAAGGATCGGCTCGGCGGAAAGCTGGTTCTGCAGACCCATCGTTTCTTCGGATCGGCCGACGCAGTCTACGCAGGCACCCGCGGCATCGACATCGCGGCCAAGCTAGCCCAGCAGGTTGCCGAGTATGACAACATCGATGTTTGGCTCAACAGCACCGCGTTGGCAGTCTTCAGCGATGGCAAGATCGGCATCCTGCGTTCGTCACCCTACAACAACAAGGATCACTACGCCCTTGTCGAGCCGCAGGTCCTGGTCGTTGCGACCGGCGCGCGTGAGCGATCGCTGGTGTTTCCGGGCAACACCCTCCCAGGCGTGTATGGCGCCGGTGCTTTCCAGACGCTCGTGAATCGCGACCTCGTCCGCGCCGCGCAACGGCTGTTCATCGTCGGGGGTGGTAATGTTGGCCTCATCGCTGGCTACCACGCCCTGCAGGCCGGCATCGATGTCGTGGGGCTCGTTGAGGCCATGCCCGAATGCGGCGGCTACAGAGTTCACAGGGACAAACTGGCGCGCCTGGGCGTGCCCATCTACACCTCCCATACGGTTCTGCGCGCTCATGGTGATCACGAGGTCGAGTCGAT
>JAXDDO010000041.1:0-32114 GCA_034676805.1 Anaerolineae bacterium | reverse complement strand
TGTTATCGACCGCCAGGGTCTGCCAGGCGTCGGCCATCGTCCCCCCGGGGGGCCAGACTTTCGCGTGGTTCCGGGTGACTCTCACGCGCACACCATCGCCACGCGGCGCCTCATGCCGGGTGACTCGTCCGGTGATGCGGATGATGCCACTGTGTGGCGCGTCCCAGCGGAGTACGGCGTCATGCGCCCGGTTGTTCAGCAGGCCCGGGTGCATCACACCGGGACCGATGTAAGGGGTGTCGATGTCGGCTGTAGTTTGCCAGCGACCATCGGCCCAGACCAGGAGCTGGTTCATCGGTCGTTCGTAGAACCACTGGTCACCACCCTGTGTATTCGAGAACCCGTCAGCTGCGGTCCAGGACCTCTGTGACATTGGCTGCCTCCTCGGTGCTTATGTCAATCAGGATCTCTACGGCTTCGGCTGGTATCGCCTTCTATAGTCCGGCCCTTTGGGCGGATGTCAAATCGGCCACACAAGATGGAACCGAGTCAAACAAACGCGCGATAGGGGATCTTTGTCGCGCAGTCCCGTACCCAAGTTGTGTTTTAAGGATTGGATAGCGTTTTATGAAAAATTGGATGAATTTCTCTATTGACAACCTATACTTCATACTCTATAGTGAAGAGGATGCACACCGTTCCCCCCTTACTGCTGTGAACCAGAACGGGCATCACTCATACCACGTTGGACCCGACTTTGGCCCTTTGGTGTGCTCTAAATCCATGGTATTCGGGGGATTCTGAGCCTGGGCGGCCGATGACAGCCTCGTGCCCTCTTCGTCGTGCCACTCATCGGCCAAGCCAGCCAACTGCCAGATTGTTGCTGCCGGCTGTTATCCTGCATGGATACCGGCCTGATCTGGGCCATTCCTGAGTCGATGCCATCCGGCAAATGCAACGCTTCCGCATGTCACTGTCTGCCAAGGAGGATGACCGTGAGCCAGAAGTATCTCCCTGCTGTTTCCCGTCTGCTCAGTCTCTTGATCGTGTTTGTCTTGAGCGTGGGGGGCGCCATAGGGCCGATCCGGCCCGCACAGGCTGCAACCGTCATAACGTTTACGGGAGCCGAGCTCCTCGGTAAGCCGACCGACACCTCGATCACGATCAACATCGTTCCGAATTCTACGATCGAGTACCATTACCAGTACGGGACTGCCCCAGGTGTTTACACCGGGCAGACACCCAACGTGACGGCCACGGCCAATCAGCCCCACGAGGTCGTTATCGACGGGCTGGACGCCAATACGGAGTACTACTACCGCATGCGTTATCACGCACCGGGCGATGCTATGGACGATTGGGTCACGCGGGACGAACACTCCTTCTGGACTCAACGGGCTCTGGGCAGCGCTTTTACGTTCACCGTCACGGCTGATTCGCACCATCAGATGAACGCCGCGCACCAACAGGCGATGACCAACGTCTACGACGATCAACCTGACTTCCACATCGATCTGGGCGACACGTTCTATGTCGATAACACCTCGAACCAGGCGGCTGTGAATAGCCGGTATCTGGATTACCGTGACCCTCTGTATTTGGGACGTATTGGTCACTCGGTTCCGATATTCCTCTCCTCAGGGAACCACGAAGAAGAAGAGGGCTGGAACTTCGACGACACGCCGTTCAGTATAGCGCTCGCCAGCGTGCAGGCCCGGAAGGCGTACTATCCGACGCCGGTCGATGATGACTTCTACTCCGGCAACCTGGATCCCCTGGCGGCTATCGACGAGACGACGTACGTTGACGAGTTCCGGGAGAACTACTATGCCTGGGAGTGGGGCGATGCGCTCTTCGTCGTTATCGATCCCTTTCACTACACGATGGAACTGCCCTATGCCCCCGGCACAGCCGGCGAACAGACCAACGACACCTGGACCGGCGATCAATGGAGCTGGACCCTGGGCAAACAGCAGTTCGACTGGTTCAAAGAAACGATTGAGAACAGCAACGCAAAGTACAAGTTCGTCTTTTCCCACCAGATGGTCGGCGGAATCCCGCGAGACATCTCGGTCAATACTGCGGGTTATGTAAGGGGTGGCGCGGAAGCAGCCGCATACTTTGAGTGGGGAGGGAATAACGCCGATGGCACCTGGGGCTTCGATACGCAGCGCCCCGGCTGGGGCGGTGTCCCGATCCACCAGTTGATGGTGGAGAACGGTGTCAGCGCCTACTTCCATGGTCACGATCACCAGTACGTCTACGAGAGGCGCGACGGCATCGTCTATCAGGAAGTTCCCTCGCCCAGCATGACTGGTTCGGGATTCACCGGTATCTACACCGAGGGCACGTATGCTGATTACGAGACGATTGAGATGCTGCCCAACTCAGGTCACCTGCGGGTTACGGTTACCCCTGAAGAGGCTACTGTCGAGTACGTGCGGTCCGATGCCACAGGGATCCGCCACTCCTACACGATCGATCCCAACGAGCAAGCGTCGAGTGGCGTTAGCCTGGACGGCGCGGCGTCGAGTGGCACGGCGGATGACGTCAGCTCCATCAGCTTCTCGCACACGACGGGCACGGGGACAGATCGCCTGATGCTGGTTGGCGTCTCGTGGAACAGCGGCGATACTGATACATCCATCTCTTCGGTGACGTTCACGCCCTCGGGTGGCAGCGCTACCACGCTGACCGCGGTTGGAACAAGCAAGTATTCGACAAACAGGCGCTACGTAGCCATCTACCGGTGGCCCGCAGGTGCGCAGCCCCCGAGCGGGCAGTTGGGCACGGTGGCCATCACCTTCAGTGGCACCGTGGACAACGGCATCGTCGCGGGCGCAGCAAACTTTGCCGGGGTGGATCAGATAACGCCCCTCGGGACATTCACGAGCAGCGAGGGAACAGGGACCAACCAGTCCACGCTGGAGGTCGCAGGGCTTAGCGGAGACGAGCTGGTCCTCGACGTCCTGTTCGGTGGCGGTTCCACGACTTTGACCCCTGGTGACAACCAGGAGGGGTTGTGGAGTGCCAGTGCCGGCAACGCGAGCGGTGGTGCCAGCACGGAGCAGGCCACAGGCAGTTCGGTGACGATGAGTTGGACCCGGGGCAACACCAACCTCTGGGTCCTTGCGGCCGTGCCCATCAACCCGGCGGCTGCAGGCACAACGCACGACCTGACGGTGGCGGCGGATCCGGCGGGCGGGGGCACGACGACACCGGCCGCAGGCATCCACCCCTACGCCGAGGGCAGCGTGGTCCCCGTCACTGCCACACCCGCAGCCGGCTACACCTTCGACCACTGGAGCGGCGATTGCACCGGAAGCGGCGCTTGTCAGGTGACGATGGACGGTGACAAGACCGTCACCGCGCACTTCGCGACATCGGGTGGCGGCGTCGTGGTTGTGGACGGCGCGGCGTCGAGTGGCACGGCGGATGACGTCAGCTCCATCAGCTTCTCGCACACGACGGGCACGGGGACAGATCGCTTGATGCTGGTCGGCGTCTCGTGGAACAGCGGCAGTTCAGCAACATCCATCTCCTCGGTGACGTTCTCGTATGGCACGGGTCCGACGGTAGTGACGCTGGACCCGGTGATCACAGAGCAGACGGGGACGCAGTTGCGCTACGCCGCCATCTACCGGTGGCCCGCCGGTGCGCAGCCTCCGAGCGGGCAAGCGGGAACGGTGACGATCACGTTTTCGGGCAGTGTTTCCAGCGGCATCGTGGCGGGTGCAGCGAACTTCGCGGGGGTGGACCCGGCAGTGCCGCTGGGGACCGCGGATGGTGCCAACGGCAATAGCACCGGTGCCACCCTGACCTTGACGGGACTCAGCGGAGATGAGCTGATCTTCGATACCATCTTCCAGGGGGCGTCTGGCGAGAGTCAGACACTGACGGCGGGCGCCGGTCAGACACCGTTGTGGAACGCCTTTCTCGGCAACACGCGCGCGGCGGCCAGCACAGAGCAGGCCACGGGCAGCTCGGTGACGATGAGCTGGACGGCGGCCAGCAGCAGCTACTGGGCTGTTGTTGCGGTGCCGATCAACCCCGCGGCTGCAGGCACGACGTACGACCTGACGGTGGCGGCGGATCCGGCGGGCGGGGGCACGACGACACCTGCAGTGGGGGTACACACCTATGCCGAGGACACCATCGTCGACGTCACCGCCGCCCCCAACTCGGGGTATGTGTTCGACCACTGGAGCGGCGATTGCACCGGAAGCGGCGCTTGTCAGGTGACGATGGACGGTGACAAGACCGTCACCGCGCACTTCGTGGAGCTTCCCGCGTATGTGCTGACGGTCAATGTCACCGGCAGTGGCGAGGTTACCCTCGACCCGGAAGCCGGCCCCTATGATGCCGGCACGACGGTCACGCTCACCCCGGTTCCTGACGCCTGTAACGTCTTCAGCGGCTGGAGCGGCACAGACGCCTCTGACCTGACGGACAACGGAGACGGCACCTGGTCCATCACTATGGACGACAACAAGTCGGTCACGGCGACCTTCGCTGAGCTGCTTCCCGGCACGCCATGCTATCGCGTCAACGCGGGCGGTGACACCTTGGACATGGGCACAGAACCGGATTTCCTGGCGCTCCACTACAACGCCCTTGACGCCGTCCCCGGCTTGACCGTCTCGGACGTGGATGGTGAGCGCTCAACGACAAACACGATCGATATGACCACCGTGGATACCAGCCTGCCGATGGCGCTCTTCCAGACAGTGCTCTACAACGACTCTGGCGGGACCATGACCTATGAGTTTGAGGTCCCTAATGGGGAGTACGTGGTTCTCCTCCACAGCGCGGAGCATAACTTCACGTCGGCAGGACAGCGGGTGTTCGACATCTTCGTCGAAGGGACTGAGGAGCTCCCGAACTACGATCCCTTCGCGGCTGCGGGTGGTCAGAACATCGCAGTGACGGAGTCTATCCCCACGACCGTGTCCGATGGGGTCCTCACGATTGCGTTTGTCACACAGACCAGCGTACCCATCATCCGCGGCATCGAGATCGTCCTGGCCGATGAGGCCCCGACCTGCTACGCCCTGACCCTGAGCCACACCGGCAACGGCACCGATCCGGTTGCCACGCCCGGCAACTCAACGGGATGCCCGGCGGGGCAGTATGTGGCGGGCGCGAGCATCAGTCTCAGCGGCGCAACCCCGGACACGGGATGGGAGATCGCGGGCTGGACCGGTACCGCGGCCGACAGCAGCACGGCCAGCACGAACAGCCTGACCATGCCGGCCAGCGCCCACGCGGCCAGCGTGAACTACACGCAAAGCTGCTACGCCCTGACCCTGAGCCATACCGGCAACGGCACCAATCCGGTTGCCACGCCCGGCAACTCAGCAGGGTGCCCGGCGGGGCAGTACCTGGCGGGCGCGAGCATCAGCCTCAGCGGGGCAACCCCTGCCGCGGGATGGGCCATCGCGAGTTGGACCGGTACCGCGGCTGACAGCAGCACGGCCGGGACGAACAGCCTGACCATGCCGGCCAGCGCCCATACGGCCGGCGTGAACTATCTGCGGATCCTGGGTGACGTGAACAGCGACGGATCTGTGGACTCCACCGACGCACTGGTCATCCTGTCTTGCGACGCGGGTATCGATACGTCGGAGTACTGCCCCATGAACTGCGGCGACGTCAACGCGGATGGGGTCATCAACTCCACCGACGCTCTGGTGCTGCTATCGTACGATGCAGAGATCGCGGTGCCGTATCCGGTGGGTCAACCTGGCTGTCCTGCCACTGTGACGCCGTGCCCGGGGTGTTCGGCCGGCGCGATGAGCCTCAGTACGGAGTCGTTGCGCCCGGTAACGGTCATTTCCTGGCGCAGTCGCTGATCGAGGTGGCCTGTCTAGGGGCAGCCTACGAAGGGGAGCTACACTTTGAAATCGTTACACGGTTTACACCACTGGCATAGAGCCATAGCCGTTCTGCTCCTGTTGAGCGGTTTGGCCGTGGGCAGCAGTCCGGTCTATGCACAGACCGGCAGCGTGACTTCGTCGGCGACGCCATCGAACGCTCTTCCGGATGTTGGCGGGCAGATCGAAGTCGCCATCACCATCGACGTCACAGGCGTCGCTGCGCCCGATAGCGCGCTGGGTAGTTTCACGGGCTCGTTGGACTGGAACCCGGCTGTCCTCGCCTACAACAGCGATTCGGGCATTCTGGGTGGCTTCACCGGCATAGTCAATGACGCCCAGGTGTCGTCCGGGCATCTCATTTTCAACGGGGCCAAGGCGACCGGGGCCACGGGCGCGGTCAATGTGCTCAACGTTACGTTCGACGTCGTTGGAGCGGGGGGCAGTGCTCTAGATCTCGAATACTCTGCTATGGCGGCTGCGTATACCTTCAGGAGCCTGCTCCCGCTTCTTACGATCGACGATGGGCACGTCCAGGTGGGTCCGGTTCAATACTATGCACTCACCATAGCCGTGGATCCGGCTGAGGGAGGTGCCACAGATCCTGTGGTGGGGGTTCACACCTATCCAAATGGCACGGTTGTCGATGTCACGGCCACGCCCAACCCGGAATACCAATTCGACCACTGGGCGGGGGCGTGTACGGGTAGCGGATCCTGCACGGTGACGATGAATTCGGATAAGGCGGTCACGGCGGTCTTTGCAGAACTGCCGCTGACATGCTATGCCCTGACCTTGAGCCATACCGGGCAGGGGAGTGACCCGGTTGCCGACCCACCCAACTCCACGGGCTGTCCGGCAGGCCGGTACGTTGAGGGTGCCGCGATCACCTTGGGCGGGGCCCTCCCTGATCCCGGATGGCAGATCGTCGGCTGGTCAGGGACAACGCACGATGACGCCACGGCTGACAACAACTCCCTCATTATGCCCGCCAGCGCTCACGCCGCCGGGGTCATCTACAAAGTTCGTGTCCACCTGCCACTCCTTCTCGGCGGATCGGCAACGGTGGCTCTGGGGCTTTCGCAGCCCGCCAACGGCGGGCTAGGCGCCGTTGGCGCCGGCGCACTCGCATCTTCCGACACGGAAGGAGTGCACGCCGGGTCGTTCGGGGACCCGACACAGCAGATGGCCGAGCGACAAGCGCCCACCAGAGCGCCAGCGCTCAGCGACGAACCCTCGGTTATGACCTCGTCAAGGTCAGGCGCCGATACCGAAGTTCCCAATGGCTCTACCGCCACGGAACAGACACGACAGACAAGTTGGCAACCAAACTTCGCAACCGCCAGTGGCCTGCGTGGTGGACGTAACTTGGCTTCCGTCACCTATCCACGCCCAGTGACCGGTGTTCTGGATGCACCCAACGACTCCGCACACTTGCTTCGCCTATTCTTCGCACTGGCTGTGGTGGCGGTACTGTACTGGAGCACGAAGCAACTCACAAGAACCCAGGGGAGGGAAAGATGACGACCGGCAGGAATTGGGCTGTACGCGTCGCGATCTTGTTCGGGCTGGTACTGGGCCTGACCGGGCCTATAGCCACGGCGCCGACTCGGGTCGCGGCACAGTCGGGCATTGTCTACGTGGGCGACATTGGGTCGGCAGCCAGCGCAACTCAGCAATCCGCATTGGTAATCACCACCACAGCGGCTGTCGTAGAGGGCGACGACATCATCGTTGCCTTCGCCACCTACGGGGATCCGGACTACACGATCAGTGTGACCGATGCTGCGGGCAACACCTATGAACAGGCGGCAACGTCGACCTGTTACGAGTATGGTCGCACCTACATCTTCGCCGCGTACGATGTGACCGCTTTACCCAGCGGCAGTCATATCACAATCACGCATACCTCGGTGAATGGCGGAACGGCAGCCGTTGCCAGTGTGTTCCGGGGCCTTGTGGACGTCGAGCCCTTGGATCAGTCGTTGGGAAATCCGGCTGCCGGCGCCCAGCAGTCGGCTTCGGGCACCACACCTACCGTGGGGCCGACCGGCACCACGGTGCAAGCACATGAGCTGGTGGTTGGCGCCATCGGCACCGCGGGGCCGGTGGGCGACACGCCTGGAAGCTGGGACTATGACTTCACGGCAGGGCCACGCGCCGGGTCGACCGGGGCATCGAACTACGACTGGACGGTTTCGATCGGGTATCGCATCGTCTCGGAGACCGGCCAGTATACCGCCCAGAAGAGCGGCATCACCAGTCGCAACTGGGCCGCAGCTATCGCGACCTTCAAGGGGGAGGATGTTGGGCCCACCCACGACCTGACCCTCTCCGTAAACCCGGAGGGTGCGGGCACGACGAACCCGACGGTTGGCGTCCATGCGTACGCGGTGGGCACCAGTGTGGACGTCACGGCGACAGCGGCTCCGGGCTACGTCTTTGAGGAGTGGAGTGGTGCGTGTACCGGATCGGGCGCTTGCGTAGTAACGATGGATGAGGACAGGAGCGTCACAGCGCACTTTGTCACAGTCCCGCCGGGCACCATCACCTACATAGGCGACATCGGTAGCGCCACCAGTACAACCTCGCAGAGCAGCCTGGTGATCAACACCACAGCCGCTGTAACCGCCGGCGATGGCATCATCGTTGCCTTCGCTACCTATGGCGATCCTGATTACACTGTCAGTGTCACCGATTCTGCTGGGAACACCTACCAACAGGCGGCAACGTCGACCTGCTACGAGCACGGGCGGACCTACATCTTTGCCGCGACCGATGTCAATGCCCTGCCCAGTGGCGGCTCGATCACCATTACGCACACAGCAGTCGATGGCGTGACTGTAGCAGTCGCCAGTGTCTTCCGTGGCCTGGCGGCCGTCGATCCTCTGGATCAGTCCCTGGGCAACCCGGTTGCTGGCGCTGAGCAGTCGGCATCGGGCACGACGCCGACTGTGGGTCCCACGGGTATGACCACTCAAGCGAGCGAACTCCTGATCGGCGCCATCGGCACAGAAGGGCCGGTGAGTGACGCTGCAGGGACGTGGGCCTATTCCTTCCTGGCAGGGCCGCGTGCCGGGACCAGCCTGAGCACTGCCACCGACAACTGGACGGTGTCGATGGGGTACCGTATCGTCTCCGAGACTGGCCAGTATACAGCTCAGAAAAGCGGCATCACCAGCCGCTACTGGGCTGCCGCCATCGCCACGTTCAAGGGCGCAGATGTCGGACCCACCTATGATCTGACCGTGGCGGTGAGTCCCGACGGCGGAGGGACAACCGCCCCTAGCGCAGGTGTACACACCTATGTGGCAGGCACAGAGGTGGCGGTCACGGCGCAGCCCGCTCCAGGGTACGTTTTCAGCGCGTGGAGCGGGGCCTGCAGCGGGTCCGCCACGTGCGTCGTCACGATGGATGAGGACAGGAGTGTCACGGCGCACTTCGTCTCTGAAACGACCGGTATCTTGGGCGATGTCGACGGCAATGCTGCCGCGAATTCCACCGATGCCCTCATCATCCTGTCCTGTGACGTGGACATCGATACGTCGGCATACTGTCCGATGAACTGCGGTGATGTGAACGCCGATGGATTGGTCAACTCGACCGACGCGCTGGTCATCCTGTCCTACGATGTAGCGATTGCGGTTCCCTATCCGGTAGGAGCAGCGGGATGCCCATCGAGTGTGACGCCCTGTCCGGGATGCAATCCCTAAGCAGCGGGCCTCGACAGATAACTAGCCCTTGAGCAAGAACGTCTGACACAGGAGGAACATATGAAGTGGCCACACAGGACCCGTAGTTGGAATGTGCTGCTCGCTGTCATTCTGGTGTTGGGTATGAGTAGCGCTCTGTCGGGGACTGCTCCGGTGTCCGCGCAAAGCGGCACTGCGACATCGTCGGCGACGCCGTCAAATGCCACGCCGAGCGTGGGCGAGCAGGTGGTTGTCACGATCAACATCGATGTCAGTGGCGTCGATGACCCGGACGACGCGCTGGGGAGTTTCACGGGCACGTTGGACTGGGATCCAGCCGTGCTGGCCTATGACAGCGACTCGGACATCCTCGCCGGATTCACCGGCGTGGTCAATGCCTCCCAAGCCTCGACCGGGCATATCGTCTTCAATGGCGCCCGAGCTGCCGGGGCTACGGGAGATGTCATCGTTCTCACGATCACGTTTGACGTGGTGGGGGCGGGGAGCAGCGACCTGGATCTGAGCTACTCGGCGATGGCTGCCGCTTTCACCTTCGAGAGTCTGCTGCCGATACTCACGGTCACCGATGGAGAGGTCGACGCGATATCGGTCAGCGGCACTGCGACATCGTCGGCGACGCCGTCAAATGCCACGCCGAGCGTGGGCGAGCAGGTGGTTGTCACGATCAACATCGATGTCAGTGGCGTCGATGACCCAGACGACGCGCTGGGGAGCTTCACCGGCTCGCTAGACTGGGATCCAGCCGTGCTGGCCTATGACAGCGACTCGGACATCCTCGCCGGATTCACCGGTTTCGTCAATGCCTCACAGTCGTCGACTGGGCATATCGCCTTCAATGGCGCCCGAGCTGCCGGGGCTACGGGAGATGTCATCGTTCTCACGATCACGTTTGACGTGGTGGGGGCGGCAGGCACCTATAGCGACCTGGAACTGAGCTATTCGGCCATGGCTGCCGCCACTACCTTCGCGGATCTGCTACCGATCCTCACCGTTACCGATGGCCGCGTTGACGTGCTTCCGCCTGACTACACGCTGACCATAGCGGCGAACCCTGTCGGCGGCGGCACGACCAACCCGGCGGTGGGTGATCATACTTATGTCGACGGGACCGTTGTGAACGTCACAGCTGTCGCCGCGACCGGGTACACGTTCGGCTCCTGGAGCGGTGCGTGCACCGGCACCGGCGCGTGCCAGGTGACGATGGACGCTGACAAGAGCGTGACGGCGAACTTCACGCTGAACACGTACACGCTGACGCTGAACAAGACGGGCACGGGCAGCGGCACGGTGACCAGCAGCCCGGCGGGGATCGACTGCGGCGCGACCTGCGCGGCGAGCTTCGACTACGGGACGGAGGTCACGCTGACGGCGGTGGCGGCGCCGGGCTCGACGTTCACCGGCTGGAGCGGCAGCGGCTGCACCGGCACGGGCACGTGCGTGGTGACGGTGGATGGCGCCAAGAGCGTAACGGCGAACTTCACGCTGAACACCTACACGCTGACGGTGAACAAGACGGGCACGGGCAGCGGCACGGTGACCAGCAGTCCCGCGGGGATCGACTGCGGCGCGACCTGCGCGGCGAGCTTCGACTACGGGACAGAGGTTACGCTGACGGCGGCGGCCGACTCGGACTCGACCTTCGCGGGCTGGAGCGGCGGTGGCTGTAGCGGCACGGGCACCTGTGTGGTGACGGTGAACGCGGCCACGAGCGTGACGGCGAACTTCACCAAGGTGACCTACCTGGTTCACCTGCCTCTGCTCTTCAGGAACTACTAACCTTAGGGGGCCCAGGCTCAGCCTGGGCCCCCAGCTTCTCTCACCATACGCTCATTGCAGAACAGGACTCCCTGTAGAAGCTCGGAGGATATGATGCCGGTAGGTAGATCGTTACTTAGTGCTATCCGGAATAAGGCAGCTTTCAGCGCCAAGCTGGCGCGGGCACTTGGCATCCTGGCCCTTGTCGTCTGCCACGTATCATTTGTAGGGGGATCCACTGCTAGTGCTCAGGCAGCCGGTGAGATCACCTTCTCAGGAGCAGAACTCCTCGGCCGGCCCACGGACAGCTCCGCTATGATCACGATCGTCCCTCAGGCGACGATCGAGTACTATTACGAGTATGGGACTTCCTCCGGCGTGTACACCGGGCAGACAGACACTGCCAATGCCCCTGGCGGGCAAGCGCACAAGACCGTTATCAGCGGTCTGGAGGGCAATACCCAGTACTACTACCGGATGCAGTACCGTACACCCGGAGACTCCTGGGTCGCGCGGACAGAGCGCTCATTCTGGACGCAGCGGGCCGCGGGCACGACCTTCACGTTCACGATTACTGCTGATTCGCACGTAAACATCATGCTCGGCAACGCCGGCACGTGGACGCAAACCATGACGCGGGTCGCCAATGACAATCCCGACTTCCACATCGACCTTGGCGACACGTTCGCTATGGACAATGTCACCACCGTTGCGGGGGCCGAGTCCGCCTATCTCTATCAGCGGCAGTTCTTCGACCTGGTTGGTCATTCGGCCTCCATCTTCGTGATGCCAGGAAACCACGAGCAGGAGGAGGGGTGGCATCTCGACGACACGGGCGACCCCGCTACCAGCAAGCCGGTTCTCAGCACAAATGCGAGAAAGAAGTACTACCCCAATCCCGTCCCCGGTGACTTCTATGCCGGGAACTCGGATCCGTACGTCCATCTTGATGGCGATCATCTGCATGAGGACTACTACGCCTGGGAGTGGGGCAACGCGCTGTTCGTTGTGATCGATCCCTTCTGGTACACGACCAGCAAGCCCTTTGTTGGGACCACGGGAGGCGGAGAAGACTACTTGGGATCGGGGGACAGGTGGGACTGGACCCTGGGGCTCGAGCAGTTCAACTGGATGAAGCAAGTGCTCGAGAACAGCGATGCTCCCTACAAGTTCGTCTTTGCTCATCACATGGTCGGCGGATCGGACGACTACGTGCGTGGCGGCGCAGCGCCGGCCCACCTGGTTGAATGGGGCGGGTACAACGAAGCCGGCACGACGTATGAGTGGGCCACCCGTCGTCCAGGCTGGGGCGACGACCCGATCCACCAGATCTTTATCGACAACGGTGTGAGCGCCTTTTTCCACGGCCACGATCACCAGTATGCCTACGAAGTGCGCGATGGCATCGTCTACCAGGCGCTGCCGGCTGCAGGATTCTCCGGCAGCGGGTTCAACATCTACGCAACCGGCGTCGACTATTGCATCCAGGCACTGCCCAGCCCCGGCCATCTACGTGTTACCGTCTCGCCCACGGAGGCGACCGTTGATTACATCGGGACTTCGAGCGGAGCGGTGAACTACTCCTATGAGATTGAGGGCCAGACAGGCAATGTAGCGCCCGTCGCAGACGATCAGTCGGTCAGCACCCCTGAGGGCACACCGCTAGGGATCACGTTGACAGCCACCGATGACAATGGCGACAGTCTGACCTACAGCGTCGTGACGGGTCCGAGCCACGGAACGCTCAGTGGAGCGGGGGCGAATCGCACCTATACGCCCGATCCCGGCTACGTCGGTGCTGACAGCTTCACCTTCAGGGCCAACGACGGCGAACTCGACTCCAACACCGCCACGGTGAGTATCACAATCACCAGCGGCGCCTTGCTCGGCGATGTCAACGGCGACGGGACAGCTAACTCCACCGATGCCGTGATCGTCCTGTCGTGCGACGCGGGCATCGACACGTCGCAATACTGCCCCATGAACTGTGGTGATGTGAACGCCGATGGGTCTATCGATAGCAGCGATGCACTGGTCATCCTATCCTACGATGCGGATATGACCGTGCCGTTCCCGGTGGGCCAACCCGGATGTCCCTCGACGGTCGAGCCGTGCGCGGGATGTAGCCCTTAGTCGGTGCTGCACTGATCGAATCCCAGGGCGCCGCTTATCCGCATCCCTGGCACGCACCGCGAAGGCGGTTGACATGCTTGGGATCCGTCGTAGAATGAGGGCACGTCTGTGAAAGGAGGCGCGTGATGATGTCGATGAGCATAAACGCAGTTGCTGCCGGCAACGACCTCGAAGTGCGCCTGTGCCTTTCCGGGTAACCCCTTAGGGTTCCCTCCATATCCGATCACCAGCCACGGGCCCACTTCGGCCCGTGGCTTTTTCGTGCCTCGCTCCCTTCGGTTGCCACTCCTAACGCGCGTGGCGCGCGCGTAGCGAGAAGCCACAGGCCTTTCGGCGTCGTGGTTCCGTCCGTTTCAAATGGGAGGTGCGCTATGAAAACCGACGCGTTCAGCCATGTCACACGACTGATCGGGGCTTGTGGCCCCGCCGGCTGTTGGCCAACCGGTGCCCGCGGTGCGGGCGCCACACTGAGACCAGACATGAGGCACTATGAACGACGATATCCGTATCCAAACGGAATTGCTGGATGAAGAGGCCTTCGCGGCGGACGAGGGCGCTCCGCTGTTGACCGGCCTTGTGACACGCAAAGATCGCGGGCGCTATACGGTGCAGGTGGGAGAGCGATCGGTTCCTTGTGCTATCTCCACGCTGCTGCGCAAGCGCCTGATCTATCCCACGCGGGACCCCAACTCGTTGAGCCACTTCGAGGTACAGCGTGTGGGCGCTATCGAGGTGGTGGACCCGGTTGCCGTCGGCGATTGGGTTGTGTTCGTCGACCCCGGCGACGGCTCGGGGCTGATCAAAGACGTGCTGCCGCGCAAGAGCCGGCTCTCGCGGCTAGACCCTGGGCCCATCCCGCTGGAGCAGGTGCTCGTCGCTAACGTGGACCAGATGGTGGCTGTCTTCGCGGCGGCACGCCCGACGCCCAGGTGGCACCTGCTGGACCGCTATCTGGTGACCGCGGAAGCCGCCGAGGTTCCAGCCGTGGTTTGCATCACCAAGCTCGACCTGGTGGATGAGGCAGAGCTTGCGGAGCTCGCCGATCTGTACCGCGGCCTCGACTACCCCGTGGTCCTGACGAGTACCGTCGACGGGCGAGGCATCGACGAAGTTCGCGCCCTGCTAAGCGGACGGATCTCGGTGCTGATGGGCAAGTCCGGCGTCGGGAAGACCAGTCTACTCAATGCGATCGAGCCGGGCTTGGGGCTGAGGGTGAACGCTGTGGGCGACGGCAGGATCGGCAAGGGCCGGCATACCACGACCCACCTGGAGCTGGTGCCCTTGGCCGGTGGCGGCGGGGTGGTCGATACCCCCGGGATGCGCGAGCTGGCGCTGTGGCAGTCGCGACCGGGGGCGTTGGCCTCCTTCTTTCCGGAGTTGCGCCCCTACCTGGGGCGCTGCAAGTTCGGAGCCAGTTGCCGCCACGACCAAGAGCCGGGTTGCGCGGTGAGACGGGCTGTGGATAATGGTGACGTCACGGAGGCGCGCTACGCCAGCTACCTGAAGCTGGCGCGTGAGACCTCCGGGTAGCTGTGTAAACGCACGCGATGCCCGGTGCCTGTGCTGTCCGTGCCCCTTCGCCGGGGCCGGCGCGCAGGCGCCGGACATCGCAGATCTCGGCCCAGGAGGACTTATGCCCGAATCGACCCCACATCAGAACGCGATCTGGATCTTCGGTGATCAACACCGTGCCCAGGCGCTCAGTTGCAACGGCGACCCCAACCTGAGCACGCCCAATATCGACCGGTTGGCGATCGAGGGCCAGAACTTCGAGCGCGCCGTGTCGGGCTTTCCGCTTTGCTGTCCCTTCAGAGGCTCGCTCCTCACGAGCCGCTATCCCCACGAGTGTGTGCCGGGGCACGAGTATCCGTTACCGCCCGACATGCCGACGATCGCCCACGTCTTCAACGATCACGGGTTCGATACGGCATACTTTGGCAAGTGGCACCTGGGCGGGTTCAAGGAGCGCAACGGACGCGCTGCTATGCACATCATCCCACCCGACCGGCGCGGTGGGTTCAAGACGTGGGTGGGCTACGAAAACAACAACAGCCAGTGGGACTGCTGGGTGCATGGCGGAGAGGGCGCGGATGCTTTCCACTATCGCCTGCCCGGCTATGAGACGGATGCCCTGACGGATATGCTCATCGACTACATCCGGCGGCAGGGCGCGGCGCGAGATCAAGGCCAGGGGCAGCCCTTCTTCGCGGTGCTCTCGGTGCAGCCGCCCCACAATCCCTATGTCGCGCCTGAGCCGTGGATGAGCCGCCACGTGCCGGGGCGCGTACAATTGCGCCCGAACGTGCCGCCCGTGGGTTGGGTCGAGGACCGCGCGCGCCAGGGGTTGGCCGGCGCCTATGCACAGATCGAGAACCTGGACTGGAACGTGGGCCGCGTCCGCCAGGCTCTGGTCGACGCTGGCATGGATCTGGATACCCATATCATCTTCTTCTCCGACCACGGCGATATCCACGGGTCGCACGGGCAGTTTCTGAAGACCGCACCCTGGGAAGAGGCCATGCGCGTCCCGTTTATCGTCGGCGGTCTGCACCCACGCTATGAGGGACACTCGGGTCGTCGGCCCGAGCTGATCAACCACGTGGATATTGCGCCGACGACGCTTGGCCTGTGCGGCATTGAGAAGCCCGATTGGATGCGGGGTCACGACTACGCTGGCGTGCGCCTGCCCAACCGGCCGCAGACCGGGGCGCCGGACTCGGCGTTCATCCAGTCTGTGATCCCCACCGGCCACGGCGACAGCGTTGACCGGCCCTGGCGTGCGGTGGTTACGCAGGATGGGTGGAAGTATGTCGTTCTGGAGCACCAGCCCTGGCTGATGTTCAACCTCAATGACGACCCTTACGAGTTGGTGAATCTCGCCCACAACACGCGTTTTGGTGAGGAGCGCCGGCGCTTACAGGACTGCCTGGCGCAGTGGATCGCGGACACGGGCGACAGCTTCGCGCTGCCTGCGTTGTAACTCTGGCGGCGTGAGTTTCCGAAATGGGGAAAACCGGGTATCATGGAGCCTTAGGGCGACGCCGAGAACGCTCGACGTCGCCGCATAAGACAGCCCTGACATCGTGGTCTGCGACCACGACACGATGACGACATCTGAAGGAGATCACCGAACTCTATGGCAAGCGGCGATAAGAAATGGCAGAGGCCCAAAGTAGTCTTTCAGCCTGCGGTACATCGCGGAATGCTTCGAGGCGTCGAGCAACTGGTCGGCGCGATTCGCCCAACCCTGGGTCCACTTCCGCGGATCGTGCTCTACGACCGCAGCCTGGGCTCGGGACGGGTTCCTGAACTGCTGGACGACGGAGGCACCATCGCGCGTCGGATCATCCAGATTCGGGGGCGCGATGCGGATGTGGGTGCTATGTTGCTGCGACAGATGTTATGGTCGTTGCGCGAAGAGGTCGGTGACGGCACGGCGACGGCTGCAGTGATGTTCGAAGCTGCCTATCGCGAGGGTGTGCGTTACCTTACCTCGGGCGGCGATGCAATGCGCCTGCGGACCTGCCTCGAGCGGGGCTTGCGCGAGATCCTCTCCGAGCTGGATGGCATGGCGACCCGCGTGGAGGGCAAGGAGGCGCTGACAGCGCTGGCGACCACGGTCTCCCGCGATCCTGAGCTAGGCAAGCTCATGGGCGAGATCTTCGACATCATCGGGGAGTATGGTCGTCTGGAGATCCGTAAGGGGCGCGGACGGCACCCCGAGCGCGAGTACGTCGAGGGGATGTACTGGGAAGGCGGGCTGTTCTCACGGGCACTCATCACCGATGTGGAACGGCAGCGGGCTGAGCTTCACAACAGTGCGATCCTGATGAGCGATCTGGAGATCGAGGACCCCCGTGACCTGATTCCGACCCTCACGTTCTGCGTTCGCGAAAAGGTGACCGATCTGACGATTATCGCCAGGAGAGTGTCGGACCTGACGATCGGGATGCTCCTGATGAACCGCGAGAAGGGCAAGATCAAGCTCGACGTCATCGCCGTCAAGACCCCGGGCGTAAGCGCTGATGATCAACGTATGGCGTTGATCGATATGGCGGTCCTGACGGGAGGGCGTGCCCTGTTCCGGGCTGCCGGTGACACGCTGAAGTCGATGAAAGCCGCGGACCTCGGACACGCGCGGCGGGTGTGGGCGGATCGAAACAATCTGGGCATCATTGGTGGACAGGGCGACCCACGCCAACTGCGGGAGCACATCGCATCTTTGCGAGCGGCGCACGCGCGCGCCACCGACGCCGATGAGCGTGGGAAACTCCAGGTGCGCATTGGGCAGCTTCTGGGCGGATCGGCAACGCTGCGAGTCGGAGGCACCACCGAGACCGAGCTGGACTTCAACAAGGAGCAGGCCACGCGCGCTGCAGGGGCGATGCGCGGCGCGATGCGCGAGGGCGTTTTGCCCGGCGGTGGCGCTGCACTGTTGGCTTGCCGCCCGATGTTGGAGGCGCGGATGGCCGAGTCAGAGGACTCTGATCAGCGGGCTGCCTACCGTATCCTCTTGGCTGCGATGGAGGCGCCGGCACGCGCGCTGCTGCAAAACGCGGGCTACGACCCCAGCGCGACACTCGGGCGGCTCGACGGCCTCGAGCCAGGGCATGGTTTCGATGTCATAACGGGCAAGGTCGTCGACTTGAGGGCCGCCGGGATCCTTGATATCACCACCGTCGTGAAGTCCGCCGTCCGCAGCGCGGTCGCCACCATGGCGATGGCGTTGACCACCGACGTCGTCGTTCATCGGGCCAAACCCCCTGAAGCCCTAACCACCTAGAGGTGACATCTATGTCAGAGAACTCCCTTCCTGAAGAGCTTCAGACCGAAATCGTCTACGCGCTGGCGTGTACCCACGATCTGGGCATCTGCTACGCCGCCCGTAGCAGCGGACTGTTCCGTTCGCAAGACCATGGCGAGACCTGGACGTACCTGTACGAGTCGCTGGGCGTGGAGGGTCCCCTTCCCACCACATCGGTCGTATTGGCCCCGGACTTCGATGGCGTGGATCACTGCTCGGTCTATGCAGGTGTCCCGGGGGGCGTGCTGCGTTCACTGGATGGCGGTCAGACCTGGACGGCTGCTGTTCTCGATACACCGCCTCCCTCGGTATCGGCATTGGCGATCTCACCCAACTTCGCGGAGGATGGTGTTCTCCTGGCGGCGACGACCCAGGACGGCATCTTCCGTTCTGCGACCCACGGCACCCATTGGGCGCGCTGGAACTTTGGCTTGCTGGACCTGACCGTGTTCTGCCTCGCTATCTCCCCAGACTACGGGGCCGACGAGACGCTCTACGCAGGCGCTGAGAGCGGCCTCTTCCGCAGCACCAATGGCGGGCGCGCGTGGCGGGAGGTGGCATTGTCGGTGGGGTATGAGCCGGTCGTGAGCCTCGCGCTCTCGCCCCGCTATGGGCAGGATCGGGTCATCTTTGCGGGCACTGAGACCCAAGGCTTGTTGTGTTCTGAGGACGATGGTGCCAGCTGGGCGCGCCTCGGTGAGACTGTCATCACGGACCCTGTCAACGCGGTTCTACTGTCGCCGGACTACCCGGATCATCCTGCTATCGTGGCGCTCACGGAGAACGCCCTGTTGATCTCGCGCGACGGCGGGCAGACGTGGCAGCCGGTGGAAGGCACAGGGGAGAGCATGACCGCCGTGCTTGCCCCGCGCGGGCTGGCGCCCGGGGCGCCTGTCATGGTCGGCTACGCCGGGGGAGAGGTTCGTCAGCTCACCTTGGCTTGAGGCAAGTCTTGACGTGGTTCTCAAGGGCGCAGTTACGGTGCTCTTGAGAACCTCAACGGAGGATCAGCGTCCAACGTGAAACGCTCGGGGAGTATGCCGGCGTTTCACGTTTTTCTTTGTGCAATGGACGCCAGACATCTTGGGGCCCGGTCGTCGCTCCGCCCCAGACACGAGCGAGGTGGTTTGCGACATGCCCTACAGAGGTGCCTGCGAGGCGCAAGTGTGCCGTACACGAAAAACGCGCGGAGGTGACTATGCAATGGGAGAATCTGACCTCGTTGGATTTCGAGAAGGCCATCACAGCATGTGAAGGTGTGGGCATTGTCCCCATCGGGGTGCTGGAGCCGCACGGCCCGCACCTCCCCCTGGGCACCGACATGTTCGAATGCCACGCCGTCGCTTGCCGGGCCGCGGAGGAGGAGCCGGCGATCGTCTTCCCGGCGTATCCCTACGGCATCAATCACGAGTCGGCGCACCTGCCCGGCTCGGTGGTCTTTCGGCGTGAGCTGGTCTTCGCGTTGCTCCAGAATGTGTGTGACGAGATGGCCCGCCACGGGCTGACCAAGATCATCCTCTTCAGTGGACACGGCGGAAATCGTTTCTTCGTCCCGCTCTTCGTCCAGACGCTGGTGGAGCAGGATCGCCCTTACACCGTCTACGATGTCCAGACCCCTTATATGGAGGGCGCGGAGGACTTGCTGGAGACCGAGGAGACGGGCCACGCCTGTGAGGCCGAGACGAGCACGGGCCTCTATCTCCATCCCGATCTGGTCAAGATGGGGCAGGTGCCACCTGCGCCATTCACCAACCTCCGGCGCAATCGTCCTTTGCAGGAGGTGGCGACCTACTCGCCTATCGACTGGTACGCGATGTACCCGGCGATGTACGTGGGCGAGCCCGGCAAGGCCACAGCGGAGAAAGGGCGGGTGCTGGTGGCGCACCGCGTCGCGGGTCTGGTGGCGGCGATCCGCCGCGTGAAGGCGGACACGGTGACGCCGGCGCTGCAGCGCGAGTTCCTGCAGCGCGCGAACCACCCTACGGCGCCCGACGTGTGGACGAAGGGGTAGAAGCGAAACGATACAATTGGAGGGTGAGAAAGGAGGCTGTCCAATGCGTTACGGCGCGTGGATTCACACGGGGGACGACCTGTCCCTGGAAGCACAACTGGCGGTGGCGGCGGGAAGCGGCCTCACGGCGATCCGTTCGTACGGGATCGGTTACGCGGAGCGGGCGGCGCTCGCGCTGCAGCGCTTCGACATGCGCCTGCTCGCGGGGATGCACATCGACGCCGAGGCGTTGGTCGCCGATTGGCGCTCGCAGGTGCGGTTGGACGAGCTGGCGCGCTACCACGAGTTGGGCGTGCCCCTCGACGCGGTCTGTGTGGGCAACGAGCTGCGCGAGGGCGGTGACGCGCCCGATCAGAAGCGCTTCACGGCGCGGCTCTCCTTCGGGCTCGCGAACGTGCTGGCGACCTACCGCCGTTGGCTCGACGATCACGGCTATGCTACGCCGCTGACCTATGCGATGGAGGGCATCGTGCTCGACGCCGAAGGGCGCTTCTTTGAGTGGCTGTGGCCCCTCGTCGATGCCTGCGACATCGTGGGGCTCAATCTCTACCCGATGGACAACGCCGCGTGGTTCACGTACGGGGCCTTCGAGGAGAGCCGGCGGTTCCTGCACGACACGCGCGTGCGGCACGACCGGCTGGCGCTCTTCGAGCTCCACCTGCGGCGCGTGCTGGCGCAGCTCGAGGGCTTGAGTAAGCCGCTCATCCTCACCGAAACCGGGTTTCCGTCAGCGGTGGACTACACGATCGAGAAAGACCACTGGGTGATCCCGGAGCACGATAGGGCGGCGTACGCGGCGGCGATGGGGGAGTTCCTGGGGCGGATTCGCACGGTCGATGCGGAGTACGGGGGCGCGATCCGTTCGCTCTACTTCTACGAATGGCGGGACAACCTCTACCACCCAAAGATCTGGAACGTGGAGCAGAGCCCGATCCACGTCGCGTTCGGCCTCTGCGATCGCGGTGGCGCGCCCAAGTTCGACGTTGGGAGTTTGCTGGCAGACTAGCCTGAGATCGCGCTAGTCCTCGTCATCCTCGTCGCGGAGGAGGTTGTCGAGCGCCTTGCCCCAGACGTCGCTGAGAGGCGGGACGAAGGGCTTGGCTTCGAACTCCTCCGCCACCTCCTCCAGGTAGCCGCGCACGTCCAGGTCAGGCATCTGTTCGTCCAGCTCGGCGATCTTCTGATCCATCGAGACCATCAGATCGTAGCTCTGATCCTCGAGCTCCGACAGGTCGATCTCCAGACCGAACATGTGATTGAAGCGCCGCATCACGTCATACCAGGCCTTGAAGTCGTGCTCGATGCTGATGGCCTGGACGACGTTCGACATCTCCGAAAAGTTATAGGCCGGCACGAGGGCGTAGAAAACCAGGAACTCGATCCCTTCAGCCTCCGCGGCATCGACCAGGTAGGTGCCGATTGTCGAGCCGCCCTCATAGTCGGAGAAGCGGACAGCGTACTTGCTTAGCTCGTCCTTCATCCCTCGAAGGCTGTAGGTGCACGAGACCTCGCGATCGCGATCGTAGGGCATCGCGCCGTAGACGCCTCCCACCGCGCCCACGCGCTTCACGCCCAGGCGCTTCACGGCGTTGAGTAGCGCCGCCGTGTAGCGGTCGGCGCGCATGTGGGGTTCCTCGCCCAGGAAGATCACCAGCCCCTTCTCGTCGTCACCTGTGTAATACAGCTCATTCGTGGGCTTCTTGAGCGACTTGCGGTAGCCTTCCTCCAGTTGGATCTCGGGCCGCAGGAAATGGTGGGCGCCGGGCAATTGGAAGAGGTAGAACCCATCGTCGCGGATCTCGCCAATCTTGCGCGCGTCGGTCCTGTGGACGAGGTAGAGTGGCAGGCCCGAGGAGATCGCCCCGGCGTCGGCCCATTGGTGCCAGCCGGCGATCATGTAGATCTCCTTGGCCTTGGGTGTTTCCCACAGTGTCACCAACTCATCATCTGGCATCGCGTTTCCTTGTTCGGTTCACCTACATCTCAGTGTTCCCATTATACAACAAACCATCTCCCATACTGTCTCGCGGCTAGAGCTGCCGGACCGATGCGTCGACGGCTTGGCTGATGGCCATTGGGTTGCGCAGTGGACGCCCGAAGCCTTCGGCCTCGATCTCCATCTCGTCGCCCGCTTGCAGCGCCAGCCCTGCGGTGAAGCTCAGAGTCGCCGTCCCAAAGAAGTGGATGTGCACGTCGCCGGGCCGGCGGAACTGGCGGTACTTGAACTGGTGGTGTTCCAGGTTCGCAATCGTGTGCGACATGTTCTCCTCACCGCTGAGGAAAGGCTGTTCCCAGAGGACGCGTCCGCCGCGCAGGATGCGGGACGTGCCGTGGATATCGCGCGGCAGTGCGCCCGTGCGCAGCTCGGGCCCGAAGGAGCAGGGCCGGAGTTTGGAGTGCGCCAGGTAGAGGTAGTTCTGCTTCTCCATCACGTGGTCCGAGAACTCGTTACCCAGCGCATACCCCAGGCGGTAGACCACGCCGTCGTGGCCCACCACGTAGAGCCCCACGATCTCGGGCTCCTCGCCGCCGTCCAGCGCGAAGGCCGGGCTCAGCAACGTGCGATAGGGCGCGACAACGATGCTCCCGTCGCCCTTGTAGAACCACTCGGGCTGGACGCCCACCTCGTCGGGGGCCGGCTTCCCGCCCTCGAGGCCAAGGCGGAACATGCGCATGCTATCGGTGACAGTCTCCGTGGCGACCGCCTCGGCAGCCGCCTTGTGCATCTGGTCCCGTGCGTCGGCGCTCCCGAGGTGGGTGAGCCCGGTGCCCGTGACCAGCGTGTGTGCCGGGTCGGGATGATCCAGGGGAGCGAGCACGCGCCGCTCGGCGATCAGCCGTTCGTAGTCGATGTTGCCGTTGATCGGGTGATCGCTCACGATCTGCGCCAGCGAGCGGTTGAGGCGTATCGCCTCCAGGGCAAGGTCGCGGACCGTGTGGGCGCCGGAGATCGCGCGCACGTTCTGTGCGTTCTCCACGATGCCGACCCGGCGTGATCCCTCCAGGTCCAGGAACTGTATGATGTGCATGCGTCACTCCCCCTCTGTTCTGCAGTGTGTGCTTCGGGCAACCGGCGCCGCAGGGCGGCACAGTGCTGTGCGGGCTAGCCCAGATGGCGGTCGGCGAAGGCCAGGTATTGCGCCCAGTCGAATGCGGTCACGTCGTGACCGCCTGCGCGGACGTGGTAGCCGATCGAGCCCCAGACGGGCCGATCCACTTCGGGCCAGGTATCCGCAGGCAGCCCTGGCGTGCCGAGGAGCCTGTAGACCGGGTCTGCGGCGTGGGCGGCGAGGAACTCGCCGCGCGGATCGGCCCACAGGTCTTCGGCGGCGCTGGCGACGTAGAGCGGTCGCGGCGCGATCAGGGCCAGCAATTCGTGCTGGTCGACCGGCAGCGCGGCCTCGTTGTCATTGTAGGCTTTGAAGTTGGTGCAGAACCAGTGGGGGAAGACGGTGTTGATGCGCCGTACGGTCTCGCCGAAGCGCCGGCGAGAGAGCGCCGCGCCCCCGCATCCGGAGTCGTTGGAGATGACAAGCGCGAACCGTGGGTCGCTTGCGCCGGCCCACAGCGCGGTCTTGCCCAGCCGTGAGTGTCCCAGCACGGCGACGCGCGCTGTGTCGATGGCAGGATCTGTCTCGAAGTAGTCCAGCGCGCGGCTCAGGCCCCAGGCCCAAGCGCTGAGCGTGCCCCAGGCGTCGCCGGCGGTGTCATCGCGCTCGTAGAGGGCGTGGACGCCGTTCCGGAAGCCGTCGTCGAAATCGGGGTCGATGTCTCCGCAGTAGAGGGTTGCCAGGCCATAGCCGCGCGCCAGGATCTCGGTCAGCGCCCAACGGGAGCTCGCGCTGCCACGCATCGCCGGTGTGGCCTGGTGATCCTCGACGCCACGATCCGGGATGTTGCGTACCCAGGAGCTGGGCAGCCGCACCGCGGGGTCTGCGGTCACGGTGTGGTTGCCCATGAAGTTCAGGCCCACGAAGAGCGGGGCCGGCCCGCTGCGCGCGTGGGGCAGATAGATCAGCAGATCCAGAACGATGGCGTGGGGGCCGTCGCCTAGGCGAATCGCCACCTGCTTCCGGGTGGCGTGGCCCTCCAGCGCGTCATCGGCCTCCTCGATCACCTCGAACACCAGCATCTCCGGACGTGCAGGCGCGCGCCCGTAGACGGTCTGCTCGAAGAGCGCCACCAGTTCAGGTCGACGCGCCGTGGTCCAGGCAGCAGCGTCAACGACCGGTCGCCCGTCCTCGAAGGTCAGAGGGTCGGGCAGCGTGTAATGGGGTACCTGCGACTCGTCGTAGTTGATGTTGAAGTCTTCCATTGCAGTTGCCCTCCTTCAGCGGGCGGCTTGCGGGATTATCTCTGGCGGGCCGGACAGGACGGTCCTCGTGCCGGGCCGTGCCGGTGGGCTCGCTCCTGCATGTCTGTAGCGTGCTCATCTCCAAGGATCCTGCCCACGAGTATACCGCCTGGCGGAAACGCGGGCAACCCGTTCTGTAATCTGCCTGTCCGGGATGCCTATCTGACCACAACAGGACGGCGCGTCTGTGCCTCTGGCTCCTTGTGTTCATCCTGGTGCCGTGTGTTGCGGTCGGAGCCACCGAGCTTACCGGCGTCCTCCAGTCCATCGGCCACATCGGGCATCCCCAGCGCCGCCAGCCGCTCGCGCGTGGGCCAGCCGGTGCTTCTGTCCCAACCGCTCAGTTCGTAGTAGCTGTCGAGCAGGCGCTCGAACTTCACCGGGTCCAGCGTGACGCCGTCGTCTCGTCCAGGGAGTGTGAAGGCATTGAGCGACGACAGGTCCACACGCCGGTCGCGCCGGAAGTTGCGCACGTCCAGCGCCCGCAGCAGCGTCCAGATCCGCTCTCCGGCCCGGTCGAGATCCGCCTGGGTCACGTCGTACCCTGTACAGGCACTGAACAGCCGGGCCATCATCGCCGTGTCGGCGACGTTGTCCTCGGTGAGCATGCTGAAGACGCGCGAGTGCTCCCGATCGCACAGGACCAGCGAGTTCACGAGCATCGCGCGGTGGCTGTGCCAGAGTGCGGGGATGGCCTTGACCTCCGGCGGGTCGTAGGTGATATCGGGGTCACAGACATCCGGATGGCCGTAGACGGCGGCGCAGACCTGCCGGACGCGCTCCATGGGAATGGGCCCGGGGTGGGGACTGCGGTTGCCTTCAATGTAGCGCATCACGTGCTCCGCCCACTGGTGGGTGGAGTCACTGGCAGGGTCGCGCGTGTCAACACACCATTGAAGGGTCGGGGGCAGCCAGTGGGGCCAGTAGATGTTCCCGCCTGTGCCCCAATGCCCGGCCCAATGGGTGGTCTGTCCCGCCCGGCGCGGATAGATGCGGTCCAGCAGATCTGCGCCCGCTCCCCCAAAGAGCCGCTCGCCCGCGTAGCACGCACCGTCCGCCAGCGCGTCCCCCAGCTCTCCGTCGCGGAACGCGATCTTCTTGATCAGCGCCTCAATGGCTTCAGCGGGCCACGGCACGGCGTCACGGCGATAGAGGATGGGCTCATCGGGGATGGGGATATCGATACCGTCGAGGGTATCGATGAGGCCGTGCTGCTTGCACAACTCGAGCCAAGGGATGATGCCGTAGGCGATCTCCCAGCCATTGAGGCCGTAGTCACTTGTCATGGCACGGGTTACGGCGTCGGATCTGCGCGGGACTTGCTCGTAGCCCCAGCACTGCATAGCGACGCTGGGCACACTTGGCCCTTGCCGCAGCTCGGCATTGTGCGTCATTGTGAACTGACAGGGTGTGGCGCAGAATCCGCACTTCTTCATTCTAAAGGTGGCCTTCTCCCCGCCCGAGCGCTGCTCCATCCATCTGCGGTAGTCGAAGGTCTGTGGGCTTTGCCCTTCACGGCTGCCGTTAAGACACAGATCGAGCAAGGTCCGGGGCTGCGCAACGCGTACGGCGCCGGTGCCTCGCACGGCGATGGCCTTGAGCAGCTTGGTGCCCATCACAGCGCCGAAGCCCCCCTGACCGGCTGCGTTGCCGGTCTCGGTCTGGACAACGGCGATCCGCGAACCCGCCTCGCCTGCCTGCCCGCACGAAACCACGCGCGTCTGTGGCCCGTGGGCCATGCGCAGCGCCCGGGTGGTGCCGTAGGTGCCCCGTCCCCACAGGTGCGCTGCATCGCGAAGCTCGGCCTCCCCGTCGTGGACCCACAGGTATACCGGGGCGCCGGCGCGGCCCTGCACAACCACGCCATCGAAGCCTGCGTACTTGAGCTCGGCGCCCCAGTGCCCCCCCATCGAAGAACGCGAAAAGATAGAAGGACGTTGCTGGGGCGCAATGCCCAGAACTTCGACCCGTCCCGCACCGGAGGCCAACGTGCCGGTGAGCGGGCCAACCATGAGAAAGAGCATGTTGCCGTCATCGAATGCGTCCACGCCAGGCGCCAATTCCTCCCACGCGATCCGTGCCGCGATACCCACACCGCCGACAAAGTCGGGGATGTAGCGTTCGGTCTCGATCGTCGTCACCGCTCCCGATGTCAGGTCAACGCGCAGTATTTTGCCGGTCCAACCGTATAGCATTGTGTCCTACCTCCGTCGCTCGCCGGCAGGGACGTAGGTCAGCGCCTGGCCAGGGCAAATGGCGACGCAGACTGGTCCTTCCGGACGGTCATAGCATAGGTCGCATTTGAAATAGACGCGTCCGCGCTCCCGTGGCCTCTGCCCAATGACGGTGCGCTCGGGCGTGAGGGGGCAGGCGCGCAGACACGCACCACATCCGCGGCACAATTCGGGATCAATGTAGCGGGCACCCGTGGCTGCGTCGATTCGGATCGCAGGCTCGTCCCACAGATTCGCGCAGGCGTAGTAGCAGGCGGGCCAGTCGCACTGCTTGCACAGTATGATGGAGGGCCCGTCGGCAACGAAATCGTTGAACTCGATACGGATGCGCGAGAGGTTGGGGCTACACACATCCTCGTGAAGCAGCGAGCAGGCCACTTCACACTCACGGCACGTCAAGCAGCGCGCCTCATCCGCAACGATCACGCCGGATCGCGGCAGCGCGGGCATTCTGGTCGTTATGTCCTCAGCCATATTTCGGGATCTGCTCCTGGGTGGTAAGATTCACCGGCCTGCCTAAGGCAACTAAAGCGGTCCGACCCGCTCTGCGCAACCCTGAGGGGCGCGCAGGGAAGCCGGACCGCTACTCCGGAGGATTATGCCTCGTTGGGGCGATGGGTCAAGTCAGACCGATGAACTTGGCCTCCGCCGAGGGAGGTTCTTGCGTGATCAAAGGGAGGACAATGGTGAACGTGCTGCCCTTCCCTACGCGGCTGACAAGTCGGATCTCACCTTGCATCAGGGTCACCAACTGCTTGACGATCGAGAGGCCAAGCCCGACCCCGCCAGGCTCGCGAGCTGTCGCGCTATCATCCTGACGGAAGGGCTCGAAGATGGACTGCTGGGCCTCGGTGGGTATGCCGCTGCCGGTGTCGGCGACTTCGATGCAGTAATGCGCCTCGTCCCACTGCTTGATGCGCATTTCTACACGGCCCTGGCTGGTGTACTTGAGTGCGTTCCCCACCAGGTTCATCAGGATCTGCTGGAGGCGTTGGACGTCGCCGATCAGGGGGTCTGGCAGTTCTGGATCGAGCGTGCCGTGTAGCTCCAGGCCGCGCTGCTCGGCCAGAAAGCCCAGGATGTTGCTGATGTCGTCGAGCAGCTTGGCGGCGTCGAAGGGTTCGCGGGCGATCTCGATCCTGCCTGCCTCAATCATGGCCTGATCCAGCAGGCTGTTGATCATCGTGACCAACCGGTGCGTGTTGGCCAGAATGCGCTCGTCGGCCTTGGCCTGTTCTTCCGTCAGAGGGCCAAAGGTGCCATCTTTCATCATTTCAGCGTAACCCAGAATGCTACTGAGGGGAGTGCGCAAATCGTGGCTGACGTTGGCAAGCAGCCGGTCCTTGAAGCGGCTGGCCGCCAGCGCCTCGTCGCGGGCCTGCTCGAGTGCATTCTCGCGCTCCTGCAGGCGTGCGCTCATCACGTTGAACGTGGCAGCGACCTGGCCTATCTCGTCGGCGGGCACGTTTTCCAGTCGATAGCCCAGGTCGCCCTGGCCGACGCGCTCGACTCCGGAGCGCAGATCTTCCAACGGGTCCAGCACGACCTGACGCAGTGACAATTGGGTGAGGCCGGTCATCACGATGCCCAGCACGACCAGGCCGCCGCCCAGCGTAATCAACGCGCTCCGCGTCACCGCGGTGACCTCCGACTGCGCAACTTCCACGAAGACCCACCACGTGCTGGCGGGGATGCCTACGGCGTATCCCGTCACTGCGCGACCGTCGAAAGCCTCGTAGGCGCCGTGCCACTCGCCGGAGGGGCTCTCCAGAGCGCCCAGCATCTCCGGGCGTCCACCAATAGTCGTGTGAGCGAGTACCACCTCGGGGTCGGAATGCGCCACGATATGGCCCGTGCGATCCGCGACGTAAGCGGAGCCGGTTCTGCCGAACTGCAACCCCGCAACGACATCCCACAACACATCCATCCGCAGGCGGGCCGCCACAGCCCCACCGTCAGCCGCCGGTACGGCCAGAACAAGGTACGGTTCATCTCCGACCGATAGCTGCATCTCGCTGATGTAGGGGTGACCCTCGCGTGTAGACAGGAACCATGGGGATTGGGCAATGGTGAGGCGATCGGCAAGCAACGGTTGACCCGCCGGCTGCCCGCTGCACACGATCTCCCCTGTGCGATCTACCCGAATGACCTCGATGATATTGGGGTTCTGCTCGATGAGGGTGGGCAGGAGCGTCAGGTCTGCCTCCAGGTGGCTGCGATCGAGCGTCGCGATCACGCTCAGAAAGCTGCGCACGCCATCCATGACGCTGTCCACCATCTGCGCTGCACTGACAGCAGCATCGTGCTGCTGCGCCTGCCAGAGGGCCTGCTCGGCTTGCCGGATGAAGAGCCAAACGCCGGCAAAGGCTGCAACGGTAGCCACAAGGAAGATCAGGCTGACGACTCGGGTCAGCCTGCCCCGGATGCTGGGCTGACGCACGGCAGCATCTTCGGACTCAAGACTACTGGGACGATCGATCATACCTTGCCATCCCCAAGCGCACGCGGTATTCCTGTGTCGCGTTCGAGTTGCCGGCCAACCATGCACTTTTCCAGACGACTTTGTCGCAACTATACAACAGAACCGCGGATCCGCAATCTATGCTATCATAGTCTACATATGGACAGGGAGGAGTTTGCCAAACCTGTGAACAACCAGGAGCGCCAGGCCATGCCATCAGAAAGCCCCGGACATCGCTGCTCGGTCACCGCGATAGGGCCAGCACAGGCCATCCAGGTGGAAGGTGGCAGTCCCTTTCGGCGGCGTGTGTTAGGGATTCGCGACCGCCTTCTGGCGACCGCGGATACCGTCTGTCTCGAACGTGCGCGTCTCGTCACCGAGGCCTACCGACGCCACGCGGGCGATGCCCCGCCGCTGCTGCGTGCTCGCGCCTTCGCCCACGTCTTGAACCATATGACGCTGGACGTAGACACGAACCCCTTCTTTGCCGGTAATACCTCAACGGCGTTGCGTGCGTGGATGTTGGTGCCGGAGTTCGGCTTTCAGTTGCCCCCGCAGATCATTCACGAGAACCCTCAGCTTGCCGGTGTGCTTGAGGGCCAGATCCCGCCGGACCTCGTCGAGTTCTGGGAGGGGCGCAGCTTTGGCGGCAATGCCGGAATTGGCCATCTGGCGGTGGATCTCGACCGGGTGGTGCACGTAGGGTTGGCGGCCATGGTCTCCGAGGCCGAGGCGCAGCCAGCCGAGCCAGGCGCCGAAAGCGATATCTACCGTCAGGCGATGGTGATCGCGCTGCGTGCGGTGATCGACTGGGCCGCTCGCTATGCTGCGGCTGCGGAGTCCGCCGCGGCACGCGCTGCTGATCCCCTGACCCGGTCTGCCCACACACGCGTCGCCGAGGCATGCCGTCAGGTTCCCGCGTATCCGGCGCGCACGCTATTCGAGGGGCTCCAGGCGATCGTGCTCGTACATCTGGCGCTGCATCTGGAGGGCCAGGGCCTGTCGGTCTCCATCGGGTCGCCCGACCGGGTGCTAGAGCGCTTTATCGCTCCCTCGCCGGACCAGGCGGCGCTCACCGACCTCCTCGCGGCCTTTCTGCTCAAGATCAACGCCAACTCCCTCTTTGGGCGGGGCTCCAAGACTCAAGCCATCACCGTCGGGGGGCTGGACCACGACGGGGTCGACCGCTGCAACGCGCTCACCCGGGCCTTCCTGGATGCAGCAGACCTGGTGCGCGTGGGTGACCCGCACCTCTTTCTGCGTTGGCACGCGCGTATGGATCCGGCGGTCAAGCAGCGCGCTGTGGAGATGCTCGTGTTGGGCGCCAGTATGCCGATGCTGATCCACGATGTGCCGACGGTGCAGGGCTTTGTCGACGTAGGCGTGGCGGCGGTCGATGCCTGGGACTACTGCGTGATCGGCTGCAATGAGCTGGGTATCCCGGGACGGTCTGCTGAATCAGCGACCGCGACCAGCGGCACGATCCAGTATCTTGGGTTGCTGAACGAGGTCTTGCTTACCCATCCCGACCCCGACGCGATCGGATCTGTAGCGGAGCTGCTGGATCTGCTTGAGGCCCGCATGGCCGCGAGCGCCTTGCAGATGCGCGAGCAAGGGCAGGCGTATCGCCGCAGGTTGGCCGAGGCCATGCCATTCCCGTTCACCTCGGCGCTGATGCGTGGCTGCATTGTGCGAGGTCGAGACTTTATGGTGGGGATGGACTATCATCTTCCCAGCGCTTACGAGCGTGGCCTGACCAACGCCATCAATGCACTGGCGGCGATCCAGCAGGTGGTCTTCGACGATCGGACCGCTACGTTGTCGGAGCTCGTCGCAGCGCTGCGGAGCGATTTCGAAGGCGCGGAGCGGCTGCGGGCTGCGTTGCGCGCAGCGCCCAAATGGGGCAATGACGACCCTCGTGCCGACGGGTATGCACCGCTGCTGCTTGCGCTGCGCGAACGGGTGCTCGACCAGGTCGATGCGCGCGTCGGGAGCGCGCCCCACACGGTCTGCCACGTGGTCCGTAGCCTGCATTACTTCGATGGCAAGCAGATTGCGGCCTCGCCCGACGGGCGGTGTGCCTGGACGCCGGTGGCGCCGAGCGTGGGCGCGGCAGCGGGGACGGCAAGCGCCGGACCCACGGGCATTCTCAACAGCGTGCTCAAGCTCGATGTGGCGCGGACCTACCGGGGTGGCACGAATCTCAATCTGACGTTGCCGGCTGGCGCCTGGTCGGGACCCGAGATGCGCGCTCGCCTGATCTCGATGATTGAGGCCTTTTTCGCGCAGGGCGGACAGGAGCTGCAGTTGGCGGTGCTCGATCCCGATGTGCTGCGCGACGCGCAACACAACCCCGAGCGCCACGGAGACCTCCTCGTCCGCATCGCGGGGTTCAACGCGCGGTTCGTGGGCCTGGCGCCGGTGGAGCAGGATGAGCTGATCCACCGCGCCGAGGCCGCGAATCGCTAAGCCCGCCGGGCGGAAGGGCCCAGGGCACAACGGCGTTCGCTGCGCTGCTTTCCGCGTGCGTCTCCCCGGTGCCGGCAGCTGCGGCGGCGCTACACCGCCTCGATCGTTGAGGGGGGCTTCGACGCGATGTTGTAGGTGACGCTCACAACACCCGGCACCTCACGGAGGATCTCCTCGGCAAGGGCCGTCAGGGTGTCGAAGGTGAGTTGTGTCGGCGTCGCTGTGCGTGCATCCACGCTGTCCCAGCAGCGAACCTCGATCTGCTGACCGAATGCGCGCTTCCCTTCGCGCATGCCGGTCACGTGGTCCTCGTGGAGGATCGCCAGGTATTGGAACGCGCCGGTCCCCTGGAGCAAGCGCTCGACGA
>JAXDDO010000038.1:0-54155 GCA_034676805.1 Anaerolineae bacterium | reverse complement strand
CGATTCCGGACCTCGAGATGGTCGGCGAGGCTCGGAATGGGCTGGAGGCCCTGAAGCTGTGCGGCACGCTTCATCCTGACGTGGTTCTGATGGACATCATGATGCCCTCGATGGATGGGGCTGCCGCCACCCGGTCGATTCGCAAACTGCATCCTGGCGTTCAGGTGCTCGCGTTGACGAGTTACAAGGAAGATGACCTCGTCAAGCAGGCGCTTGAGGCCGGCGCAATTGGGTATCTGCTCAAGGACGTCGGTGTTGCCGAACTGGCGACCGCCATCCGCAACGCGTACGCTGGAAAGCCCACGCTAGCGCCCGAGGCGGCTCAGGCGCTGATCACCGCGACGCTGCGGCCCCCAAAACCCACCTATGACCTCACCGGTCGCGAGCGGGACGTCCTGGCGGCGATGGTCCAAGGGCTCAGCAATGCCGAGATCGCGGAGAAGTTGGTCATCAGCGAATCGACGGTAAAGTTCCACGTGAGCAACATCCTGGGGAAACTCGATGCCGGCAGCCGTACTGAAGCCGTGTCGCTCGCCCTGCAACAGGGCCTAGTGGAGAGCTAATCCCGCGTCCGTTCTCTGCTGCGCCTGACAGCGGGCGTGGGGCCTGTCCGCTCTGACAGTGTCCCATGCGATCGAGCTAGGGCCTGGACAATAGGCCAGGTCCCCCCTCTCTCTTCTACCGGCCCAGCAACCCGTTCCTTAGCGCCTCGAGCCCTGACGTGCGCGTCGTCTTCACCGACTATATCACGGGATGGCCTGACCGGTTGGCGGGCCATGAGAGCGTCGCCGCTCAGCTCGAGCCAATGCTAGCATCCTTTGGATGGCTGGAGTAGCGTGATGGTGCACAGACTCGGGGAGATCAGGTGGAGTGTCGCTGAGACACGGGCGCTCATTTGGTTACTGGGTGCTGTGGTCGGCGCGGTTGGTGCAACGGCTCGGCGTGACGGGCGCGGCCTTCCAACGCCACGGGGAGCGCGCAGCAGGCGTCGAAACGCGTGACGGCGTAACCACGCGCGCGCGCCGTGTCCAACGTCGCCCGCGACGGCAGCTCCATCCGGACAACCCCTGCGTCGAGCGCTGCCAGCTCGAGCGCCGTGCGGATGTTGCGGTTTCTGGGACGCATACATCCCAGCGCGATTTCGGCCTCGGGAAACATCGTCTTGATGCGGCTGATCGTCTCCCCAACCAGCTCCGGGGCCGGGGGGGCGGCCTGGGCCATCGGGGTGTCACGGGTTGGCGAGAAGACGATGACGACAATCGTCTCCGGCGGCGGGCGTCTTGTGGCGGCGGCAAGGTCTGTCAGCAGCTGGTCCTCGCTGCCGTTGTAGATCGCTACGTGCGGCACAACGTGCATGCCTGCCTCGCGCAGACGGTCGTAGGTTGCCACGTAGTCGGCGCGCGTGGCCTGAAGGCGGAAGACGTCGCGGATCGTCGCGTCGCTAGGGATCTCTAGCGATGCAAAATCGATGACAGGGCCGAGCGCGCGGGCCGTCGCCTCGTCCATGAGCCCTGGGTGCAGGTTGAGAATCAGGCCGGTCTCCGCTTTCACCTGGCGGATTGCCTCGATGTGCCCCTTGAGGTTGAGGATCCTGCCGTCGCGGGTCGAGCCTCCGCTGAGCAGCGCCCCAATCGCGCCGGCGTCACGCAGCGCACGGCAGGCCGCGACGAGGTCCTCCGGCGTCTGCGCCGGGGTCATGTTGCGGAGATAGGTCCGGTTGCAGTGCAGGCAGTTGAGCTGGCACTGGCCGCCAGAAAGCGAGATGGGTGGGAACTTGGGGTGAGGATGATAGGTTTTGAGCCGCATGGACACCTTCTAGCTTGCTGCCAGGACGACGTGCACGATGTCGTCGACCGTCGCGCCGATGACCTGGACACCGGTTTCGAAGAAGGCCTGCACGCGCTCACGAACTGACACCGTCTCCCAGGGCGCGCCAATCAGGCGCTCTTCCAGGTCCAGGATGGCGTCCTCAGGGTGCATAAAGAAGTCGCCGGTCAGGCGCAGGGATGTGATCACGGGCGGGTCGGCCTGTCTCGCAAGGGTCAGGCTGACGCGCAGGAGCTTGCCTCCCGGCGCCTTGTAATCAGCGCTTATAGTTCCAGGTGTTAGTTGCATAGTTCTCTTCCCTCAGAGTTTGCGCGAGGGCGTGCTCGTGGTCGCTGAGGTCGCCCGGCACGAATGTGATGTCTAGCGCCTCGGCGAAGCCGTCGATCATAGCCTGGGTCACGCGTTCGCGGTCGACCGCGCCCATCTCGCGCTTGATGGACGTCACGCGCTCCTCGACACCGGCGATCAGCTTGTCGCGTATCTTCTCATTGGGCACCTTGAGCAGCGTGAACATAAGCGGCGCGTCGACCTCGCACAGGAGCGTGCCGTGTTGGAGGATGCCGCGGAACCGCCGCGTCTGGGCGTTGCCCGAGATCTTCCTTCCGTTGACGATGATGTCGTTGATCGGTTTGAACTCGGCAGGCATACCCAATGACCGCAACCCCACGATCAGGCCCTGGCACAGGATCCCGTAGGAGTCGAGGATCTTGTGCGGGATGCCCGGATAGTCTTCGGGAATCGCCAGCGAGTATGTGATCTCGCCCTCGTAGTCGTGATAGACTGCGCCGCCACCGGTGAGCCGCCTTATTACGTCGACGCCCCGCGCGGCACACGCTTCCAGATCGACCTCCTGCTCGATTCCCTGAAAGTAGCCGATAGAAACCGCCGAGGGCTGCCAGCGATAGAAGCGCAAGGTGGGGGGAGACGTTTGCGCCGTGACGCAGCGCAGGATCGCTTCGTCGATTGCCATGTTCTCGTAAGCGCTTCGCGCGCCGTGGCGCAGCAGTCGCCATTGCTCGCTCATACGTGGTCCTTTCGTGTGTTGATCTCAGGACGTGCCGTTCGGATCACCCCTGGGCTCTGGCCCCCATAGGCAGCGCAAGATACTGCGCCAGCTCCTGGCGCGCCAAGGCGCGCTCCGGCTCGCTCGGAGGCGCGGCGTAGTTGTACATCACGCCGCCGGGCCGCTCGTTGTACAGGGGGCGGTTACAGTCCGGGCAGCCACTGGTGCGGAAGGGCAGGCCAGAGTCGAGTGCGCGTTCGATGATGGCGGGATCGATGTGCATCGCCGTGAGCCTGCCGTTCTCGAACGCCATGACCTCGACGCGCGCCCGTCCGCTGACGATCAGATAGCGGGCGAGCTGAAGCGCGCGATACCGTCCGACGTCCGGCGCCGGCAAGTCGAGCCGTGCGCCACGCACCGGTGTGAAGGCGAAGAGCGCTACCGTACAGCGCCGGTCGCGTGCGGCCTGCATCATGCGCACCAGGTCCTCGTCGCTGTCGCCGAGCCCCACGATCAGGTGCACCGACCCGGTGCCGAAGACCTCGACGATGGCATCGAGAAAGCTATGGTAGCGATCCCAGTGGAACCCGGGCTTGATCTGCCTGAAGGTCTCCTCGGTCGCGCAGTCAAGCCCGACCCCCACACGATCCACCCCGGCTGCCTTGAGCCTCGGCAGCCACTGTGGATCGGTCGGATTCATGCAGACCGACAGCGGGAGTCCCGCGGCCTCGTGAAGCGCCTTCGCCACAGCCACAAGCCTGGGTTCCAGGCCTGCTTCGTGCAGCGTCTGTACACAGATGCGCCGCACGTCCGTGGCACCCTTCAGGCGCCCCAATACGTCGTCGAAGTCGAACTCGGGCCAGGCGACCCGCGAGAGGAATTTGGGGTCGGCGTTGCTGTCACGGGCCTGGGCGCAGAAGCGGCACGCACCCAAACACGTGTCGCCCAACATGGCATAGAGCGTCGTTGGGCGGGCCTCCATGCGTGCATCGCGCAGGCCCAGCACCACGGCCGAGCCCAGGCTCAAGCGTATCTTGGCCGGAGTATCTATCACGAGAACAGTTCCTTTCCAACCGAACGATCGGTATCCCAAGTCTAGCATCTTCGAGCGCTTGGACAATCCCCCTGCTGCGGCGTCTCTGGCTTTGCCCCGGGTCGTGTTGGGTAGTAAAATCACGCTCAGATCTCCTGGGTGTTGACCTCACCGGGAAGGGGAGGGGGTGCAATGAAGAAGGTGCTGATCACCGGCGTCTACGGCCTGATTGGCAACGCCGCCTATCGCAGGCTGGTGGGGGACGCCGACACCTACGAAGTCCACGGTTTGGCCCGGCGACGGCACTCGTCTGAGCGCCTCTCGGAGTCGGCGATGATGCAGGTGCCCGAATCGAACTTCCATCTGGCCGACCTGGAGGATTTCGACGCGGTACAGCGGGCGGTCGAGGGCATGGACGTCATCGTCCATATGGCGGCGGACCCCAATAACCGGCACGGCTGGGAGAGCCTGCTCAGGAGCAACCTGATCGGTGCATACCATGTCTTTGAGGCGGCACGGCTTGCGGGCGCCAGGAGAGTCATCTTCGCCAGCTCGATCCAGACTGTCTTCGGCTACCGCGACACTGAGCCATACAAGACCGTCTTCGAGGCACGCTATGATGAGGTGGACCCCACGACGATGCCCAAACTGACCCACGCGAGCTGCGCCCGGCCCCTAAATCTGTATGCCAGCTCCAAAGTCTGGGGCGAGGCCCTGGCTCACACCTATGCCCACCGCCACGACATGTCGTGCATTGTCCTGCGCATCGGTTGGGTGGTGGAGGCGGATCGACCCCCGAGTCCGCAGGGCCGTAACCAATGGTGCAGCCAACGCGATATCGCCCAGCTCATTCACCGCTGTGTCGACGCGCCGGATACCGTGCGCTTCGATATCTTCTACGGCGTGTCGAACAACGCCTACAACTGGGTCGATATCGACCACGCCCGTGAGGTCCTCGGCTACGAGCCGCTGGACCGGGCTGAGGAGAGAACCGCATAGCAGAGGGTCCGAGGCCACCCATCGACCATTGCAGCATTCTGCCGTGGCCCTTGACCTGTCGCATCCAATGTCCGAGCGTCATTACCCTTCGATAAGGAGCCAGCCTGTGAAGATCACGAACATCGAGACGTACCCCGTTTGGGGTGGATTCCGCAACTTCCTCTTCGTTGTTGTCGATACCGACCAGGGCTTTCACGGGGTCGGCGAAGCTGGGCTCACCGGTCGTGAGCTGGCCGTGATCGGCGGCATCGAGCACTTCAAGCCGTTGTTGATCGGCGAAGACCCGTTCAGGATCGAGCACATCTGGCAGAAGCTCTTCCGCGGTGGTTTCTTCCCTGCCCAACGCATCCTGACCTCAGCGATGGCGGCCATCGACATCGCGCTGTGGGATATCAAAGGCAAGGCCCTCGGCGTGCCGATCTACGAGCTGCTCGGCGGCAAGGTGCGCGACAAGGTGGTCTGCTATCCGCACAACGCCGGTCACGCGCGCGAGGTGCAGCCGCTCATTGATTCGGCCCTGCAAACGAAGGCCGAGGGCTGGAAGTTCGTGCGCTTCGGGCTGCCCCAGGATGGCGATATCCTGGAGCCACGACAGGCCGTCTTGACCTCGATCAAGCAGTTGCACGCCGTGCGTGAAGCGGTGGGCGACGATATCGAGATCTGTTTCGACGTCCATACGCGGCTCGATCTGCCCGACGCCGTCTGGCTATGCCAGGAGGCTGAGGCTGTGCGGCCCTATTTCATCGAGGATCCACTGCGCTCGGAGAACCCTGATTCGTTCAAGACGCTGCGCACGCGCACGACGGTGCCCCTGGCGGCGGGCGAGCAGTTCAGTTCCAAGTGGGAGTTCCGTCAGCTAATCGAGGAGGAGTGGATCGACTACGCTCGCATAGACCTCTGCATCGCCGGCGGCTTCACCGAGGCGCGAAAGATCGCCGGCTGGTGCGAGACCCACTATATCAAGCTGGCGGTTCACAACCCGCTGGGCCCGATCTCGTCGGCGGCTTGCTTGCAGCTCAACCTGGCCTCGCCGCTCGTGGGCGTCCAGGAGCAGCCGCGCAAGACCGGCACGGTGCTCACCGATGTCGTCCCCGTGCAGCCGAAGTGGCAGGACGGCTATCTGCTAGCGCCGGAGATGCCCGGTCTGGGCATCGTCTTCGACCGCGAAGCCGCGAAGGCACACCCGATGCAGATGGCCGAGCTGCCCCACTTGCGGCGGCTGGATGGCTCGGTCACGAACTGGTAAGTGGTAGCGATCGTCGCAGGAGCGCCAGGATAGCGGTCGTTGGCGCCTTCTGGCGCTCCGGTGCCGACTTGACCTGAACCTGCCTGGAGAGGGAGGGCAGTATGGGCCGGGCGGCAGTTCGGTCCTCGTCCCTGTCCCACTGCATCGCGCGGTGCGCAACCGCTAGCGACGATTCCCTGGCAGGTGCACAGTGCGTTCGAGTAGGGAGACGATGAGATGGCCGATCCCGCAATCGTGACGCAGAACCTGACGAAGTCGTATGGTCACGTCCGTGCGCTCCAGGGGGTCGATCTCGAGGTGCGTCGCGGTGAGCTCTTCGGCTTCCTGGGCCCTAACGGCGCCGGAAAGACGACGACGATCCGCTGCCTGTTGGACATGATCCGGCCCGACGGGGGCACAGTTCGCGTGCTGGGCCTGGATCCGCAGGTCGATCCGGTCGCCGTCCATGCGCGCACCGGCTATCTGCCGGGTGAACTGCACTTCGATGAGAACCTGAGCGTCGAAAAGGCGCTGCACTACCTCAACGCGCTGCGTGGCCACAAAGCGGATTGGGGCTACATCCGCCTGCTCTCCGAGCGGCTTGACCTCGACTTCAGGATGCCGATCAAGCATCTCTCGAAGGGCAACAAACAGAAGGTGGGCCTGGTCCAGGCCCTGATGCACCAGCCCGAACTCTTGCTGCTCGACGAGCCGACATCAGGTCTCGATCCTTTGCTGCAACAAGAGACCCTGCGCATGGTGAAGCAAGCCGCCACGCAGGGGGCAACGGTCTTCTTCTCCTCGCACATTCTCGCGGAGGTGCAGGAGATCGCCGACCGGGTAGGCATCATCCGCAAGGGTCGGATCGTGGAGGTGGCCGAAACCGGAGCGCTGATGCGGCGGGCGCTCCGCCGGGTGCGGCTGCGCTTCCGGGATGAGGCGCCCGTCGATGCTCTAGCGTCCGTCCCTGGGGTCACGGTTCTCTCGGCTGGCGACGGTCTGTCGGTGTTGCTGCAGGTCGAGGGCGAGATGGACGCGCTGATCAAGGTGCTGGCGCGCTACACGGTGGTCGAGTTCGAGACCGAACGCACCTCCCTGGAGGAGGTGTTTCTCGCCTACTACGAGGCGCAGGCGTAAGGAGTGCCTATGGCGACGATCTTCAGGTATTCGCTCAGGCGGTTTCTGGGCCAGATCCTCGGCTGGGGCATTGCCTTCGGGCTGATCGCGCTCTATCTTATGGTTCTATACAAGCCCATGATCACCCAGCAGGCCGAGCTCAAGACGCTCTTTGACGCGTATGGGGAGACGATGATGGCCTTCTTCGGCGGGACCACAGATTTCCTGTCGCCCGCCGGTTACCTGGATTTCACGTTCTTCTCGTACATCCCAATCGTGGCAGGGATCTTCGCCGTCGTGTTGGGGTCGGGTTTGCTGGTCGCGGACGAGGAAAAGGGCACCTTGGATCTCATCATGGCGCATCCCATCAGCCGGGCGGCGCTCTTCTGGGGACGGACGCTGGCCTTCTGCGCCGCGACGCTGGCGATCCTCGCGCTGACGTGGCTTGGGTTCGCCGCCGGTGTACCGGCGGCTGGGTGGGATGTCAGCGCTGCATCGCTGCTCCTGCCACACCTCTCTTTGTTCGTGGTGCTGGTGTTGTTTGGGGCATTCGCGCTCCTCTTGAGCATGGTGCTGCCCTCGCGCGCGGTTGCGGCGAGCGCGGCGGGCGGGCTAATGGTGGTCAACTACCTGGTGACCTCCCTGGCCCGCGTCAATGAGCGACTCGAGGGGCTCAACAACCTGTTGCCTCTGAAATACTACCAGGGAGGGCGCGCGCTCGAAGCGCTCGATTGGCAGGCGCTGCTGGTGCTGCTGGGCGTGGCGGCGTTGCTGATGGTGCTTGCGTGGTGGCGTTTCGAGCGGCGTGACATCCGTGTCAGTGGCGAGGGGAGCTGGGCGCTGCCGTTCACTCGGCGGACTGCAAGACGCCGGGCTCAACGTGCCTGACTGGGTAGTCCAGGCTCGACGCCCTTGTGGCGGTTTGACACGCGTGCGGCCTGTGCTAAAGTGATGGTGCTGGCCGCACAAAAAACAATCTGAGGCGGGAGAACGCCTGACCAGCCCGGGCACCCGTTTACCTTTGCGCTACGCGCGTCCCTTGCGAGGGACCCGCTCGGTGGAGAGGTGAACGGGTGTTTTCATTTGGGGATGCGCGCGCCAGGGAGGCCCTATGATTCGACTTGATCATCTGTCAAAGCACTTCCGGGTAACCCAGCCGGGTTGCGGCGTCCGCGGTAAACTGCGGCGCCTCATCGCGCCAGAGCACCGGCTCATCCGGGCCGTCGACGACGTGACCTTCGACATCACGCCAGGCGAGATCGTCGGGTACCTTGGTCCCAACGGTGCGGGCAAATCGACCACCATCAAGCTCCTGACCGGTGTTCTGTTGCCGACCGCCGGCAGTGTGGAGGTCAACGGCCTGGTGCCCTTCCGCCAGCGAACGGCCAATGCCTACAACATCGGTGTGGTCTACGGTCAGCGCACCCAGCTCTGGTGGGACCTGCCGCTGGCGGATTCCTTCGAGGTGCTCGGGGCAATGTATCGCCTTCCGAAAGCCCGGTATCGCGCGACCCTGGACATGCTGGTGAGCCTGCTCGAGATGCAGGACATTCTCGACCAGCCGGTGCGTAAGCTTAGCCTGGGTCAGCGGATGAAAGGTGACCTGGTCGCTGCGTTGCTCCACGAGCCACCGCTTCTCTATCTGGACGAACCCACGATTGGCCTGGACGTGGTGGCGAAGGACACCGTCTTGCAGTTCCTGCAGGCGCTGAATGCCGAGAAGGGGACGACCATTCTCTTCACGTCTCACAACCTTTCGGACGTGGAGCGGCTCTGCCCGCGCATCGTCATCCTGGATCACGGCAAGGTGATCCTCGACGCCACCCGCGAGACGATTCTCGCGCGCTTTGGGCAGCAGCGGAGGCTGGTGGTGGAGTTCCAGGGCATGGTGCAGCGCCTCGACGTGCCGTTTGGCGACATCGTCCAGCAGGAGGCCAACAAGGTCTGGATTGCCTTCAACCGCGATGAGGTGTCGGCCTTCGACCTCATCGGCGCGCTCGGACAGGGCGCGCAGGCTGCGGGGAACGGGATCAAGGATATCTCGATCGAGGAACCCCACATCGAGTCGATCGTGGGCCAGATCTACCAGCACGGTGTGCCAGGCGCAGTGGAGGTTTCCGATGCCAGGATCGATCGTGGCTGACGTTGCTGCGGGGGCCCTGCGACCGCGGATGGGCAGGCTGAGCCAGGCCCACACGCTCCTCAAGCTCGGTCTTCAGACGCAACTGGCATATCGCGAGGAGCTGGTGAGCCAGTGGGTGAGTATCGCCGTCGAAGTCATTGTCTTCCGTCAGTTGTGGCGCGCACTCTACGGCGCTCGCGAATCCTATGCCGGCGTCACGTTGGCGCAGGCACTCACGTACATCACCGTCACGATCGTGGTCACGCGTTTCTTCTCCACGTGGCTCGTTGAGGACGTGAACAGCCAGATCCGCGACGGGGATATCGCGCTCGCCCTGGCACGCCCCATCTCCTATGGATACAGCTGGTTCCTTTGCGTGGCGGGGGAGGCGCTCGCGAGCCTAGTCCTGGTCTCCCTGCCCGTCGCGGTCGTGTTGGGGCTCGTTCTTAAGCTGCCCTTGCCCTCCAGCCCGGTGGTGTGGGTGGCGTTTGTAGGCTCGCTGGTGCTAGGGTTCCTCACCTCGTTCTACATCGACTATCTGATCGCGCTGTCAGCCTTCTGGCTCACCGATGTGGGAGGGTTCTATTGGTCCAAAGGTGGCATCATCTCTATCCTCGGCGGGACGTACCTGCCGCTCTGGGTCTTCCCGCCGGCGGTGGCGCAGGTACTGCTTTGGCTGCCCTTCCGCGGGATATGCTATACGCCTGTGGCTATCTTCATCGGTGAGATCGCCATCGGAGCCCAGGCAGTGCAAGCGCTGGGGCTTCAGTTGGCGTGGGTGCTCGTGCTGGCGTGGCTCAGCCGGCGGATCTTCCGCGCCGGTGTCGGCAAGGTTGTCGTTCAGGGAGGCTGACCATGCTCAGGGTCATCCTGCTTCTCAAGTGGAAGTCGCTGAAGGCGCAGTTGCAGTACAGCGAGAGCTTCGCCGTGCAGATCGCGAGCGTTGCGCTGACCGGGCTGCTGCGGATCCCGGCGTTGCTGATCCTGACGCGAGCCTTCGACACGATCGGCGGCTGGGGCTTCCGGGAGCTCGCGCTGTTGGTGGCGCTGGTGCAGATGGCCCACGGCGTTCACCATGCGCTCTTCTTCAGGTTCTTCCTGCATCGCCAGTTGCTCCGCGAGGGTGAGTTCGATCGTATGTTGGTGCGCCCGCTGCACCCTGCCTGGCAGATGCTGGGAGATAGCCTGGTGATGGCTTCTATTGGCGAGTTCCTGCCGGGCCTGGCACTCCTGGCGGTGTCGACCGTTGGTGGTGACCTGGCGTGGACGCTGCTGGATGTGGCCTACCTGGCGATCGTGGTGCTTTCCGGTGCCTGCATCGAAGGGGCGATCAATATCGTGTTCGTGACCTTCGACTTCTGGCTGGAGCAGACGACGCTTCTGTGGCTGCCGGAGACCCTGCAAGGGGCGTCGTCTCTCTATCCCGTTCACATCTACGGGCCGTTCCTCTCGTTCGTCCTGACCTTCGTCTTTCCTTTCGCCTTCATCGCCTACTACCCCGCCCACCACTTCCTGGGAGAAACCGTGCCGATCTACGGGCAGGCCCTGGTATACCTTGCGCCCGTCGTCGCAGCGGCGATGCTGGCAGGCGCAATTGCCTTCTGGTCCGCAGGGCTCCGACACTACCGCAGCACCGGGACATGAGCCAGTGCTCCGGCGGGACGCTCCCGGCCCACAAGCGTACCGGCATGGCACGCGATGCAGGCCCCGTCTCAGGGATAGACGACCCTGAACCGCTCGCAGACCAGGGGCATGTCCGGCGATGGCTCGCGGCCAAGCGCGCGTGCCTCGGCGCTGTAGTATGTCCAGCACACCTCGTACCACGTGGCGAGGGTGCGATCCCACTCCCCATAGTCATGGGCGAATTGCGCGTCGATCTCGGAAAACGGTCGAATCTCGACCATCACCGTTTCGACAATGCAGATGGGGGCGCCGCGTCCATCTTCGACGATGTTCAGCGCGCCCTCGTACGGTCGCGGCTTGTTCGTAGCATCATACTCCCAGAGCAACGAGCTTGTGGTCGTCTTGATGCCGCGCAGGATCAGGTCCGCGCCAGCATCGGCGCTGTTGGGGGTGTTGCCGATGTGGAAGACCTCATAAAAGCGTTGGGTGGCCTCTGCAGCGTCCGGCAGGGTCTGCAGATACGCGTGCCATAAGGCCTCAGCCTTGGGGTTCATGGATGGCCTCCCGGTCGTTGTCTGCGCTTCACTGCCTTGACGAGGGTCGCGATGGGCTGCCCATACGTCGGCGACCTGCGCCCCTCGGGATCGATCCAGGTGTCGACAAGGGGTAAAGGGGGCGCGACGTCACACCCCAGCTCGGTGAGCCGCTTGGCGTACCACGACGGAGCCGCGGGGTAGAGGCGTACACGGCGGTTCCCGTAGTCGAGCCAGGGCTCGACGTGAGCCACGGACAGGACCAGCACGCCACCCGGCGCGAGGGCCACGACGGTGTTGGCAAGCGCGGCCTCCTTGTCGGCGATGTGCATCATTGTGAGGACGCTGTAGGCCACGTCATAGGCCCCGGGCGGCGCGGCAGCTTCGATATTGGCGACCCGCAGGGTCACGTTGGCGAAGGCGCTGAGGTGGGTCTCTGCTCGGGCGATCGAGCGTGGCGAAAGGTCGATCCCGGTGAAGGTCCGGCAGCCCCGCTGCAGCACCTGTACAGCCAGGCGCCCGGTGCCCACGCCGATCTCCAGCACCGCTTTCGCCTGGAGATCGCCCAGCGCTTCGAAAAACGCCGGACCATCCCAGCGAGCCATGTAACGCTGCAACAGCGGCGGGTCTTCGCAGGGATCGTTCCCCTCGCCGATGCAGCGCTCATAGTGCTCGAGGGCCGATATCTCCGGTAGGGTCATCGTAGCACCACCTGGCGGGGCGCTGTCCACGGAGCCTTGAGCACGCTCACATCGTGTAGACCCTGACCCCTTCCCAGGCCAGACGCACTTCCCGGCCCGGGTCGCGCTCGACGCGGCACTCATTGTCCAGGATCATCGTCGCGCGCTCCTCCAGGGTGTACGAGGGCCAGGGGGCCAGGGTGTCGATGGTGGGGTCGCCCTGCCGTGCGAAAGCCGCCCACGCTGCGCTGACCTTTGCGGCCAAGGCGTGGGCCTCTGGTAGATCGCCGGTCAGGCCCGGTGCGGCACCGACGTTATCGAAGACGAAGGGCAAATCGAGCCCGTGGAGCGCGCGCAGCTTGCCGTCGAGCGCCGGGCTCTCCCATGCGAAGAGGTACATGTAGACCGGCGCGCCGCCGCCGCTCACCTTCCGCTCTGCGAGTCGGATGGAGCCCAGGCGCATTGTGTAGTCGCTCATCATAGAAGCGAACAGGACGTTGGGTGAGGCCCCGGGATGCGCGCTCTCGTAGGCCCTCATGAGACGCGGCGTAGCCTTCCACGCCAGCGCGCGCGTCACAAGACGCAGCAGCCCCGGAGCCAAAGCGCTCGGCTGGCTGAAGGGCCCCAAGAGCGGAACATTGCCCATGAAGAGCGTTGCCTCGTCCTTGTTCGTGCCGATCAGCAGCGGGACGTGCGCCGAGACCTTGGGCGCCTCCGGCTCGAATGGCGCGTGGGGCAGGATTACGCCGTCGACCACCGGCTCGAGCATGAAGAACCGGTTGATCCGCGCTGCCGCTGTTTGGGCGGCCAGCAGCTGCTCGACGGGCATGTCGTGCAAGGCCTGGATATCTCTGGGGCTGATGCCCAGCCTGCGCAGAAATGACCGTGCGTGGCGGGTGGCTTTCTCGCGCGTATGCATCCGCACGCCGGGACCGCTCTGGATGATGGCCCTGTGGAAGAGACCCTCGGCTGCCGGCATCGCCATCAGCGCGCTGACCTTGGCCCCGCCACCCGATTCGCCAAAGATTGTCACGTTGCCGGCGTCGCCGCCGAAGGCCTCGATGTTGTCGCGCACCCATTCCAGCGCTGCCACCAGATCGAGCATCCCGACGTTCCCCGATGCGGCGTATTCCGGCCCCACGAGGTCGCCCAGGTGCAGATAACCCAGCGGCCCCAGGCGATGGTTCACCGTCACGACAACCACGTCGCCCCTGCGGGCGAGCGCTGTCCCATCGTACAGCGCACCGGAGCCAGACCCTACAAAGAACCCCCCGCCGTGCAGCCAGACCATGACGGGACGACTGCCCCCATCCATGATCTCCGGGCTCCATACGTTCAGGACAAGACAGGCTTCGCTCTGCGGGAGAGGCTTGCCGCTACCGAAAACCGACACCACCCTAGGGGTCACGTTCAGCACGCGTCCGCGTGGTTGGGGACAGTCGAGACCATACGCACGGGCATCGCGGATGCCGGCCCACGGTTCAGGCGCCGTTGGCGGCATCAGCCGCCGTTCGCCGCCCGTGCCCCCGCCATAGGGGATTCCCTTGAAGCTGTAGATCCCGTCGACGCTGGCGCCGCGTACCTTGCCGTGCGTTGTCTGCGCAACGATCGTGGTCACGGTCCCTCCCTCTCGCTTCAGTTCACTTCTAGATACCAGCCTTCGACGCTTGTGTACGGTTCCATCGCCCAGTCGGTGGTCGTCTCAATGTGATAGCGCCGCATGCCGGTATCCACGTGGACGATCACGTGGTTCGCCTCCTGGGGCTGCCCCAGGTTGTTGGAGTCCACGTAGACCAGATGGACGTCCCACGATACGGGCGCTGCTCGGATCAGGCTGGCCAGGAGGACAGAGGTATCCTCACAATCGCCGCCGCCTGCGAGGAGCGTCTCCAGTGGATAACGAGGTACATCGCCGACCTCTGCTGTGTAGGTTGATAGTTGCGTGACGATATGCCATAGCTCACGGAGGAAAGTCTCGTCGTCGGGCGCGGTGCCGTACAGCGCGCCGATGACCGAGCGGAAGGGCTCGGGGTCGACAAAGCGGCGGTGATCTGTTATCCTGATCGTCCTTCCATCGTCGGTCCTCAGCTTGACGGTCGCGCTGGTGCGGTTGATCCAGCTGTCCCGTGCCTCGTGTCCGCGCTGGATGCTGGCTTCAAGGGTCTCGAAGGGCACCTGCCATTCGACGATCGAGTTGTCGAGCTTGACGAAGGCCAGGTGCACCCGCCGGCCCTCAATTAGGATGTAGGGCGGCGTGATCGCGACGCTGCGCAGTGACTCGTAGTCCGCCGACAGGGCCTCGTGGCTCTGCTGCAGCGCGGTGTGGCGAGAGAGCAGATCGCTGTGTGTGCGGAACAGCTCGTTGTAGTCCCCTTGTAGCGTGCCATAGTCGGCCTGGAGCTGGCTGTGAGCCGATTGAAGCTGCCCGTAGTCCACGCCGAGCGCAACATAGTCGCTTTCCAGGCTCTGCTGTTCTGTGCGCAAGGTATAGTAGTTGGCGACGAGCGTGTTGTAGTCATCGGTGAGGCCCGCGTGGGACGCCTCCAACTGCTGGTGCGTTGCCAGGAGCCCCTCATAGTCGGCGCGCTGCTGCCTGAGCTGCTGCTGCTCGGGACTGATGAGCCACACGCCCAGCGCGCCGATCACAGCGCAGATAGCGAAGCCGAGAAGCACCCGGAGGCCCGGGTGTCTCGCCGTCGCTGTGGATGGGGCAGCTGTCGGGGTGCGGGCAGGGGCCGGCGCCGGTTGCGCGGGACCCATGCGCTGGGGCCGGAGAGCATCGACCCCGCGGCGGCTCTCCGGTCGCGACGCAGAGAGCGTCTTGAGCGCGGACACAGCGCGGCGTAGGGCGATCGGGTTGTCTGCGCAGGCCCAGACCAGCCGTCGCAGCGCCTCAATGCGTGCTGCGTCATCGGGCAGAGCCTTGAGATAGAGCGCCCAGACGGCGTCATCCTCCGGCGTCGCCTGGATCACGGCTTCCAGGACGCACACCGCATCTTCCCAGCGCCCCGCCTCGAGGAGTGCGTGGCTGCGCGCCAGTAGTCTCGACGTTTTGGTCATGGGCCCTCCCGTCGCGACGACCCGGCGCGTATAGGCTGCGTGTTTGCGCTGCGCGGTGCTGCCGGCTCGTTGAGGACGTTGGCATGCATTCTACTCAAGGAGCGGTAGACCGGCAAACCCGCACGCCCCCAGGCCCAGGGAACAAGAGCGCCGCCCTGCCCTGGCTGTGGCGGCAAACCCACACGCCCTCAGGCCCAGGGCCTACCGTTTCACGGCGGCAGAGGCAACGATCTGGTCTGCAAGTTCCTCGACGGAGGCCGAGAGGCCGGGATCTGCTACGGGACTGCCCGCGTAGTTTACGGCGATCCAGAAGACGAGATCTCCACGCGGGATTTCGCCGCCACCTCCATAGATCACGCCGACAACCTTTCCTTCAGCGACCAACGCCTGGCGCTCCAGGTTCTCGCCGAGGAAGGGGACGCTGCCCCGCGCGACCAGGTCGCCGGCGCCCATGCCCGTCGGCGTGATCTGGCGCTCCTCCGACGCGCCCCTGAAGGCGATGTGCAGCTCCGCCATTGGATCCGCCGGGTCGCTGATGGAGACGCGATGCTGGACCATCGTGTCCCCACTGTCGGTGACCTCCTCGACACGCCAGTCCGGGGGGAAGCGCAAAGTGAAGCCGTAAGCTCGGTTCTCGTACACCTGCCAGTCCTCATACTGGAAGGCTTTGAGGGCACTCGGATCGGGTGTATAGCTGCCCGGGGCCCCCTCAGCCGGCGCGCACTCATCGCGGAAGTAGGCCCACTCGTCGCATTCGCTGCCATCGGGAAAGACGCAAAATCCTGCCTGCCCGCCGTCGGCGCCGGTGCGGATGTCCACCGTGCCTCCCTGCTCCTCGCAGAACACCGAGGCGGGATTGGGCATGTCCATGCTCTCCGACTCGACAGGCTGTGACGCGCCACCCGGAGCGCACTCATCGCGGAAGTAGGCCCACTCGTCGCATTCGCTGCCATCAGGAAAGACGCAGATGCCTGCCTGACCGCCGTCGGCGCCGGTGCGGATGTCCACCGTGCCTCCCTGCTCCTCGCAGAACACCGAGGCGGGATTGGGCATATCCATGCTCTCCGATTCAGACGGCGCTGGGACGGTTGAACAGGCAACAACGAACGCAAGGATGATGCACGCCACAATGCTCAAGACTCTGGGTTTCATAACACACCTCCCTGGCCCTTACCGAGCTATGTGCTTCATCTTACGGACGCCATCGATGTACCGATTGTTCCCTGGCGATCCCGGCTCAGAGGGTGTGTTCAGAGGCAAACGCTCGGCGCGCACGGCATCCGAAGCCGCGCACCGGACCGCAGGCTCACGCTCGCTATGGGCTACGATCCGCCGGCGTAGGACCGGGCGAGCCGCCGGGCGGTGCGGGCCTGGTGGAGCCGCAGGAAGACGACGGCGCTGAGGATCGTGATGCTTCCCACGGCCTGGATCGCTGTGAGGCGTTCGCCGAGGAACGCGTAGGCGATCACCGCAGTGAACGCTGGCTCGAGGGTCACGATGAGGTTGGCAACGCTCGACGGCAGGTAGCTGAGGCTGACGTTGTAGAGTCCAAATCCTGCCACGGTCGGTCCGGCGGCCAACAGGAAAAGGAGCGCCCAACCCGGCAGGGCATCGCGCAGCCAGAGAAGATCGCCGGGACGGCTTGCGGCACCCGGCAGAACGCTGCCGGGCAGCAGGTTGACGACGAGGAGCACGATCGCGGCGAAACCAAACGTGTAGAGCAGCGCCGTCCACGGGTTCAGGCCGCGCTGCGAGGCCGAGCGGCCCATCAGGCTGTACCCGGCGTACCCCAACCCGGAGAGGATGCCGGTGAGGAGTCCTATGGGATTGGCGCGCCATGCAGCGGGGTTCAGGGCGTTCGCGACCAGCACGCAGCCTCCCAGGCTCAAGGCCACCGCAACGAGCTTCCCCCAGTCCAGGCGCTCGCCGAGCAACCACCAGCCCAGCAGCGCTGTGAACGCGGCGGAGCAGTAGGCCAACACGGTTGCTACCGCAGCGCCGTTGAACGCCACCGACAGGGTCCACAGGGCGTTGAAGGCCGCCAGCACTGCGCCGTAGGCTGCCAGATAGGCCAGGTCGCGGCGGCTAACTGGCAGCAGCGAGGGGCGAGCGATTACCAGGATCGGCCATAGCGTCAACACCACGAAGACGTCGCGCCAGAAGGCCAGGACCAGCGCCGGGATGCCGTAAGTCGCGGTGAGGTGGCGGATGAAGACAGCGGTGGTGGATAGGGTCGCAGCGGCTGCCAGACCGGCGACGTACCCCCTTGCCAGATTTGAGGGTGGGTCGGTCATGGCGATTGTCTGCTTTCTCCTCTGCGTTCGTGGCGGCGCTGTGGATCCGTTACTGCACGGTGACGGGCAGCCAGAACTCGCAGTGGGGCCCGCCCCCGGCGGTGGGTGGGTAGACCTCGATTTCAGGCGCGAAAGCATGAACGTATCCGGAGGCGGGCAGCCATTCGCCAAAGGCGAACATCTCTGCCGCGACGAGTGCCTCGGGGACCGGCCCGTGCGCCTCAAAGACGGCCCAACGGCTGGCGGGCACGGTGTACCGTTCCAAATCGCCGGTGTCGGCCTGCTCCTGCACCTCCACCGCGACCATGAAGGAGAAGGCGCGGTTGGCCGGATCGGCCTCGACGCGCGAGATCCCGAGCGTCGCGCCGCCGGTCTGAGGCCCGGGCGCGAAGCCGGTCAGCTGCGCGAAGCGGTCAAAGAGCCCGCCTGTCTTGCACTGGTCCCAGAAGCGCCCGAACTGCTCGTTGTCCGGGCCCGAGATCCACGTGCTGCGACCGGCGACGACAAAAGCAGGGCGATCGATGATGCGGTAGGATATCATAGCCGTGGAGTATACCACAGCCTGCGCAGTGTATAGCCCAGCGCGACTCCGTCGTCCCAGTCGGGGCTCAGCGCTTCTTCCTCGAAGCACCAGCAGTGGCTGAGGACGCAGTCGACCAGGGCGCCGGCGGCTACGGCCTGTGGCGTCATACCCAGTTCGGCGCTGAAGATCGCGATGCGCTCACGCACCAGCATCTCCCAGTCCTCGATCGGTGCGCCCTCCGGTAGCTGGTTCTGTATGAAGCGGCCGACCTCGAGCGAGCGCGGGCCGATCACGCCTTTGGGATCGATCGCTAACCATCCGGCCTCGGCATCCCAGAGGATATTCTCGTGGTGCAGGTCGCCGTGCAAGATGACGTCGCCGGTACTGGCCTGCAGAAGCTCCGCAAGGGCTGCTTCGGCAGCGACCAGCAGCTCGCGGGGCATACGCTCCTGAGGGTCCCACTCGGTGCGCGTGAGCCGGAACGCCCGCTCGACCCATTGGGTGAAGTGAGGCAGCGCGTGTCGCTCCGGCACCGGCCTGGACAGCACCCGCATCACCGTCGCCGCATTCCGCGTCTGCTCTGCATTGTCCCCGACTTGCCAGAGCATGGTGCCCGGCTGGGCGCGCTGCATCAGGATGGCTCCCAGATCGCGGTCCGCGTCGATGAGGCGCGCCGCGCCCCTGCCACCGTACAAGCGCAGTGCCTGCATCTCGGTGTAGAGCTCAGCGTGCGGGACCCCGACTTTGAGCGCTACCGGCTCGCCGGCGGCGGTGGTGGTGAACTCGATGTAGTTCATACTCATCGTGGGGCACGGCACGCCCTCGGGCAGATTCCAACGCTCGCGGCATTGTGCCAGGAGCTCGGGCAGTCGCGGTAACCACGCGCGCCCTTGGTCCCCGAAGATGCGGTAGACGTCATCGACGAACTGCGGTGGGTAGTTCACGGCTCCAGGTCGCTCCCCCGTAGGCAGAATCGGTGCCATGCTATCACGGCCATGGGGCCGTGCAAGGTCCTCGCGCACAGAGGGATATATGGACGCTCGACTGCCAGTCCGTGGGGTCCTGCGCGCACCTGTCGGGATTCGCCCGAATGAGGTACAATCTTGGTCACCTGCGCCTGGTTCCGGCCCTTCGGGACCACCTGAGGACCCTGGCGCAGGTTCCAGGCAGCCAGGCTTCTGGCGAATATTCCAAGTCTGAGGAGTCACTATGGCAAGAGTACGCGAGATTGCACTCTCAGTCGGGCGCTTCATCGGCATCTCATTGCTGGTCGATCTGGGGCTCTTGCTCGTTGTCGTTGTCTGGTGTCTTCTTGGCACCAGTTGCACAAGCACGATGTACAGCGAGCGCATGTTCTGGTTGGGGATGGCGGCCAACATCGCGGCGATGCCCGCCATCGTCGCCGGGCTCAACAGCCAGCGCGGGTACTTCAACAGCCCCTTCACGGCGGGCCAGGATGCGAAGGTCTACGGAACCATCATCAATGACGCGCACCGTCAGATGAGCACGGCCACGAAGTACTTCTGGCGGATGGCATCGATCGGCGTCGGTGCGATTGCGATCAGCGCCTTGATCGACATCTTGGGCCGGTAAGGAGATCGCGGGATGCAGATCACGGCGATCGAGAGCCTCTATTGGCAAGCCTACCCCCGGGTCCTGACGGTACGGGTTCACACCGACTCCGGCCTCGTGGGACTGGGCGAGACTGTCGACAAGATCCCGGGGTCGCGCGGGGCGTTGCACGGAACGCTGGCCCCTCTGCTCCTGGGCCGCGATCCGCTCGATATCGAGCGCATCTGGCAGGATCTCGCGGACATCATCCTTTATCATGGGTTCGCGGGTGCCGAGATGCGTGCGCTGTCGGCAGTCGACCTGGCCCTGTGGGATCTGATGGGCAAGCACTATGGCGCTCCGGTGTACCATCTGTTGGGTGGGCGGGTGCGCGAGACGGTGCCTACCTATAACACATGTACGGGCTTCGGCGAGATCGACGACTACGCGCTCTGGCAGGACGATGCCGGCAAGCTGGCGCGCCAGTTGCTGGCAGACGGCTACCGGGCCATGAAGATCTGGCCCTTCGACCCCTACAGCCGCGCCAGCCGCGGGCAATACATCGGTCCTGACGACGTGGAGGCAGGCCTGCGCCCCATTCGTCAGATTCGCGATGCGGTAGGTCGGACGATGGAGATTGGGCTGGAATTCCACTTCCGGTGGAACCGCGCCAGCATGGAGCGCATCGTCGAGGCGCTGGCTCCCTACGGCATCCTCTTCCTCGAAGATACGCTGCCCGCGGTCCACCCCGACGAGATCAAGGCGCTCTCACAGCGTACCGCGATCCCGCTGGTGGGCTCGGAGTTGCTGCTCACGCGGTGGCAGCTTCGCGAGTGGCTGGAGAAGCACGTCTCCCAGATCCTGATGACCGAGCCGCTGTGGACCGGCGGTATCACCGAGACGCGCAAGATCGCCGCGCTGGCCGATACCTTCGGCGTCCCGTTGGTGTTGCACAACATCGCGGGCCCCATCGGTCACGCAGCGTGCATGCACCTGGGCGCTCACATCTCGAACCTGTTCATGGTGGAGTCGGTGCGTGCCTTTGCCCGGACCTACTTCCCCCTCATCAGCAACCTTGTGCCGCGCGTCAGTGAAGGACGGCTTCCTATCCCCGACGGCCCTGGCCTGGGCGTGTCGTTGCGCCCGGAGGCGTTGGTCCGTGACGATCTGAGCCGGGTAGTCACCGATGCAGCCACCCTTGCCGGGGCGGGCGAGCATTGGCAGTATGCCCTGGGTTTCAGTCACGCCCCGCCAAGGCGGGATGCCTGAGGCAGGCACTGAAATCGGGCAAAGCACCTCACGCTCGACATGATGGCGAAGGCCATCAGCTCTCCGTGCTCCTTGACGCTTACCCCATCCTTCATACCCGGAGGCTAGAGTGATCAAACACGACGACCGCCGCATCCTGCGTGAGCTTGCGCGCCGGATTGCCGATACCGCGGCGCTGCCTATTCAGGACGAGCGCCGGAATCAGTGGAAGTTGCACAACAGCCTGAAGACCACACGCCCGATGATCCTGGTCTTTCCTGAGGGTTCCTGGGAAGAGCTACTGACCGACAAGGATCTGGTGTGTGAGGGACAGCGGGCCCGTGGGATCGAGTGGCAGCTCCGCAGCCGGCTCTACTACCACGACCACTTCCAGGACGACACAGTGCTCGAGCGAACCTGGGTGGTGAACAAGGCGATCCACACCACCGGTTGGGGGCTCGAGGCCAAGCACGTGCCGAGCCCCGATGCCCGCGGTGCCTGGCTCTTCGACCCGGTGATCCGGGAGCCCGCCGATATGAAGCTCCTGCGGATGCCGGACGTCATCCACGATGAGGCCGCGACCTCCAGGGCGCTGACCGAGGCCGAGGACCTCTTCGGCGACATACTGGACGTAGAGCTCAAAGGTATGGCACACATCTCCTACCACTTGATGGCGCTCTACACGGGATGGCGGGGGCTGGAACAGGTGATGACGGACATGGTCCTCAATCCCGGCTGGCTCCACGACGCGATGGCGTTTCTCACCGAGGGCCACAAACGGATGCTGCAGCAGGCCATCGATCAGAACCTGCTCTCGCTCAACAACGACCAGACCTACCAGAACTCAGGCGGCAATGGCTACATCGATGAGCTGCCCGCCCCGGGATTCGATCCAGAGCACGTGCGCCCGGAGGATATGTGGGCCAGCGCCGAGGCCCAGGAGATGGCGGGGGTCTCACCGCGGATGCACGCCGAGTTCATCCTCCAATACGAGAAGGAGCTCCTGGCGCCCTTCGGGCTCACGGGCTACGGCTGCTGTGAGGACCTCACGCGGAAACTCGACGATGTCTTCACACTTCCCCGCATCCGCCGCATCTCGATCTCGCCGTTTGCCGACGTGGAGCGATGCGCTGAGCGACTCGGCGGCAGCGCGATCTACTCGTGGAAGCCCAACCCTGCGCACCTCGTGGGGGCGTTCAACGAGGAGCACATCCGTGCCTATCTGCGCCACGCCGTCGAGACAACCCAGGCCCACGGCTGTGTGATGGAGATGGTGCTCAAGGATACGCATACATGCGAACAGCGTCCCGAGCGCTTCGACCGCTGGCTGGCGATTGCACGAGAGGTCCGTGCCGCAGCCGGGTGGTGATGGAGCGTGGCCCGGCTTGCTTGTGGCTCGATCATGGTTCATGATGGATCTATGACGGCAGAGAGGGAGACTGGCTATGGTCGATCGCTGGCCCGTGAATGACAATGACATCCGCATCCTGCGTGATCTGGTGAAGCGCAAGGCCGAGATCGCACACGATCCCGTGATGGAGGAGCGTAAGCAGCTCTGGCTGCGACACAGCGCGTTCGATCCGGTCCGCCCCATGATACTCGCCGAAACCGGGGGCGTGATCGACGAGTTGATCCCACTCGACACGTTGCAGTGCGAGGCGCTCTGGGCGCGCGAGATGGAGCGTGGCCTGCGCGAGCTCATCTTCCGCTACGAGCACGTGCGTGATGACTACGTCATTGAGCCATGGCTCCAGTATGGCTGGTTCATTACCACCGGCGACTTCGGTGTTACGACCGAGCTGGTGCGGGGCGCCAACGAGGGCAAGATGGGGAGCTACACCTGGGATCCTCCCATCAGAGACCTTGACCATGACCTGGACAAGCTGCGCTTCCGCGACTTGAGCGTCGACCGGGATGGCACGGCAGCTTGGGGTGAGTTCCTCGAGGTGCACTTTGGCGACATCCTGCCTGTGCGCCTGCGTGCCGGCTATTGGTGGACCACGGGCTTGACGTGGACCGCCATCAATCTCATCGGCCTTGAGGGCCTGATGATGGCGATGTACGACAACCCCGCTGGTCTGCACCGGCTGATGGCGTTTCTGCGCGATGAGTTCCTTCACTATATGGACTGGTTCGAGGCGGAGGGCCTGCTCTCGCTGAACAACGAGAACGACTATGTTGGCTCCGGCACGCAGGGCTGGACCGAGGAGCTCCCTGGCCCGGGCCGGCATCCAGACCAGCCGGTGCAGATCGCGGATCTGTGGGGATTGTCGGAATCGCAGGAGACGGTGGGGATCTCGCCAAAGATGTTCGAGGAGTTCATTTTCCCCTACCAACTGCCGGTGATCAGCCGGTTCGGGCTCAGTTACTATGGTTGCTGTGAGCCCGTGCACAATCGCTGGCACATCATCCGGCGCATTCCGAATCTCAGGCGCGTCTCGGTCTCGCCGTGGTGTGATCAGGAGCGGATGGCCGAGGGATGCGGGCGCGAGATTGTCTTCTGCCGCAAACCCAACCCGGCGATGATCAGCACCGGTCACTTTGACGACGATGCTATCCGGGAGGATCTGCGCACGACCCTGCGGATCGCCGGGGCGTGTGCTGTGGAGCTGGTGATGAAGGACGTGCACACGCTGGCCGAGGAGCCGTTGAGGCTCGGTCGCTGGGTGGATCTGGCGCGTGATGTGTGCGAGGAATTTGGGTTCGGTCCATAGAGGACGTACGACGGTGTTAGGCGGATAGAGCTAGGAGGTTAACCAATGGAGATGCGTAGACTGGGCAAGACGGGCGAGCGTCTGACGATGGTTGGCTTTGGCGGGATCATCGTGATGGACGAGACGCCCAAGCAGGCAGCGGCCTGCGTCGCTGAGGCGGTCGAGGATCGTGGCGTCAACTACTTCGATGTGGCGCCCTCGTACGGCAACGCGGAAGAACGTCTCGGACCGGCGCTGGCGCCCTATCGCGCTCGCGTCTTCCTGGCGTGCAAGACCGGCAAGCGCGACGCTGCCGGCGCCGCAGAGGAGCTGGAAGCCTCGCTCAAGCGCCTGCAGACCGATCACGTCGATCTATATCAGCTGCACGCCATGAAGGAAATGGACGACGTCGCCCGGGTCTTGGGGCCGGGCGGCGCGCTGGAGACCTTTGTGAAGGCGCGCGAGCAGGGCAAGGTGCGCTATCTGGGCTTCTCAGCGCATTCAGAGGAAGCTGCCCTTGCGCTGATCGACCAGTTCGATTTCGACACGATCCTCTTTCCCTTCAATTGGTCGAGCTGGCTGAAGCAGGGCTTTGGCCCCGACGTGTTGGCCCGGGCCGTCGAACGTGACATGGGCCTGCTCGCACTCAAGATGCTGGCGAAGCGCGCCTGGGCCGAAGGCGAGGAGCGCACCTGGAGCAAGACCTGGTACAAACCGGTCGAAACGTACGAAGAGGCCGCGCTCGCTACACGCTTCACGCTTTCGCAGCCCATCACCGCTGCCGTGAGCCCGGGACACATGGAGCTCTTCCGTTGGGCCTGCGAGGCTGCGGAGGCCTTCCGCCCCATCACGGATGAAGAGCTCGCCCTGCTACGCGCGCAGGCTGCGGAGCTGGTGACCATCTTTCCACAGGCGTAGCACGGCACCATTTGTGTCCGCGGCGAGACCCGTCTGCCTGGTCTCGCCGCGGCCCGTGCCCCTGGCAGTGACCGGGCGCCCGGTTGCGCGGGCGCGACTCCGGGGCATAATGACCCGCTGGACCACAACAGTGAATCTTCAGCGGAGGCATAGCGTGGCGCAAGGCTACAGCATCGAAGCACGAACACAGCGCTGGTGTGATTTCCTGTCCGATCCGGATGCCGGGCACCTGTTCCTGATCGACTACGTGCCCGACGTCGAGACGCCACCCCTGCCGTGGCGCGAGCTAGCGAGCGCGCGGATCGAGTGGGCCTGGCGTCAGTATGAGCGGCAACGAGCCCGCATCGAGTGGCTCCGCGATGACACGCTGCCCTACCTGGACATGCGAACCGGTACCGAGATCTTTGCCGAGGCGTTCGGCTGTCCGGTGCACTTTCCCGACGACAATATGCCCTTTGCATTGCCCCTGATCCAGCACGCGGGCGAGGTCGCCCCGCTCCAGGTGCCGGATGTGAGCACAAGTAGTGTGGCCTATCTCTTCGACATAGCCGATGAGTTGGTACGCCGCGCAGGGCCTGACGCCCTTGTCAAGCTGGTCGACATTCAGAGCCCCATGGACATCGCGGCCCTGATCTGGGAGAAGTCCTCTTTCTACCCTGCGCTCATCGAGGCGCCCGAGGCTGCGCTGGAGTTGGCGGACAAGGTCAAGCAGTTCCTGACGGCGTTCCTCGATGCCTGGTTCGCCCGCTATGGCGATGCGTTCATTGCCCACTACCCATCCTACTATATGCCCAAGGGGCTCACGCTGTCGGAGGATGAGGTGGGCGCGGTGAGTGTGGGTACCTTTGAGCGGCTCTTTCTGCCCGAGCTGACCGAGCTCTCCGAGCACTACGGTGGGATCGGCATCCACTGTTGTGCTCACGCGCACCACCAATGGGAGGGCTTCCGCGACGTGCCGGGGCTGCGCCTGATCAACCTTGTGCAGCCGACGGAGCGCCTGCGCGAGGCCTATCGCTACTTCGCCGGTGTGCCGCAGATGCATTCGTGGTGTGGCGAGGGCGACCCGCGGGCCTGGCCTGCCACATATCCCCAAGGATCGCGTGTGGTGATTCAGGTCTCGGCGGCGACTCGTGACGAGGCGCTTCGCCTCTCGGACGCGCTGTGGACCGCCTGCGGCCGCGACTGACCCGCGAATCCCATTCTCGCTTTGACTTCGGATGTTGGACTCGTAATCAGAAACGTGTACCTAGAGACTTTTGACTGGAGACTTCAATGGAACTCACCGGCCTTGAGCGTATGACCCGTCTTCTCAAGCGGCAGCCTGTGGACCGCATTGGGCTCTTCGAGCACTTCTGGTCCGATACCCAGAAGGTCTGGACCGAGCAGGGGCACATCCAGCCCGGCGAGAATCTGGCGGATCACTTCGGCTTCGATATGCAGGTCCTGTGGCCCTTCAACGTCGTCGCCGATCTCGACTACGTCCCCGAGGTGCTGGAGGAGACGGAGGAGACGATTCTGACCCGCGACGGCAACGGCGCCGTTCTGCGCCGCCACAAGCTGCACGATGCGACCCCCGAGCATATCGACTTCCTGGTGAAGGACCGGGAGCCCTGGGAGGCATTTGTCAAACCCAAGTTGAAGCCCGAGCGCCGCCGGATCGACTTCCAGGCCTATCGCCAGGCCAAAGAAGAGGCGCGTCGTGCGGGCCGGTTCTTCGCCTGGTCGGGCGTCAACGTCTTCGAGATCATGAAGGACGTGGCGGGCCACCAGTATATGCTCATGGGCATGGCCCTGGACCCGGAGTGGGTGAAGGACATGGCCATGACCTATGCCCGGCTGCTCGTCGATCTTCAGGAGATCCTCTTCGCGGAAGAGGGCTGGCCCGACGGCATCTGGTATTACGAGGACATGGGCTTCAAAGAACATCCGTTCATGTCTCCCCGAATGTATCGCGAGATCGTTCTGCCGGCCCACAAGCACACGATCGGCTACGCCAAAGCCCACGATATGCCCGTGATCCTCCATTCCTGCGGCTACGTCGAGCCGCTCGTGCCCGGGCTGATCGAGGCGGGGATCGACTGTCTGCAGGTGATCGAGGTGAAAGCGGGCATGGACCTTCTCAAGCTCTATCGCGACTACGGTGACGTGATCTCCTTTATGGGCGGCATCGACGTGCGTGTGCTCTACACTAACGATCGTGCCAAGATCGACGCTGAGCTGGAGGCCAAGATCCCCATCGTGATGCAGAACAACGGCTACACGCTCCACAGCGATCACTCGATCCCCAACACCGTCTACTACGACACCTTCCGTTACTTTATCGACAAGGGTCTGGACATCGGAACCTATCGCTAGGGCGAGACGATGGCGCGGATCCTGCGTTGGCTTCACTGGGTTGTGCCGCCGGATAGGCCGCTGCGCTGGGCCGCGCCTCTGTTCGTGTTGTTGGGCTTGGCGCTGTTGCAGTGGCGCGTTCCGGGCTGGTCGGCCCGCGCTGAGGGCTGGACGATCGACGCTCGCTTCGCCCTTCGTGGCCCCGAGCCCCCGCAGTCCCCCATCGTTATTGTCGCGATCGATGAGGCCTCGGTGCAGATGCTGGGTGATCTGCACGGGGAGAACGTGCGCACCTGGCCCCGCGCCCGCTGGGCGGCACTGGTGGAGCGACTCTCCGCTCTGGGGCCGCGCTTGATCGCGCTCGACGTGGTCTTCGACACGCCGGGCTGGGACGCCGGAGGCGACGCCGCCCTGGCGGAGGCTATGGTGCGTGCCGGCAACGTGGTCCTCCCTGCCAACCTCGAGGAAGCCCCGGGCGATGCCTTTCGGATGGCAACCTATAGCCCGCCTGTGGCGCAACTGTCGAGCGCGGCCCGCGCCACCGGCATCAGCACCTTTCGCTCAGACGTCGATGGTGCCATTCGGCGCCTCACGCCGCTCTTTCCCTGGAGCGCGCAGCCACAGCCGGCCTTTGCATTGGTCGTGGCCAGTCTCTACCGCGGGGCGCCCATCGACGTGCCAGCGCGAGCCCTGGGCGCCGACCTCACCCTGCCGCTTCACTTCCGTGGTCCAGAGGGGACCTTCTACACGGTGCCGCTGCACGAGGTCTGGCTTGGGGAGATCGACGCTGAGGCCTTCCGCGACGCGATCGTGCTTGTGGGCTTCACAACCCAACTGGAGCAGGACCGCCATCTGACCCCCTTTGCCGCACGCAGCTTGATGCCGGGCGTGGAGGTGCACGCGAACGCGATTGACACACTGCTCGCGGGCGACTGGTTGCGCCGCTCACCCGACTGGCTGGTGCCGGTGCTGCTGGTTGGGCTGGGACTCGCGTCGTTGGGAGCCGCGAACCTGGGGCGTCCTGCGCTGGGGCTTCTGCTGCTGGTAGCGACGGCCCTTGTCTATGGGGCGGTTGCCGTCGCTCTCTTCGCGGGCGCGCGTTGCTTGGTCCCCATGGTGGCGCCGCTCGTATCGCTCGTGGCGGTGGGGGGGACCGCCATCGCGGAGCGGGTGGTCTTCGCCGAACGGGAGAAGCGCGTGATGCGCCAGCGCTTCGCCGGGATTGTCTCGCCCGAGCGCCTCAAGGCGGTGATGCAACACTGGGATGCGTTGCGGTCGCCGCAGCGCCTGCCCCGCGAGGCCGCGGTGCTCTTTGCAGACATCCGCGGCTTCACGGCCGCCACCGAGACGCTGATGGGGCAGGGCCGGCTCGCCGAAATGGCCGAGTTCCTCTCATCCTATCTCGACACGATGTCCGCCGCGGTCTTTGCGGAGGGCGGTGTGGTCTACCGCATGCTGGGTGATGGGCTGTTGATCCTCTTTGGGCTTCCCGAGTCGCTGGATGACGCACCTTTGTGCGCGGTGCGAGCCGCCGTGCGTATGGCCCGGGCTGTGCCACCTTTGACTAAAGTCTGGCCCTTGCAGGCGACGCACCCACTGGGGTTGGGTATTGGCCTCAACTTCGGCCTGATGCTCGACGCCGTCGTGGGCCGGGGGCGCCAACTCGACTACTCGGTCATCGGCGACGTTGTCAATACTGCGGCGCGGATCGAGTCTCACTGCAAGCAGGTGATGGCAGTTCCGCTCCCCGTAGGGGAGTGGCAGGTCCCGGAGACCACGACGGTCCTCCTGGGCGCCGATCTCTTCGAGAAGGTACGGGATCACGTGCAGGTCGACGCGGAGATCCCTCCCTTTGAGGCGCGGGGGAAAGCCGATCCTGTACGTGTGGTGCGGCTTCTGTCGGTAGATGCGGACGTGGCAGCAGTCAAGGCAGACAAGGAGGGCTGAGATGGTGCGTGGCAGAACGTGGGCTTCTATGCTCGGTCTTGTGTTGATGCTTGGGGTAGTGTGTGGCTGTGGCGCAGATACGACGACGCCGGCACGGCCCGCAGAGGCCGCAACGGCGGCCGCTCCCACCGGCGAGCCTGCGACGGCAGCGCCGCCGGTCTCCACACCGACGGAGATACCACCTGAGCCTACGGCGGTTCCCACGCCCGACGGCCCACAGGCGACTGTCATCGATGTGGTCAACGACGTCAGCGCGCACGCGCTCCCGGACACGTCCTGGGGGCCGGCCGAGGTGGCGATGCCCATCTATCTCCAGGGTGAGGTCTGGGCAAAGGAGGCCTCTACTGCGCGTGTGGGCCTGGACTCCGCTGTGATCCGCGTTGCGCCCAACACGATCTTCACACACGAGCAGCCGGATTCCGACACTGTGCGGGTGCAGTTGGGCGATGGGCAGTTGTGGATCAACGTCGAGGGGCTGGAGCCGGGTGAGGCCTTCGAGGTGGAAACGCCCAATGGGGTAGCCTCGGTCCGGGGGACCCGGTTTAGCGTTCGGATCACTGCCGACGGATCGACGATCGTCTCGACGCAAGTCGACACCGTCACGCTGGCAATGGGCAGCGAGGTCGTCACGGTAACCCAGGGCACCCAGAGTGTTGTGCCGCCCGGAGGCGCGCCGGAACCCCCGGTCCCGATGACCCTGGCGGAGCAACTCAGGTGGGGGGTGGCGGTGGGGGGTGCGTTGGACGTTGTCATGCCCGTCGTGGGCGAGGTCATCACGCTGACCCAACCCGGGCAAGTGTCGAATGCCCAGATATCGCCGGATGGCCGGTACCTGGCCTATTTCTACTACCGTCGCGAGAACGAGGTCTCTTACTACGGAACGCAGCTCTATGATCTGGTGGCGGGCGAGTTCGTCGAGGCGAGTTCCCTGGATCAGGTCGACGGTTTCCACTTCAGTCCGCAGGGAGACCAGATTGCCTACGTCACGCTGAAGCATGGCGAAGATCAGGTCTGTACGGCGCCGGTAGGGGATTGGGATGTAGCCAGTTGCTTTGGCGGAGCGGCCCACTATGGTTGGCCACGCTGGTCCCCGGATGGTGAGTGGCTCTTCTTCTATGCCCAGATGGTCTCTGGCACATCGCCCTGGGGTCTCTACCGGGCGCGACCAGATGGTTCGGAATTGACACTGCTCAATGTGGATAATGACCTCAGTGCTTTCGATCCAGCCTGGTCTCCCGATGGGGCGTGGATCGCCTATGCATCGCAGGTTCCGGGCGACTTCGACGCACCGGGTGATGTGTGGCTGATCCGGCCCGACGGGAGCGACGCGCACCGGGTCTTCGAAGGGGCTCACGGCCACCATGGGCTTGCCTGGTCGCCCGACAGTGCCCAGCTCGCCATTCGCGGGGCAGAGACCGGACTGTATCTCTACAACGTGGCTCTGGATGACGTTCAGCCAGTAACGAACACCGTCGGCGTCCCGTGCACCAAGGCAGTCTGGTCGCCGACAGCCGATGGCTGGCCATTGCTGTTTCAGACCTACGATCCCGAGACCGGGATCGCTGGCCCGCTCACCACGCTCGGGGATGACGGCAGCCTGACCGCCCTGGCCGACGTTTCGTGGGGACCGGTCTGGCTCACCGACGGAAGCAGGGCCATCTTCGGCGCTCTGGACACCGTCCAGGGGCTGCCCGTAACGTCCATATACGTGGCCGACAACCAGCCAGCGTTCTACCCGTAGTTCGGCGTAACCATTGACAATGCCCTGACTTGTGTTAATGTGTATCGTCACCTGCTGTGGGTTCTTGGGCAGGTAACGCCGAGTGGCGCGTGCAGCAGGGCGCGCGGCAACGGGGGACCCAGACCTTGGGGCGAATCGGCTGACAGGCGGCCAACCACGCTGTGCGCAGGCACGTACAGCCGTCTGTCCCCGTAGGGCCAGCTTCTTCGGTCCGAGCCCGACAGCTAACCTCGTAGGCGTGGAAGAAGGACACCTGGCGGTATCGAGGTGTCCTTTTTGTGTTATTGAGGGGCAGTGCGGGCCCGCTGTCGCGTGGCCCCGGTCATGAAGGGGCAGAAGAGGATGCGACAACCTTGGTCGAAGCTGCAGCGCTGGCTCACAGATCTCTGGGTGAGGATGCGCTATCGCGTAGGAGAATCGGGCTGGGCGCGAGTCCCACGACTTGCAGACCTGCGGGAGCGCCTGTCGGCGCTGCCCTCCCCGGCGCTCCCGCAACTGCGACGTCCGTCTTGGGCGCAGGCGCGCACCCTGACCGAGCGCAACATCCTCTACCTGTACGTCGAGATCTTCTGGTCCGGCATCTTCATGGCTGTGGTCGCGTTCAACGCAACCTATGCGCTGCGGCTCGGCGCGACGAACACGATGATCGGGTGGCTGTCGTCCATTCCCTCCTTGTTTGCGATGGTCGTCCTCTTGCCTGCGGCCCGGTTTCTGGAGGGGAAGTCGAACCGTGCGCCCTGGCTCTATTGGAGCCTGTTCGTGGGCCGGGCCGCGTTCCTCGGGGCGGCGCTTGCGCCGTGGCTCTTTCCCCGCCACGCGGCTGAGGCGGTGATTGGCGTTTTGATCGTGAGGACGGTGCCCATGCACTTCTACAGCGCCGGGTTCAGTCCGATGTTGGCGGACGTGATCCCGCCGCGGGACCGTGCGCTGGTGATCGCGAACCGCAACATCATCATGGGTGCCACCGTCGCCGTCTGCACGTTCCTCTTCGGCCGGTGGATGGATGCTGCGTCAGGGCTTCAATGGGCGTCATTCCCGATGAACTATCAGTTGGTCTATATCGTCGGTGCTGTGGCCGGCCTGCTCAGCACCTACTTTGCCAGCCGCGTACAGCTGCCCGAGGTCCCCGTGGTGCGCCGCGAGCGCCCGGCCCGCCGGGCGCTGCCGCGGTTGGCGGAGCTACGCGCGGCAGTGGCGGCGCAGATCCGCGCGAATCGGGATTTCGTGCGGATTGTTGCTAACACGGTCGTCTTTGATTTCGGCGCTTGGTTTGTTGGCCCGCTGTATATGATCTTCTTTGTCAAACAACTGGGTGCCTCCGATGGTTGGGTGGGGATGAACACGACCGTCGCCCAAATCGGGGTGATCGTGGGATACTCCCTCTGGCGCCGGTGGATGGATCGGTTGGGCGTGAGCCGCACCCTGCTTATGGCCGTGCCGTTGGTCGCTAGCTATCCATTTCTGGTGAGCTTCTTCCCCAATCTCACCCTTATCCTTGTTTGGGGCGCGTTGATAAACTTGATCAGCCCCGGCGTGAGCCTGAGCCACGTGAACGCGCTCTATAGCCTGTGTCCGGCGGAGCGCCGGGCGAGCTATATGGCCGTCTACTCGACCGTAGCCAATGTGGGAGCGTTTGTCGCGCCGATGTTGGGCGTGGCGCTCTCCAACATCATTGACATCCGCTGGATCCTCTTGATTGGCGGGGGGATTCGGCTGGCAGGAGCCGGGATGTTTCATTTGTTCAAGATCAAGCTGCCGGAGGCTGCGACGGCCTAGATGCGACCCTTCGCCTCTGCCTCACGTCTGTGGGCCGGGTTCCGTTACCGGCTGCGAGAGGTGCCGTGGGCGCGTTCGCTCCGGTTCCGCCTGCGGCCTGCCGCGGAGCGCAGCGAGCTCGAGCACAACATTCACTATCTCTACGTCGAGATCTTCTGGGCGGCGATCTTCAGCGCCGTCTTTGCCTTCAACGCGACCTACGCTCTGCGCCTCGGCGCCACCAATCAGATGGTCGGCCTGCTATCGTCGCTGCCGGCGCTCTTCGCGATGGTGATCATGGTGCCTGTGGCGCGCTTCCTGGAGACGCGGAAACGCATCACGCCGTGGCTCATCGTCACTTTGGTGATGGCGCGATTGGGGTTTCTCAGCGCGGCATTTGTCCCCTGGATCTTTCCCAATCGTGCCGCCCAGCTGGTGATCTTCCTCCTGGTGCTGCGCACGATCCCCATCACGTTCTTCAACACCGGTTTCAGTCCGATGTTGGCGGATGTGATTCCCGAACGTGACCGGGCGCGTGTGTTTGCCAATCGCAACATCATCCTGAGCGCGGTGACCGCGTTGACGACTTTCCTCTCGGGTCTGTGGCTCGATTCAGCACAGGGATGGACATGGGCGGTCTTCCCGCTCAACTACCAGCTGCTCTATATCGTCGGCGGCATCGCGGCGCTCGCCAGCGCTTTCTACGTTGCCAAGATCCGGCCTCCCGTGCGCCCGAAGAGGGCCCCGTCACGCGTACCGGCCTCGCCGCCCATATCCGAGCCTTCTTCTGCCGCCGAGGTGCCTGCTGCGGGTACGGTCAGCCGGCGCTGGAGCTGGGGACGTCTTCGGCAGGTGGTGGGCGATATGCTGGCGTTCGAGTTCCGGGAGCATCGCCCTTTCATGCGCATCACTGCGAACACCCTCTTCTTCAACCTGGGCGCGTGGATGGTCGGTCCGCTGTACACGATCTTCTTCGTGCGCGAGCTGGAGGCTAGCGACAGTTGGATTGGCCTGAATGCCACGTTGGCCAACCTGGGCGTCATTGTCGGATACGCGCTCTGGCGCCGCTGGATCAACCGTCTCGGCGACCAGCGCGCTCTGCTGATCTCGATTCCGTTCTCGGCCAGCTATGGCTTGCTCGTGCCCATGTTCCCGAATCTCACGCTAATCCTGGGTTTTGGCGTGCTGATCAACCTGATCAACTCCGGCGTCAATCTGAGCCATACCAACGTCTTCTACCGTGTGTGTCCCGAAGAGCGCCGCGCCAGCTACATGGCGGCCTATTCGTCGATCATGAATGCCGGTGCGTTCGTCAGCCCGATGATTGGGGTTGCGCTGGCGGAGGTGATTGACATCCGGTGGATGTTGCTCATTGGCGCCGCAGCCCGGCTCCTAGGGGCTTTCACGTTTCACCTCTGGAAGGTGGAGGAGCCGGTGCCGGTCGAGGGCCTTCAGCCGTCAACGGTCAGTTGACGCGGCACCGGTTGCTCGAGCGATAGGGAATGGGGAGCAGGACGGCTGGCTAGAAGTTGAGAGCTGATCACCGATAGCGGACTATCATTCAACTCACCGTCGTAGGAGCTAAGATATGGGAGAGACAGAGTCGCAATACCGTGTTCGGGCCGTGCAGTGTGATTATCGGAGCGATGACGAGGCCGTGTATCAGGCGCTGGTGCGGGCCACCGCGCCACTGGCAGAGGCATGGGAGAAGCTGTGCCGCGCCAGACGCATCGCGATCAAGTTCAACCAGGACTGGCCCCTCGCCACCGTGGTGATGTTCGAGGGACAGCGCCAGCAGTTGGTCGCGGATTCCGTAGCCCGTGCAGTGCTGCGGCTGCTCCGCGAGCGCACTACTGCCGACCTCGTCTGCGTGGACGCGAGCTACCATGTCATGTATGGGGTCAGCAAGTCCGTTGAGGAGACGACGACCCTCGCACATGTGTTGCGCGAGTATGATGTCCCCCTGGTGGATGGGACGCAGCCGCCCTACAAGACCGTGAGCGTACCGGGCGGGGGCCAGATGTTCGAGCGCTATACGATGATCGAAGCTGCGGTTGATGCTGACGCATTTGTCTCCGTGGCCAAGATGAAGAACCACGTGTACATGGGGGTCACAGCCTGCCTCAAGAATCTCTTCGGCTTGATGCCGGGCGCCCCCCATGGCCGCCCCCGTCACTACTACCATCACCTGGTCCGGATGCCGTATATGCTCGCGGACATCGGACGCATCTTCAACCCCACGCTGAACATTGTGGATGCCCTGGTGGGCCAGGCGGGGCAGGAGTGGGGCGACGGTGTCGACACCGCCAGAACGGTCAATGGGCTCGTCGCGGGAGACCACGTGATTGCCACGGACGCGTGTGTGGCGCACTTGATGGGGCACGATCCCCAGGCCGACTGGCTGACCGAGCCCTTCCATCGCGACCGCAACGCGCTGCGCACCGCTGCCGACGGTGGCTTTGGGACCGTGGACGTGGGCGCGATTGACTTCGTCTCCGAACTTGCGCCGCAACCCGCGGGCACCTTCTACGCCAAGGCATGGGACTCTCTGGATACCGTGTTGACCTGGCGGCGCACGATGTGCGAGCAGGGGCTCTACTATCGCGATCACTATCGCTCGTTGATGGACTACGCCGGCGAGTACATTCTGCTGCAGGACGGTGAGGTGCGCTGGCATGCCGCCGATGGGATCATTCGTGCCAGTCGTCGCGACCTTGCCGGGCACAACCGCAACCACGCGATGTTCCTCAAGTTCGTTGACCCGGAAGAGCGCGAGGGCGAGCACTTCGAGGTCTATGAGCAGGCGTTGAGGCACATCGAGGACATCGCCACGGTCTAGGGGCGCGGGCAAGACGGAAACAGGGCCAGGATCAACAAAGGAGCAGATATCATGGGAATCGAGGATCACGCCTATCGTGTACGGGCGGTGCATTGCGATCATCGCGCCGACGACGAGACGGTGTATGGGATGCTGAAAGCGGCGACGGCGCCGTTGGCACGCAGTTGGGAGCGGCTCAAGGCCGCGCGGACCGTCGCGATCAAGTTCAACCAGGACTTCGACCCCAAGCAGGTCGTCATGTTCGAAGGGCACCGGCAGCAGTTGGTGGATGACGGCGTGGCGCGCGCTGTGCTGCGGTTGCTGCGTGAGGAGACCAACGCCGAGCTCTTCGCCGTAGACACAACGGTCTTCCACCGTGGCGCAGCCTCCGGCCCGACGGACTCGACCCAACTGGCGGGTGTCCTGGCCGAGTTCGACGTGCCGTATGTCGACGTAGACGAGCCCCCACACGCGGTCTACGACGTGCCCGGCGGTGGGCAGATGTTCCGCCGCTACGTGATGCAGCAGCGGCTGATGGAGGCCGAGGCGCTGGTCGACGTGCAGAAGATCAAGAACCATGCCTTCATGGGCATCACGCTGACGCTCAAGAACCTCTTCGGGCTTATGCCGATGCCCCCGGCTGGAAAGCCGCGCCATTACTTCCACCACCTGGTGAGAATGCCCTACGTGCTGGCGGATCTCGGGCGGCTCCTCGATCCTGCCCTGTGCATCATCGATGGCCTGGTGGGGCAGGCAGGGGAGGAGTGGGGCAAGGGCCGGGGGCTTGCACGCGTCGTCGATGGGCTCATCGCCGGCGACCATACAGTGGCAACCGATGCCTGTGTGGCCCACCTGATGGGACACGATCCCATGACGGACTGGCTCGTCGAGCCCTTCCACCGCGATCGTAACGCGCTCCTGGTAGCTGCCGAGGGCGGCTACGGGACCGTTGATCTCAACGCGATCGACTTCGTCTCTGAGCTGGAGCCCCAGCCCGCGGGCACCTTCTTCGCGCAGATGACCGATCCGCTGAAGACCGTGATCAGTTGGCGCCGTACGATGTGCGAGCAGGCGCTCTATTACCGCGACCATCGCACCGAGTTGGCGCGCGCCTATCCAGGCGAGTACATCCTGCTGCAGGATGGCGAGGTGAAGTGGCACAGCGACACCGGACACATCCGCGTCAGCCGCCGCCAGCTCTCCGGTGCGCACCCCGACCACGCGATGTTCTTCAAGTACGTGGACCCGGAAGAGGCAGAGGGTGAGCGATTCGAGGTCTACGAGGCGGCGCTGGCGCATCTGCGCACGCTCGACGCCGTCTGCCAGATCAAGCGCCCGCCGGTGCGCAAGCGCTGATGCAGTTGTCGTCCGACCCGCCGGCCTGCAGGCGGCATGGCGCCGGATGGAAGGCCCTGGTGGTGTCCTTGAGCCATCCAGGCCATCGTGCTATTCTTACGGGACACGTGATCCCGATCAACACTATCTCTTGGAGCAGACCCTATGACTACGACACAGCCACAGTACCGCGTTCGCGCCGTCCACTGCGATCACTTCGCCGACGATGAGACCGTCTATGAGGCACTGAAGCGCGCTACCGCGCCCCTGACCCAGGCGTGGGCCAAGCTCAAGGCGGCCCGGCGGATCGGGATTAAGTTCAACCAGGACTACCGCTCCGATCGCGTTCCCTATTTCGACGGGCAGCGCCAGCAGTTGGTGGGAGACAAGGTGGCGCGCGCCGTTGTGCGCTTGCTGCGCGAGGAGACCGGCGCGGAGCTTTTCTATACCGACATCACCGCCTTCGATCGCACTGACGATCCGAACCCCCCGCCTACGGCCCAGCTTGCACCACTGATGGCAGAGCTTGGCGTCGACTACGTGAATGGCGACCGCCCCCCTCATCGGGTCTATCCGGTTCCGGGAGACGGCGATCATCCAGGCCAGATGTTCCGCGAGTATCTGATGGCCGAGGAGATCATGAACGCGGACGCGCTCGTGAACGTGCAGCGTATGAAGAACCACGCGTTCATGGGCGTCACACTGACGCTCAAGAACCTCTTTGGCCTCGTTCCGCGCGAACCCCACGGACGCTCGCGCCAGTATTTCCACCACATCATCCGTATGCCCTACATGCTGGCCGATATCGGGCGCATCTTCAATCCGGCCCTGAACATCATCGATGCCCTGGTGGGGCAGGCGGGACGCGAGTGGGGCGATGGTGTTGGGCTGGGTCGCGTGGTCGATGGGCTGATCGCCGGAGACCATTTGATCGCCACCGACGCGGTCGGCACGATGCTGATGGGGCACGACCCCGCGGAGGACTGGCCCACCCAACCGTACATCCGCGATCGCAACCCCGTGCTCGTGGCGGCGCAGGGCGGCTTCGGCACCGTGAACCTGGACGAGATCGACTATGAGTCGGAGCTCGAGCCCCAGCCCGACGGGACCTTCTACACGGTAGCGACTGACGCGCACGAGCGCGTGGTGAGCTGGCGCCGCACGACCTGCGAGCAAGCGCTGTACTATCGCGACCACGTACAGCAGTTCGTGGACAAGTACGCGGGGCAGTACATCTTGCTCCAGGAGCGCGAGGTCAAGTGGCACGATACGAGCAGCATCCTCAACGTGAGCCGGCGCGACCTGGCAGGGGCAAGCCCGGACGAGGCGATGTGGCTCAAGTACGTTGATCCTGAGGAGAAAGAGGGCGAGCACTTCGAGGTCTATGAGCAGACGCTGGCCCGGCTGAAGAAACTGGGACTCTAGCACTCTAAGGAGGCACAGCATGACGGACAGGCCCTGGCGCGGAAGTTTCGCCATCCCGATGACGCCGTTCGACGACCGGGACCGGATTGATGAGGAGGTGTTGGCTGCTGAGATCGAGTTCTGTGTTGAGTCTGGGGTGGGTGGCATTGCTACCCCCTTGATGGTCAGCGAGTTCCGCCTCCTTTCCGAGGATGAGCGGAAGCTGATGATGCGGTTGCCCATGGAGGTCAGCGCCGGACGCGTGCCGATCATCGGCAACGTTGCCGCGGTCAACACCCCACTCGCGGTCGAATATGCAGAGTACGCTCAGCAGTTGGGCGTCAACGGCGTCATCGCGATGCCCTCCTACATCCACAAGCCCGACTTCGACACCATCTACGCGTACTACAAGGCCATTGACGCCGTGGTCGACGTGCCCATCTGGATTCAGAACGCCAGTGTGGCGGCGCTGTCGCCCGACCAGCTCGTCCGCCTCTGCGAGGAGATCGAGCACGTCAGTTGGGTTAAGGAAGAGGTGCCGCCCAGCCACTACAACATCACCCGGCTGCTTTCCAAGAACAGCCCCGCCGTCAAGGGCGTGATGGGTGGCGGTGGCGGGCGTCCGATGTTCGTCGAGCATGCCCGTGGCGCCGCCGGCAACGTCCACGCCTGCCAGTTCTGCGATCTCGTCCAGCGCGTGTGGGAGCTGCTGGACGCAGGCGAGATGGAGGCCGCGGGGGATCTCTTTGAGCATCTGCTGCCCTCGCTGATGCTGGAGGGGATGATGGGGATGGGCTACGCCAAGGAGATCATGATTCGGCGGGGTGTCTTCAAGAACCACCGCGTCCGCACCAATGCTCGCCCGCTCGACGCGTACGACATGCGGGAGATCGACCGGGCCTGGGAGCGCATTCAGCCGCATCTCATCTGGCACAAGCGGTAATCGGCCACACCATAAGGAGGCTACCGATGGCTGACAAGCACGAAGAGACCTTGCAGGGGCACGTAGAGGACGCGATCAAGCGCGCGTCGAGCCCGTCGCAGCTCAAGATCACAGATATGCGAACGGCGACGGTCTGCTCGAACTACGACTATCCGATCATCCGCATCGACACGAACCAGGGCGTCTACGGCATTGGCGAGGTCCGCGACGCGGGCCATCGTGAAAACGCCCTGCAGTACAAGAGCGTCTTGCTCGGCCAGAACCCGTGCAACATTGATATGATCTTCCGCGCGATCAAGCCTTTTGGCAACCGTGCGCGCGAGGGCGGGGGTGTCTCGGGCATCGAGATCGCGCTCTGGGATCTCATCGGCAAGGTCTACGGCGTGCCTTGCTACCAGTTCCTGGGCGGCAAGTACCGTGACAAGATCCGCATCTATGCCGATACGCCGGAGCCGGAGGAGCCGACGCCCGAGGCGTATGCCCAAAGGGTCCTGGGGCGGAAGCAGATGGGCCTCACGTTCATCAAGTTCGATGCCCGCCTCCAGACCCTGGAGGACGTGGAGGGTGGCATGGTGGGCAAGCCCTCCCGGTTCGAATATCCGTTGGGCATGCGGAACCGGGCAGCCGGTCACGGCCAGGTCGTCAAGATCACCGACAGGGGCATCGCCCGGCTCGCCGAGATCGTCGGGATGGTGCGTGAGACGGTGGGCTGGGACGTGGCGCTGTGCATCGACCATTTTGGCCACGGCTATCTCACGGCCAAGGAAGTCATCAAGCTCGGCAAGGCGCTGGAGCCGTTCGGCCTGGCGTGGATGGAAGATCCCATGCCCGTCACCGACGTCGCCGGGCACAAGCAGGTCACCGATGCCATCAACGTCCCCATTGCCGCGGGTGAGGATCTCTATCTGTGGGACGGGTTCCGTCCGTTCATCGAGCAGCGCGCCGTCGACATCATCCACCCCGATCTGCTGACCTCGGGCGGCCTGGCAGAGACCAAGAGGATCGCCGACTACGCGGAGCGCTATGGCATTCCTACGGCGCTGCATTTCGCCGGTTCGCCGATTGCCTTTATGGCCAACCTCCACACCGCGGCCGCCATCCCGAGTTTCGTGGCGCTGGAGCACCACGGGCTGGATCTGCCCTTCTGGTCAGACCTCGTTACCGGGCTGGATGATCCGTTGATGGTCGATGGCTACGTGCGTGTGCCGGACGCCCCCGGTCTGGGCGTGGATCTCAACCTGGAGGGCATCCGCGACAACCTGCGCCCGCCGAGCGGCCTCTTCGAGCCCACCGACGAGTGGAACACGCCCAAGTTGGGGTTCTGGCAGCCTGACCGGCGCTGGGACAAGTAGGCCCGCCAGGCATGGACACGGGCTGGGGCGCAGCTCTTGGGGTGGGTATGGACCTTGGGCGTGCGGCCCCCGGCTCCTCAGACGTGAAGAACTGAGTGAGTGTGACGATGAAACTGACGATGCTGGGCACAGGAGCGGCGGAGGCGGTCCCCGACCCCTTCTGCAGCTGTCGTGTATGTGAGGTAGCGCGGCGCGACGGCGGGCGCGAGGTCCGCGCGCGTGCGGCCGCGTTGGTGAACGACGATCTGCTGATAGACTTGGGCCCCGACCTGCTTACGTCGGCCAATATGGCCCGGAAATTCCTGGGCGGCGTGGAAACGCTGCTCGTAACCCACCGGCACGAAGACCACTGGCTGCCGCAGAACTTGCACTGGCGGCATGCAGGCTTCACTCCCACGCCGATGGCGCACCTGACGATCTACGGACCGGCCGACGCGCTGGAAGCGCTGGACCCGCGCGCCGCCGAGCTCGCGCACATGAGCTGGCGCGCGGTATCGGGCGGCGACCGTTGGACGGCGGGTCGCTATCACATCACCGCGGTGCCTGCAACCCACGGTGGCGGCCAACTGGAGCCGCTGCTCTACGTGATCGAAAACGAGGGGCGGCGCATCTTCTACGCCACCGACACAGGCCCGCTTCAGGAGCCGGCCTGGACCGTCTTGCGTGGTGTCGGGCGGCTCGACCTGGTGGTTCTGGACGCAACCAGCGGTCACCAGTCGGGCGGCGAGTTTCACCACGGATTGGCGCAGTTCGTCGAGACGCGCGCCCGCATGGTCGCCGAGGGCCTCGTCGTGCCGGGCGTCACGCGCGTGCTCGCGCACCATTTCTCCCACAACGGCGGTATGACCCACAGCGAGCTCGTGGAGGCCTATGGTAATCACGAGACGCTCGTCGCATACGATGGCATGGAGTTGACCCTGCCCTAGCCTGCGCGTGGCCGGGTCGGGCGGATCGGGGCATCAGCACGATGGTCGAGTTACAGACGAATCTAGCGCTCACACCCGAGCAGGCTGAGCAGGTTCTGGCAGCCTGGCTGGGCGATGGCGTGCGCTGTACCGGCGTGGAACGTCTCCACGGAGGCATGATCAACTCGGTGCTGAGACTGAGCTTCGATCGCGCGCCCTACACGGGCGTCATCAAGCTCAATGGGGCGGGCCAGGGGTTTGCCGGCGAGGCGCGGGCGCTCTGCTACATGCGCGAGCGTGGCTTCCCGTGCCCCGAGGTCTATATGGAGGAGAGTGAGACCGCGACGTTGCCCTACACGTTTCTGCTGCTGGAGACGCTGCCGGGTGTGAGCCTGGCCCAGGTGCCTCTCGGGCGCGCCGACCGCCGGCGCGTGGAGCGTGAGTTGGCCGAGGTGCTTGTCGACCTGCACGCGCACACGCGCGACACGTTCGGCGCGCTCGATGCGCCGGGCGAACCGCGCTGGGTCGACGTCTTTATGCCGTGGTTGCACGAGGTCCGTGCGGAGTCCGAGGTGACACAGCGGTTGCCGGCGGACGTGCTCCACGACGTCGATCGAAGTATCGCCGTTGCCCCGCAGCTCCTGGCCGATCAAGGCCGGCCCACGCTGATCCACGGCGACATCTGGGCCGCCAACGTGATCGTGCGTCCTATGCTGGGGGCTTCGCCGCAGGGCTGGGCGCTCTCAGGGTTGGTGGATCCCGGGGCGCAATACGCCGATGTCGAGATGGAGTTGGCCTACCTGCGGGTGTTCGAGACGGTCGGGAGCGCCTTCTTCGATATCTACACGGCCTACACGCCGTTACGCCCGGGTTACCAGTTGCGCTCGCTAGTCTACTGGCTGCGCACCTATCTCATACACGTCTGGCTCTTTGGCGACCAGCACTATCGTGATATGACCGCGCGCGTTGCGCGCGAGATCGTGGAGCGCACGGCCTAGCGGCTCTATACGGGGCGTCACCCATCGGCAGGGGTTGGCCGGCGCTATGGATTCGTTGTTCACTCCGGCTCATAGGGAGCGGATCGCCGTCGCCCCCTGTGATCCACAACGATCTGCTTTGGGAGGACACTAGTATGGGAGATCTTGGACGCTACGGGCGGTGGATGCGGACGTTCCCGTATGCGACCTCTATAGACCGTGTCGAGTTCAGTGGCCCGAACGAGTGGCGTGAAACGCGCCCGGTCTTTCTACATCGACCCGCCGAGTTGCGCTATGATGACCATGGTTACGAGCACCTGGTGGTCACCGGCGAGGCCGTGCCGGCGGTGCGCTTCACACCGCGGGCGGCGGGGCTCCATCGCTATCGAGCGCTAGCGGGTGATGCGGTGGTGGAGGAGGGCGGTTTCCGTTGCGGGCCGTCAACCTACCCGGGCTATGTGAGTGTCAGCGACCTCGATCCGCGCTACTTCGTTCAAGACGAGGGACAGCCGTTCGTGCCGATTGGCCTGTGTATGGCTGGCCCGCCGCGCTACCTCCTGCCAGAGGGGATCGGCCACTTCGAGACCGGCGAGGCGTCGGCCACTCTCGGTGCCGCTGAATACGAGCGGTGGTTTCGCCTGCTCTCCGACAATGGTGGGAACTTCGCCCGCATCTGGCTTTCGCATCCGTATTTCGCCGTCGAGACCGAAGTTGCCGGCGAGCTGGACCTGGCGGCATTTGCGCGACTCGACGCGGTAGTCGAGCACGCCCGCACGTACGGCATTCGGCTCAAGCTGTGCTTCGAGCATTTTCGGACGTTCGAGCCCGGCTCCGCCTTCTCCAAGGTGCTGCGTCACCCGGACGACGGTCGTACGCCCGAGAGCATCGATGCGTGGTTGCAAGAGGAGACCTGGCGCCGGCTATGGCTGAAGAAGGTCGCGGCATACACGGCGCGCTATGGCAACGATCCGGTCGTCGCCGTCTGGGAGCTGTGGAACGAGATGGACTGCGTCCAGGCGTCGTGGGACCTTGTCGTCGCCTGGACGCGCGATATGCTCCAGGCGGTTCGAGAATTGGCCGGCGATCAGTGCGTCACCAACTCGTTGGGCAGCTACGATGATGAGCACAAGATGGAGCCGTTCGATGCGTTCAAGCTTGATGAGATGCAGCTCCAGCAGGTGCATCGCTATCTGGACCAGGGTGCCCCGTGGGAGATCTGCCGCACCGATCCCGTGCTCCTGAGCGTCGATGCCGTCCGGCGCATGGCCCTGCCCGATCGACCGGTGCTGCTGGCGGAGACGGGCGCCGTCAACGATCGTCACACCGGCCCCTTCCGCTACTACCGGATGGACAACCGCGGCATCATCTTCCACGATACGACATTTCCGGCTTTCTTCGCAGGGGCCGCGGGCACCGGCCAGATCTGGCATTGGGGTCAATACGTCGATCAAAAGAACCTATGGCGTTTCTACCGGCCCTTTGCCGAGTTGCTGGAAGGGCTCGCTATTCCCTTCGAGCGCTTCACCCCGCTGGATTACTCCAACGACCGCGCGTGGTGTCTGGTGCTTCAGGGCAGGGGGCACCTGCTGCTCTGGGTGCGGAACAAGGCCGATAGTTGGCACAGTGTGCTGAGAGACGGCCTCGAACCACCGGTGTTGGAGGATCAGGTTTTCGATCTCAGACCGGCGGGCGTGTTGGAGGCTCCGGTCGAGCTGATTTGGCCGTGGTCCGCCGAGGACGGCGAGACGGCCACCGGCGAAGCGACGCTGGCCGATGGCCGGCTGGCGCTGCCGCCGTTCCGCTATGGTATCATGGTGAAGGTGGGGCCCCCGCGTCAGCGGGCAAAGGAGGCATGAGTATGGCGAGTCATCCGGAGTCTGTCGAAAGCCCGTTGGCGGTCAGGATCGGCACAGCCCTGGTAGGGCTGCTGCTCGTTGCGGTCTTCCTGTTGCCCCCTGTCAAGGCGTTTCTGAACGGCATCCCGTATTTCTACAAGGTCTTCTACGTCGTGCTCACGCTCTTGGCAGGCTACCTGGTGGTGATGGCGGCGTATACCCGTCAAGGTGCGCTTGCGATTGGCACGTGGGCGCTCTTGTTCTGGGCTGCCGCCTGTTCAGCCGTCTACGTTTTCGGCGGGGCCAGGATCTTCTTCAGCCTGGGGCGCTGGGGCGCAATCGTGTTCATTGTCGTTTCTACTGTGGGCATCCTCTTTCCCGCGAGGCAGGATGCCGGAAAGGTCTAGCGATGCGCATCACTGGAATCGAGCCGATTGTCGTCCACGTCACAGAGCGGGGTGACTGGGTCTTCGTCCATGTGCACACCGACGCAGGCATCACCGGGCTCGGCGAGGCCAGCCACAGTCTCAACGATGCCCTGCTCCTGTCGGCGTTGAGGGTGTTCGAAGAACGCCTGGTGGGTGAATCGCCGCTGGCGATCAACGTGCTCTGGCGCCGGCTGGCAGGGATCCACGGCGGGCGTATTACGGCTACGGCGCTCAGCGCTATTGAGCAGGCGCTGTGGGATATCCTGGGCCAGTACCTTGGCGTCCCGATCCACACGCTGTTTGGCGGCGCAGTACGGGACAAGATCCGGCTCTATGCCAATATCAACCGCCACGTGCGCGACCGCTCGCCCGAGGGTTTTGCGCGCGCTGCCCGGCAGGCGGTCGACGAGGGATTCACGGCGGTCAAGCTGGCGCCGTTCGACGAGCTCCGCGCACCCGATCACGTGCGGACCGGGCCGCGGGCCGCGTGGCAGCCAGGCGTTGAGCGTGTTCGCGCCGTGCGCGCGGCAATCGGCGACGAGATCGATCTTGCGGTAGACTGTCACGGGCGCATGGAGACGTCGGAAGCCATCCGGGTTGGCGAGGCGCTGGGCGAGTGCACCCTGATGTGGTATGAAGAACCGGTACGCCATACGCGCCCGGACCAGCTTGCCGCGGTTGCCCGCGCTGTGCCGATGCCTACCGCGTCGGCCGAGAGCGTGTTCGCAATGGAGGGCTTCCGGGCCTTTCTGCTGGAGCGCGTGGTCGACGTGTTGATGCCGGACGTGAAGCATTGCGGTGGCATGATGGAGCTGAAATCGATTGGCGAGGCTGCCCGCCTCAACCAGTTGCTGATCGCGCCCCACAACCCCTCAGGCCCGGTTGCCACTGTGGCCACGGCCCAAGTCGCTGCTACACTGTCCAACTTCCTGATTCTGGAGTACGCTTGGGGAGAGGCTGAGTGGCGCTCCGCGCTGATCGAGCCGCCTGAAGCCATTGTCGACGGCTATCTGGCGGTTCCGGATACGCCGGGGCTGGGATGCCGGCTTAATATGGACGCCGTGAATGCGCATCGTAGAGAGGCGCCGAGCACGGCCGATTCGAGCAAAGTTCGACCGTAACCAGGAGGTGTGTGGCTGTGATGACTACCGTGGGAACACTTACGTATCAGGCGCGTATCGCCCAACTTCGCGAGACCAAGCTGGCCCAGACCCGTGAGAAGCAGGAGATCATTGGGTCGATGGATCACGACGATTGGGCCTTGATCCTGCCGCCGCCCGACCGGCGCAAGATTGTGCAGGCGATGAGCACCTCGGGGATGCCCATCACCGACTGTCTCATTGAAGGGTATACGCCCCAACCGAACCACCCGAGTGGGGGATTCTTTGGCCCGCGGGCCGTGGGGGCCAACTACCGGGCGCTGTTAGAGGCACACCCGGCCTACGTCGATCCCGTCAGCTCACTGGCTGGCGGCTATATGGTGAACTTCTCGTCGTACCGCAAGCCCGGCTGGAATCCTGATATCAGCGTCTCCGAACTGCGCCCCGACCTGGCCGAGCTGCGCAAGACCTACCAGCTGCTGCCCGGTATCGGCGCCACACAGCACTTCTGTCAGGATCTACAGATCGGCCTGGATGTGGGCTGGGGCGGCATCCTGCACAAGATTCGCTACTATCGCGAGGTCAATGCGCCGAGCGACACCGGGTTCTACGATGGCCTGGAGGACATTGTCCTGGGCACCCAGAACTGGATCCAGCGCACAGCCGACGCTGCCCGCGAGATGGCCGAAGCTGAGGCGGACCCGCAGCTGCGCCAGAACCTGATCGAGATCGCGGAGATGAACACACGGCTGGTCGATGCGCCGCCGCAGACCTTCCGCGAGGCCTGTCAGTGGATCCTCTGGTTCCAGATGTTGGCCCGGATGTACAACGGCAGCGGCTCGATGGGGCGCCTGGACGTGTTGCTCACGCCGTACTACGAGCGCGAGGTGGCCGCGGGCACCTTGACCGACGAGGAGGCCATCTTCCATATCGCGTGCCTGCTGCTGCGCGACACGGCCTATCTCCAGCTCGGCGGTCCCGATGCGACGGGAAAGGACGTGACGAACACGGTCTCCTATCTCATCCTGGAGGCCGCCCACCGTCTGAAGATCCCCGCGAACGTTGGCGTCGCCGTCGGCGATAGCGTCGACCCCGGGCTGCTCAAGCGGGGCGTCGAGGTGATGTTCGAGGATCGCACCGGCGTGCCGAAGTTCCTGGGCGTCGATCGGACGGCGGAGGGCTTCGCCCGCAACGGCTACGACATCGGTTTGGGCTACGATCGGGCCTACTCCGGATGCCACTGGTCGGCAATCCCGGGCCGCGAGTACACGCTCAATGATTGCGTCAAGATCAACTTCGCCGCAATCTTCGAGGCGGCGTGGAAGGAGATGGTGAGTGATCCATCGGTCACGCCCGGCGTCGCGTACCTGTGGGACCGTTTTGTCCAGCATCTGCGTCAGGGTGTCCGGGGCATCGCTGCCAGCCTCGACTTCCACATCAACCATATGCACGAGGTCTTCCCCGAGCTGGTTATGGATCTGCTGTGCTACGGTCCCATCGAGAAGGGCGATGACGCTTCACACCACGGGGTGGAGTTCTACAACCTGTGCCTTGACGGCGCCGCCCTGGCGACCGTTGCCGACTCCTTCGCTGCACTGGAACAGCGGATCGAGAAGGAAGGTCGCTTGACCTGGGATCAGATCCGGCACCACATCGAGACCGATTGGGAAGGTGTGGAGGGCGAGCGTTCGCGGTTGCTGATGAAGAACATGCCGAGCTACGGCTACGGCGGCACGCTGGGTGATGCATATGCCCGGCGCATTGCCGAAGTCTTCACCGAGCTGGTCACAGAGGCACCCACACCCGAGGGATACACGATGATCCCGGGCCTCTTCTCGTGGGCCAACACGATCCCCATGGGCAAGGGCGTGGGGCCGACGCCCAACGGGCGTCATGCCGGTGATCCTATCTCGCATGGGTCGAATCCCGACCCTGGGTTCCGCAAGGACGGGGCCCCCACAGCCATGGCGGTCGCGATTGCGTCGGTGCAGCCGGGCTACGGCAACACGGCTCCGATGCAGATGGAGTTGGACCCCGCGCTGTCGAAGGATGAGGGTGGCATCGACAGCGTTGCGAACCTGATCAAGACCCACTTCGACCTGGGCGGCACGCAGGTCAACCTGAACATCATGGATGCGGAGAAAATCCTGGAGGCGCACAAGGACCCCTCGAAGTACCCGGATCTCGTTGTCCGGGTGACCGGGTTCAGCGCCTACTTCGCCAGCCTCTCCCCGGAGTTCCGCCAGTTGGTGGTCGATCGCATCCTGAAGGAGGGCGAAGGCTAGCCACGTAGGGCGAAGTTGCACTTCGCCCCCTCCGCGGCGTGTCGCGATCGACAGAGAGCGAACTGAAAGTTCGCCCTACGTTGTGGTGTGCCGCGATCGACAGAGGGCGAACGACACGCTCGCCGTACGTTGTGGCGTAGGGCGAAGTGCAACTTCGCCCCCTCCCCGGTGTGTTAGCCAAGATATCAGTCTTCGCAGAAGGTCCACGTCCAGTCGCGCCAGTGTTCCACCAGCCCCGCCTTGACGGGGTTGTTGACGACGTACCTGAGAATGCGCTGTAACTCCTCACCGTCTCTCACCCAGTGATCGTAGCTTTCGTGCTGCCAGAAAGCGCCCTTGCGGCACGTGTACGTTCTTTCTCATCCGCGATCTCAGCCAGGCGGGCGGCAAGGCGCTTTGCCTCCTCGACTAGCGCCAGCCTCTGGTACTGCGGTATGCTGCCGTATAGCCGGGTAGTGACGAAGAACGTCGCCCCTGCGAGGTGGTGGTGTGGCAGATGGCGCGTGTAGATCCGCTCGTACTCTGAGGGCGCCGTGCCCGCGCCTACCGCAGGACTGCGCGCGCCCGCGCGAGCACGCCTTGCAGGCGTTGCTCCGTCTCCGGGCTGATCGCGGGTTCGAAGTCGGGCTGCGCCATCAGGGCGTGCCAGCGCTCCAGCGCGCGGTCGGTGTCGATGCCACTCTCGTCGATCAGCCAGTGCTGCAGCATCTCACGCGACCAGATCTGGGGTTGCCATTGGGCCTCGCGGAAGTGGCGCGCCGTGTGCTCGGTGGCGGTGAAGAAGCCACCGGGGCCCATCTCGTCGATCAACTCGACCGCCAGCGTCTCGTCACTGACCTCGAAGCCGCGGATCACACGGCGCAGCGCGCTGGCAACCTCGGCATCGAGGATCATCTGGATGGGCGAGAACACCTCGTCGATGGAGAGCAGGCCCGGCTCGATGTTGCCGCCGCCCGCCAGGATGCACGGCAGCGCCGTGAGCAGCTTCTGCACGCCTGCCTCGTACGAGGGCAGCTTCGCATCGGTGAGGCCGGTGTGCGGCCAGGAATGTACGCCGTAGTGGCGCCCCAACTGCATGTTGGCCAGGTTCGCCAGCAGCATCTCGGGGCGGCCATAGGGCTGGATCAGGGTGCGCATATCCAGGGCTGTGATGCTGCCGCCCAAGGCCCACTGGCGGTCACCATAGAGGACGCGCATCAGGATGCCGACAGTGATGCGCTCCGCCAGGTTCAGGGCGATGCAGCCGGCCAGTGTAACCGGTCCGGTTCCCCCAGCCGTTATCATATTGGAGAGTGAGACCCGCAGCCCTCGCTCGTGAAAGAACGCAATCTGCTCGGCCTCGTGCGCTGGAATGCGCAGCGGGCTGATCATAAAGGCATCGCCGCGGAAGACCTCGTCCAGGCTCTTGCCCTCCGCGTCGGCCTTGATCTCGTACATCTCGAGCAGGTAGGGGCAGAGCGCAGTCAACTGGATTCCGCCAGCCTCTTGGGCGCCGTGTTTCCAGGCGAAGATGCGCAGCTCCAGTGGCTCGGTCATCCGGGCCGCGGCAACAGGGTAGTTCTGCATATGGATGCCACTGACATCCGGGAGCAGGCGGGCCAGCTTGATGTATCCCGCCAGGGTCTCGACGGTGAAGGGCACCAGGTCGCCCGTGAGAGGGTCGAGGTAGGGTCCCTGATAGACACCGGCCTGGGCTGTCAGGGCCGGGCGCGAGGGGAGAGGGGTGGGTTGGCTCTCCGCGAGGAAGTCCTCGATCAGGGTGGGCGGGAAGCGCACGCGGTCCGCCTCGACCCGCCCGCCATAGTCAGCCAGCATCTCACAGAAGCCTGCGTGCTCCACCCTCACGCCGGTGCGGCCAAGTATGCTCAGCATCGCGTGGTGTATCTTGGCGATCTCTTCCTCGGTCAAGACCCGCGGCTCGAGATAGGGAATCATAGCCTGCCTCCCGCCCCCAGCTCGTCGATCAGAAACGCGTAGGCCTGGGCGTCCTCGCGCAAGTGATCATAGCGTCCCGAGGCGCCGCTGTGACCGGCCCCCATATTCGTCACCAGAAGCAGGGGGCGGTCGTCCGTCCTGAGCGCCCGCAGTTTCGCGACCCACTTGGCCGGATCCCAGAACGGCACCTGCAAGTCGTTGAGCCCTGCCTTCACGTACATGCTCGGATAGGCGGTGGGCCTCACGTTTTCGTAGGGCGAGTAGGCGAGCATCGTCGCGAAGGCCTTGGGGTCCTCGGGGTTGCCCCACTGCTCGTACTCGGGCACGGTGAGGGGCAGCTCCGGATCCAGCATCGCCGTGATCACGTTGGTGAAGGGCACCATAGCCACAACGGCGGCAAAAAGCTCCGGTCGCTGGTTGACTACGGCGCTTACGAGCAGGCCTCCGGCGCTCCCGCCCTGGATGGCCAGCCGGTCAGGCGAGGTGTAGCCCTGGGCAATCAGGTGCTCGGCACAGGCGATGAAGTCGTCGAAGCTGTTCTGCTTGTGCTGCAGCCTTCCCTGCTCGTACCACCTGCGACCTAACTCGCTACCGCCGCGTACGTGACCTATGGCAAAGACGAAGCCGCGGTCGAGCAGGCTCAGGCGGCGGGAGTCAAAGGCGGGCTCGGTGCTGTAGCCATAGGCGCCGTAGCCATAGAGCAGGCAGGGATGGCTGCTATCGCGGCGCAGGCCCTTGCGGTAGACCAGTGAGATGGGGACCCGGGCTCCGTCGGGGGCGACGGCGTGGATCCGCTCGGAGGTGTAGGCCATCGAATCGTAGCCGCTGGGGATCTCCTTCTGCTTCCGAACGTTCCATGCCCCGGTTGCCAGCCCGTAGTCGATGGTTGAGTCCGGCGTGATCAGCGAGCTGTACTCGAACCGCAGGGCTTGCGCATCGAACTCCGGATTGGCGTCTATCGCGGAGGCCACGACGCTGAAGGTGTAGGCCTGCTCCGGGAACGCCACATAGCGTACATTGCTCAACCCGTCGGGGTCGGACACGCGAATCTGCTTGAGCCCTGCCTTGCGCTCGTAGACCACGAGATGGTCGCGAAAGGCGTCGAGCCCCTCGATCAGGATGTCCTCACGGTGGGGCAGGATCGGACGCCAGTTCGCCAGGCCCGGCTCGCTTACCGGGGTCTCCACCAGCCGGAAGTTCTCCGCGGCATCGTTCGTGTAGATCAGGAAGTGATCGCCGTGGTGGGTGGCGTAGTATTCCACCCAGGGCCGCCGCGGCTCGATGACGCGCGGCTGGTCTGTGGGCTCGCCGGCGGGTATATAGCGGACCTCGGTGGCGCTGTGGCTGCGCGCTGTGATCAGGAGGTACGCACCGCTCCGGGTGCGCTCGACTCGCAGGCTGAATGCCTCGTCCGGTTCGTGGTAGATCAGGACGTCGTTGGCCTCCGCCGGACCCACGGTGTGGCGCGCGACCTTATAGGGCCGGTGCGCCGCATCGAACTGCGTGTAGAGGAGGGTGCGACTGTCGCTGGCCCACGCCACGGTCCAGGCCGTGTTGGGGATCGGGCCTGCCACTGTGGCGCCCGTCGCCATGTCCTGTATGTAGAGATCGAAGACCCACGAGCCGGTCGTGTCAACGGCATAGGCCACCAGAGCGTTGTCGGGGCTTGGGACGAGGAAGGCAACCCGGCAATAGGCCTTGCCCTCTGCCAGCGCATTTTCGTCGACCAGCAACTGCTCGGACGCCCCGGCGGCGTCGCGTCTGCGATAGAAAACCCGATACTGCTGGTTTGCGTGGATCTGCCAGTAGTAGAGGTAGTCGCCATACCGCACCGGCACGCTGCTATCGTCCTCCTGAATGCGGCCACGCATCTCCTGATAGAGCTGCTCCTGAAGGGGCTCGGTGTGCCGCAACGCGGCGCGCGCGTAGGTGTTCTCGGCCTCCAGGTAGGCAATCACCTCCGGGTCCGACTTGTCCTGAAGCCAGGCGTATGGATCCTCGAACGTCTGCCCAAGGTGCTCGAAGCGGTACGGTGCAGTTTTGGCGCCAGGAGGCGTCGCTGGTATGTTGGTCATTTCGGTGTTCTTTACGCCGGCGTGCTTCAGGCGAGACCTGCGCGGAGCGTTTGCATCGCCAGCTCAATGGGCGGCCATGTTGCCAGCTTGCCCGGCTTGACGGCACCCCAGGTGGTGCAGAGATAGCCCAGCAGACCGGGATGGTCGGCGTAAGCCAAGGTAGCCTTGAGGAGCGCCTCTGTAGCCTCGACGTTTCGCCATCCGCCCGGCCACGTGGGGAAGCCTTTCTCGAGGAAGATCGCGATCGAGGGATAGCTCTCCATAAGCTCATAGTGCCAATCGCAGATCACGATATCCGTGGGAACCCTGTCGATGGCGGGGTGCGTGCCGTTCTCGGACGCCTCCCACAGGCCATAGCCCGTCGCCTTGCCATCCAGGAACCGGTCGCCCCACATCAGCATCTGGACGTGGCGCTCCGCGAGGTAGCCGTAGTAGTCGTTCACGGCATCCGCGAAGATCTCTGCCGGATCGGCTCCCGCGCAGCGTGGGCAGTGCTCCGAGCCGATGAGGAACACCTCGTCCATGCCGACGTGTAGCGCGTCGGCGCCGAAGGCCTCCAGTAGCTCGTCGAAGAGGTCGAAGATGATCGCGTTGACGTCAGGATGTCGCGGGCACCAACTCCGGCAATAGATCCCATCGTTGTTGGGGTACTGACCCGGTGTCTCATCGAACTCCGGGTATTGGAGCAGCAGGGGGAACGTCCTCTCGGCCCACGATTGATGGCCCAGGCACTGAAACTGCGGGATGAGCCGCACGCCCCGGTCCCGGCAGGCTTCGGCAAGGCGCTGCGCCCCCGCCCGCGTGATGGGGTTCTCCCCCCGCAGCTCGGGGTGCGATTCGAATGCGTACTGGTAGTTGACCTCGGTCACCAGCACGTTGAGGCCCATGTCAACCAGCGTCGGCAGCTCGGCGATCAGTTGGTCGATAACGGCGTCGTGCCCGACGCCCAGATGGATGCCGCACCAGCGCTCGGATGTACTCATCGGTTGCCTCCTTCAGGTGTGAAGGGGCAGGTTCCGGGGAGCACAGTCCCGAACTTGTCCGAGCCCGGTCCGTGCCGACCAGGAACCTGCACCCTGGTCCTAGGGTCTCTGGTTATTCTGACGCGTCGAAGACGATCTCCTCGTACGGGATCGTGCCGTGCCGTACTTCGAGGAAGGGCTGGCCGTCTTTGACGCCCACCGTGCCGTAGCCGGTTGCCGTCGCCAGGAAGGCGCGGAAGTCGCCCTGGAGGGTGGGGTGCAGGTAGAGCTTCCTCTCCACCGCATCGTAGCGCGCGCCGGTGAGGCCCTGGAGCATGCCATAGCTGGCCATCGCCCGGGCATACCAGTGCCCACATTCGTACTCGTCGAAGGGGTTGCGCACGGCGCTGTTGTAGCGGTCGCGAAGGACACGCACGATCTCGCAGCCAGCATCCGTCTCGCCCATTAGCATCAGGTGTGACGCGACTTGATACTCAATTCCTGTCCAGACCTCGTTGGAATAGACGAAGGGCAGCGAGAGCGCGCCACCCTTGGGCCACGTGCACAACAGCAGGCCGCCGTCCTTGCCTAGGGCGAAGGACGGGCGCTGGGGATTGGCGTGGGACCGCAGGTCGTGTTTGAGGTTGTAGCGGTGCACCGCCAGCAAGTGGCTGCGGACCTTGTCGTGATCGAGGAACGGCCCGACACCGCACACAGCCGCGATCCATGCCCCCAGAACCCCGTCAGAGATGCAGCCGCGACCGTACTGGTACTTGGGGCCTTCCTCCTGGAGCAGCGCCACGGCTTCCGGCGAGTAGTCGACGTTCCACGACTTGGCGGTCGTCGGGTCCGCTGCGCGCAAGCCTTGCCATTGGATCTGTTGGATGAAGTACTCGCCGTCCCAGAGCTCCGATTCCATAAAGGCGACGCCCTTATCCAGCAGCTCCCGGTAGAGCGGCACGTCATCGCCCAGCGCCTCGGCCATCACGGTCGCGGCCTTCAGCGCCCCCAGGTAGAAGCTGGTGCACATCCCGTCGGGTCCCCAGAACTCGATGTCGTAGGATGTTATCCAATAGGTACGTCGAAATCGTCCGCGTTTTCGATCTTAAGGTTCCGGCAACCCCGAAAGCCGACGGTGAAGACACAACGGAATCCGAAATGTAGCGCTTGCCTCGTCAGCCGCTCGCACGCACCCCAGTGATGCGATGTCGCCCCAGTCTGCCCCTGGCCTTTACTGCGCCGGGGGCAGACATCATTTAGAAGATATCACAGTTCTTTGCCGTGTCCAAGGTTGCTGATGTACTCCTGCTTATGATGTGGTCGTCATAAAACTGCGCTTGCGAAGGGTACTAGCGTTTTGCTACAATAGTGAGGTGGCAGTGTCACAGCCCGTTCCAGTGGTAGAGCGTCCAATCCCAATTTCGCAAGGAGAGACTTTGAACAAGAGCTTAATTCCATACCCTTCGCCCCTGCAGATTCATCCGTCACTTATCGAAATGCCCCATACACACTTCCGGTATGTATTGTGGTATTCGCAGCCTAGTCCGAAGGAGGTTGGATAGTGTCGGAACATCCT
>JAXDDO010000028.1:0-58659 GCA_034676805.1 Anaerolineae bacterium | reverse complement strand
CGTGATCGTCGCGACCCCGTCCTCCGTCGTCGCCGTGCTCGGGCTGCCCGGCAGGCTCCCCAGCGTGGTCGTAAAGGTCACCACCGTCCCGTCCGCCACAGGGTTATCGTACTCGTCACTCACCGTGGCGGTCAACTGCGCGGTCGCCGTCCCGTTGGCCACCAGGCTGGTGGGCGCCGCGGTCAGCTCCAGCGTGTCAGGCGCGCCGGGCACGAAGGTCACCTCGACGTCGTCCGTGGCGGCCCCCGCCGTCGCGGTCACCGTCGCAGTCCCCGTCGTTGTGGGGGCAGTCAGCGTGATCGTAGCAACCCCATCATCCGTCGTCGCAGTGCTGGGGCTGCCCGGCAGGCTCCCCAGCGTGGTCTCGAACGTCACCACCGTCCCATCGGCAACAGGGTCGCCAACGAAGTCGGTGACGGTGGCAGTGATCACGGCTGTCGTCACACCGTCGGCTGGCAGGCTGTCCGGCACGACGATGAGATCGAGCGTATGGGGTATGCCACTGACGAACTGAACCTGCTGCGATCCCTGCACGCCATTGATCGTAACCGTGACGGTCCCTGTACCCACAAGATCAGACGTGAGGTCGGCCGTTGCGACGCCCCCGGTGGTCGTGCGCACCACCTCCGACAGCCCCGTAAATCCCCCTATGTTCGTCGCAAAGGTCACCGCGGTACCGTTGGCCACCGGATCCAGGCCGGTATCGACCAGGGTGGCCGTCACGATCGCGCCCGCGGTCGGACCGACCTGCGCCGGATTCGGCGCCACAGTGAGCTCCAACGTCACCGTGATCGAGCCGGTCATATCGTCGGTCAGTGTAGGATGGTCGGCAAGAATGCGCGCAGCGCCGATCCGGTGCCCCGTGAAGGTAGCGCTGCGGTTGTTGGCCGCCGGTACGAAATCACCACCAACGACCTGCCCCAGGATGTCGACGAGAGACCAGGTGACGGCCACGTTTTCACGGAAGTTGCCCAGGGCATCATAGCTGTTGGCATAGACCATCAGTTGCTGCCCTGTGCCCAACGTGGCTGTGATCACCTCGTTGCCGTCAGCCGTTGGCGCGTCGGCAACCACCACGCGCGTCGCCGGGCCAACGAAAGCGATCGGGTTCGTCTCCGTAGCGTCCGTAGAGCGGTTGGAGACCACGGCATCCGTTGTGCTATCCTTCACGGTCACATCTACATCCGGGTCGAGCACCGCAACGATACGGTTGGGCGACTGGGACGCAGCGTCGGACGTGGCCTCGATGACGACAAAGAGATGCCTCACCGCCAGGGGCGCCATCTGCAGGAGCGGATTACTCTCGGGCAGACTGATGCTAACCATACCCTCAGGTGTGAGCGATAACGCGGCCTGGGTCACCGCGGCCAACTGCGTATCCGCCGTGGTGAACGTCACATCGTCACTGTGATAGACATAGAGGTTCTGGATCAGGGCCTGAGCTTCTACTGTCGTCAGTGGAACGCCCAACTCGGTCTCGAAGCGCATGCGCAGCCCGGCGATTGTGGCATTGTGGTCGACAGTGAAACCGCGATGGACCACCGAGAGTCGGAGGATATCGTCCGTGCTCCCCTGGAGAAACGATGCCGGCGTGGTGCTGGCAACGTCGAAGGCTATCGTACCACTCGGGTTCTTCCAGAGGAGGAGGTCGTTGTCAACGCCGGCCAGGTAGTAGTTGCCGCTGCCGTGGATGATGTCGGGGTCGCCGTCATTGTCCAGGTCGCCCACAGCAACGGAAAGGGCGCCGCGGTCCGTGGTATCCTGCCCTAGAGGCGAGCGCGCCCACGTACTATCGGCAACAGAGGCTCCAAAGGGTCGCCCGTCGTTGACCCAGACGTTCGTCTCGTGTTCGTCATATTCCCCATTTACGGTCACTAGGTCGAGCAGACCGTCGAGGTTCATATCGGCGATCGCTACGCCATAGGCCGAGCTGTCCAGCCACGGGATGGCCGGCGTCCCCGCATAGACGGCAGTTGGCTGCCAGATGTAAGGTCGCTCACGACACTCTGCATCGTCCTCCGGCTGATCGTCAAAAGGCGTCCCGTCATTTCTCCAGACCTTGATCTGGTAGTCCGCATCGATGTGATCCACAGACGCGATGTCCGGCACGCCATCACCATCCAGGTCGGCGATCGCGACATCGTACACCGTGGCGCCCCAGAAGCCGTGATATCGGCCGGAACCAGGAGCCAACGTCACCGCTTTCGCATCACGCCCCACGAATGCCTGGACCCAGGGGCCGCCAAACGGGTCACCGTCGTTGCGGTACGCGCGCAGTTGGTAGTAGTTGTCGAGCCACGACTCCGGCTCGGCCGGATCCTGAAGCGTTCCAACCGCAACGGCCTCGCTCAACCCAACCACCAGGTCGAGCCATCCGTCGTTGTCCAGATCTCCCACAGCCACCGCCTGCCCCGCGTAGTAGGGGACATAGACGGTGTTGTAGCTCCAGGCGTTGTCGAAGGGTGTACCATCGTTGCGCCAGACGGAGATGGTGTACTGCGCGGTGCGGGGCGACTGGTCGGTACCCCCTGTGACCGCGACAATATCGATAAAGCCATCTCTATCAAAGTCGCCGGTCGCGACGCCCCCGACAGCCACCGGTGGTGCCCCCACGGTGTTACTCACCCACCCCCCGGAAAACGGCGTCCCGGCATTGCGCCACACGACAAGCCTGGGTGCGTCTTCGTGGCCCGTCACGAGGTCGGGCCTGCCGTCACGGTCGAAGTCCGCGACGGCGATACTGGTGATCGTTCCTGAACTTGGCACCCCGTAGGACGACCAGCCGCTGTCAAAGGGGCTGCCGTCGTTCTCCCAGAGCCGCAGGCCCACGCCTCCCGGTTCGTTGCAAGCGGTGGCCAGATCCAGGTCACCGTCGCCGTCAAGGTCCACCGAGACCACGTCAACAAACCGGCACGTTCGAGTGCCGGCCACATAGGCGGATTGCGTAGACTGGAAGGCCATCCGCCGGTGCATCAGCGTGTTCCACCACAGCACGATCTCGTGCGTTGCCCCGACGCCGCTGCCGGAAACGACATCGAAGTCACCGTCGCGATCCACGTCTGCGACGGCAACCGCGTAGATCGTGTCCTCACCGCCTCCGACGCTAAGCGCCACCCAGTCGCCGCTGAAGGGCTCTCCGGCATTCTGCCACGTCATCACGGTGTCGCCCACAGCCCCGGCCAGATCCAGATCGCCATCATGGTCGAGGTCGGCCAGAACGAGGGCCCGAGCGGCGCCCGCCGGCGTCCCGGGGAGCCGCACGTCCGTTGCCGAGCCCCAAGTCGTCGCAAACGGCAAGCCCGCGGCCAAGGGGTTACGCAAGGTCACGACGCTACCGGCAGCGTCGGCTGCGACCACATCGGGCCGCGCATCGTGATCCAGGTCGCCCAATGCGATGGAGGTTACGTCGTCGCCCAGCGTGCCGAGCGTGTTACTGACGGTCCAGCTCGTGACAAAGGGCGTGTCCGGATTGCGCCAGGCTACGACGGCGTCGGCGTGTCCTGTCACCAGGTCCAGCAACCCATCGCCGTCGAGGTCGGCCACCGCCAAGGCCCCCAGTGGATCGCTGCCCACAGTCACGGTTGCCGGGGTGCCCCAGCCCGTCGTAAAGGGTGAGCTTCCCGGATTGGACCAGAGGTAGATCACACCATTGTCGCCGGCGGCGACGACATCGATGGTGCCATTGCGATCCAAGTCCACCGCTGCGACAGCAGTCAGACCATAGCTCAGCGAGTCCGCGATGGTGTGGCTAACCGTCCAGGTGTCAGTGAAGGGCGCTGTGGGGTTCTGCCACAACGTGACCTCGTTGCCACCCGAAGCATCTGCGGTGACGGCAACCAAGTCCTGCCAGCCATCACGATCGAAGTCGGCCAGCGCGATGGCGGCGACGGCATTGGTCGTCGTCCCAACTTCGACCACCACGGGCCAGCTTGTTGCCGCGTCCCGGCTGTTCTGCGCCGCCAACACTGTCGAGCCGTCGCCATACGCCAGATCGGCATACGTGTCGTTATCCAGATCAGCGACAACCAGCGCCAGCACATCTTCGTCCGTCGTCGCCGCGCCCGTCGAACCGAGGAACGAATGTCTCGTCCCCTCAGGCGGATCTGCTGCCAAGGCAGGTCCATAGACCGTCAGCAGCACCAAGCCAACCAGAAGAAACGCCAAGCTCCCCCGCAGCACACGGTTTCGTCCCATATGTTTCCCCCCAATTCAGAGTGATAGTCCCCAGCAGAGTGCCACCTGGAGGCCGTCAAGGCCCCCGTAGACCGTAGCAGCCCCCCCACCCGTTTGCCCAACGAGTTTCTGCTGCCCATTCCGGACGTACGAGACAGACGCCGGCAATCGCCGGTGTCTCCAAGTGTACGTGTCTATCGTAGCAGGTGTAAGTGGGCGATCGGTGAACAGACCCCTAAGATAAGCCTAGAATTGCGCCTAATGACGGAGGATCACAGGAAGATGCACCCGCAGGGCGTTGGCGATGACGAGCGCCGACGCCGTTGTCGACCCGACAACCGGGTCAGTGAGCGTTGCGGTGTTCTTCAGGGCCAGAGGACCAGTGGCAGTCACGGTCACGGAGAAGGCAATCGTCACCTCCTGCCCGGCATCCGGTGTCCCGTTCCATTCCACGCGCCGCGACGCGCTGTTGTAGGAGGCCGTCCCTGCAGTCGCCTGGATGGGGCCGGGCGCGCCTACCCCCTCGGGCAGGGGATCCACCAGTGTCAGAGCCCGCCCACTGCCGACCAATCGCAGCGTATACGTGAGCTGCTGACCGGTGCGTGCAAGTACGGGCGCAACAGACTTCTGCAACGTGGACGTCGACCGCCCCCAGACCACGGCCAATGCGGGCCGTCCGGCTACATTCCAGTCACCGGTCTCTGAAGACGTCAGATACTTGCTGCTGTGCTGATCGGTGTCGGAGCCATAAATCGCCACGCTGACCGCCTCACCCCGTGCGTAGGCCTCAGCCACCGCCTGCGTAGTGTCCCAATGATACGCCACGCCGGGCCAGTCAACGGATGCCATGAGTGGATAAACCCAGCTCGCAGCTACGTTCTCCCGGGGCAATGGAGCGTTGTTCCAGTGGATGGTCATCTCGTCCCAGGGGTCGCCGACGGTAAAGAGATGCACCCACGACGGATTGGCCTCTCCCGGGGCACCGGCATTGCCCCAGAGATGCAGCGTCATCGTTGCCGAGATGATGGTCTTCCCCGCCGGCACTGCATCGAGCGCAAAGCGCAAATACGACTTGTTGAAGCATGGGAAATGGGTTGGGGCGATCTCGCTGCCCACATACAAGCCCGTGTCCGCTCCGTGGTTGATCTCGGTGCCGCCCTCGTGCCCGCTGCCACACACGCCCCCTCCGCCCATCCACGCATCCTCTACGGTGTTGTCGGTTGGCGAAGCGGCACGGATCACCGTTGTGCCCTCAGGCACGGCCTCGGGGGGGCGAAAGCGGGCGGCTCCAAAATGGAGCTCGCCCCAGGTCGCAGGGCTGTCCGGCTCGAATGTCTCGGGCCAGTGGTCAGGCTCGACATAGCCGGCAGGCGGCGCATCGTCGCGATCGAGAAGCTGAACACCCAACCCCCACAACGAGCCTTCGGGCGGCGGTCCCGAGCGTCCCAGGGTCTCCCACGGGACCGTGAAAATCCCAGTCCAGCCGTAGTCAATGCCGCACTCGTTGCTGTTTGGGCCGGGGTTGCACCACCACTGCATAGCCCCGTAGTCCAGCCACGACCCCGACCATGACGCGTCCCAGCCACCGCCATCGCCACGCGCCTGGCGGCGGTATTGGGCCGCGTCCTCGTTGGGCCAGTGGCGCGAGCCCAGAAGGAAGCGGTAGTCATCGGCCTGCGGAGAGGCGCTGCGGTCGTGACCGGTATCCAGGTAGAGGTAGACCGCATCGAAGGCGGTCAGATCGTCGGACACCGTCGCGTTCTCAAGATACCAGAGGTAGTAATCGACAACGGTCACACGGACCTGCAGGCTGTCCGCCGTATAACCAACGCGCACATCCGCATAGTTGCGGCTGGGGATGCCCTGTTCGTTCTTTCCGAACCAGAATATCGCCGTCTCCGACCATTCCAGTTGGCCATCGAAGTAGGGCGCGTTGACACGGCGCAGCGCGGTCTCCTGCAACACGCTGCCTCGCACAGCCACAGGTCGAGCCCAATTGCTCGATGCGAAGATCAGGAATACCAACAACAGCTTGCGCATGATGCGCCTCCTATTGACCACACTATGGAGCGCCCAGCCGTGCAATCGAAATAACAGCGCCGAAAGGCTATGTGGGGGGTGATCAGGACGCTAGCCCGGCCACCTTCTGATGACGATGGGGAGGTAGACGTGGTGATAGTTTGCGTAAGCGATCGCGACGAGCTCTGCCGAGTGATCGCCACCATCAACGTGGGCCCGGTTAACGATCGCGGTCGGCGTAGACACCGCCACCGTCACGGCGAAACTCAGCGTCAGCGTCACATCGTCGGGCAGGACGCCCGTCCACTGAACAAGCGCCCCATCTGCCGTGAGCGTACCTATGTTCGGGTCCACTTGGGCGCTCTGCGGAACGTACGTTGTCCCGGCAGGCACGGGATCGGAGATAGCGGCGCTAGCCCCAACGCCGGCCAGGGTGATCGTATACGTGAGGCGGTCACCATAGCGGGCAGCGCTTGGGCTCACTCTCTTGCTCATGGGCTGCCCCAGCGCCAAGAGCGTTGCGAGGTTGTCCAGGCGATACAGATCATAACGTGCGTTGAAACTCACCGGCTCGGGCAACTGGCGTGCAAGGGTATTCCAGTCTTCCTGTAGCACCCACGCCTTGACCTGGAACATCGTCCACGACAGCGTGGGACTGTGGTACAGGTGCTCGCCACTACACGTAGTATGGTGCGCCAGATCGGCCATCCACCACCACGGATTGTTGACCTCATAGGATTTCACGTAGTAGCGGGTCTTATCGAGCAGACTTGACCGCAGCCGGTCGATCAACGCGGAGCTGAGGGGGAAGTAGCCTGAAAGCGCCTGATAGTGCATCATGCCCACGCCGCCATCGACCACGAAGGTCGTGCCATCCCACCAGTTCACCTGTTCGGGATCGGTATCGCGGTCGCGCAGGGCGGCGCTGTAGGGAATCAGGGCGCCGTTGTAGACGCCTGTCACCATGATGTCTTCGTAGACGAGCGTGCCGTCGGGATTGAGGCGGATCGGCACCGGCTCGCGTAGACCGAGGTCATAGAGATTCGGCACGAACTGGGCCAGGGCAACGCGCCCGTTGAGCAAGTTGGTCAGCAACGTCTGGGCCTGGGCCTGTACGTCAGCGTAGCCGAAATGGGCGGCCATGTCGCGCACCGCCTGGGCTGCCGCGATCTGGGCCCCGATGTTCAGACGGCCGGTCAGCCACTGCTCGAACCGGCAGAACCCGAGAGACGGGTCATAGGCAGCCAGGAACATCTGGAACTGCTGCATAACGAGCGACCAGTTAGCACGGATGGCGTCCCAGTCGCCGGTGGCGTTAGCGTAAGCCAGCAGTGCATCCAGGCGCAGGCCCACCAGGTTCGGGTTGTTCGCCAGCCAGCGAGCAGTCAGGTCATCCAGCGGGCAGTTGGCTTCGCCTGCCAGGATGCCAGATTGGCCGAAGCGCACGCAGCGCCAGCCGTAGGCGTATTGCTCGTCGTTGAGCAGCGTCGAGGCTACAAAGGTACGCAGGTAGGCCCTCAGCTCGCCCTGCAGCTGCGCCGAGAGGTGTGGATAGGCTTTCGAGAGCGTGCGGACGAGGTCTGCGTCGTAACCGTAGACCTCGAACGTGAACTCGTTCCCCAACATCCGCTGCCCAGCCTGGTCCCAACGGACAGCGATGGGCGGGGAAGCCGGGCCCAGGGCGATGATGTCGGCGACCCGCGTGGCGACTTCAGCCCGCATCGTTGAATAGGCGGGCGTGCTCGTACGGGGGTAGGTCAGTTCGTGGAGACGAGCGTCGCGAGCGGGAAAACTGGTCGCAGGATTGTAGCCACGGTCAATCGGCCCGACGGCATAGAGCCATCCATAGGACGTGAAGTAGACCATGCCGTTGGCGACCACCGGCGGGCTGGCATTTGGCGCCCCTCCCATGGCGATGACGCCGCCGTAGCGCCACAGGTGGCGACTGGGCAATGGGCTATGGGGGTGCATGTGGCTCCCGAAATTGTATCCGCTGGGCGGGCCGTTGCTGAAGAGCGCCCGTGCGACACCCTCAGCCGGACGGAAGACGCCCAGGTCCTCGCTGATCGTGTAGTAGTAATGGTCGCCCGAGAAGATGTGACGTCCCACTTCGTCGGGTCGCAACTGGAACTCGGCCTGCGTCCCACCGGCGACCTGGGTGGTGAGGCCGGTTGCCAGATCTGTTCGGAACAGGCGGTTGTCGCGATCGAGCTCGAACGCACGGCCCTCGGTGCCTGCCGGTGCCGGAAACCAGGCGCTGCCATCGGGCGCAAGAATCGGCTCCAGCAGGCCCCAGTACGGAATGGGCATAGGCACGTACCGTTGCCCTGCCGGGTTCCAGAGATCGGCCCCGGTGGCGGTGTCCAGATAGTAGAGGGTCCGCCGGCGGGGATAGGTCTGATAGTAAGCGTTCCATGTCTGGACCGGGTTGGCCGTCGATGGAGCCCCGGGATAGTCCTCCAGGTGAAGGTAGGAGGACCCCCCCGCTTTGACGGTGACAAAGATCACGACGTCGCCATCATCGCCGACAACGGGATGGGTGTTGCGCATGCCGGCGCCGTGGAGCGGGGTGGCCCAGACAAGGGCGCCCGTGGCGGCATCGGCACAACGCGCCGTCATATCCTCGCTACCAAAGTACACGCGCCCACCGGCAACCGCCGGAGACGAGACCACCGGCCCGCCGGTCGTGATGCGCCACAGCTCCTTGCCCGTCGCCGCATCCAGCGCGTAGAGCGCCCCGTCCGTCGAGCCGATGTACAGCCGCCCGTCCACCACGGCCGGGGCAGACACCACCGGTCCGCCGGTGGTGAAGCGCCACACCGTGGTACCATCAGCCGCGGAGAGCGCGTAGACACTGCCATCGAGCGAACCGAAGTAGACGGCTGTCCCAGAGACAGCGGCGGTATGCGCGATGGGGCCACCCGGGCGCTTGATCCAGACCGCCGCCCCGGTGGAGGCATTGAGCGCGTGCATCTCGCCATTCATCGCGCCGACGTACACGCGTCCTCCGGCCACGATAGGCTGGACTTCCACCTCGACGCGCTCACCAAAGGCATGGGCCCACTGCACGTAAAGCGGCCCGGTGTTGGCGACTGTCGCGGTTGTACGTGCGGAATGTGCCGGATCGTGCTGGTACATCGGCCAGTCGGTTGCGATCTGCGCGAGGGGGCTTGCGGAGGCGGGGACGCGCACGCTGACAGACAGCAGTCCCACACAGATGAAAGCGACTGCTGCCCAGCGCCAGTAACGCGTGATTCCCATCAGCGGCGTCTGAACCATCCCAGCCTGATACCGATGGCCACACCGATCAATAGCGCGACCGGCGAGAGTGCCAGCGCCAGTCGCAGTACATCGTCGGCGTCGGTGAACAGACCATTGGGGATACCCGAGGCACCGGGGCCAACGGTGGGCAGCGGAGTGGGCGTTGGAGAGAGGGTGGCTGAAGGCTCAGGGGTGGGCGTGGGCGTACGTGTACTGGGTGGGATCGGCGTCTCCGCCGGCGTCCGGAGCTGACCACGGGTGTACCATACCTCGTGAGGCGTACGGTCTTCCCATAGCGTCTCCCGGAGGAACCAGGTGACGTGAAGCCAGTTCCCGCGCTCAATCACGATATTCGGATAGGCCGGATACCAATCTCCTTCATAGATAACCGATGGCAAAGACCACTCAGACCCATTCCAGATAACATGATACAGGCCATGTCGGCCCGAGTCAACCGCCTCACCGGTGCCGGTCTGCGTTTCGGTGATGATGTGACCGCCGAACACGAGATGGATGTTCCCTGCGCTGTCGGTTGCCAGATCATACCGGTCGAATGGGTCAGTCCACCCCCTGGCGACCACGTTGGGAATCGTGATGGGGGTTGACCAGCGGATGCCCAGGTCAGTCGACCACATGTAGTAGATGCCGGGGTAGCGAGAGGTCGTCGTTCGCCAGACCAGCATCACACCGTCCTTGTTGTCGCTGCCCACCGAAAGCTGGGCGGTTCTTTCAGGACGCCTGACGAGCGTGGGAGATGACCACGTAGTGCCGCCATCGACCGAGTTCACATAGACGCTCTGCTGCGGCTCGCCGACGCCCGAGAGCCGGTCCCACCCTTCGTCCCATGTGACGTGGATCACACCGTTGCGGTCAACCTCCATCTGCGCCCGGCTGGCGCCAAGATCCGTCTCCATAAGGTCGATCGGGGCGGACCAGGTGCGCCCACCGTCTGAAGATTGACGGTAGAAGATGTCCGCACAACGCGGACAGCGACCTCCTATGGTGGATCCCAGATCGTCGTATACGACGTGCAGCGTGTCCTGGAACACAGCGAGGTCGCTCATATACGTCAACTGGCGGGTGTTGACCAGCCGTGGCGAAGTCCAGGCTGCGGCCGATGACGCCGCATCGCCGGGTGCCTGCGTGTAGTAGAGGCTGTATGGGGGATCAGCGCCGTAGACCATGTGAACGGTGCCGTGACCATCCGCCGCTATGGCATTGCGGATGATGTTCTGGTGCGGAGAGACAACATCGTTGGCCAGCCCCCATCGGGTGCCGTCCCACATAGAATGGAACACGCGCTCGAGCTCAGTGACAGGGACGGGCTCCCCCGTCTCGGAGTAACCCTGGTGATTCGTTTCGCACCAGATTACGTGGACGTTACCTTCGGCATCCACCGCCAGATCCGGGAACCACGACGAAGTGTTCTCCGGGGACGGGACACGTGCGGGCGGGCGCCAGGTGATCGGGGGCGACTCTTCCTGAGCCAGGGATGATCCCGTGAGGCCAGGAACAACGCCACTGGACACCAGGACCAACGCTATCGCACAACCCAGGACTCGCAATGCCCGCCTAGACATATCACTCCGATCCGCTGACGCCAAACGATTGCCCGTAGTATACCAGTTGGCCCGCAGACACCGTAAGCAGGGCCATGCGCTCACCGGACGGCAGCTCGATAGGCTGAGCCAGCTCGGGCGTGTCATTGAACGGCAGCAGCACCTCATCGAAAACGACCACCTGTCCCTGGCGGTCTTCGGTAGACGCCCTATCGAGAGCCTCGGCGCTGACGGTCTGCGTCGGTGCGGAGAGCACCTGGCCCTCGCCCAGCTCCCACTTGGCCACGACGTCCATCGGCAACAGCCGGTATTCCGACAGGTAATACTCCAGGTGGTGCCAGTTCGACGTCAGGATGGCCGTGGACGCCGCCGGCGTGTGCGCCTCGATGTAGTCAAAGCGATCGCCAAAATAACGGTCGTTCCCGGCCAGCGTGGCGCGGGTCAACAGCCGCACGCGGTCGGTGGGCAGGGGATACTCCGGCGCCACCACAAAGATGCCCACATTGACAAGGAGCAAGGCGGCCGTCGCCACAGCGAGGTGCCGGCGCGGCCCCCCCCCCATCCATGCGGTCAACCCCTTCGCGCCCCAGAGGAGCAGTGCCGGCAGGAAGACAAAGGTGAGGCCCTGTTGGCCCATGTGAATCAAGGTGTAGAAGACCAGCGTAGGCACGAGCCACAGGGCAAAGAAGATCACCCTCTCCCAACGCGACGGCCACGCGCGCTGCCAGACCCGTCGAACCGCATAGACCGCCCACGGCAGCGCCGCCACACTCCAACCAAAGAGCGTGTACAGCGTCAGCTTGATGAGGTTGCGCCGCAGGCCCCACCAACCGCCCCCCGCGAAGACCGACGTCGTGGCGTTGTACCGGCCGGCATAGGCGCCCATGGCCTGCAGATAACCACGCACGCCACCGCTGAGAAGCGTCAATGGCACGAACCAGGCCAGACAGATCAGCGCGCCTAAGATGCCAGCGGCTATGAAACGCTTCCACCCCACCTTGCGCAGAGCAAAGACGATCAGCGGAGCCAGAAAGACCAGGGTCTGCTGGCGCACGCCCCCGGCAATTGCCATGACAGCAACCGCCGGATAGAGGTAGCCATACCGCCCCAGCATCGTCTCGTACAGCCACCACACCCCCACAATCACCAGCAGCATGTCCAGGCTATGGGGCAAGGCGATCTCACCGTAGAACCAGACGAGCGGCGACGTAGCCAGCAACAGCGCGGCGATGAGCCCCGTCCGGGCATCGAACATCGCCTTGCCGAGATAGTAGAGCGCCACGACCGCCAGCGCGCTGGCCACGATGCTGATCCAGACCATCGTCGTCTGCGGATCGCCGAAGAGGAGGTCGACGGCGCGGCACAGCCAGACGTAGACGATGTAGCCGGGCGGTTGTGGCTGCTCCTTGGCCACGTTGAACTCGCGCATAGCATAGGCGAAGTTTACCGAATCCCAATGGTAGAGGATCCGGCTGCGGAACGGGATACGGCTCAGGAAGGTAAGCAGGAAGAGGGCTGGCGCCGCCAGCCAACGATCCCACAGGTCCGTCGCCGGCCGCCTCATCGTGTCGCACCGCTTCCCGAGCCCAGGGAAGGCGCTTTCTTGGAGAAAGCCAGGCGCGTGACGTAGACCAGGGCCTCCAGCACAATCTTGGACGACATCTTGGATCGCCCCACGCGCCGGTCCTCGAAGACGATGGGAAACTCGGCCACGACACCGCCCAAGCGCTCGACGTGGAAGACCGCTGCGATCTGAAACCCGTAACCTTGCACAGGAATCTCATCCCAGGGCACCCTCGCCAACATCTCACGCCGGTAGCACCGGTATCCGCTGGTGCAGTCGTTGGTCTTGAGGCGCAACATGAAGCGGGCATAGGTGTTGCCGCCCCAACTGATGAACCTGCGCAGCAGGCCCCAGTCGGGCGTGTCGCCGCCGCGGATGTAACGCGAACCGATGACCAAATCGGCGCCGGTGATTCTCTCCAGGAAGGTAGGCAGGTAGCGGGGATGATGCGAGAAATCACAGTCCATCTCGAACACGTAGTCATAGTCGTGTTCGATGGCCCAGCGGAAACCCTCGATGTACGCCGTCCCCAGGCCCAGCTTGCCCCGGCGGTGCAGGACGTGCAGGCCCTCCCGCTCCTGACTCAGACGATCGGCGATCTGGCCCGTGCCATCGGGCGAGTTGTCGTCGATGATGAGCAACTCCAGGCCCGCGCCTAGGGCTTGAACAGCCGAGATGAGCGGTTCGAGATTTTCAGCTTCATTGTAGGTCGGGATTATGACAAGGGATCGACCCGTTTCTGTCATGGCACATCTCCTGAGGTAGTGGCAGCCGGCATCTGGGCGGGCAGGACGGCATAGAGATCCACGTTGGTCGACGAGAAGACCGTGGACAACCAGGGCGTCGTCGCCGGATCGTATGCGCCGAGGGCCCGCTCTGCCGGTCCGTGGTAGAGGTAATCCACACCAAACGCGGCGATGTTCTCTGCACGGCGGCTGTCGGGCGTGGCAGCATCGTAGGTCAGCGCCACGCGCTGACCTTTGTCGTAGTAGCGCACGGTCTGCGCCCAGTGGGCCAGAAAGGCCGTGTTGCCGCTGAGTGCGGGCACGTACTGGCCAATGGTCTCCGACGACAGAACGATCTGGTCAGGCGCAGCGTGGGCCGAGAGCCACTCCATAGCCGCGACATCGTCACGATACAGGTAGTAGGGATAGTCGTGGCGCGCGAGATCCACGAAACGCCACGCCCACAGGTAGAGGTTGGTGGGCACAACGGCAACCAGGAGGGCCACCGTCGCCCAGCGCGCGACGTGGGCACGGGCGGCGGGCCATCGCCTGCCGATGAACGGCACGACCAAGTCGCACACGCCCAGGGTCACCAAGATCATCATCGGCACCTGCCAGCTGTTGAGCATGTGAACCTGGAAATCGGTGGGAATGTAGTTGAGCGCTGCGCCAGCGGCGAACCAGCCCAGGACAAAGAGGGTCTCGTCGCGCCAGTCTTTCTTCACGACCAATGCAATCCACGTCGCTACCGCCAGAACAAGCGGCAATCCAAAGAGGATTACGAGATGCGGCGGCGTGGGCGTATAGACACCCGCATTGGCGAATTGCGCCAGCACCTCTTCCCACAGCGGGTCAATGGTCGTCAGGATGACGGAGTAGATGGCGCCGGAGCAAGAGAGCGCTACCATGACCACCCCGCCCCAGAAGAGGCGTGTGGGGAACCGGCGCTCCTTGATCCACACCAGCACGCCAAACAGGCCCGTGACGCCGTAGACGATCAGCAGGTCGTAGGTGTGCGTCCAACCAAGGACCAGGGCCAGTAATCCCGCCACAACCGTGTGTCGCATGCGGTTCTCCGTCCAGCCCCGCCAGACGAACTCGAGCGTCAGAAGGATTAAGGCCAGCGCCTGGATGAAATGGGGGTAGCCCAACAAACACAGAAAGGAATTCCCCTCGGCAATGAAGACATCCAGCGGGAAGAGCAGTTCGCCCTTGGTTAGCGTGTACTTGAGCACCACGAGAACCCAGCCAAAGCCCGAGCTGAACGCGATCAACAAGAAGGCCAGCCTACGACGGCCCACACCGGCGACCAGCTGGGCGACAAGACGGTAGGCCGCCCACAGGAACAACGCCCCCGCGGCCCAGCGGAAGGCCTGGTACACAGGCGCGTAGCCCAGCCCGGTGAACCGGGAGACTTGGGCCAGGGTCCACCACAACAGGTTGAAGAAGACCGGTTCGTTGGGCTCCGGCGTCAGCTTGTTGGACACCAACGGTGCGCTCTGAAAGCTGCGCCACCACGAGAGATACTGACCGTGGTCCGGCACATCCAAGAGCAGCCCCATGAACTGCCTATCCGGCGGACTGGACAGATAGCCATAGAGATAGGGCAGGCTGGTGACCACGAGCACGCCCACGATGACGGCCCACACAAAGCGCCACTCCCGGCCCGATATCGGGCCCGGTCTCAGGTCCTCGTGTGTTGACGGTTCACTCTTCATGCGACGCTCCAGCCCTCGCGGGCGGTTGTGGTCCGCTCCCAGCTCAACCACCACAGGGCAGCCAGCAGGAGGACGATGCCCATCACCAGGGGCAGCAGGCTGACAACGCCCGGTAGCCCAAGGAACATGCCCAGGTTACGCGCGATGTTGCCGCGCTGCCAGTTGGGCAAGGCATATTCGACCAGCGGGTTGCGGAGCGTGTCCGGCGGGAAGGCCTGTTCCGCCAACGTCAGCCCCCACGTGGCAACCAGCGACCAAGCCCCCAGAACAGCCCCCAGAACCCTCAGCCAGAGACGGTCGCCCCACCGGTCGAACGCGAAGTGCAACGACAAAGCCATAAAGGGCAGCGCAGGCAGAAGATAGCGGGGACCGACGGCATAGCCGCCCCACCACATGACCGATGATGCGTTGAACAGCAGCATACTTGCCACGCTGCCCAATGCAACCCATGCTTCGGCACGGCTCTTGCGCGAGCGCCACCAGAGAACGAAGCCCGGCACGGCGAGCAACAACACCGGCGATAGCACGAACAGGCCGCGGAACTTGCTGAACGTGATGCCCCAGAGCGCTCTCCACTGGGGCAGCGCAAGGCTCATGAAGCCGGCACCGTGTTGTTCGGTCCACAGCTCAGAATGGCTGTAGCCGAGGGCCAGCGGTGCACCGAAGACCGCCGTATTGTACGCCATCCACCCGGCGGCCACCAGGCCGCCACTCAGTATGACCCAAGCGATGCGCCGCTTGTCGTTCAAACGGTAGAAGGTGTAAATGAACAGCACCCCGGCGATCAGTGCGGTGGGGTATTCGGTGATGACACTATACCCCAGCAAAAGGCCCACAGCCAACAGCCTGGCGATGCCGTCCGGCGATTGCACCAGAAAAACCAGCCCAAACGCCGCGAATAGCAACGCCGCGCTGAGTTGGTGGCCGTAGAAGGCCCCAGCGTAGGCAAAGGCTGGGGTGAGAAGGCCGTAAACCAACACGGTAAGGATGCGGGGCCAGGGGCGGGCGGAGAAATGGGCCAGCAGGCGGTACATCAGCGCCCCCAACAGGGCCGTCGGCAGCGCTGCTGCCACAATAGACAACGCGACCTGGGCGATGGCGAAACGGACTTTGTGCGCCAGCAGGCCGGTACCCTCCTCCCGCAACGTCGCCTTGAGCGCCTCGTTGTTGGCCAGCCGGTCCATAAGCCCATCCATAATCGGAAGCCCCAGGACCTGTTTGAGCACGGCATACACCGGGATGCCCAGGAATGCCGCACCGGGGGCTTTGTCGCTGTAGTAGTGATCGCCCACCCTGGCGTAGTCTACCGTGTTGGCCACGTAGGCGTCGATCTGAAAGGTACCGTCGTCCACGACGGCGACCACCATGTCCAGACGCGAGTTCTGGTTGGGGTCGGCCCAGCGGGGCAAGGTGTAGGTGTAGCAGAGCAAGAGCAGCAGGAACAGCGCGGCGGCAATCCTCCGTTCGCGGGTCCGGAAACTGGTAGCTGAGGCGCTCACGTTTCGAGCCTCCCTTTTCTTCACAAGATGTTCTGCGCTAGGCGGGCGAGAAAGGGCTCACCCGCTGGTCGCGCAGCCTCGCGACGATCCGCTCACTGGCCTGCCCGTCGCCATATGGGTTGACCGCCCGGGCCATCCTGGCATAGGCTTCCTCGTCGTCCAGCAACGTTGCCGCCTCGCGCACGATGGGATCATAGGCGGCTCCCACGAGCTTGACCGTGCCGGCGCTGACGGCTTCCGGCCTTTCCGTGACGTCACGCAGGACCAGGACCGGCTTCGCCAGGCCAGGCGCCTCTTCCTGAAGCCCACCTGAGTCGGTCAGCACCAGATGGGCACGGCTCAAGAGGCCGATGAACGTCTCGTAGTCCAGCGGGGAGCTCAGCAGGATGTTCGGCACGTCTCCCAACTCCTCGTAGATCGGCCCCTTTACGCTGGGGTTGGGGTGGACGGGCCACACAACCTGAACCTCCGACTCGTAGCGGGTGGCCAGGGCCGCCAGGGCGCGGCAGATCTCCAGCAACGGCTGGCCGAAGTTCTCGCGTCGGTGAGCAGTCACCAGAATCAGCTTGCGCCCATCCAGCCGCCCTTCCCACGTCGAACCGATCTTCTCGCGCGCGCGCCCGACCATGCTGTGCAGAGCATCGATGACCGTATTGCCGGTGACCAGAATGGCGGATTCAGGGACGCCCTCTCGCAGAAGGTTGTCGCGGTTGCGCGAGGTAGGGGCGAAGTAGAGATCGCCGAGCAGATCCGCGATGCGGCGGTTGATCTCCTCGGGAAACGGGCAGGCCCTGTCGCCGGTGCGCAGCCCGGCCTCGACATGTCCCACCTTGGCCCGGCGATAGAACGCGACCAGGGCGCCGGTCATCGCGGTGGTGGTGTCGCCCTGAACCAACACCCAGTCAGGCTGCTCGCGCGCGATCACCTGATCGAGGGCCGTGATGAGCCGGGCGGTCAGGTCAGACAGCGTCTGGCCCGGACGCATCAGGTCGAGGTCATAGTCCGGCCGGATATCGAACAAATGCAGCACCTGATCGAGCATCTCGCGGTGCTGCGCCGTTACGCAGATGACCGACTCGACGTCATCGGGATATCGGGCAAGTTCCCGAATGACAGGGGCCATCTTGATTGCTTCCGGGCGGGTCCCTATCAGGCTCAGTATTTTCATTGTTCCTCACCGTGGGGCGTTCGCACCCATGCCACCGTTTGGCGGCTGTAGCGCGCGGACAGGGCCATCCAGCTCCTCAGCACGACGTAGAGCGGCCCGAGCGACACCGCCGCATACGCTCGCAGGGGAGCCCGCTCGAGGGCCAGGCCCACATAGGGGTAGATGAACAGCGCGCCGACAAGGCCTCCCCAAGCCCACAGCAGCGACGGCGGGAAGACCGGACCTAGCACGACATTGACGAGAAGCTGGATCGCCAGAAGCGCAACGCTGATCAGCGTCAACGTCGAATACGAGGGGAAGTACGCCTGAACCGCACCCTCCAGCAGCGCCGCATCCCGGCGCCTGACGCCCTCCACCAGCAAGTGCCGCGCGAAGTGAGAGCTTGCATCGTGTGTCCCGCGCAGCCAGCGCTTTCTCTGCGTCTGCGCCTGCGACCAGCGTTGCGGCGCCTCGCCATAGCCTTTGGCCAGGGGTTCGTAGGCGATCCTGATGCCCGCCAGGAGCAGCCGCTGCCGCAACTGGTAGTCCTCGGTCAGGCCCTCGCCCCACCCTACGCTGCGCAGGACTTCGGCACGGAAACAGATCGAGTCTCCCATGTGCTTCGCGGACCAGCCGCAGTTCGCACGCCCCAGATTCTGAAACCGGTTGTCGATGATAAACATCGCCCAGGTCAACGCAGCGAACCACCCGGAGTCCGGATTCCTGATGATGTGCTGTCCCTGGATCACGGCGGCGCCCTGGGCCAAGCGCGCGTCCATCGCCCTGAGAAACGCCGTGTCAACCCACGTGTCGGAGTCGAAGATCACGATGGCATCGCACGGCTCGGTCGCCAGTAGCCGCTGGAACAGCCAGCTCAAGGCGGCGCCCTTGCCGGATCTGGGTCCCTCATTGCGCTCGTGGACGACGGCCCCGGCCTGACGGGCCAGCGCAGCGGTGGCATCTGAGCAGTGGTCGGCCACAATGTGAATGGCGTACAGGTCACTGGGGTAGTCTAGCTCGCGCAACCGCTGCACGGTGCGCGCAATCACACGCTCCTCATCGTGTGCGGGGATGGCGATCAGGAAACGATGCTCAGGCCGCCGGTCCTGCCAGGTCAGGCGACGCGCCTGGCGTACCGAGCCAAGCGCCAGCAAGAACCAGTACCCTGCCGGGATAAGGCAGAGCACCAGGGCCACCAGTGAGATCACCGCCATCGCCGCCCTCCTCCGTTCAGATATCCGTTCACCAGCTAACCCGCATAGGGCAGAAGACGCCCCGCGGCCCCCCCGGGATGCACATCGCGTTGCGGATGTCCCGTCCCCTCGGAAGCACGCGCCTTGACGGCGTCGAGCAATAACAGAGCATCGATGTAGAACTTCACTGCCCAGTTGGGGTACTTGAGGCGTTCGTACCGGCCATAGATCGGAGAGGAGCCGGCAATCGCGCCGCGGGCATTGCGCCAGCGCGTCCTGAGGCGCTGGGTGCCGGCAACAAACACGACCGCCTTCTCGGCAGCGCCGTAGTACCGGCGCTCGCCCGTGTGCAGATGGAGTCGAAGCCACAAAAGGGCAGCCTGGCAGTCGCCGGTGAGACAGCTCGAGCGACTGGTCGGACGCCAGGCCGCGTCAAACGTCGCCGGCACGCTACCATCTTCCCCCTGCTGGAGCAGCAAGGCATCCGCCGTGAGCATAGCGGCGTCGACGAAGGCTCTGTCCTCCAGCAGCAACCCCGACTCCAGCAGCCCCTCAGCCGTATAGCAGAGGGTATGGGTCAGAGGGTCAGCACCCGGCTCGAGCGTGCACTTGGCAAACCAACCCGCTGTGTTCTGGTGCCGCTGTGCCCACGCGAGGTTACGCACCGCCGCTTCGCGATGCGCGTGCTTGCCGGTGTGTTGGTAGAGCTCCAGCAAGGCCCAAGCCACCCGGGTGTCGATGACCTTCTCCAGGCCCAAGTACTGGTGAGCCTGCCACGCCCCGGAAGGGTCCTGGATTGACACCAGCCAGTCACCAGCCCTGATCGCGGCTTCGAGATACCGGCCATCCTGGCCCATCGAGAAGGCGGATAACCAGCCAAACATCACCTGGCCTGTATCAAAGACCACGGCCTGGCGAGAAGCACCTCCCCAATGAGCGACGCCGCCCTCGGGCGTCGTGGCCTCCAACAAAGCGTCTGCCAGAGACATGGCGAGCTGCCGCAGATCGGCCCGGCCCAGTGCGGTCGCCGCGTTGAGCAGCGTGGGGATCGTGTACCCGGTGGTTTCGGGGTAGGCGGGCTCCCAGATGCCCCGCAGGAGGCTGTAGCCCTTGGAGATCCCTCCATTGCCGGCCATCGCTGCAGCGTGGCGGATCCAGTCCAGCGCAGCATCGAGATGCTCGCGCGATGAAAGGCTTTCGGGCGCCCCGCCGGGACGCCGCAGGGCAGCAAGCACCTCCAAAGGCCGGGGGGCGAATCGGCGGGTCGTGGGTCGGGCAGCGTTATGTGCGTCCATCATCAATCCCTACGGTGTCTTGTCTGTGGGTGAGCTATCCGAACGCCCCAGTGCGAGACGGAGCTCGGACCAGCCGGTGACCACCCTGCCCTTGCGCCCACGCGTGCCGGCACGCAGCGCGCCGTGGACACCGATCTTGATCAGGGTAACGGCATAGATAAGGGCCTTCAGCAGAAACGCAGCCGCCCCTCCGTAATGCTTGCGGAAGAAGTAGATCCGGCTTCGGTAGAGTTCAGCCTCCATGCGCGTGCGTAGCTTTTTCGAGCTCTGGCCACCGTAATGCGTGATGGCGACCTGCGGAAGATACCATACCTCCCATCCGGCCGCGATGAACCGGTAGCACCAGTCCACCTCTTCGGCATACATGAAGATCGCTTCATCGAGCAGGCCAACTGGTGTGACGGCGTCGCGGCGCGCCAGCAGAAAAGCGCCTTCCACGTAACCCGTGATTCGCCGCGGTCCGCCGGCGAGCTGCGGCCCGTAGCTGGGGAACTCGGTGCGGATGAACCGCCGGCCCAGGGCGGTCAGGATGAGGAACTCGCGCCACAGGTTGGGAAAGGCGGTATACGATGCCTGAAAGGTTCCGTCAGCATTGAGCAGCCGGGCGCCAGCCAACCCCGCCCTCGGATGCGCATCCATATAGCTGACGGCCGTGTCCACCGAGCCGGCCAAGGCCTCGGTATCGCTGTTCAGCAACAGGACGTAGCGCCCCTGGCAGCGGCCCAGTGCCTGGTTGTTTGCTCGCACGAAGCCCACGTTCTGGTCATTGGCGATGAGCCGCGTGTCGGGGAAACGCTCGCGAACCATCGCAAGGCTGCCGTCTGTGGAACCATTATCGACGACCCACACCTCGAAGCTGTGCTTGCGAATCGTGTCGTGCAGGGACTGCAGGCACCCCGCCAGCAGGGCGCAGGTGTTCCAGTTGACGATGATGATCGACAGATCGGGGGGCGGGGTCATGCGGTGGCTCCGCCGGTGTCTTGGGTGCTGGTTGAGAGCATCGAGAGGGGGACCGTGTGGCGTAGCGCCCACAGCGTGCCCATCAACAACCAATTGATCATGGCTGAGTCGAACCCGGCAATGCCCTGGGTATACGCAAAGGGAAGCAGCCAGTCGCCCAGGGCCATAGCGACCACACAGGCAAGCGTGCCGCCCACCACCCCCGCCGCCAGGCCCTCCGCAAAGTCACCACGCCCACGCAAAGTGAGCAGGAAAGAGTAGCCGCCCCAGAGCTGCGCCCCAAACAACCACAGATAGAAGAAGAGGCCCACCATGCCCATCTGTGCGAGCACATCAATGTAGGTGTTGTGGCTCGCCATCGCTTCGGTGGGGAAGTAGCTCATATAGTAAGCCGCATACCCTGCCGGCCCGGTTCCCAGGAACAAGTGCTTGCCGGTGACGCGCCAATTCACCTCATAGGCCATCAGCCGGGTCTCGCCGCTCTCGCCCACTTCGGCGTCAAACTGCGTTTGCCAGTAGTACACGCCGGCGGCCACCACGATGATCAGCAACACGATGAACAGTCTCTTGGAGTGCATGAAGGCGATTGCAGCGGCGGCCACAAAGGCCGGCACCCATCCGGAAAGCCAGCTCGTCCTCAGCCAGAATCCCCAGTACACCCAACCTACCACCAGAGCGGCCAGTGCGGCCCTCCAGGCCCAATGCAGCCGGCGGTGAAAGAGCGCCAGCGCCATTCCCAGCGCGATATACCACGTTGAGAAGAGCCCCTGTAAGTTGACGCCCAGGAACCGGTTGGAGACCAGAAAGCTCTGTAGCGCCTTCACCGAGCCAACGCGCGGATCAGCCGCCAGTGAGAGCGCCAGGCTCACTGCGCCTACGCCCAGAAACGTCCACACCGTCGCGCGCAGCCAGCGCTGGCCCTCCAGCAGGTTGGCGGCCAGCAACAGCGTCGCGGGCAGGAGCGCGATCACCACGGCCGAGGCAATAGAGACGAAAGGCGACCCGAAGTCACGCACCAAGGGATCCCGGTAGACCCGCCCCCACAGCAGCGAGATGAACACGACCGCCACGAAGGCCAACAACGGCAGGTTGACCGGAGCCCGCCTCAGAACCACCCGCTTGTCGACGATCAACATGCGCGCGACCCACAAGGCCAGGATCACGCCACAGATCAGCAAGCTGATCACGATCTCGCTGGCGGTGCCGGTGGGGATTCGAAACCGCACAAAGACCGCCACCACAACCATCGCGACGAGACCCAGCCCTGTGTGCCTGAGCAGCACCAACACGGCGACTGGGGCCAGCATCAGGCCCAGAGCGAGGAATGGGTTGACTTCGGCGGCCACATAGCCGATAGCCACCAGCAAGACCAGCGTGCCGGCACACACCAGCAGCCGGGTCAACAGCGCACTATGCCGCCGCATAAACAATGGAAGATCAAGCACCGGTCGCATATCCTTGTTCGACGACCTGGTCGAGCAGCCGCTCTAGCTGGGCAGCGCACGCCTCCCAGGAGTAACGCGCCTCCACCAACTCCCGTCCATTGGCCGCAAGCTGGGCGCACAAGGCCTCATCGGCCAGCAGCCGCAGCACGGCCCCGGCAAAGGCAGCGGGTTCATCGGCAATGAGCACATCCTTGCCGGGCACCACAGCCAGGCCCTCCGCGCCCTGCGTTGTCGATACGACAGGTGTGCCCAACGCCATCGCCTCCAGGATCTTGAGCCGCGTGCCGCCGCCTGTGAGCAGCGGGACCACACACACCCGGCTCTGTGCCACGGTCGGGCGCACGTCGTCCAGGTACCCGGTCAGGATGACGCCCTCAGTCAACGCAAGACGCGCCAGCGGCACATCGTCGGTGCGGCCAGTGATGCGCAGCGTGACGCCCGGACGAGCAGCGCGAATCAGAGGCCAGACCTCTCGCAGGAAGAAAACCATCGCGTCGAAGTTGGCCTGGTACGTCAGCGCCCCGGGGAAGACGAGCGTATCTGGCGCCGCGGGTCGCCATCCGGTCCGGTACGATGCCAGGTCCACGCCGTTGGGCACCACGGCCAGCGGCAGCGTATCAGGCAACAAGCGATGCAGCAGCGCCTGCTCCGTCTCTGAGGCCACAGTACATCCCTGCATCCGGCTCAACAGGCGCACGGTATAGCGTTTCTGCTTCCACCAGGTGAGGCTGTGCTGGAACTTACCGCGCCACGTGGTCTGCCCCCGGTACTGGTTCCAGATCATCGAGACCTCCAGGTCCTCGATGACGCACGGGATGTGATCCAGCTTCGCCAGATAGGGCGCAACCGCCACCCCCGGCCCGATCTCTGATCCGATGACCAGGTCGAAGTCGTGCTGGCGCAGCGCCTGATCGAGGCACTCTCGCATCCGGGGATCGTACATCTCAAGGGCCGAGCGTGGCTGCGATGAGAGCAAGCGCAGAAGGGCGCGTGGCTTTGACGGTTGGAAATGTCGCTGGGGCAGCGTTCCCAGCACCTGGCACAGTGCGCCTACGGCCTCCAGGGCGGCACCGGTCGGGGCTTCGCCCTGCACGAACGACAACAGCGCAATCTCGTGTCGCCGGGCGAGCTGACGCAGCAGGTTATACGTCCGCATCCGCGCGCCGTTGTCGGGCGGATAGGGGAACCAGCTTGACAGATAGAGTATGCGCATGGCGATCGCCTATGGCCTCTTGGGGCGCGCCGCTAAGACCTTCATCGCCGCACCACACTCTGGTAGAGCGAGGCAATCTGCGCCATTTCCTCGTCCATGCTCTTGACGGGCTCGATACCCTCGCGCAGCCGGGGAAGCAGGGACGCGTCGTCGAGCAACTGCTGTAGCTTGGTTGCCAGATCAGCGCTGCTCCCGCACGAAAACAACAGGCCGTTTCGCCCGTGCTCGACGACGTAGGACATGTTAGGGATATCGCTCGCGACAACGGGCGTCTTCGTGTGCAGCGCTTCATACATGACCAGTGGGCCAATCTCGTTCCAGGTCGACGGGATGACAAGAACATCGATGTCCGCCAGCACCTGGGCCACCTGGGAGGGCTGGTAGCGGCCCATCCACTTGATGCGGTCGTCACCCCGCGCCAGTTTGGTCAAGCGCCGGGCGTACTCGCGATCGGCCGTCGCATCGCCATAGATCACCAGTTCCAGCGGCGTTCCAGGTGGCAGGCGCGTGAAAGCCTCAACCAGCAGGTGGACGCCCTTGTGCGGATGAATCTGCCCCAGGTAGCCGACGCGGAGTTTGCCATCTGACGTCCCCACGTCTGGCGCCGGCAGCCAGCCAGACGTGTCCAGCCCGTGCGTGTTCAGCACGAGTTTGGTGGGATCGACGCCGCGCACCCGGAACCGTTCGAGCAGGAAACGCGATGGGCATATAAGCGCGTCGGCAGCCGATAGCATGTCCATCAGGGCCACGTGTCGTTGCTCCAGCCGGGCCGCGATCTCCGGCAGGCCCAGGGCCTTGCCCAAGCGACGGTCAAGGGCACCGTCCCAGAACCGGTCGGCAACCCCAGGTGCCACCGCCGCGGGGATCCTGAAGCGGCGCTTCTCCTCGCACGCACACCGGGTGCACGCCGCAGCGTCGAACTGGTCGCAGGCGGCCAATCGACCATCGGGCCTCAGAAAGTTCACGCGCGGGCAGAGAAACCAGAAATCTGTCAGGCTGATCACGATGGGGATATCCTGGGCCGTGGCCGCACGCAGGGTGCCCGCACCCATAAGGTAGCCGCTGATGAGATGCAGGACGTCTGGGCGTTGCGCTGCCAGAAACCCCTGCATGTAGGTCTCGATCCAGGGATTGTCGTACTCCCAGCGCTGTGGGTCCGGAGCACCGGCCATGTCAAATGACAGCCGGTGGACAGGGATGCCCTGGTAGATGTCGTCCTCGCAGATCACACGCCCTTCCGGACCTGAATCGACGCGCTCGACACACACCACATCGACGTCATAGCCGTGCCTCAGCAGCCAGGCGGCCGCATCATAGGCGCGCAACTCAGCCCCGGCCATGTGGCGGGGCGGGAAGTGGTGTACAGCGATGACCGTCTTCATTCCTTCCTACTCGGGAAGAGGCGCTTGATCAGCGCTTCGGCTCCCATCGTCAACGCCGGTTGGGGGTCCGTCATCAAACGCGTGAGGGTCAGGCCTTCGATCTTCCCACGGATGTTGTTGCTCTCGATCAGCAGCCACAAGCGCGGCTCGAGCGCCTCGTAAGGGGTCGCTCGACCAAGAACGTGACGCGCCCGACGCAGAGCCACCGACAGCGCATAACGCGGCAGGGCAGCCACCTGGCCCACAAGGCGTCCAAGCTGGAACTTCAGATCGCGCGGATACTCGGGATAATCCCGAAACATCGTATCCAGCAGGATCTCGCTGAAGCCGTAGTGGCGATACTGGCGAGCCAGGCCGGCCTGCGTAGCCCGGTGACGGTGGTAGACAATCGCCTCGGGAGCATAGATCAGCCGGGTTCCTGTCTCGAGCTGAATGCGCCACGAGATGTCAATGTCCTCGGCGGTGAGCAGCCGGGCATCAAATCCCCCGATCTGGTTGAGGAGATCGCGGCGGAACGAAGCGTGTGCCCCGCAGAAGTGAGGCAGGAACTCGTGATCCCCTCCGCGGTAGTTCACCAGCGGCGCGTATCTGTCGGAAAACAGCTCGATGTCATTGCGGTTGCCATCGTCGTAGGCCAGAATGTTGCCCCCGACGCCGCCCACCTGCGGGTCCGCATAGGGCTTCACCAGTTCGGCCAGACAGTCGGGATGGACAATGCAATCGGCATCGGTGGTCATCACGACATCGGCCTCGCTTCTGGCCAGGCCGAAGTTACGCGCAGGGGCCAGGCCGCGCACCTCATTGTGGAAGAGCCGCACCGGATAGCGCTGGACGACCTCGGTCGTGTTGTCGGTCGATCCGTTCTCGACGACGATAATGTCGTAAGCGTCGCGCGGGTAGTTCTGCTCCAGCAGACTTTCCAGGCAGTCGCTGATCGTGTCGGCGCCGTTGTAGACGCCGATGACGACGCTGACCGTGCGTGCCGGCTCGGTCATTCCGCGTCCCCCGGTACCACATCGTGCAACGCCCCATCCCCGGGCCTGACGCCAAGCAGCGCCTTGGCGGTGATGGCGCGCAGGCCTCGATCGCGCAGGGCCGCAGGCGCGTGGTAAATCGCAGCCAGAGCGTGAGTCAGGACGCGTGATCGCTGGCCGGCCTCGTACGCCTGAAAGGCCAGAATCACGTAGAGCTCGCTCAGCAGTACCGCCCGGATGCGATGCCGCCGGGGCGTATCGGGCAGCAACAGGTCGAGATCGCTGCGCAGGCGCGTCTGGGGCGCATCGGGCGCTTCTTGAACGACCGTGTAGAGGATGGATTCACGGTAGGGGGTGTGCTGCAACAGGATATCTGGCCACAGCCCGAAAGCCTCTTCGAAATAGCGCCGGGCGCTGGCCATCGCCGGGCCGGCGTGGCCGTCACTCTCCGCGTAGTAGTACAGGCCAAACTCGAGCGCGCTCCTGGCGTAGACCTCGTCCTTCATCGCGGCGATGCTCGCGGGGAGCTGCGGGTGGTTGAACACCTTGGCCAGCAGCACAGGCATCGTCCGCTCCAGCCTAGCCCAGTTCTTGCCCTTGCCCCCAGCCCGATTGTGATACTCACACATCGCCTGCTCGATCTGCCCGATGCGGCAGCCTGAGAGCGCGACCCGCATCCAGAAGTCCTGATCCTCACGCATCAGCAGCGACTCGTCAAACAGGCCCACTCGCTCGAGGCAGCGACGCCGAAGCAGCGCCGGATGCATGGGCAGCAGTCCGTAGTTACCCCGCAGTAAGATGGCCCGCAGCAAGTCATCGACCGGCAGCGACGTAACCTCGTTCAGCAGCGCCCCGGTTTCCTCCTCGATGTTGCGCCACCCACACAGCACCACGTCGACTTCGGGATGGCGATCCAGATAGTCGACGTGGGACTCCAACTTGCGAGGCAACAAGGTATCGTCGGAATCCAGGAAGTTCACAAACTCGCCATTCGAGGCCAGGGCCCCGGTGTTCCGGGCCTTGGCGACACCGGCGTTGTCCTGGACGATAATCCTGATGCGGTCACCATAACGGGCCAACACCCCTTGGGTGTCGTCGGTCGATCCATCATCAACGACAATGATCTCGTAATCGCGATAGGTCTGCGCCAGGACGCTGTCGATCGACCGGCCCACCAGGTCTGCGCGGTTATACGTGGGTATGACGACAGACACTCGAGGCATCGTGACCTCCGCTACCGAACCGGCCCGGAACAGATCCTTTCGTTTGTCCACACAGCGCTCGCGCCATCATAGCATCGCCGCCAGCGACTTCACGAAGATGGCAGGCACGCCCTTGTCTCCCAACCAGGATGGACGGCGCCAGACGCCTGCGGCGACCCGGCGCGCCGCCAGCGCGTAACGACCCGCCCCGTAATCCTGGAACGCGCACGCGATGCTCACATCGGCGAGCACGCGCGACCTGAACTGTGCGAGCGGCCTGGCCTGGGCGGGCAGATTGCTCATGACTGTGTCTACGTAGCCGACCGGATCGCGGACCGGCAGCTTCATCGCCTCCTGACTTAGTAAAGCGGCAAAGGCTCCGGCCTCTCCCACCATCATTGGATACACCCCAATGGCACTGGCCAACTGGTGCTTGGCGTCCTGTGTGCGTCCGCCCGCATAGAGGCGTAGGGCAAGCCCGGTATGGACCTGAGCAAGCGCCTGCATACGGCAGCGAGTGAGGTGTTCTGCGTTAGAGGGCAGATGGTCGAAGACGTTCTCGACAAATGCGACAGGGGCGCGCATGCGAAAGCCCAGTGCTTCGGTGACGAGGGCTTGGGTGAAACCGAGCGTATCGCTGGACGGGAAGACACTGAGGTCCATCGCAGCGCTCAGGTTCCGCCGCGCGTCGTCCCAGAGGCCGGCAGCATAGTACCAACACGCGACTCGGAAACGCATCGCGCCATAGGCCTTGTCTCTGATCGCCAGCACGTCGGCGGACAGCCCGCTCGTCCGGTAGACCTTGTCCAGGAGCGCGATCGACCCGCGCTCCAGCCGGGCCACGTTCGACATCTCGCTGGTCGGTAGAATCCGGTAGGCGCCCAGAGGCTCCTGAACGCAGTAGAAGCCATAGCCGGCCAGCGCTATACGGAGCCACATGTCCCAATCCGAACACCACAGATCATCGTCACCCGGACCCACATCCTCGACACACTCGCGACGTAGCAGGGGGCCGCCCGACCAGATGAAGTTGGTCATGATCAGCTCTTTCAGCACGTCGGCGTCGGGCAGCAGGGTGTAGTTCTGGAGGAGGTCGCCCTTCTCGTCGATGTAGGTATAGCCGCAGTGACACAGCGCAACGTCGGGCCTGGTATCGAGAATCCGCACCTGTTTCTCGATTTTCGTGGGCATGAACAGGTCGTCGTGGTTCAGGACCCCGAGATACTCGCCGGAAGCCACGCGCATGCCCGCCGACACAGCCGCGTCGCCGCCTTGGTTGGATTGCCTGATGTAGGTGATTCTCCCGGCATAGCGTTGCATCGCGGTGGGCGTGTCATCGGTGGAGCCATCGTCAACCACGATGAGTTCCACCGCGGGATAGGTCTGCGCCAACACGCTCTCAACCGCAAGACACAAGAGCCGCGACTGATTGTAGGTCGGGATGATGATCGAAACCTTGGAGAGGTCTGCTTGGGCCGGCATATCGTCTACCTCGTCGCAGGGACTAGCTCGAGGGCAGCGTCGCTATGAAGGGCACGCTCGTGCCTAAGAGACTCCAGGACCGAGTAGATATCCTGACCGTCCAACAACCGCGCCACTCTTTCGTGGACCTCTGGCCCGTGTTCGACCGCGGTACGGATGATGCCGCAGATCCGGCTGATCTCCCACTCGCCGACCGCCGTACCCGTGGGCAAGGACATGACGCGCTGCACCAAACGCTCGGTCTCGGGCAACAGCAGTCCGGAATGGGGGAAGTAGGAGCGATAGGGCTCCATCCGGTGACACCCCGGGTAGAAGTAACGCCGGGCGACGACGTTCTCCGCCCAGAGAATGTACATCAACTCATCCCGAGTGACCTGCGTTTCGGCGGCGTCAATTTCCAGCACGATGTACTGGTAGTTGCACTTCTCGGACTCATCGTAGGTAGTGAGGCGGATGCCAGGGATGCCGGCAAGCTCGTGCTGGTACTGCTTATAGTGACGGTGGTTCACCGAGATGAACTCGTCGAGGCTCTCCAACGACGTGAGGCCCATTGCTGCCGACACTTCGTTCATCTTGCCGTTCGTGCCGATATAAATAACGTCATCCAGCCCCGCAAAGCCAAAGTTCTTCATCAGGCGGATCTTGGCGGCCAGGTCGTCGTTGTTGGTGACCACGGCGCCGCCCTCCAAGCTGTTGAAGAACTTGGTCGCGTGAAAACTGAAGATCTCGGCGTCACCAAAGCCGCCGATCATACGCCCGCGGTGTGAGCATCCGAATGCATGGGCGGCGTCGTACAACAGCTTCAGATTCCGCCTTTGGGCGATCTCGGCCAATGCATCGACGTCGCAGGGGCGCCCCCAGAGATGCACGCCGATGATCCCTGAGGTCCGCGGGGTGATCATTGCCTCGACCCGGCGAGGATCGAGGTTGTGGGTTGCCGGGTCTATGTCGCAGAAGACGGGCGTGATCTCCTGCCACTGCAGGGCGTGGGCGGTAGCGATGAAGGTCATCGAGGGCACAATGACCTCGCCGGTCAACCCCACGGCGCGAATGGCGATCTCCAGCGCCACAGTAGCATTGCACATGGCGATGCAATGCTTCACCCCCGTCAGGTCGGTGATGCGCCGTTCGAACTCCTCCACATAGGGGCCGTGGTTTGTCAGCCACCTTCTGTCCAGCAGATCATTGATGCGTGCCAACAGACGGTCTCGGTCACCGAGATTGGGCCGCCCTACATGAAGCCGCTCGCCAAATGCCGGAGCGCCGCCAAACAGCGCTAGTCGATCTACACTATTGCCTTGGTTGTCCAACACTGCCCCCCTTTCCCATCACCGCCTAGTGGTCTTCGGGTGTCCCGCCATCCATACAGATGCCCATGACGACCACATCCTTGAATTCGCCATCCGCGAAAGCATGCTCCCGCAGCGTGGCCTCGACGGTCCACCCACATGCTTCGTATATGCCCATGCTGAACGCATCCTCCGCAAGGACGAAGGCATACAGCCTCCGCAGGCCCATCTCCTCGACAGCGTGGTCGGTCAACAAACGCAGAGCTGCCTGCCCATACGCCTCTGCCTGCTCGAGCGGCTCGCCGATGAGTATGGTGATCTCGCCGTGACGGGCGATCCAGTCGATCTCGCTCACGCCGATGTTGCCGATGTGCTGTGAACTCCCCTCCAAGCAGATCGCGAGAGCGACGTCCGTGGACGAGTAAGCCAGTCTCTCACGCAGCCGCGCTTCCTCGGCCGCATGGCTCAGATAGCGAAACGCACCTCCCATCTGCATCTGGAGTTCGCGATTGTTGTGCCATCGATAGATCGTATCCAGATCGTCGATATCGAGAGCCCGAAGGTACACCGGTTCCATGGCTATTGCCCCCTCTCTGCGCGTGGGCGCGCTCGACGATAGTCGTCAACAGTCATCCCCAAGACGACGAGATCCTTGAACTTGCCGGCCACGTAGACGTGGTCGCGCAGCACGCCTTCGCGAACGAACCCCTGTGTCTCGGCCATGTGGATCGAGGGGTTGCCCTCCAGGGCAAGCACGTAAAGCCTGTGCAGCCCCAGGTCCTCAAAAGCGTGACTTATCAGAAGCTCGGCCGCCGCACGCCCGTAGCCTTTGGTCCGCTGGCCAACCTCTCCGATCCAGATCTGTCCCTCCGCGTGACGTGCGGCCCAGTCGATGTTGCGAAGATAGATGTTCCCGATGTGTTGCGACGTTTCGGTCACGCAGATCGCCAGCATCACTTCTGTGGGCGAATAGGCCTCCTTCTTGCGGAGCCACGCTTCCTCTGCGGCACGGCTTACGTAGTGAAACGTGCCCCCCATGATCCTATACATAGTCCTGTCGTTGTGCCACTTATGGGTTCGCTCCAGGTCGTCGCGCTCGAGCGCTCTTAGGTATATGGGTTCCATGTCGTTCCTCCGCTTCGGTCCATGAAAGAGGTTGCCAGATGCTTAGCCAAACTCGCCGGCTCTGTAGGCAGGGAAATACGACGTCGGGGCAAGCCCCTTCGCTTGTACGATCTCCGCGTACCTCTGTGGGTTCAGGATACGCCCACAGAAGTAGACGGTTCTGGTATCGGTCGCCCAACCGCGCTTGTATTCGCTCAAGCCATCGGTCCCGTCGGTCTCGGTGCCCGCGCCACCGCCCAGATTAAGCCAACGTGCTTTGTCAGCAAAGGTCTCGATCGAAACCCAATCGAGCGCATAGGTGACCCCCACCGCGTAGCCGTCCTCGCTGGACGCCCCCAGGTGGCAATGAACCACATCGTCCTGGACAAAGTACACCTGCGCTCCGACCACAATGCCGTCGCGCACCGCGCGCAGCATCACGGCCCCGGGAATCCCGAACTGCGTCGCGAAAGCCGCCTTCGAGAAGGTTCGGATGCCCCGGATCTCGTGCTTTCGAATCAGGTTGCCATAGAGCGCCGTCCACTCATCAAGGTACGCTACTGGCGCCTGCCCCACCTCCACCTGGACCTCCCGCAGCGCGCGCCGAGCGTGCTTGCGACGCCGCTTGCCCGTGATCTCGTCCATGGGGCGGTGCAGGTCGATGACATAGTGCTCCTTGAACGGGATGACGACATCCTTGAAGCACTGCTGCAGGTAGGCAACGTCGTATGCCCCAAAGGGGTCGGTGACGAGAGAGAGACTCACCAGGTCATCCCCCAGGTCCTCGATATCGGCATGCAACTGCGACCAGTCCTGGCAACAGAAGAGAGGGTAGCATCCCATAGCGTCCCGATACGGGGAACCGGGTATCTGCCGCTCCAGGATCCACCCCCCACAGCGGGGCAGTTCCCGGGGTGTGCCGAACTCGCCCAACGAAGCGGCATAATCCGGATGGCGGTACCCGAGCATGGTTCAGTCCCCCCTCTCTGCACGCCCCGCGTTACGCAGAGACACGCGCAGGCCCAAACAGCGATCGCACCATTATGGAGAGAAACCCGCGGTTCAAAATCATCGCGGGGTCGTTGACCAAGGCCGGCAGCAGATGCCGCCGGACACGACTGCGGTCGTTGTGCTCGGCGGCCAAGAAGACGATGGCCGCGTGGCACTGACCGCAAGCCCGGCGGCGGAGCTTCGACAGGGTCCTCGCCTCTGCAGGCAGGTTATCGAAAATCGGATCGAGCGATCGGCAAGGCGCTTCGTGCTCTGCGCAACACGACGTAGCGACCACCCAGTCCAGCAGCCGCTTTTTGTCCGTGGCCAGCGATGGGTACGCCTCCAGGGCCATGTGGAGGCGATGCTTGGCAAGCTCGACCTCGCCAGCGCGATAGAGCTTGGCCGCGACATCGTAGTGCCTGTAGTACGGGACGCGCCCGCCGGCGCTGTCACGCTGCTCGGCTGTGTTGAGGCGCGGGAAGGGCACACCAGGGTGCGGCTTTCCCAGGAAGGCACAGAGCTTCTCGAACCCGTCACCGGCACAGATGTCCATCTCGAGCAGGTCATCAGGCCGGTCCCGGAAGTGCTCCCTGACATCACGCACGTGTCGATCGTAGGCGGCACGGAATATACCGCGGTCGTACCCTTCGATGCCGTAGAGCGCACCGCGACAGAAAGAGTACTCGATCGCTCGCGTGACATCGCGCGGGTTGTCATAGAGGCTGTACCAGTGCTTCTGACACGACTCCAGCCACTCATCCATGTCACGCAAGGTCAGGATGAACTTCGAGTTCGGATAGCGTTGATCGAGCTCGCGGTAGTGCGCAGCCACCGGGGTATCGGTAGCCGCCTCGTGTGTCTCGATGTCGTACAGACTCTCGGCATGGATCGCCCTGTAGCCCAGAATCTCCAGCGCATTGGCCAGGCTCGATGTTCCGGTCCTGCTGAGACCGATGCCAAAGACTTTCCCCTTCTCTTCCATTGCGGCACTTCACTTTCAGGCCATTGACGTACCAGCACACAGAATGCAGTTGCGGGCTATAGGGTTAACCACTCAGCGCTGACCCCGAACACACCGCTGTTTTCGCCTAGCAGCTCTCCCTTGATCCGGAAGCTTTCACTTGATACAGGCATATAGACGACGGTCTTGATCCTGTCTCCGATCAGCGGCTGGACGCTGTAGTAGTCCGGCAGCAGGTGCAGTGGCCCGATCACGGCCTCGAAAACACCCGCGCCAGAGACAGGGCGAACGCCCTGCTTGGGACTCGCCACCGCGCAGCACAGCAGCCCATCGAAACGATTGACACGGATTACAAACATCGGGTGCTCGAGACGTTCGGGCACGTCGTAGTGGCAGCGAACGATGAACTGCTCGTCCGCTCCAAACTCCTTGGCGGGCTGTCGATCCATGGTCAGCAGCTCGATCTTGGTGATGACCGACTCGTCGGACCGAAGGCGCTTGCCGGCTTGGGCCTCGGGAATCGCACTCGCCCGCCCGGCGGACAGCATGTCCTCCCGGTCGAGTTGTCTGTACCGCTGGATCACATCATCGGTGGCCCCTTCCGCCGCGATCTTGCCCCTGCGCAACAAGAGCGCCCGACCGCAGAAGTTCGAGACGCTCCACATGTTGTGGGAGATATACACAATCGTGACGCCGCTATCGCGCAGCTCGGCCATCTTCGCCAAGCACTTGCGCTGAAAGGACATGTCTCCGACAGAAAGCACCTCGTCGACCAGCAGGATGTCTGCCGTGACGTGAGCAGCCACCGCAAAAGCCAGACGGACGTACATTCCGGATGAATAGCGCTTGACCGGCGTGTCAATGAAGGTTCCCAGCTCCGAGAACTCCACGATGTCGGAGAACCGGGCCTCGATCTCCGTCCGTTTCAGGCCCAAGATGGAGCCGTTCAGGTAGATGTTCTCTCTGCCCGAGAGATCCGGATGGAACCCAGCGCCCAGTTCGATCAGGGCCGCCATGCGGCCCCGCGTATGGATATGGCCACGGGTCGGGAAGGCAACCCTCGAAAGGAGCTTGAGTATCGTGCTCTTCCCCGCACCATTGTGGCCAATGATCCCCAGGACTTCCCCGGCCTCGACCTGGAAGCTCACGTCGTCCAGGGCCAAGAACATGTGGTCGTCCGCCTGAGCACCATTGCGGCTGAATAGCTTGCGAGGCAGCTGAGCGAGGGCTTCTCTCATGCTCATTCGACTGGCGCCAAGGCGATAGGCCTTGGATACGTGTTCAAAATCGATGACAGCCAATTCCCACTCTCTCTCTGTGACTCAACAGTACAGGACCAACACTGCGTCAGAACACGCCTAACTGAGCGACGTCCGGCTAGATGACGTCAGCGAACTCCCTCTCGGCTCGCTTGAAGTAGCGGTAAGCCAGAACCGTAAGCACCACGGAGGCGAACGCAGCGATTCCCAGGTGTAGCCAATCAGGGGGCTGGTTGTACAAGACGAGCCGGCGATAAGTATCGATCAGAACGGCCATTGGGTTGAGGAAGTAGACGGGACGCCATTGCGGCGGGACCCGACTGGCAGGGTAGATGATGGGCGATAGGTACATCCAGACTTGGAGCGCCAGCGGCACGATGAAACGAATGTCACGGTGAAATACGTTGACCGCTGATGCCAGCAAGCTGATACCAAACGTCAGGATGATCTGCACCGCCAACGCCAACGGCACCAGCAGGGCATACACTCCCACCGGAACACGGTAGACCAGGAGCATCAGAACGAAAATGGACGAAGCAATCAGGAAATCGATCGCACAGACGAAGATCGCGGAGAGCGGCAGAATCTCACGCGGGAAGCTGATCTTGCTCACGAGGTTCATGTTGTTCACCAGGCTCGGAATGGCGAAGTTGAGCGAGTTGGCAAAGAACGTCCACGGCAAAAGAGCGGCGTAGGCGAAGACCGGATATGGTATATTGTCGGTCGGGACCTCGATGAAGACCGAGAAGATAATGCTGTACACGACCATCAAGGAGAACGGCTGCAAGATGGCCCACAGGGCGCCCAGAACCGACTGGTTATAGCGCACCTTGAAATCGCGCATCGACCAGATCCAGAGCAGCTCGCGCGCCTCGAATAGCTCCGCCAGGTAGGTTGACATGCCCCTCGCTTCTCGTTGATAGGTGGTTGTGGTATTCATGCCGCCGGTTCCTCGATTAGCGCTCCCCAACGCCCGCGGGCCGCGTCCGCTATGGCCCGCACCATCATCGCGCGCTGTTCTCGCCTGAAGCGCCAGCGCGGCTTGAGCGTCCAGCTCAACAACGTTCGCAGATACATTGCAATGAGCACATAGCCCCAGGACCACAGTCCTGCCCGCGTTGCTTTGAGCAGCAAAAGGTGGTTGCGTGTCATATAGTAGTGGACACGGGGCGAGCAGTCGCGAGCGTCCAGGGGAATCTTGTGCCACACCTTTGCCGAAGGTGCATGAAGAATCTCGAAGCCCGCTCGGCGCGCCCGCAAACACCACTCCGTGTCTTCGTAATAGTTGAAGAAGCGCTCATCCAGCAAGCCGACCATCTCCAGCAGCGCGTGTTTCACCAGCAGCGCGCAGCCGCTCACCACATCAACAGGCCGGGGCGCGTCACCCAATTGGCCGGCGTCCACTGTGTCGATCGCGACCATGTAGACCTCGCGACCACGTCCCCAGTCAACACGCCCCCCGGCTGTCCATATCAGGTCGGGCTGTGCGTGGTAGTAGATCGTCGGACCGACCATGCCTACGTCGTGGCTGGACTCGGCGGCCGCCATCATCTGCAGCAGGAAGTCGGGCGCCACCTCGGTGTCGTTGTTCAAGAGCAGGGCATAGTCCGAACCCCTGGAGAGAGCGTAGCGTAACCCCACGTTGTTCCCGGCAGCAAATCCGAGGTTCTCCGGATTCTCGATCAAGGTTGCCTGGGGAAACGCCTCACGAAGTGCGGCAACCGATCCGTCGGTCGAGCCGTTGTCCACCACCACGACCTCATAGGCGGGGTAGTCGACACCCGCCAGCGACCTCAAACACGCCAGCGTGTCCGTCAGACCGTTCCAGTTGAGGACGATGATCGCGACGGATGGCGACGTGTCAGCCACGGTCGTGCCCCGGCGTCTCAGCCCATAACCGGCGAGGGCCGGCGGCCACCGCCGGCCTGCACCACTCGAGGTCTAGCGCTCCCATCGCTCCACCTTGCCCACCACGCGTGCCGGGTTTCCATAGGCCAGTGAGCCGGGCGGCACACTGCGACGCACGACCGAGCCGGCACCAATGATCGAGCCCGCCCCAATCGTCACGCCCTTCATCACCATCGAGTATGGCCCGATCCACACATCGTCCTCGATGGTGATGGGCGCCTCGATTTCGGCCTCGTCCTGCCCCTCCAGCCACATGCGGTGACCGATGGAGTCGAAGATGCTGCAGTTCCAACTGATCATGCAGCGCGCCCCGATGCGGACTTCCGTCGCTGCAGTGATGCGCGTGTGCGGCCCCACGAGCACCCGCGTGCCAAGATCGAGTAGCCCGCGCTCCCCCACCACGATCAGACAGTCAGGGGCAATGCGTACCCCTCGTCCCGCGATCAACCGCCCGCCGCGCCCCTCTTTCATGATGTACGCAAAACGGCCTATCACGACAGGCTCGGGCCACCTACGCCCGGGCATAGGGGAGAACTTGTGCGCGTGAAAGAGAAAACGCAGCAGCCCCACAGCCGTGAAGACCTTCTCGCGCCACGGGTAGTCTTGGTATTTCTGCCAGAAGTGCTGGAACGGGAGCGCATCCGCACCCTGGACCCCGTGGTGCACGGGCTCAGCCGACGTGAGAACACCCGATTCCTGATAGTCCACTTGTCGCGCAACCTCCATTAGCCCGGCTGACCTTCTTGCTGCAGCTCCGTGCCCTGGTACACCCCGGAGATCGACCCGATGCCGGCGGGATCGACCCGCCAGAAGAGCACCCAACGCTTGGTGGCCGCCAATTGCCCGCTCTTGCACCACCGGCGAGCCTGCGCTTTACCTATACCAAGCCGTCTGGCAGCCTCAGCCACCGTCAGGCGGCCATCGTCCTCAAACACGCCCCTTGCCCACGCCGGCACGCGCTGCATCAAAGCTCCCTCAGGGCTAAAGAGACGCGTCAACCATTCCGGCAGCCCCTGCCCCTGCTTCGGCGCTTGCTCGGTTTTGTAGTAGTGGTGGTAGTAATAGCTGCCGTTCCGTTTGACCCGGTTGATGGCCACCCCCAGCAGCGTCACCCCCTGCTGAGCCGCCAGCCGCTCCTTGGCTTGCCGGAGCATGTCCCGCTTGGTAAGGCCCGACGCCGCGACGATGACCGTGCCATCCATCAAAGTCGCAATCAATGTGGCATCTGGTGGCCCCAGCACGGGGGGGGTATCGACCAGAATGATGTCCCCCTCACCCGCCAGGATCTCCAGCACCTCATTGAACTGCGACGACATCAGCAACGCCGTGGGGTCGTCGGGCGAGCGACCTGACGTCAAGAGACGCAGGTTCTCATACCCCGTCTCCTGGAGATGGGGCACCTTCTCCTTGCCATTGCGGTCGGCGAGGACATCGGCCAGGCCGTTGACATTGGGCTTGTCGAAGAGCTCGTGCAGTCTGGGACGGCGCATATCCGCATCGACGGCGATAATGCGATGCCCGGTTGAGGCAAGCGCGACAGCCAGGTTGGCCAGCACAAAGCTCTTGCCCTCGCCCGCCTCCGGGCTGGTAACGAGCAGCGTCTTGTAGGGGCGCCCCGACCGAATAAGGAAGAGGTTCGACCGCAACGCGCGGATACTCTCTGCCACCGGGCTGAGCGGATTGCTGGAAAGCAGGCTCTGGTTCCTCGACGACTGGGGCACGGTCCCCAACACGGGCAGCCCCTGGACAGAGTGCCCGCTGGTGCTGTCCCATCGTAGCGTCGTGTCCAAGAACTCCATAAGCGCAATGGCCGCCAGCGCGAGCGCTCCCCCAGCAGCCCCGGCGATGGCGACTATCAGCTTCGTGTTGCGCGGCATGGAGAACGGCGGAACCTCAGCTGGCTCAAAGATAGACAGCATATTCGTTGATTGTGAAACCGACACATTGAGCAGGCTGGCATAGGTGGACTGATAACGCGTGCGCACTTGCTCCAGGGCATCGATCTTGCCCTGGATGTCGCGAATCTCCGCCGCTGAGGTTTGCGTCGCCAGAGACGCCGACAGCTCAGTGATCTCGCTGCCCACGTCCTCGATCTTGGCCATCAACTCGGCGAGCTGATTCTGGATGAACGCTTGCTGTTGGGGATCGGCCAAGCCCTGACTCGGGCTGCGCCGGATGAGCTCATCAGCCAGAGCGTTGGCGATCACGGCCGCGGCCTCGGGGTTGGTATCGGTCACCCGAATCTCAAGGAGCTGCGCTTGGTAGCTAATACTGGTAGAGATCTGCTTGGCCAGCCCTTCCGGTAACACGTCCAGCCCCAACCGGTCGATGACGGCCTGGAGCACCGGTCGTTGTGTCAGCAACTCGGCGTAAGCGCCCGCCAGAGTTCGGCTGATGTTCAGCTGCAGACTATCGGGACTGGGGTCCTCGAATACGCTGCTGCCGACCAACACGGTGACCCGTGCCTCGTACAGGAGGGGTCTGTTCGACGCGAAGTGGTAGCTGATGCCCGCCGGAATGAGCACACTGAGGATCAGCAGCCACCACCACTGCTGGACCACAACGCGCCAGTATCGGCGTACGACGTTAGCATCCATCGCGGCTACTACCGGACCTGCTCAGCAAGTTCCGTCATCGTGCAGCGGTAGGCGCCATCGCCATCAAAGCAGTATCCGACGCCCCAGCGTGTCTTGATGTAGTGGGGCTTTGCGGGATCCGGCTCGATCTTGCGCCGCAGGTAGCGAATGTAGACGCTGAGGTACCCCGTCTCCGAGACATACTGCTCACCCCAGACCTTGGAGAGCAGCTCTTTGTGAGAGACCGTCCTTCCCTCGTGGCTCACCAGACACAGCAACAGTCGCAATTCAGTGGGTGTAAGGCTCACCGTAGCACCGTCGCGCTCGACCGTGCCTTCGCTGAAATCAACGCGCAGGTACCCATCATCATACATCAGCTCCCAGCCGTCCGATGATGGCCCCGACGATCGCCGGATGACAGCCCTCAGGCGCGCTTTGAGCTCATCGAAATTGCACGGCTTGGTCAGGTAGTCGTCGGCGCCAAGGGATAGCCCCTTGAGGAGGTCATTGCGGTCGCCCAGCGCGGTGAGCATAACAACGGGGATGTCACAGAGATACCGCAACCTCTCGCAGGTATCCCAACCATCCATCTCAGGCATCATCACATCGAGCAGGATGGCGTCTGGGTGAGCCTCGTAGGCCTGCCGCAGCCCCTCTTTGCCACTGGAAGCAGTGATGACCTCGAAGCCGTCACGCTCGAGGCCCAGTTTCATCAGAGTCAGCAAACACGGATCGTCATCAATGACCAGGATTTTCTCAGACATAGTACCCCCCCGCCTAAACGCTATAGTGGTGACTCGTTCTCCGATATGTGGATATCCAGCGCCACAGCATGCAGCCAACGCATTGCAGCGACCTGCTGGTATTCAGAAGGCCCAGCCCTCGTCCATGGCGGACGCAGTCACACTTCGCAGACGCCATAGAGGACATTCCTTGGGCAGACCCTAGCTCACGATAAAGCTTTGGCACAGCAGAGCAGCCGTAGATGTGTCCGGGCTCCCCAAGCCGAACGGTACACCCCGCTGTGACCCTCGAAAGGATCGGGCGGCTTCTCCCATCATGAGCGATCAGCGTGCTCCCCAACACCTGATCGTCGACCCTCGCCCGCAGGTCCAGGAACAAGACCCACGTTGAAGCCCACCAGATCCTTAAAGAGCTAGTTCGATTCTAGGATTACTATAGCAAATAGTCGTATGACTTTGGTGAATGGATTGTGAAAAAACTATGGGAAACCGGCTTGCAGTAAGCCAATGGAGATAAGGCTTGCCGCAGTGCTGACCGGACAGGTCGTGACACATCACACTGAGTCTCCAAGATCGAAGTAGTAGCCGACGCCCCAGACGGTGTGCAAGTATCGTGGGTTGGCGGGGTCCGGTTCGATCTTCTTGCGCAGGCGATAGATGTACTGCTTGACGAGGTCCGGGCTCAGGTCATCGGCACTCTCGATGCGAGAAAGGATCGCGTCGACGCTCAGGACAGTCCCCACGTGCTGGATCAGAACGCGCAGCACTTCAAACTCCCTGGGCGTCAGGTAGATATCACGACCATCGATATGCAATTCATGTCGCCCACAATCGAGGACGAACCAATCGGCAGGGTAGAGCACCGCCTCCTCGGTGCTCTGCGAACGACTCGCACGCCGCAAGCATGCTCGAAGCCGTGACGTCAGCACCTCCATCCGAAATGGTTTGACCAGATAGTCGTCGGCCCCTACGGAGAAACCCTTTACGATGTCCTCGATGTTGCCCCGCGCGGTCGTAAAGATGATAGGCGCCTCGGTCAACTCGCGCAGGCGCGCACACGCATCAAAGCCATCCATCTGAGGCATCATGATGTCCAGGAGGATCGCATCGGGACGATGGTTGTAGGCGACGCGCAGCGCGGATAGCGCATCCGGCGCTGTCACAACCTCGTAACCGGCCGCGCGAAGTGATACCTGAATCATCTGCCGGAACTCGGGGTCATCGTCAACGACCATAACCCGAAGTCGCGGGTTCATATCTCCCGCCCCTGATCTGTGGTGCCGTGCTGCAAGCGCAGAGCGCACGGCGCTACCAGCGACAGACGTGCGCGCCAAGAGCGTATTGCGCAGTTGTGGACCACAATCGGTCGTCCCTTCAGCATCCCATCCCCCCCGCTTTCAGAATTTCACGACCTAGTTAACATATTATAGGAATTAGCGCGTGCAACGTCAATAGTACATCTGGGTCATGGCTGTTACGCGTTCGTGCCTCCTGCCAACGCCCACTCGGTGTTTCGCCTTGGCTATCCGCGATTCTGACCTAACATGATAGTCGACCGGCAGCACACGCCGGGTCTCGTGATCCAAACGTGAAACGCAACTGGCGCTGCAGCGGGCAGCGATGAGGAGAATATGAGCGATTGGCGCAGCGTGTTGGTGCAGGTGCGTGCGGCAAACGAGCGACTTGGAGCTTCCGGGATGCTCGATCTGCGCCCCGCGTGGCGGGCGCAGGCTTGTCGCGAGTCTATGGGCCAGCCGGAGCCGATTGTTCGGGCGCTGGCGTTCGCGCGTGTTCTGCGTGAGGACGCACTGCACTTCTACGATGGAGACCGGCTGAGCGGTAGCCACGTCGGGTGGCACGCGGGGGCCTTGCCCGGCGACCTTTCTCCGGCGGAGTACGAAGCCCTGGTGAACGAGTGGCGCACCCGCGGTCAGCGCGACTTCTGGGCCGGGTGGGATCACACGCTCGCCGACTACCCGAAGCTGCTCGCCATCGGCATAGGCGGGTACCTGACCCACGCGCGGGCGACGCTCCAGGTTCGCACAGCACCGTGCGAACAGGCTGCCTTGCGGGGGATGATCGTGGCGCTGGAGGGGTTCTCGGCCTACATCCGGCGCTGGGCCACCGCTGCCGCCAGACGTGGCATGGCCGATCTCGCGGAGATCGCTCAGCACATCGCCGCCGAGCCGCCGCGCACGTTCCACGAAGCGCTCCAGCTCGTAGCGTTCACCCACCTCGCCTTCGAGAGCGAGGGGCGGTACGCAATGGCGCTGGGCCGCATCGATCAGTATCTGCTCCCCTTCTACCGCCAGGACGTGGCAGCGGGCCGGATCACGCCGGCGGAGGCGCTCGACCTGCTCTGTCATATGTGGGTGAAGCTGGCGGAGAACGGCGGCGTGCAGAACATCTGCATCGGCGGGCTCACGCCCGAGGGCGCCGATGCAACCAACGAGCTCTCGTATCTGTGCCTGGAAGCCACGCGGTTGGTTCAGTCACCCTACACCAACCTCTCGGCCCGGTTCCACGATGACACGCCGGAGGCATTCTACCGCGCCTGTTTCAGTGTCATCCGCACGGGCATCGGCTTTCCCGCCATCTTCAACGACCACGTTCTCATCCCCGGACTCGTCGAAATCGGCATCCCGCCTGCGGTCGCGCGCGACCACTGCATGGTCGGCTGCATCGAAACGATGCTCGCGGGCCGGCAGCAGGCGTGGTCCGATGGCCGCTACAACATGGCGCTGCAACTGATGCGCGCTATGGATCGGGTGCAGGGGCGCGATGATCTGTCATTTGAGGTGCTCCAAGGGGCATTCCTGAGCGAGATGCGCGATTCCCTTGCGGCCTACTGCCGAGACTTCAACGCGTATATCGCGCGCTTTCCACCGGATCTGTTCCCGGACCCCTTTCTTTCGGCACTCACGTGCGACTGCATCGAGCGCGCCCGCGACATCAATGACGGCGGTGCCGAGTTCCCGCGGATGCACGGGATCGCGGTGATGGGCCTCGGCACGGTCGCCGACTCGCTGGCGGCTGTGCGCGAGCTCGTGTTCGAGCAACGCCGGTTCAGCTATGACGAGCTGATGGATGCGCTGGCTGCCGACTTTCAGGGCTACGAGCCGATGCGCCAGGCGCTCGTGAATGATGCGCCCAAGTATGGCAACGACGAGGATGCTGTCGACGCCATCGCCGCCTCTCTGGTTGACTGGGTATCGCGGGAATGCCTGAAGCACAGGATAGACGGGGGAGGATGGTTCGTCGCGGCAATGGCGGCCAACGTGTCGAACATTCCAGCGGGCCGCGAAGTTGGCGCGACACCTGACGGGCGGCGCGCGTACACGCCGCTTTCGGATGCCGCAAGCCCTTACTTCGGGCGCGATACGCATGGCCCCACCGCCTTCCTCAACTCGGTCTCGAAGCCAGACTACCATCGCGTGCTGACCGGAAGCGTGGTCAATATGAAGTTTGAGCCGGCGTTCTTCCGGGGCGAACAGGGCGAGCGTGTCTTTCTCGCCCTGATGAAGGCGTTCGTCCGCAACCGGGTCCAGGAATTGCAGTTCAACTTTACCGGTAACGAGGTGCTGCGCGATGCCCAGCGGGACCCCGAATTGCACCGCGACCTGGTCGTGCGGGTGAGTGGATTCTCGCAGTACTTCGTCCAGCTCTCCAAGGAAGTCCAGGACGATGTCATCCGCCGTCGCGCGCATGGGCAGCCATGACGTGGGGCGCGAACGCTGAGCGAAGAGAGAAGATGAAGCGACGCAAAGACAATGGCGACCCTGCCAGCGCGACAGGGCTCGTCTTTGATATTCAGCGGTTCTCGCTGTTCGATGGGCCGGGTATCCGGACCACCGTCTTTCTCAAGGGTTGCCCGTTGCAGTGCGCCTGGTGCCACAATCCCGAGGGCATCGTCCCGCACGCCGAGCTGCTCTTCCAGCCCGAGCTATGCGTGGGGTGTGGGGCGTGTGTCGCTGTGTGTCCAGAGGGCGCGCACCGGTTCGAGATCAAGGAAGAGGCTCGGGCAGCGAGCGCGGCCCAAGACGATGCCGCGGCTGCCGGGCAGCCGTGGTCAGCACCCGTGGGCCACGTGCTGGAGCGCAAGCTATGCACCGTCTGCGGCGCCTGCGCGCCGGCCTGCCCCTCGAAGGCGCTCGAGCTGTGCGGTCAGCGCATGACGGTTGGCGCTGTTATGGGGATCGTGCTCCGCGATCGGGGCTACTACATAGATAGCGGTGGCGGCCTGACGATCTCGGGTGGCGAGCCGTTGTTCCAGCCCGCTTTCGCTACCGCACTGCTGGGAGCGGCCAGGGCCGAGGGATTGCACACAGCGATCGAGACATCAGGGTGTGGCGGTTGGACGGACCTGGAGGCTCTGCTTCCGTTGACCGACCTCTTCCTTTACGACGTGAAGGAGACGGATCCACAACGCCATCGCGCGTTCACGGGCGTGCCGCTGGCCCCGATCCTCGACAACCTCAGACGGTTGGTTGCAGCAGGAGCCAACGTCCGGCTGCGGCTACCGGTGGTGCCGGGTTACAACGACCGGCCCGACCACATCGAGGCAGTCGCGCGCCTCGCGCAGAGCCTGCCGGGGTTGGAAGGGGCAGACCTGCTGCCCTATCACAGGCTCGGCGAGGGCAAGCGCATGTTACTCGGACAGCCCGAGGACCGCGCAGTCTCACTGCCACCCGATACGGGGCAAGTTCAGGCGTGGAAAGCCTGTTTTGCCGCGGCCGGGCTCGACGTATGGTCTGCCGAATAGGCTAAGGCCTCATCCCCCATCTCGCCAACGCCAAAGACAGCATACAGCCACGCAACCCTAGAATGGTCATTCACCCAAGGACACAAGGCGGAGGAAGACAATGAGCGACACTGAGAAGCGAACCATCTACATAACCGAATACGACATGGAGCGGCTGCGCACGCTGATTGCTGAGGCCAGACGGCTCGATCGCCATGGAAGCGAGTATCTAGCAAGTCTGGAAGCTGAGTTGTCGCGAGCCCAACCGGTTGCGCCCAAGGAGGTACCACCGGACGTGGTGACGATGAACTCCAGGGTCCGCCTGAAGGACTTGGATGCCGGCGACGAGATGGTCTACACGCTCGTCTTCCCTGAAGAAGCCGATATCGCACAGTCGAAGATCTCGGTGCTGGCCCCCATCGGCACGGCGATGCTGGGCTATCGCGTGGGCGACACGTTCGAGTGGAAGGTTCCCGACGGGGTCACCCGGATGAGGATCGAGGAGATTCTGTACCAGCCTGAAGCGGCCGGCGACTATCACCTATAGCCTGCCCGGACCCGCGCTCCGTCCTGTCGCTGGCGTGGTTCGCGTCAGCGTTGGCGGTCTCCTTCGACGTGACCCGCCCAATGCTGGAGCAGCCCTCGTAATGACAGAGACGCCAGAGCCCCGAGATGCCAGGATTCTCGGGGCTCTGGCGCTATCTACCGGCAGTCTAGGCTGGCGGCAGGCGATAGACCTCTTCGAAGGCCACCGTGGTGAGATCGTCAGCGCGCAGCTTGGCCATCTCCGCCTGCCAGCGCTGCTCTACGGGGTGCCGGCCCCGTGCGATGTCCGTCCCCCTATAGACCTCCGGGTCCACCTCCATCGTGACGATCAACGTCGTGTCATGCAGGTAACAGGTGATGTCCTTCACACCGGCACGGTGATAGGCATCCTCCAGCTCAGGCCAGACGTTTCTGTGATACTCGACATAGGCATCGACACACTCCGGCTTGAGATGCATCACCATCGCTCTTCGCTCTGTCATAGGTCTCCTCCTGGATAGTTGGGTATCGCCTCAACGGCGGACATCAAGCTCGCTACCGGAGACTCAATCGTGTCCCGGTCCGGCCAATGCGACTCCACTGCGGAGCCGACATCACGCCTCCAGCGCGCGCCGCAGCTTGCCGATCAAATCGGGCTCGGGCTCGACCGGTAACGCGACCACGCTGTGGTGCAACGCGCTCATGTACAGCCCCAACACGATGTTGAAGTCCTGTAACGCCAGCACGAGGTTCAGCGGATGAACCGCGGCATCATCCTCCAACCAGTCGAACATCGCCTCGGTGAGTCCGGCCTGTCCAAGGATATCTTCCTCGGGGTAAGCATGCACCCCGCCCACGTGCACGCCGTCGATAAAGGTCTCCCACGACCACATTGTCCACTGCACGTAACCGCGCGCGCCGTAGACGGCAATGCGCTTGTGCGTGTGGAGCGCTTCGTCGGCGGGCCGCACGCGGGGCGCATTGGCGCCACACTGAAGCACGGCGTGAACGCCGGTGTCGTAGGCGATCTTGGCCAGGCTTTGGTCGGGAGCGTAGTGCTGCCCGCGCGTTTCCTGGAGCCCCATGGCGCCCGACACCTGTCCAAAGACGCTCACCGGCGTGGCCCCCGGCAGGAAGGCGCCGATGGCCTGGAGCGAGTGCGTGCCCTGGTAGGCCAGGTTCATCCGAGCGCTGGCCTCGACGAAGCGGATTTCGCCGATAGCGCCCTCGCCCACCAGGTTTTGGAGTGCCATACGCCGCGGGTGGAAATGCAACTGGTGGTTGATGGCAACCTTGACAGTAGTGCGCTTCGCAAAGTCGCGGATGGCGATGAAGTCCTCGCCCTGACAGGCCAGGGGCTTCTCGATGATGAGAGCAGGGATCCCGGCCGCTTCGGCCGCCTCCAGGATCTCCAGCCGCACGTGGGGCGGCGTGTTCACGTGGACCAGGTCGGGTCGGGCGTGTTCGAACATCCGGCGATAGTCGGTGTAGCGTTCAGCGACGCCAAACTGGTCGGCGAACGCCTCCAGCTTGTCCTGCTGGCGCGACGAGACGGCAACCAGAGCGCCCCGGCGAATATGACGGTAGGCCTCAGCATGCCCCTGGGCACGTCCCCCGCTTACGCCAACGATCGCACACTTGTACATCGGTTCTGCGTCCTTTCTCCGTGGTCCGGCTGCCGGTCGGGCGCTTTCCCTTACCACTCGGTCAGTGCGTCACGGCGCTGGCGATGTGTTCGCGCCGCGCGCTTGAAGGCTCGCGGGATTGTCGCCAGCAGAGAAGCGGAGCGCGCCGCCACGTCCTCATAGAACGCGACCGCCTGCGCCTCCACCGAGAGCGCACGATCCGTAACCGCTTGCAGATCGGCATCCGGCAGCAACGTCACGTCGATATGGTACGCCTCAAGGCTCAGTCCCGCAAATGAGTACCCGGTCTCCAATGCATCGGTCACCGTCTCCTGATACGTTCGCATGACCTGGACCCCGGTCTTCTCGCAATCGCGCGCGAAGTCCGTAAAGGCAGTCCGGTGCTCGGGGAAGCGCTCGGCAAGCGCCTGATAGTACGTTGCGAGGCGCGCCTCCAGCTCCTGGCTGAAACGGATGATCGTGGCCGCGGTAATTGTCGCGTCACTCATCTAGAACCACCTCTGGATGACGACCTTGCTCTCGGTAAAGAACCGCACCACATCCTGGCCCTGCCCGTGCAGCACGCCGAAGAAGGAGTCCTTCATGCCGGAGAAGGGGAAGAAGGCCATGGGTGCGGCAATGCCGATGTTGACACCTATGTTGCCGCACGCCACGCGATACTGGAACTCGCGGGCCCATTTGCCGCTGGACGTGAAGATCGACGCGGCGTTCCCGTAGGGGTTGGCGTCGATCATCGCGATCGCCTCGTCCAGGCTCCGCGCCTTGAGCACGCTCGCCACCGGGCCAAAGATCTCCTCGCGGGCGATCACCATATCGGGGGACACCCCCTCGAAGACCGTAGGCCCGAGGAAGCAGTCGCGCGGGAGATCACCGGCGATCTGGAAGCTTCGACCGTCGAGCCGCAGCTGCGCGCCCTCGGCAAGCCCCTGCTCAATATAGTCCAAAACGCGCGCTTTCTTGCCGGGGTCCTTGAGCGGCCCCATCTGAATCGATTCGTCCAGGCCATAGCCGATGGTGATGCGCTTGGCGGCCTCGACGAACGCATCGACCACGCGGGCGTAGAACGCGTCATACGCGGCGGAATCGAGCCCCTCACCCACGACGACCAGGTTGGCAGTCGCCAGACAGCGCTGCCCAGTATTGCCGTAGAAGGAGGTGAGCAGCGCGGCAACGGTCCGGTCCACGTCGGCATCGGGCATCACCACCGAGAAGTTCTTCGCGCCTCCCTGGCAAATAACCCGTTTGCCGGTCTCACCGCAGCGCTTGTAGACCACATCGCGCGCAACGGGCGTGGAGCCCACAAAGCAGACTCCCTTGACCTCCGGGTGGTCAAGCATCGCCGAAGCGGCCTCGCGATCGCCGTGGACGATGTTCCAGACGCCCTCGGGGACGCCCGCCTCTTCCACAAGCTCGGCGATGCGTGTCTGGCTGATGGGCGCGTTGGGTGAGGGCTTGACGACAACGCAGTTGCCTGTGGCGATCGCGAAGGGGGCGAACCACAGCGGCACCATAAAGGGGAAGTTGTAGGGCGCGATGATACCGAAGACGCCCAGGGGCTGACGGATGAGGATTTCATCGATGCCGGTGGCAATGTCCTCCAGGTTCTGGCCCATCATCAGGCTGGGGATCCCCGTGGCGACCTCCACCATCTCGATCCCACGCCGTGTCTCACCGCGCGATTCATCGATCGTCTTGCCATGCTCCAGCGTCTGGATGCGGCTCAGCTCCTCGAAGTTCTCCTCCAGGAGCTGCTTGAGACGGAACAGACATCGCGCGCGGGCCAGCGGCGGCGTGCGTCGCCAATCGGGAAATGCGGCCTGGGCCGCATCGACGGCGGCGTCCAGCGCATCACGGCCCGACACAGGCACCCGAGCAACGGTCTGCATCGTCGCCGGATTGACGACATCGCGCGTCTCGACCTTTGGATCGATCCATTCGCCGTCGATGTAGTTCTTGAGGGTCAGAACTCCTTTGATAGGGGATTCAAGTGGTGCCACGATTTGCTCCTTCCAACGATGAGGAATAGGATATCGGTTGCCGCACAGCACGTGCAGCCATGTCGACTGTCGACTGATTTCTCGATTTTACTCGGTAAAAGGGGCATGTCAACCTTGCAAATGCGCTCAAATGCCTGTATGATTGGCAAACAGTCGACAGTTGACAGGAGTAGGACGATGACCGGGCAGATAGAGGCGCTGGCTGCGCTGAACACTTTGGAGGTCCGCTCGATTGCGAACGCGGTCTACGGGACGCTGCGCAAGGCGATCTTCGACGGCGAATTGCGGTCTGGCGAACGACTGGTGGAGTCACAGATTGCGCAGCGGCTGAACATCAGCCGCGCGCCGATCCGTGAAGCGCTGCACCGGCTGCAACAAGCGGGCCTGGTGGAGCACCGGCCGCGCCGCGGATGGTTCGTCATTGGGCTGACACCCGACGACCTCGGCGATCTCTATCACATCAGGGCCTACATCGAGGGCCTGGCAGCGCGCAGGCTCGCTGCAGAAGCGCCGTCCGAGATCCTCGATGAGCTGCAAGCCCTGATCACCCGCATGATCAGCGCCGCCGACCGCGAGGACCTGGAGGCCCTGACTGCGTATGACGTGCAGTTCCACGAGGCGATCATCCGCAGCGGGGGCTCGGGGCAGCTCGAACGCATCTGGCGGCTGCTCCGGCCCGAGGATTGGACCGCGATGAGCGTGCTGAAGGTCAACGACATGGCCCACCCCGAGATCGCCAAGCGCCACCAGTTCGTGCTGGACGCGTTGTCGTCCGGCGACCCCGACTGGGCCGAGACGGTCGTGAGACGTCACATTCTGGAGCTGGCCCGTCTGGTCCCCGCACCCCCCACTCTGTCATACGGTGGAGGACCATCTCCCTCAGATGCGTGATGCACCACACCGACCCTCGACTCACCACACGACACCACACAAGGAGACGACTTTGGAAATCCCACTGGCAATCGTAGGCTGTGGAGGCATGGGAGGAAGACACCTTCTGGGTCTCAAGGAGCTGTATGACTCGGGGCTGAGCACCGTGCGGCTGGCAGCAGTCTGCGACCTGCGGCGCGATAACGCCGAGCATCTGGCGGATGAGGCGGCGGCCTTGCTGGGCCAACGCCCCGCTGTCTTCGGCGACTTGGAGACGATGGCGTCGGCCATCGGCGATCTGCAGGCGGTCTCGATCACGACCGACGCCCGCGCTCACCACAGCGTGGCCTGCGCGGCGTTGGACCTGGGTTGGCACGTGCTCTGCGAGAAACCGCTGGCGTTGACTGTGCGAGGCTGTAACGCCATCCTGGCAGCCAGCGAGCGCAACGGCAAGCTGGTGAGCGTGGCGGAGAACTACCGTCGGGATCCCATGAGCCGCCTGACGCGTGCCCTGTTGGAGGCGGAGGCGATTGGCACGCCGCAGCTGTTTCTCGACATCTCGGCGAGCTCGGGCAACCGCATCGTCATCACGCCGTGGCGTCACCAGAAGCTGATGGGCGGTATGCTGCTCGATGGCGGCGTGCACAACGCCGATATGATGCTGTACTACATGGGCAATCCACGCCAGATCTACGCCCGCATCGCGCTGTGGGAACGCACGCGCGTCAAGCCCAAGGACAGCGGCGGCGTCTCCAGCTTCTACGAGCGCTGGTACGCCGAGATGCCCGACTCGATCGAGGCGACTGCCGAGGACACGGTGGTCTCGGTCATCGACTTCGACAGCGGCGCGATGGGCCAATGGACGCAGAGCTATGCAGCGCACGGTCGCGGCTTCGGCCACAGGGCGATCTACGGCAGCCGCGGTTCGCTCATCCCGGGCGGCACGCGCAACGGCGTCTCCCCCGCCTTGAAGCTGGATGAGGGTGACGAACTCTCCGGGGATGGCCTGCTCGAGCTGGTGCCCAATTTCCATCTCGACACCATCACGGCCGCCCTCTTCGGCGGCGACCGTATGGCCTCCTACTCGGTTCCCTTTCCCGCTGCGGATCGCAAGCTGCTGGCTATCGAATACCACGAACTCGGTGCTGCCATCCAGACCGGGACCACACCCGAGGTCGACGGTCTGGTCGGGCGCCGCGCGGTGGCTATGTGCTACGCCGCTTTCGAGTCGAGCGCGCTCAACCGACCCGTTACCCCCGAGGAGGTCGAGGCCGAGACAACAGCGACCTATGAGACAGAGATCAACACGGATCTCAGGATCTGATACGCCCATCTTCCCCTTCTTAAGGAGAAACCCATGGAATACCGTCGTCTGGGCAGAACAGAAAAGCAGGTGTCGCTGCTGGGCATCGGCGGCGGCTACGTCATGCTACTGGATATCGAGGCCGGCACGGGGATCTACCAGCGCGCCGCAGAGCTAGGCGTGAACTACTTCGACGGGCGCTATGGATACACCAGCACGATGCAGCGTCCGGTCATCAAGCAGGATCGCGAGCACTTTATCGTGGCAACAAAGACCGCCAGCAACACCCGCGATGCCGCGTTGCGACGTATCGACGAGGACCTGGCGGAACTGGAAACCGACTACCTGGATATCTTCTACCTGCGCGCCTACAACCAGGAGATGATCGACGCGCATTTCGCCCCTGGCGGCTCGGTCGAAGGGCTGCTGGAGGCCCGCGACCAGGGCAAGATTCACGCGTTGGGTCTGGCGGGCCATAGCGACCTCTCTGCCCTGGCGCGCGGGGTCGACACAGGCCTTGTCGACGTGGTGGAGTTCCCGCTCAATGTGGTGCGGCGCGATGCCTTCGACGACCTCATCCCTGCCTGCCTGCGCGAAGACGTGGGGATGGTCATCATGAAGCCGGTCAACGTGGGTCTGGTGCCCGCCGAGGTGGCGCTGACGTGGTTGGCCAACCAGCCCATCCACGTGATGGCCCCGGGCATCAGCACGATGGAACAACTGGAGATCGACGTCGCCGCGTTGGATCGTGATCCAATGGCACTAACGCCGGAGGAAGCCGCCGTGGCTGAACACTGGCGCCAGAAGATGGACACCGAGACGTGCCGCATCTGTGACAAGGTCTGCCAGGCCGTGTGCGAGCAGCACCTGATCATCGATTGGCAGATCTACCACAACGTCTTCCAGAACGAACTGCGGCGGCTCGGCGTCGAGGGCTTCCTTGAGTATCCGTTTGCGCCCTGGGTGCGCGAAAACGCGGAACGCACGTTCTCTAACACGCTGGCCGAGATCCAGGCCTGCACCCAGTGCGGCAAATGCGAGGAGGTCTGTCCCCACCACCTCCCCATCATGGATATCCTGGAACGCATCAAAGAAGAGCAAGCGTCCCTGCTGGAGGCCCTGCGCACCACGGGTTGGAGCGAGATCTACGAAGGTTCCGAGTCGCCTTTCCCGAAACGGGTGTTGGAGAGCTGGATCAGCGGGGGAAAGAAGCGGCGATCGTGATGCGCGCAGTGCTGCAAACGCCGTCGAGCCGCGGTCGCCGCGGTAACGCTCATACTGAACACGGAGGTCACCCATGATCTCAGGAACATGGCGCCTGATTGACTGCCATACCCACATCGGGCACCTGCCCGGCGTGGTCGGCGAGGTTTTCACGCCTGAGGATCTGATCTACATCAGCGAGCACGAAGGCGCAGCCTTTATGCTGGTCTCATCGGCCACGGCAACCACTGTCAGCCAGCACGTCGCGACGCTGGAGACCATCGCGATGGTCGAGCGCTACGGCGATCGCCTGGGCGGGATGTTGTGGGTCAACCCGCACGATCCTGCCTGGTCGGAGGACGTTCCGCTGGCGGAGGACCACGGTTTCTACGGCATCAAGATTCACCCGGTGCTCGACCACTACGCCGTGAGCCGCCCCGCCCTCGATGACGTCTTCTCGTGCGCGCAGGCGCACGGATGGCCCATCCTGACGCACACCGACGCCGACGGCTCGCCTATGGATGCCGCGTCCTATGAACCCTTGATCAAGGCCTTTCCGGACGTAGCGCTCATCCTGGCGCACCTGCGGTGGGGCGCGATCCCCCTGGCAAAGCGCTACAACAACGTCTACCTGGACACGACCTACATGGACGCACTCACGGTCGAGATCGGCGTGGATGCGCTGGGGCCGGACAAGATCCTCTTCGGCTCCGACGCCGCCGAGGGGTTCGACGTTGGCCGCGAACCTGCGAGGCCGCGCCCGCGGCGCAGCTATGCGAGCCTGGTTGCCGGCCTGCAGGCGCGCGGCATCCCGGACGCAGCGCTCGAGAAAATGCTTTACGAAAACGCACGCACCCTGTTTGGAATCAACCCACAGACTTCAGCAACTATCACATACGGAGGTTAGTCATGCGCATCGGCTACTGTAGTTGGGGTATGATGAACGTCGACATCGAGGAAGTCGTTCCGGCGGTCGCCGGGATCGGCTACCACGGCCTGGAACTGGCGGTAACGCCGAACTGGCCCACCGAGCTCTACTCACTGGACGCCGGGAAGCGGCGGCGCATCGCAGAGCTGCTCGACCAGTATGACTTGGTCCTAACCGGCGTCGCCGGGCACACGTCGATGTGTGAGGACGACCCGGAGAAGAACGCCGTGAACATGAAGCGCCTGCGCGACACCATCGACCTGACCGATGAGCTGCGGCAGGACGGAGAACCGGCCATCACCGCGAGCCTCATCGGCGGGCGCGAGGACGAGTGGGAGACCAAGAAGGAGCTCATCGCGGAGCGTGTGGCGGCGCTGGGCGACTACGCTGCCAGCCACGGGGTCATTTTCGCGGTGGAGCCACACTCGGGCACAGCCTTCGACCTGCCCGAGCGCGCGCTTTGGCTGATGGAGACACTGAACCACCCCGCCGTGCGCCTGAACTTCGATATCAGCCACTTCGACATCCGTGGCATTGGCATCGACGAGTGCGTGCCGCAGATGGTGCCGTGGAGTGTGAGCACCCACGTGAAGGATCAGCGCGGCATCTATCCCAACCACGAGTTCCTGACCCCCGGTTCGGGGCCGTTCGACTTCGTGCACTACCTAACGGCGATGCACGCAGCGGGCTACACCGGGTTCATCGGCATGGAAGTCAGTGTGATGGTGCAGCGCAAGCCGGGCTACGACCCATTTGTCGACGCGGCCCTGGGCTACTATGCGCTCCGGCACGCGTTCAACAAGTCGGGGGCGCCTCTGGCACCGCCGCGGTCGTGAGGCTGGTGCGGTAAGCCGCGGTGCGCGGCCCCAGACAAGGAGCCAACATGGAAGAACGAAGTTATCTGCAGTGGCTGGTCGAGCAAACACCCACCCGCTGGTGGCACGATTCCGGCGACCCGGACGAACTCGACCAGGGATTGAGACATGGTGCATCCGGCGTGACCACAAACCCCGTGCTCACGAGCCAGGCGCTCTACGCCCAGCCTGACTACTGGCGCCCGCGTGTCGGGACGATGGGCTCCGGGCTGAACGCCGGGGAGAAGGTCGAGTGGCTGATGAAGGCTGTCGCCGTCCCGACCGCTGCGAAGCTGGTATCGCACCACCGGGCATCGAACGGCGTGGGCGGCTACGTCTGTGCGCAAGTGGATCCCAACGAGGCCGCGAACCGCGACGCTATGCTGGCGATGGCGCGGCGCTTCCACGCCTGGGCGCCCAACATCGCCGTCAAGCTCCCCGTCACGGCCGCAGGGCTCGACGTGCTCGAGACCTGTGTCGCCGAGGGCATCACGATCACGGCGACCGTCAGCTTCACAGTTCCCCAAGTCCTGGCTATCGCAGAACGTCACAGGGCCGGCGCTCGGCGCGCGCGGCAGGCGGGCATCGAGCCAGGGCACTGCTTTGCCGTGATCATGATCGGCAGGCTCGATGACTACCTGCGCGACGTCGCCAACGACAACGGCGTTGCGCTGGCAGAAGCGGACATCCACGTGGCCGGGCTCGCGGTGACCAAGCGCGCGTACGAAGTCTACAAAGCGGAGGCGTACGAGGCGGTGCTGCTGGTCGCGGCGCTGCGCGGAACCTATCACATGACCGAGTTGGCCGGGGCCGAGTTGATCATGTCGATCCACCCCAAGGTGCAGTCGCTGTTGCTGGCACCGGACGTGCCGCGCGAACAGCGCATCGACCGGCCCATCGACCCTGCTGCCATCGAACGCCTGCGGGCACTACCAGAGTTCGTCCGTGCCTATGAGCCCGGCGGCATGAGACCGGAGGATTTCGTCACGTACGGGGTCACCCAGCGTACCCTTTCGCAGTTCGACCACGCAGGCTGGTCATCGCTGGCGGCATGTAAACTGTTTTCGTAACCGGCTGCTGCCGGAACGGTGCCGCCGAGCCCGTTCCGTCTGCCCGAAAGAGTTTCTGTGAGGAGACGATGGCATCTAGAGACCAGGATCTGTTTGACCTGACCGGAAAGGTCGTTCTTGCCGCCGGCGGCGCCGGGGCAATTGGCGCCGCGATGGCGCGCGCGACGGCGGTATACGGCGCCAAGGTGGCGATTGCAGATCGCACCGTGGATGCGTGCGAGGCGGTCGCGGCGACGCTATCGGCGAGTGGCTGCGAAGCAATGGGCGTGGGGCTCAATGTGCTCGACCCAGACTCCGTCGCTGCGGCAGTCACTGCGGTGGAGGCCGCACTTGGGCCGGTCGATGTACTCATCAACACCGTGGGCACCCACATCGAGCAGCCGGCCCAAGACCTGACGTTGGAGGCCTGGGACACCGTGCTCAACGTGAACCTCCGCGGCGCGTTCGTGCTGTCGCAGGCCGTGGCCCGGGCAATGATCGCCAGCGGGAGACACGGGAGTCACATCCACGTCACCTCCGTGCGCAGCACGCTGGGCATCCACCGCGGCTACGCCGCGTACGTTGCCAGCAAGGGTGGGTTGGGCATCCTCATCAAGCAGTTGGCGACCGAGTGGGCCCAGTACGGCATCCGGGTCAACGGCATCGCGCCGACGTTCACGCGCACCCCGTTGGTCGATGACTACCTGAACGATCCCGAGTTCTACGGCAATCTGGTCAAGCGCATTCCCCTGGGCAGGGTGTGCGAGACGGCGGATCTGGCAGGCCTTGCCGTGCTCCTGTCGTCCGACGCCTCCAGCTTCATCACAGGACAGAACATCTTTGTCGATGGAGGCGTCACCGCCAGCCAGTGACCGCGGGGCCCGGAGCAGGATAAGCACAAGGACGGGAGCCAGGTGGCTCCCGTCCTCGTCTATGGATCTAGTCCTTAATCAGCCAACTCGGCTTGCTTATCGTCGCGCTTGAGCAGCGCCCCCAGCCCCAGAGAAACCACGCCCATCAGGAAGTAGGCCACACTGCGGAAGGGCAGTGCAGGCGTACCGCCAGTCTCCGGCAGCAGCTCCCCAGGTGTGGGCGACGCGCTGGGCGGAGGCGATGTCGGCGTGTTGGTCGGCGTCGGATCCGGCGTGCTTGGCGTCGCGGTTGGCGTAACGCCAGGCACCTGCGGCGTGGCCGTGGGCGTTGCCGTCGGCGTGTTGGTGGGCGTCGGATCGGGTGTATTCGTCGGCGTCGGCGTGTTGGTTGGCGTCGGATCGGGTGTGTTCGTCGGCGTCGGCGTATTGGTCGGCGTCGGCGTATTGGTCGGCGTCGCCGTTGGCGTGTTCGTCGGCGTTGGCGTTACGCCAGGAATCTGCGGCGTACCCGTGGGTGTGGGCGTCTCCGTCGGCGTGTTGGTCGGGGTTGCCGTGGGCGTGTTGGTCGGCGTAGCCGTCGGCGTGTTTGTCGGTGTTGCCGTCGGCGTGGGTGTCGGGACCTTTGGGGTCTTGGTCGGTGTTGCCGTTGGCGTGGGTGTCGGCGTCTTGGGCGGCCTGGTGGGCGTCGCTGTAGGCGTAGGCGTCGGGACCTTCGGCGTCTTGGTCGGCGTGGGTGTCGGTGTCGGGATCTTGGGCGTCTTGGTCGGCGTAGGTGTGGGCGTTGGCGGCTTCGGCGTCTTGGTCGGCGGGACCGGTGTCGCCGTTGGCGTGGCTGTCGGCTGCTCACACGGCTGGCACTCGACATAGTAGCTCGAGCCAGGGTTTGCCAGGCCATAGCCTACACCGTCAACCGTGACGCTTCCCGAGAGCACTGTATAGTTGCCGTTGCTTCCAGAGATATGGGCCGTGTAGTGGATGGCATTGCCGGTGTGGCCCGAGAAGCCCGCTGTCCCCCCCACCTGAGAACCATCGGGCAACTGGATGGTGTAGGATACCGCACCGTAATCACTGGCGCTCTCCGGGCCGTTCACCAGGACGAAGTGCACCTCAATCGTGCCCCCCTCTTCGCCCTTCGCACACCCAACACAACTGACGTGCGAGATATTGAGCCGCGCATCGGCGGACGATGGAACAGCGGTCAAGGCTGTTCCGGTGAAGCCCAGCGATGTCAAGACGCTCAACACGAGCGCCACAATCCCAAATGCGTTCAACGTATGCTTCAGTAGCCTGGTAGCCATATTATCCCCCCGCGAGTGTTTAAACTATACTCGTCTTATTAATAGCCATAATAACCGAAAAGCGAGCGGATGTCAATAGCTGATTGCACAGGCGATCGCGGTTGGCAACTAAGTTAGGCAGCTCTAACCTTGGGATGAGGGGAACTGAAGGGACCGGCCGGCCCGCGTACGCAGGTCGGCCGGTCGCGAGGTCCAGGCGCTAACTTGGATGGGCGCCGATATCGGCGAGCGCCAGCACTAACGGGTGGTCATACCCATCGCAACAAGCGGCAGGAAAACGCGCTGCAGCGGCCGATTGACCACGTCCAGCGAAACGTCGATGGTCACGCTCTCCCCCGTCGTCTGGCAGATGACCCGGATCGTGCCGGTGTATGTGCCCGCGTTGGCAAGCGCAGAGGCGTATGGCGAGACCACGAAGGCCTGGTTCGGCGTGGTCCCCATCGTGGGAGAGACGTTCACCCAACTGCCGTTGACGCCGACGGACCATGTGAGTGGGAGACCGGATGCCACGTTTTTGGGGACGACGGCATAGGCACCGGCAACGAAGGCCTTATCGACAAGGCTATAGACGAAATTCAGCTCCTGGGGCATCCCGCCGAGCTCGGCGCCGAGAAAGAGGTCCCCAAGGGTCTTATCCGCGCGCCCCACGAAGGCGTTGTCATACTGCCAGTAGCCCGCCCAGTCATCTTTGTCGAGCCACATCGCGAGATCGGGATAGAGCGGGTGCACTGAACGGCTCACCGTCGCGGCGTTGAAGTCGGGGTAAGCTTCGTAAGCCCCGCCGAGCGTCCGGCCTGCAAAGAGGTATCCGAGGAACTTCTCGAACGCATCGCCAACCCAGTTGGCATAGTAGCCCGCCGCGCCGCGCGCGAGAAAGGGCGCCGCGTATTGCTCGACCCTTCTACGCGCCTCCACGATGCCAATATCGCTCGTGTCCGAACTGCCGCCTCCGGCAGCATAGCAGGCGTAGAGCATGACGATGGCATTGGGCGCTAGGGCCAGGTCGCGCGCGATCTCCTCAGGCGAGATCATCCGGTCTTTGAGTGAGAAACCGCCGACGTCGGGAACGTTGTTCCAGGCAACGCCGTGACCCCGGTAGAGCAGGAAATGCGCCCCATGCGATGCCGCCACAATTGCATTCCAGTCGTTGTTTGGCGTATAGAAGCGTTGTACGGCGACGCCTTGCGCTTGCAACACCGTCGCAGCGAGTTCCATGTTGGCGATCTCCTGCCGCGTCCACGTGCCTGTGTCGCCATCGATGGGCCCGACGATCAGCACAGCCTTGAGACCCGAAAAGGCCGTGGACTGTGTCGTGGTGGTACTCAGGGTCGGCGTATCAGGGCTATCGAGCGCCGGCCCTGGACGCGGGGGGATCAGCGAGGTCGGTTGCGGGCCGCCATTTTGCGCCCCGAGGTCAGTCACGCCGGCAGCCAACACGCCGACAACGGCCAACGCAACCACAAAGGTAAACCACAAAGGTCTGCGCATGCGCTTTCCTCCAACAGTAGTCTGGGGTTTGTGTGAATTTGACCGTCTTTAACTATATTACGGTCTGAGGATCACTACTCTATAGTAGCATAGAGTATGAAAATAGTCAAAACCCCGCTTTCTGTCACGTAGAATGTTACCGAACGTGGTACGGTTCTACCAAATGATAATGTTACCGGAGCGAACCATGGCCACGAACGAAACGATGAACATCGACGAACGCTACAAGTACCTACGCCTG
>JAXDDO010000027.1:0-53163 GCA_034676805.1 Anaerolineae bacterium | reverse complement strand
TGCGCCAACAGGCGCAGACGATTCGCGATGCGAAGCTGGACCGGACGATGGGTATCGTCGAGTGGAACTTCTGGACGCGCGCCAGCCACAACGATCACGTCGGCTTCTACGAGCCCAACGACATCCGGCACTGCCTCTACGCTGCCGGCTATATCAACGCCTTCTGCCGAATGGGCGAAATACTGGAGCTGAGCTGCTTCTACTCACTGGTCAACACGATGGGTACGATCCACGTTCACGATGGTTGCGTGCAGCTCACCGACCTGGTCAAGCTGTTCAACCTCTATGTCGAAGCGCTTCCCGGCGAGGTCCTTGACGTCGCCATCACGGCACCGCCGCTCACGGCCAAGAGCAGTGTCGTGGACGCTGTGTTCATACGCAAGGACGGCACAACCTACGGATTCCTGGTCAACTTCAGCGCCACAGATGCCGCTGAAGTGACGCTACACGGCTTCGGCACAATCGGGGAGGCGCATGGCCTCCGCGCGCCGGACATCCTCACGCCGGTCACGGAGATCGTGCCGGATGTCACCGGGGCGACGGTCGTGATGCCGCCAATGTCCGTCGTGCGTGTGAGCGGGCCAGCCGAATGATGCTTGACCTCTCAGGCCTGTGCCTCCGTAGAAGGCTCTCCCTTTGGAATTGGAGGTAACGTATGTCCGCTCGAAACACCAGGTCGCCGGTAGATCGACGATCTGCACGCAGGCTCTCTCGCCGTGACTTCCTGACGATGCTGGAGGCGGGGACCGTGAGCCTGACACTCGGCGCGTGCCAGGGCATCCTGGCTACTGAGCAATCCGCACGGCCTGAGCAGCCAGACCAGGAGGCAACCACCACACCCGACACACCATCGCAGGAAGCCGAGGTCGCGACCGCTCCCACTGATTCTGCATCCGAGCCAACGCAGGACTCGACCACAACCTTGGTGGGGTGGGCTGTGCGCGACTTCACGCCCCAGCGCCCAGCCATGATCGACGGCCAGATGTACGTCCGCATCGGTCGGGACGCCGTCGACCCCTTGACGGCGACGGCGCTCGCGCTAGAAGGCAGTGGCCCGACAGCGCGGGTCATCTTCGTCTCGTGTGACATCGCCATGGTCTCCGACGAGCTCCATGAGGCTGTCCGTGCACGTGTCCGGGAACGGCTGCCGGAGTTTCCCGAGGACGCGGTGATCATGACGGCCACCCACACGCACGATGGTCCAGTCATCATGGATGGTGTCTACCCCCATCCGCGAGGCAACGTGATGACCGCCGGTGAAGCGCTGGACTGGGTCGCCGAACAGGCAGCAGACGCCGCGGTCGAGGCCTGGGAACAACGCGTGCCCCGGCTCATGGGGCGGGCCTTTGGCCACGCCGTGGTGGGCCACAACCGCCGCGCCGTCTACACCAACGGGCTGGCGATGATGTACGGCGACACCAACCGCGCGGACTTCAGCCATATCGAGGGCTACGAGGACCACAGCATGGATATGCTGTTCGTGTGGGAGACGGATGGGCGTCTCTCAGGCATCGCACTGGCGATCCCCTGCCCCGCACAGGTGGAGGAAAGCCTCGAGCAGTTCTCTGCAGACTTCTGGCACGAGATCCGCATAGACCTGCGCCGCCGCTTCGGAGAACACCTCCACGTCCTACCTCTCTGCGGCGCGGCAGGCGACCAATCGCCGCATTTCCTCCTCTACGGAACCCAGGAAGCAGAGATGCGCCACCGGCGGGGGGTCACCGAGCGACAGGAGATCGCCGAACGTGTGGGTGACGGCGTCGAGCGTGCCCTGGAGTGCACGCAGCCGCCCGCGACGGGGGCAATGCCCATGGTCCATCGAGCCGGACGCCTTACCTTCTCACGGCGTCGTATCACTCTCGAGGAACGGAATCACGCGCAGTCCGAGTACGAAGCCGTGATCGAGCGCGGTGAACCGCTCGACCTCTGGTGGCCTAAGCGCCTAAAGGACGTCATGGACCGCTTTGACCGCGACGAGCCGATGGAGTCGGTCGAAGCCGAGCTCCACGCAGTTCGCATCGGCGATGTGGCGTTGGTGACCACACCTTTTGAGCTCTTCCTCGACTACGGCCTGCAGATCAAGGCCCGCAGCCCTGCAGCGCAGACGCTGGTCGTTCAACTGGCGGGTGGGCCTGGCTTCTACTTGCCGACCGAGCGAGCCATACAGGGCGGGGACTACAGCGCACACCCGGCGATGGCACCGGTGGGAGGTGAAGCGGGACGAGAGTTAGTGGAGGCAGCACTCGCCGCCATCTACGACCTCTCCACATCACAGGATGAGGGTTGATCGCGGCACCGAAACGATCAGACGCACTGGCATCGCGCGAATCCCGTAGGCGGGATCGCGCCTCACCCTCTTGGACAAGGAATGGCGATGGAAACCAAGATATGGACTAAGGCGGATCTGGTAGCGGCATTTCGCTCCGCAGGCCTGGGCGAGAGCGACGTCGTGTTGGTGCATAGCGCCCTGCGCACGCTGGGTCCGGTGGAGGGCGGCGCCGATACCGTCATCGATGCGCTGGTGGAGACGGTAGGTCCTAAGGGCACGGTCGCTGTCCCCACGCATACGTGGGCGGTTGTAAGCGCGCGGCAACCTGTCTTCCACCAGACGTTGACCCCCTCAAATGTAGGAGCGCTCACCAACGTCTTCCGCAAGCGACCCGAGGCCGTCCGGGGGCTCCACCCCACCCATAGCGTGGCGGCCATCGGGCCACGGGCCGAGGCCTTCGTCGCCATTCGCATCGAAGACGACACACCGTGCCCACCTGACAGCCCCTATGGTCGACTACGTGACTGGGGCGGCAAGGTGCTCATCATCGGGGCAAAACTCGACTGCTGCACCTTCTTCCACGGCTGCGAGCAGTGGGCGGGGATGCCCTGGGCATACTCCAAGGATGTCGCGCAGCTCTACAGCATCACGGCTGCGGGCGAAGTCGTCCCTATTGCGATGCGCCACCACATCACCAGCACGTGGGAGCAGTATCCGCGATTGGAGCCCCACCTGCTGGCGACTGGCGCGCTGCAGATCGCCCACATTGGCACGTGCCCGCTTCGGTTGCTTGATGCTCCTGCGGCAGCAGAGTGGCTGATTGCCAGACTGCGCCAAGACCCCAGCATCATCCTGCCCGACGAGATGCCCGAGCAGAGTCGTTGGGGCCTCACCGAACCCTAGGGGACTCGCCGATGAACCCCACAGCGCAGAGTCAGGCAGACGACCCAGCCGCCGCAGTACGTCCGGTGGTCGAAGCCGAGGAGGAGGTCTACTCCTACGCCTGCGTACGGCTCGAAGGGGGAGGCAAGGATGCACACGTGTGAAGAATACAGCTGGGTCCAAGGCTCCCATGCCGTGCCATCCTGGGGCGTACGGATCGCACAGGCATGGTGGGCCTACGACGGTGTTCGGTTCAGCACGCGCAGCCTCGACAATCAGGGCTTCCACGCCGTGTTCAGTGCAGAGCGTTCGTTGCGTGCGGGCCTGGCATTCCTCCGCGAGCCCGCGGTTCGCCATACACCTTGGAACTCAGGAGACATCTGATGAAACCGATCATCGAAGCGGCACGTGAGATCCCGGTTTGGGGCGACTATGACGTCATCGTCTGCGGGGGCGGGCTGGGCGGCACGGCAGCAGCCATCGCTGCGGCGCGCGCGGGCGCAAAGACGCTGCTGATCGAACGCAATGGCTTCCTCGGGGGCGTTGCCACCGCGGGAATGTGTTGCAGCATCTTCAACTGCTACTACACATCCGACCGCCGCCTCGGCACGACAGGCATCGCCGTCGAGGTGGCCGACGCGCTGGCCGAAGCCACAGGCTACGGCAGAAAGTGGCACCGTCACAAGGGACACATCATCTACGATATCGAGCGCGGCAAATTAGTGCTCGAGGCGCTGGTCGATGAAGCTGGCGCCGATATGTTGCTGCAAACCTGGACCGCTGACGCCCTGGTTGAGGACGGCGCAGCGCAGGGCGTTGTCGTTGAAACCAAGAGAGGTCGCGAGGCAATCGGCGCCAAGATCGTCGTCGATGCCACAGGTGACGCGGACATCGCCGCCCGCGCCGGTGCGCCGGTCCATATCCGACCGAATGGCAGCCACAGCCTCTGCTTCCGGCTGGGCAATGTCGACGTGGACGCATTCGTGGCATACTTCCGCGATCACCCGGACCAATTCCCCGAGTATATGGACGTCGACTGGACGTTGGACGAAGCGCTGGCGCAATACGCCGACTGCGGGACCTTCCTCTTCCCACACGGCGGCGGGATGCAGATGGAGGCCTTCCAGCAAGCGCGAGCGAACGGGGATCTGCCGGAGGCTGTTGGCACACAGGGAACCACCGACGCGTGCCAGATGCACGCTCTACGCCAGACCAGTATGGTGCACGTCATCACCGGCTTCACGCGCTTTGACGGGCTGGACCCCGATGGCATCAGTCGCAGTATCCACGATGGGCGGCGGATGGCCTTCATCGTGGCAGAGGTCTATCGCAAGTACATTGCGGGATTCCAGAACGCCTTCGTCGCCGGGACTGCCGCCAATCTGGGCGTGCGCGCATCGCGCCATCTCGATGGCGCCTTCCAGTTCACGGCCTCGATGATGAACGCGGGCGTGCGGCAGCCCGACGCAGTCGGTCGGGGCATCGGCTGGGAGACCGTGGTCAAGCACCCCGGCCCCAACGCCTGGGCCTCGCAAGTGTGTCGTTCGGACTCCTTCGACGTGCCATACCGCTGCTTGCTGCCGCGGAACGTAGATGGACTCCTGATGGGCGCCGGGCGCAGTATCAGCGCGGATAATCCGTGGCTGCTGCGAGCGATGGCGCTCACAATGGTGGTCGGGCAGGGCGCGGGCGTGGCGGCAGCAGTAGCAGCTCAGACGAGGTCAGCGCCGCGCGAGGTCAACATCGCAGCCGTGCAGGACGAACTGCGGCGACAGGGTGTTACACTGTGACGTCAACGACGCTGCCGTGACCACCAGCCAAAACCTATCTATGGGAGAGACTCGATGACATTGAAGCGTCAGGACATCCATATCCGTGACCCGTTCATCCTCCCGCAGCCCGCCGAGGGGCGGTATCTGCTATTCGGTACCACGGGCGCCAGCACGTGGTCTGGACCGGGGCCGGGATTCGACTGCTATGTCAGCGGCAACCTGGAGAATTGGGAGGGTCCGATCCCTGCATTCCGGCCTCCGGAGGATTTCTGGGCCAACACCCAGTTCTGGGCGCCGGAGTGCCATGTCTGGCAGGGACGCTACTATCTCTTCGCCAGCTTCGCGCGCGCCGGCCATGACGGCGCCGGACACCACCGAGGCACCCAGATTCTGGTCGCTGACCGGCCTGAAGGTCCCTACAGCCTGCACAGTGACGGGCCAGTGACCCCGCGGGACTGGGAATGCCTTGACGGGACGCTTTTTGTCGATGACACCAGCAGTCCATGGATGGTCTTCTGCCACGAGTGGGTGCAGGTGCAGGATGGCGAGATGTGCGCGATCCCACTGAGCGACGACCTCCGCAGCGCCGTCGCGCCGCCGACCCTCTTGTTCCACGCCTCCGATGCCGCGTGGGCTATGCCCTTCGAGAGCCACGGTCGCGCCCGGAATTGGGTGACCGATGGCCCGTTCCTCCATCGTACGAGAAGCGGTGCGCTACTGATGCTATGGTCCACGATTGGCTATGAGGGCTACGCGATGGGCTATGCCGTGTCGGAGAGCGGGAGCATCCTGGGCCCTTGGCATCAGTCACCGGCGCCCCTGTTCGGCAAGGATGGCGGGCACGGCATGCTCTTCCGCGACTTTGGCGGACGCCTCATGATGACGCTGCACAAGCCCAATGACGCGCCGAACGAGCGCCCGATGTGGGTCGAGGTAAGAGAAGAGGGCGACCGGCTCATCGTCACCGGCGAATAGGCACACGTGGCGCGCCGAACGTAGCACTCGGTGCCCTGCGAGCTTGACTGCCAGCTGTCACTCCGGAGAAATGGATACCTATGAATAGAACACAGAATGCCCTTCTTCCATCCGGTTGGCGTCCGAAAGAGGCCGCTGACCGTGTACTGGAAGGCCTCGTCAACCTCTGTCCCCCCCAAGTCAAGGGGGCTCACGACTCCGACTTCTTGATACTTGACGGTAAGGCCTATGTGGTCTACATGGCCAACGACGTTAGGCCTGGCGAGGCGCCGCACTGGCCCGATATCTACGACGTCCTCTCGGTCGTCGACGTCACAAGCGGTGAAGTCGAACAGACCACGACCTTTGCCGCCTCCAAGATGGTCTACGAGAATGCAACGCTGCCTGAGGGCGCCTGCTTCGTGCCGCGGATCGTCCAGAAGGACGCGCGGACGCTGCGCTGCTACTTCGCCAGCGAGAATCCGGGCGTGCGGCAATCACAGACTTGGTTCATCGACTACGATCTTGACCACGGAGCCTTAGGCCGAACAGTCCACCCTGCCCGGATCGAGACAAGCTATGGCGTCTTTCTGATGCAGCCGCAGCACTTCTACCGCCACGCCACAGCCAAAGGGTTCACGGGACAGCCAAAGGATTACGGGCTGTATCCCATCGATTCCTTCAAGCGCTTCGATGGTCGGGTCTATGCCGTGCTGAACAACTTCCCTGGTGGACAGAACGCGCTGGCCCTGCTCAACGACGCGCTGGACCGCTTCACCATCATCGGCGACTACTTCATGCCGAATGACGTAATGCTCACGGAGTCGGCGGTGAACCGGATGCCAGACGGCACCTGGTGCGCGATCTCGCGTCAGGAGCACGGCGACCGCAACTACATGTTCACGACGAGCCGGGATGGCGTGGTCTGGACGCAGCACGAAACACGTGACTTCGTTCGCAACGGCGACAACTCCAAGCCCACGTTCGACCGCTTCGGCGACGTCTACTATCTGGGCTGGCAGGAGGCTACGCGCGTCAAGGGTGTGCACCGCTCGATCTTCAACATCGACATTTCGCGAGACGGCGTGAGTTGGGAACGCAAGTACCGCTTCGAGACAGAGAAATCCTTCCAGTACCCGGTCTTTCGGGAGTACGCAGGCGGCATCTACCTCACGGTCACACAGGGCCACGTCTCCGACAGCCGCAAAGAGCGCATCATGTTCGGACGGCTGGAATGACGGGACCTTCCAGCAAATGACGGATGAGGGTTGATGTAGGCCCATCCAGGCCTGCACAGACCGCGGGACAGCACGCCGCTATGGGACTGGTCAGGCCCCGGGAACAGACTGCCACGACCACCACAGGAGCACAGCATGACAGACGTCAGAGATCTCGGTACTCGTAGGGAGTTGTTCGTCGACACATTCCTGATCGACCGGCTGAACGGCGCGTACCTTCGGCTCCACGAGCCGGTCCCCGGTGGTGTGGCGATCGCGCTCGATCAGCCCTGGGAGGGTCCTGCCAATGGGCCGGTTTCGGTATTCCGTCACGAGGGCCGCTATCTGCTCTACTACCGCGCGATGACGCTCGAGCCCGAAGACGAGAGCGGCGTGCTCTGCGTTGCCATCAGCGAGGACGGCATCACGTGGAATAAGCCGGCGCTGGGCTTGGTGGCGCGCGCCGGACGGCACGACACGAACATCGTGGCGGACGCGACAGGCAACCCCCTTATGGTAGTGCCGTGGCTGGACACGCGTCCAGGCGTGCCCACAAATGAGCGGATCAAGGCCATCGCCAGCGAGCCCCTGAGTGGCGAGAAACACACAGCCTTCGCCGATCCGGCTGGCCCCAAGCGGCTCGTCTTCTGGGCATCGGCGGACGGCTTCAGGTTCCACAAGGTCGACCCACAGCCCGAGATGGTCAGCCATCTGCGCAACTGCTTCGACGGCGGCAACACGTTGTTCTGGAGTGAGGCAGAGCAGGCCTACGTGCTCTACTATCGCTGGTATGATGGCGAATGGGGGCAGGGTTACCGGTCGGTCGCGCGGACGACATCAAAGGACCTGCTGCACTGGTCGCAGTCCATACCAATGGGCTACGGGGACACGCCCCGTGAGCAATTCTACACCAACAACACGACACCCTACTTCCGCGCGCCACACATCTACGTGGCTCCTGCAGCGCGCTTCATGGAGGGCCGCAGGGTCGTTACCGACGCACAGGTCGAAGCAATCGGACTGCAGCGCGCACACGGCCACTTCTACGGGAACGACTGCTCCGATGGCGCTCTGCTCACCAGCCGCGCTGGCTCGACGAGGTATGATCGCACCTTCATGGAGGCGTTCATCCGCCCGGGACCTGGCGCCTCGAACTGGGTCTCGCGCACGAACTACCCGTTCACGGGCATCCTGCCGTGCGGCGCCGGTGAGATGATGCTTTTCGTCGCCCGCCACTATATGCAGCCGAGCTGGCATGTCGAACGCCTTCTGTTGCGACTGGATGGCTTCGCCTCGGTCACAGGGCCATGGGCAGGTGGCGAGATGCTCACCAAGCCCATCACCTTCGGCGGGGACGTCTTGACACTCAACTACCGCACGAGCGCTGCGGGCTCGGTTCGCGTGGAGCTTCAGACTCCGGAGGGCCTGCCGCTACCTGGCTACACGCTCGGAGACTGCCCCGAGATCATCGGCGATGAGATCGAGCGCAGCGTTGCCTGGAGGCGAACCGCCGACGTGAGCGCCTTGGCCGGGCATCCGGTGCGCCTCCGGTTCGTGCTGAAGGACGCCGATCTTTTCGCTCTGCGGTTCAACGACACGCAGGAGGACTCTCGATGAGCGGCTTGGCACTCAACGAAGACAACAGCCACTTCTTCTACACGCGCGCCGGCCAACCGCCGACCCTGGCAACGGTGGACGCTCTCGTCGACCAGTACGCAGGAACACAGGTGAGACACCTGCTGTTCAGCCCCAACTCCATGCGCACAAGCTACGCCAGCAAGGTGTGGGATCCGATCTGGTACAACTATGACCCACTGGGGCCCGACAATCAGCCGTTGTTGGCCAGCCTGACGCCCGAAGGGCGCGTGAGCGCACGCCGGTGGATCCACACGGCTTGGGCGCTTGATCAAGCGGGCATTGACGTCTATGCGCGGTGGATCGAGCGCGCGCGACAGCACGACATCTCGCCCTGGCTCTCGATGCGTATGAACGACGTGCACAACGTGGACGACGAGCACGCTTACATCCACAGCGAGTTCTGGCGCGACCACCGTGAGCTGCGCCGGGTGCCCTATCGCTTCACCGGCTGGCCCGACCGCGCCTTCGACTACGGACACGAGGCGGTTCGCGACTACCACTTCAGCCTGGTCGAGGAGCTTGCCGAACGCTACGACTTCGATGGTCTGGAACTAGACTGGATGCGCTTCGGCTTCCACTTCCAACCGGGCCACGAGGCCGCGGGCGCCGACTTGCTGACGGGCTTCACGACCCGTGTCCGCCGGCTGCTCGACGGCTGGGAATCCCGGCGGGGTCACCGAATTCGGCTGGGCGCGCGCGTGCCCTCGCGCCCTCAGACGGCACTGGGACTCGGTATGGATGCCGTGACCTGGTCGCGCGGGGGGCTGATCGATTGGCTGGTGATCACGCCGTTCTGGGCCAGTGCGGAAACCGATATGCTGGTGGAGCTATGGCGAGATCTTCTGGAAGGCACGGACGTAACGCTGTGTGCCGGTCTGGAGGTCCTGCTCCGCCCCTATCGATCGTCCCCCCTCTTCCAAACAAACTCACTGGAGACGGCGCGAGGGGCAGCTCTCTCGCTGCTGAACCGGGGCGCTGACTGCATCTATCTGTTCAACTATATGGATTCGGAAACCACCATCGACGCGCACGACGACTACGCACGTCTGCTACGGGAGATCGGCGACTCGGCAACGATGGTCGGAAAACCACGCCGGCACGTCCTGACCTTTGCGGACACGTGGGCGCCTGGCGAACCCGAGGCCTTCGCGTTGCCGGCGCCGGTCCAGGCGGGCGATTGGCACGCCTTTCGCCTGCACATAGGCCCAAGCCCCAGTGCAAAGGCAAAGCCAGATGCTAGCGTGGTGTTGGTGTTCGATCCAGCGGATGGCACGACGGACAAGGCGGCAGCAGTGCGGGTCAACGGCGTAGCATGCGGCACGCCGGAGGCGGTCACACTCGCCAAACCCTGTCCAGCGGAGCCGGCCTGGCGATACTCTGTGCCACCCGAAGCGCTGCACGATGGCTACAACGTGATCGAACTTCAAGCAGATGTGGCGCTGACGGTAACGTGGGTGGAGTTGGCAATCGAGGGCATGCCCGGCTGATCAGCCCCCTATGACACGTGCCAGGGCCTGATTGAGTGCGGCAATCCTCGGTGGCTTGCTCAACACCCAATCCACATCGGCGGGGATATCGTTCTCTTCATGCAAGCGTTGTCCCCAACCGGTCAGCAGGATGACGGGTGTCCGCGGCGCTTCTTCCTTCACGATGCGCGCTACCTTGCGACCATCCACGTGCGGCATGCCCAGGTCGGTAATCACCACCTCAAACGGCTGGCCATTCAGAAGCGCCGCACGGAACACCTCCAGACCCGACTGTCCGCCATCAGCCAGTTCTACCGTATGCCCTTCGTACTCCAGCGCCTCCTTCAGTGCCTCGCGCAGCAAGGGCTCATCATCAACGTACAGGATCCGCAAAGGCGGTGCAGCAGGGAAGGGGGGCTCAACGATGTCTTCTCCAACGCCCTGCTGCATGGGAAAGATCAACCGCATCGTGGTGCCCCTGCCAGGAGCACTTGCCACCTGCACGTCACCGCCGTGCCGCTGCATCGTACCATAGACCGATGCCAGTCCCATCCCGCTCCCACGGGCCCCCTTGGTGGAGAAAAACGGCTCAAAAGCGCGCTCCAGAATCTCCTCCGCCATCCCAATGCCCGTGTCGGTGACTTCGACGATGACGTGTGGGGATGGATCGTGCCCTTGGCGCGTGCGCAGGGTCAAGGTTCCGCCCGCTGGCATAGCATCCACTGCGTTGAGCACCAAGTTGGTCACCGCCTGCCTGATCTCGCCCTCGTTTCCCACCACGCTCGGGAGATCATCCTGGAAATCGGTGTCCAGCACGATCGTGATGCCCTGCTCCTGTGGGACATCGCGCCAGCGCGGACGCGTCAGCTCAATTGCCTGACGAACCGCCGGATTTACATCCACCGGCAGGAATTTCTCGTCCTCCCGCTTCCGATAGAACTGCCGCATACGGCCCACAGTCTCCTCAACGTCTCTGACTGCCGTCTTGATGGTGCTCAAATAGGCCTTGGTCTGCTCGTCCAGATGTGGCTTGCCCTCGATGAGCCCGGCATAGAGGGGGATAGGCGAGATCGCGTTATTGATGTCGTGAGCGATTCCGGAGGCCATCTCGCCCAGCGCACGCAAGCGCTCCTGCTGCATCACAGCGCGCTGGGTTTCGCGCAGCTCGTTGTAGGCCTTTTCCAGATCCTCATGAAGCCGTGCTTGCTGGACGGCCACTGCCACGTGCTCACCTAATCCGCCAAGGAAATCGCGCTCGGCTCGACTGAACGCGTCTTGCCCGCGTCGCGCGCTGATGATGGTACCGAACACCGCCCCCTCGATGATCAGCGGCGCTATGACGGCCGAGCGAACCTCGAGGCGGCGCGCAAACGCAGCCACAGGTAGGGATGCCATGAGACATAGATCGGGTATGTAGACCACTTTCCCCTGAAGCAACGCCTGTCGTTCAGGCAACTCGGCAGGAATTGCGACAGGGTTGACAAGTCCGGTATCGGTCAGACTTCGTCTACTGCGGTCACCGTGCGCGGCCAAAGAGAAGCTATCACCATCGCCCAGCCAGATGGAGGCCTGGTCCGTGAAGTCATCTTCCAGCCGTTGAGCAACGACGCTCAAGATGCTGGCAAGATCGTGCCGCGCGGCGATCGCCCGGGTGATCTCATTGAAGAGATTGACGCGCGCCAACTGCTGCTCCAGAGCCTGTGCGCGCTCGCGGATCTCGCGACGCATTTCGGTGTTGCGAATCGCCAGCGCGAGCGAGTGTGCTAGCTCCTGCCCGACCTCCTGTTCCTCCTTACCAAACGCGCCCGGCTTGCTCGTCGCCAGGACCAAGGTATCCACAAGTTGCGGTTGGCGCTGCAATACCGGCACGAAGAGCGCAGAGCGATAGCCCGAAGCCCGAAGTTGCTGAATCGTAGCCGAGGCCAACGAGACAGCGTCCAGGTCATCAACAACGTAGACCTGCCCGTCCTGGAGCAACCTGAGGGCTTCAGGATCGTGGTAACTGGATGACTCCAGACCCTCCCCGGCATCGGGTGCGTCTGAACCGGAGTCACCCGTCTCAGCGGCCAATGTGACCAGACCTGCGCCGTCGCAGTCTAGGAGTTCACGCACCCGATGAAGGGCTACCTCGATGGTCTGATCAGACGGACGTGCCTCCAAAATGGCTTCATCGATCTCGCGCAACAACTCCAGGCGCGCGGTACGCCGCCGAAGCATCGCTTCCGCCCGTGAGCGCTCGGCGATCTCGTCTTGCGCTGCACCGAAGAGCCGCGCGTTCTCGATGGCAATAGCCACCTGATTGGCCAGCGTGGTAAGCGTGAGCTGCTCGTCTTGTGAGTAGGAAATCTCCGACAGCTTGGGGCCGAGGACGAGAATGCCGATCAACTCGCCCCGCGCCACCAGCGGGATGAACAACTGCGCATCAATGCTCTCCAGTTCGTCGCGCTCCTGGACCCAGAGGGCACTGAACTGGGGATTTGTGTCCATATCCGCGCGAGAGAGCACGTCCTTGTGGGTTGCCAGCCATCGCACCACGGGGTGGTCATTGCGGAAGACGATCTTGCGCTCCAAATCGTCTCGCCCCCTGTGCGCGACCAGCCGGAATCGGGCGGTCTCCTCTTCTTTGAGTATGATACTTGCCTGCCTGATGTGCATCGTAGAGGTCAGCCGGTGGAGCAATATCGAGGACAACCTGTCCATATCCAGAATGGACGTCGCCAACTCGCTCAGCTCCTGAAGCATGAGCTGGGCATCATACTTCTCGCGGAAGAACAGACGGTCGATCCAGAGTTGGGCCTTGTCACGAAGAGGCTGAACAGCCACGGCTGTGAGGGCGGCCACAAGCAGGGAGAGGAGAAACACCTGGTATCCAGCAAAGGCCAGCAGCTTCTCTACCGTGTAGACGATCAGGAAATAGGCAACGGCGATGATAGTCGTAGGGATGGAGTAAACAAGCCCTTTGCGTATGACAAGGCTGATGTCGAGGAGTTGATAGCGAAAGATGGCGTAGGTGATGATGAAGGCGTTCGCTACATTCGCCATCAGGTCGATCGGGTAGTTCTTGAGCGACGGAACGAAATTCGCCAGGGTCCCCAGCAGCACCACGCACCACCCCAAGAGCAGATACTGGATGCGACTGCGCGCCAGCGGCTGCTGTGCACGCCGGTAACCCCGGAGCAGCAGATAGACGACATAGCCCAGCAGGACGTAGTAGGGGACACCCACCACGGGCGCAAGTGGCCCGAATTCGGGAAGGAAGAAGTGTGTCGTGCTGTTCCAGTAGACGCCCTGGATAATGCTTGGTCGTGCTGCAAGGACCAGCGCAAACGTAATGGCGGACAGAAGCCCCCCGACGGTAATCAGCGCTTTGTTGTCCCCCAATATAAGAAACGTCCGGACAAAGAGGGCATATGAGACGCCGAATGCCACAACGATCGCCGTCATCGCCTGATAGCCGGTGATTGCCACGCTCTCAACACGTGCCAGACTGACGACCAAGGCCGAGAGTTGCCACGCGACCATCACCACCAAGCTTAACAGGAAAAGCTGCCGTACACTTCCCCGGGTATGCGTCGGCGGTGATACGACCACATAAAACAGGGCGCTGTAACACGCCAGGCCAAGGATGGCCAGAATGGCAGGGAGGTTCATCTCAGTATGCCCTCAATGTCACACCCACGATGGCTCCAGTCCCACCTGCAACCCTCCTGTCAGGATAGCAGGAGCTCTAGCTGCGAATCAGAAGGGCTCATATGGGGAGGTTTCAAATGCGCCAGGTCAGCCCCCCGCTCCTGTTGAACCTCACGGTATCGCTTGAAGGCACCTGATGAGAGGGGCCTGATCCGCAGAGGATGTATCCCCAGCATACCCTCGAGGTCGGCGTAGGGTTGGTCCATCGCGCACAGATTCTGGTGGATTGCCGCGCCAACCTCGGCCAGATCGCCATGTCCGTCGACGAACTCAATGTGCAACTCCAGAAGAGGGGCGTCCTCGCTGTACGTCTTGGCCGCAAACCAGTCGACGTAGCGAACCCCCGAACCCTCAACCGCTTGCCATATCGTACGCTCGGTCAGTCGACAGAACGACCCCAAATCGATGACATCGCGAGTCTTCGCGTAGAAGACAAACTGCGGAAGCCCTATGCCGAGATCGTCATCCCCCAAACCCGTGACCTGCAGTAGATCGCCTGTCCGATACCGCGTATAGGCACCTCCGGCAAAGTTGGTGACCACGACTTCGTAGACCTCCCCGACCTGCACCTCGTCCAGCAACAGAGTAGTGGGCCGGTAGGAAGGATCCACCTCGAACTTCTCCCGCTCGCCGGTGGGGATGAACTCAAGGAAACTGATATCCGGAATCAGCGTCATCGCCCCGCCATCCCAATTCTGGAGGGCGAAGAGGCCTCCCTCGGTACAGCCATATGCTTCGATGGGCTCCCTGCCCCACATCTCTTTGATCTTGTCCCTAAAGACCTGAGTATCGGTGCCGCCGGTAGCCACGCCCTTGACGGACCACAGATCCTTCGGAAGCAACGCGCGTCTGCCATCAAGGCGCGCACGCACCCACCCCCGAAGCAACCTGGCCAGGACCTTCGGATGCAGCAGCGTGGACGAGAGTCGCTTGCGCCCCGCACCTTCTGCGAAGCGCTCCCCGATCTTCACCAGAACGACGGCAATGGCGTTGAATGCCTCCATACCATCCTTGAGCGCCATCTCCAGTCCCCGCTCGATTCTCTCCTCGAAATCCATACTCTCGGCCTGCTCCAAGGGCGGGAGCATCGCAAAGGGGAACTCCTCGAGCACTGCGCGCGCCACCCCGCCTGACATGTAGGGGAACGGTGCCATCGTATACAGCATCCGGTCCCCAGGCTCGAATGGGAAGTCCCCGCGACCGGAACACGAGGCAAAGATGAAGAGTGCGGTGACAACCTCTCCCAGCCTCCGGACCATTTGGGGGGTGTAGGGTACTAGCTTGAACCTGTACTCACCCGACCTGCCTGAAGTGTGAAGCCACCAGCGAGGCTTGACAGGGAGCATGTCCTCGCGTTGCTCGTCGAAGTAGGGGGCATAGTCCGCGTAGGTCGTGAGCCGCACGGTCTTGCGGAACTCATCGACATTCTGAGGCGTCCGGCCTCCAAAGAAGTCTTGGCCGATACGCGATGCCCCCAGAAGCTTCAGCTGCTCCTCCAGCAACCGGGTTTGGATGCGCATGAATTGGTCTAGATCGAGATCGACAAAGCCGCAATACTTCCTCCAAATCTCTTCGTATTGGCCCTGCGTGTACAGCTCGAATGCCGTTGCCACATCCAGTCTCCTTTCAATCCATGGGGGGTACAAGGGATTGGAATAGCGTCACTGCGGCGGGGCCGCCAGCTCCGCCTTCACAAACAATGCACTTGGGCCCCAACGCCAACGCGATGGGATCTCCGTGATCGCGATATCATCAAAGCCATAGGCAGGGAGGATCTCCCGCCATTCGACCTCGGTATGGATATTGTAGAACGCCTCCGTCTCGGCCTGCGCACGCGGGCCGCCGTGGGTAAGGCGGTAAAAGGCACGAATGCCGCCCAGGACGATCCGCCCGCCCCACCTCGTACGCCAGAGCGCAGGCACGCCGACGAGGCCAAGGATGAGGCAGCCGCCGGGCGCGAGCACGCGCCGGATCTCGATAAGGGTCCTGCGTACATCGAGGTGGTGCATGCCCAGGCCGCAAGTGACGGCGTCGACGCTGCCATCGGCCAACGCAATGGCCATCGCGGAGCCGCATACCAGGCTGATCCGCGACCTCGCAGGCGCCTGCGCGATGCCGCGCGCGCCCTGCTGCAACATCGCCGGGGTAAGGTCGAGCCCCACCACGCGCACGTCGACGCCGGTCTCCGCGCCCAGGCTCAGGGGGATGACCGCCGTGCCGGTGCAGAGGTCGAGAACACAGCTACCCTCACGGATCTCGGCGGCCCGGACCAGCCGGCGGACGAAATCACGGTACCCAAGTCCCCACATAAACCTGAGTTCGCGATCCATCGTCCGTTCGTAGCGCGGGGCAAGCTCAGTAAAGGCCTCGACGATGTGTTCGGTCATCTATGTCTTCCTCTATCCACGTTGTTAGCCGGCCGGGCGAGGAATGCGCCATGGGCGCGGCTGAACCCTTACCAGGACACCCGTGGCAGCGCCGCCCATTATAGAGCATTTGGCGCACACGGACAGCCGGCTGTCAGGCGTGGACTCAACACGTGTAGATGCACCGCCACGAGCATGTGGCATAGGGTCGGGCAAGGCCGCAGCCCACCCGCCCGTATGCCGACCCCGACCTGCAGGAACGCCCCACGGGCGGGTGTCGCCAGATACAGGGACGCCACAACGTAGCCAATGTGTTTCACTTAGGCAACGGCAGCTGGCTCGACAAGATAGGAGGCAGCAACCAATGCGCTCTCCGACCAGCGCTGCTCAAGTCCTGCCTCCAGGGGAAGGAGATCAGCAACTCGGCCGCTCGCGGCCGAGGCTTGATGTCGGTCGTACGGGTCAGCCCAGCCGAACCACGGGCAGTGCGATACACTCTCTCCCAGGCAGCGGCGTCGGGACGCGCCGGCCACCGGCCGAAGACGAAAGGTATCGCGATGACGACAGCAGACTTGCCAGTACGCACGCTCGATCAGATCCGCGCCTGGACAGATAGGGGCTCCTTCGAGCGCGGGCAGCGGCACTTCAGGGACGGTCGCGTTCCACGAACACCCGTTTCACCGCCTCCAGGTACCCATACCCGTTTAAGTCGTCGGGCTCCAGATAGCTCGTCTCGGTCCACTCGTTCCAGCTATTGATCGTAATCAGCGAGGGCTGGTCGGGGTGCCGGTCCGCATAGGCCCGCGCCAGTTCGAGCGCCTTCTGGAAGTTCGCGGGGGTGTTGTTCTTGACGATCCCGGGCCGGAAGGTCTCGTACCGGGGGTTGTTGTCCCAGCCGATTGAGACGTGGGGGAAATAGGGGATATCGTACGTCTCCTCCATCAGCGCCCACTCCCTGACCATGTCTGGGATGATCTCGGTGTAGTCGCGGTCGACGTTTGTGAAGTGGCACATCTGGTAGTTCGTTTGGCTGTCGAACCCGATGCGATTCACGATATCGTTGGGGACCGCGGTGACCCCCGCATCCACGCCGCTGAGGTTGAGGTGGGTCGCGCCCCAGCTCGTAAGCTGAAGGTGCAGGCCCGGAAGACCGGCCCTGACGGCCTGCTCGCGGAACCAGGTGCAGGCAGCCGCGGTCTCATCAACCCCGCCCAGGCCGGTGACCAGCCGGTTGAGATCGTAGACCATAAAGACCGGCTTGCCATCGATCGTGTAGTAGGAAGGATGCATGAAATACCGCTCGATTATCCGCCGGGCGATCTTCTCGAACTCACGCCGGTCCACCGTGGCCCGCCAGATGACGTTGCCATCGATGTGCGCGATGCGCTTGTCCCACAGGTGCGTGACGTCGTGGTTGGCCCACATCAGGTAGAACTTCACGCGGTCGTTGTTGCGGGCCTTCAGGTAGCCGTTGTTGAGGCACTGCTCAAGAAATGGGCGGCCATCGTACCAGTACCAGTCGTAGATGAAGGCGTTGACGCCGTGGTCAGCCGCAGCATTGATCTGCATTTCCATCACGTAGGGGTCGGCTTCGTTGCAGTAGCCCCAGAGCGGTCTGCGTGGCCAGGTGTGGCCCGGGAATTTGGCCGTCGCCTTGCGGACGGTCTCCCATTCACCATTGCCCTCAGGCCAGAACATACGTGTGCGAGGCTCGTCTCCCGTGTAGGATGGCCAGATGTAAGCGGCGACGTCGTAAGTGCGTCCGTGGGTCGTTGTCATCCTTCTCCTCTCATGCTCCCGTGGAGCCCATAATCCAACCCGCCTAGTATAAGGTGTTCGTATGTCTGCGCCAGGCAACAGACCCAGACGCCGGCCCAGGCCGCCTACGGGCTTCAGCCGGAAGCAGTCCAGGTCACCGTGGTGGTCAGCGCTTCCCCCGGCTGGAGCCGCGAGCAGAAGCCCTCGCGAGCCGCATCGTTGACGCTGATCGGCATTGTCGTACAGGGCTCGAGGACAGCGGTGTAGGCTCCCTCCAGCCCGCCATGGGAAGCAAAGTACCAGCAACAGGGGAAGACCTCCAGATCAAAGCGGCATTCGAGCCGGGCACCATCCTGCGCCTGGAGTCCCATAGTGCCGGTGGCCAGATCATAAAGATAGAGAAACTCGGTCGTGCCGTCAGGCGCGGGCACCACCGACATGTCGAGCCCGCCGGCGTCGGGCCAGCGAAACGGCACAGCCGAGGTCCGGCGCGACCATTCGGGGTCGGCTGCGCGCGCTGTCCTGGCCGGGCACAAGATCCTGTCGCCCGGGTGCACGGCAAGCGCGGCATGCAGCTTCCACAGGAACCTGCGCTCGGCGCCGGTTCCATTCACGATGCGGTAGTCGCAGGTCATCCGGTTGCCTTCCAGCCGCACACGGCGCCGGTAGTCCAGCCCGAACAGAGGCAGACGACCGCTCAGAACCAGCGCATCGCCGTCCAGCGCGTCATCGAGCGCCAGCGTCCATAGCTCTCCGTGATCCGGGCAGTCAATGCCGTCGAGGGTCTCGGGGATGTCACACGGGATCAGCTCATCCATCCCGCCGTAGAAGTTGGGATCATAGGCCGAGCCCGGCGGGCACGGCGCGAGGGTCAGGCGCGGATTACGCCAGAGATACTCGCGCCCGCTGGCCAGGTGGATCAGGCTAATCACCCGCCCTCCGATCGCCGGGGCGATCGTCGCCCGCAATGTACCGTTGTCGAGCACCACAACCCGAACCCCATCGTGCACAGCCTCTACCATCGGTCTCCCTCCGCGATCTCAGTACGTGACAGTCACATGGATCTTGCCGCCGGCAGGCGTCAGCGCGACGTCTCCGTTTTCCGCGTCGAAGGCAGCGTGTGGACGGCCGTCGACCTCCGCGGCGCGTATGGGCTTCCGCTCGGGATGGCGGAAGCGAAGCAACAGGCGATCAGGGGATGTACGCAAGTCGAGCTCGACCTCGGCTTCGATCCTGTCCGCCGCGGGGAGCGGCCGGTATGCGACGGTCACCGTGCCGGCAGACGTGCTGAGCCGCTCGGCACCAAAGGCCTCCCTCCCTGAGAACCAGGCCCGCGGGATGGCCCGGCCGATATGGAGCAGCCCATCGCGCTCGTAGGCAAACATATAGGCGAGCCACTTCATCGCGTTGGACTGATCGCTGGTCTTGAAGGGCGCGCTATTCGAGAAGCCCAGAACGGGCGAGGGATGTTCCACCATCGCCTGCACCTCTTCGCGGTAGCACGCAGCCCAGGCGTTGAAGAACATCCACAGGTAGACCTCGATCTCGTCGCGGTCGAGGTGCGGGAGCAGGCCGGCGAGCAAGTTCGGTTGCGCGGAGAAACCCCCACAGTCGTACCACTGCGTCGCCGGGTCATCGATCCGGTAGCCAAACGGCGGGTTCATATAGCGCGTGTCGAGGTAGTCGTCGAGAATCCAGCCACCTTCCTTGCTGTTCGGATCGTAGAGCCCGGAGAGCAACAGATAGACCGATCCCTCCAGCACTTCGCGAATCCAGCCGTAATCGCGGCCTCGGCAGTACAGGCGCGAAGGATAGTGTGGGATCCAGCGCCCGTCGCGCAGGCGAATCAGCGGGCTGTGCTGGCGCGCGGTCTCGAAGCCGCGGACCAGGTCGTCGCGGAAGGCATCGGCCTCCCGGCGAACTCGGGTGGCCTCCGGGTGCCCGAACCGTTCAAGCGCCATCGCGGCGCTGTCCAGCCCCCGCCACGTGAGGCTGTTGGTGCTCAGCCAGTAGAAGAAGTCGTCCACATCCTCGAGCGCGCCTGCCGGAAGGAACCCGCGCTCCCAGCCGCGGGAGTGCGGCAGCTCGACACGAGTCTCCTGGCGCTGCCGGATGATCCAGTCGGCGCCGCGCACTACGTTATCGACCACGCCGGCGAACCACTCGCGGTCGCCGGTATGCAGATAGTGGCGCGCCAGGTACCAGAGAGCCCAGCCGTGGTGTTGGTTGTAGCTGTGCCCCGACTCCAACCCGCCAGCACCAAAGAAGACGCCCTCGTAATCGGTAAAGCGCCCGATAAGGCCGACCGTCCCCTGAAAGCGCGTCCACACAGCGAGCCGGCGGCGTACCTCCTCGACCAGCCCGCGCTGCTCCAGCTCCTCGATGATCATCACGGACTCGTTGGTGTAGTTGCCATAGGTCGCGGTCCCCACCGATGTATTGACGATCCCCGATCCGTCCGGGTAGCCCAGGTCGGTGAGCAGAACGATCGGCAGGTGCCCGGCGTAGGCAGCGTTCAGGTGAGGATCCGGCGTGTAGATCTGTGCGCCCTTGCGGCTCTCTGCGCGCCAGTACTGTGCCATCTCGTCGTAGCACCGCGCGAAGTCCAGCCCGCCCAGCGCTTCCATCTCGGCTCCGGATTCGAGCGCGACATACGGAATACGCAGCAGCAGTTCACAGCGCTCGCCAGGCTGCAGTGCTCTCCGGAAGCACACACCGTCCTCGGCCTCAACGACCTCCATATCGGTTTGAAACGCCAGACGCAGAACTGCCGCCCCCTGGAACTCACCGACCACGCGGTCGCCCTGGACCGCCAGCTTCTCGCGCTCACAGAGAGGAACCAGCGTGTCGGTCTGCCGGCGAACCGCGTGGGCCAGTTCATCCCGGCGGTTGCTGGCTCGTGCCGTCTTGTGGCTATACGCGACGGGCAGCTCTGCCGTCACGCTCCGGTCGCCCGTGTTCTCGAAGCTAAAGCGCACCAGGGCCACAATCGTGTCGTCTGGCGCTGGCTCGCCTTCCAGGATGGATCGGGCCAAAGGGACTGCGAAGCATTTCTGCTGCACGCGGACATCGTCGCACCGGAACTGCAGAGTGTATCCCATCACGGGCCAGGGATCGTTGTGCCGCCCCTCGGGCGCCCAGCGGTCGAGCCCAAAGAGGAACCGCGCATCGCCTTCATTCTTCCAGCGGAGCGTATCACGACCGGGCGGCCTGAGCACCGGCCATGCAGTCAGGTAGATGTCGCCGTGCGGCTCGACCCAGAACTTCTGACGGGCGTGCTTACATCCAAAGCAGTACGGGATCGGATGCGCGCGTGGCTGGCCGTTCATCGCGCCGGCGAGCGACTGCTCGGGCAGGGCGGCGACCTTGCGCGCGATCGTCTGCTTCCCCGCAACGCGCGCGCGGTACTGCTCGAAGGTCTCGGGGTCGTCGGCGCGAGCGATGTAGACGCCGGCTTCGGGATACCAGATCGGCCCCTCCGCCTCCAGGGCCGCCAGCGAGACCGTGAAGGCGTCGTCCCCTAGGGCGAAATGCAGGTGACCATCGTCGTGGGCGTAGCGGTGCGCAGGGAGCATATGCGCGACCGCAAGCTCGAACGATGCCGCACGTGCATCATCGACGTGCACTCTCCGGCGCACGACGTGAGTACCGGGTCCGGCCGTCACACGACGCACAGCAGCATTGTAGCCGGAGACGGCGATGACCTCAGCAGGCGTTCGAGTGCCGGCGTGCAGCTCGACGCGCAGCGGGGTCCGCGTCGGTTGCGAGCGGGTGAAGACTCGGATCGTGCGGACAGCGGCATCGCTCACAATGACGCGCACGCCGACCGTGCGCCGGAAGGTGACGTCATACGCCTCCGCGTCGGGGAAGTCGGGGATCTCGTTCCGCAGGGGCTTGAAGGTGCAACGCAGCGTCTGCGGGCCCACCGACATTGCATCGACGGCGGCATCCACCCACTCGGGGGTGAACAGGTCGTCAATGGGCGACCACCCGAAGCTCATCGGGCGCTCGCGGTCCAGGTTGCCGGGCTGCTCTATACGCGAGTGGGGCCACACCTTGCGCATGTACTGAATCCGCACCGCCGGCAGCACCAGTCCCACGAAGACAACCTCGACTGCGTCAACATCACGCGCCTCCTCGAAGCGCAACTCACCGGCTGGACCGTTCGGCAACGCGAACGGGGCAATATCAAACTGTCTCATACGTAACTCCTTTCCGCGCTTCATCCAGAAATACGTCGATCGCCTCGGGAGGCGTGCCGATGATCAACGGTGACCCATTCGCCACGACGAACGGCCCCTCGGCGGCAGCCATCACCTGACGGCGAACCCCGGCCCGGATAGCAGACGGCGTGCCGCGGAAGAGCAGCGCGCTGTCGAGGTTGCCGAAGAGGCAGATCTCGGGACGCAACAGCCGCCGAATCTCGACGGGGTCCAGGGCGAAGCCTTTCTTGTCCTCTTCGATCATCAACCCGGCCATGGCAAGGCTGTTGAGCAGCCCCATGTTCGGGCGCACATCGCCCAACCAATAGCCGATGGGCAGCACACCGATCTTGCGAACCTCCGCGTAAAACCAGCGCCGGGCGTCGCCCTCCAACCGCTCGTGCATGGCGGGCGAAAGCGTGTCCAGGCTGTGAGGAAAGCCCTCGGAGAAGATGTAGGCGTGCGCGCCGGCGGCATGTGCCGCACGCACGTCGTTCAGAAAGCACTCGCAGGCCTTGAAGATATGATACGCCACCAGGTCAGGCTGCTCGGCGCACGCAATCGCCAAATCCTCGAACGAGTATCCAGGCACCCAGCCAGGTGCGCCATCGTTGAGTGCGATCAGCACCCGGTCGCCGTACACGCTGGCGATGTGCTTCAGGTGGTCGAACCGTCCGGAATCGAGAATAACGTCGACCGATGGATACATCGCCGCGTAGTAGTCATCAATAGCGGCTCTAGACTCGAGTCGCAGTCGGGGAGCAGCCCCCTCCGACGGAAGTTCACCAGGATCGGCGAGGGTGTAGTCGTCCCGTATCTCGATCCACCGGGCGCCATCGCCGCTGCGGATGAAGGCGCGCTTGCCCTCAACCCGTCTGGCGCGCGTCCAGAAACCGCGCCAGCCCGCCGATCCGAGGTGTATCCAGTCGGGCCGGAAACGCTCGTAGAAAACGCGCTCGATCTCCGCCAGCTCCTCCCCGCCCTGGTAGTACTGAAACTTCGGGTGGTAGCCGGCAAACTCAACCTTGTAGTCACCCCAACTGTGGAGCACGACCAGGGGCGGGTCCACGCTCTCCCCCGAGAGAACACTCAATAGGCGATCCTTGGAGGTCATAGGAACACTTCTCAGCTTCGTCGCCGTCAAGCCTGCGCGTAACTGGCCATCAGCAGCGCGAAGATCGGCACCGCATCGACCGTAGCGTGCAAAACGCCGTCGTCAGCGGTGGCAAACGAGACCGGCGCCTCGTCAGGCAACCGCACTAACGTCGTGAACCGTGCCCCCGCTGGCGGGCACAGGGTGAAGGCAATCTGCGCGACGGGCATAGGGGGCACCTGGCTCTGCGCATTGAGAAAGCCGATGAGATACCGGTTTTGATCAGGTTGATGCATCACGTTCATCCACACCGCCGGATGCGCCTCAGCCGTGTACGAAGGGGTATCCAACAGATCACGCATCAGCGCGACGAGAAAACGGGTGTTGACGTCGCTCTCTTCAGCCTCCAACGCGGCTGCGCAATAGATGACCTCCCCCTTCCCATACCGGTGTCGGACGAGCGTAGGGCGGTCCGTGCCAAGCCAGGGTGGGGAAGTATGGATACTCGCCCACGACTGATCGAAGACCGAGCCACGTTCCGGGCTGCCGTAGGGCAAGCTGAGCGTGGCCAGCACGTCGCCCTCCGGCTGTGGTTGCAGGTAGAGCGTCGTCCCGTCGTACTGAACGTACTTCTGGGGCAGGATGCGTTTAGCCATCGCTCGCGAGGCCGGCTTGAGATAGACGACGGTCCCAGGATCGATACCGTCCATGTGAGAGCCGAATACATCGGCAAGCATGAAGTCGTCGTGGCGAACTCCCCGCGTCTCGGTGAGCGAGGTCATCCCACTGGCGTACACCCGACCGCCGCCGCGCACATACGACCGGATCGCCGACACTTCATCAGCGTCCATTCGTGTGACATCGGGGAGCACAACGACCTTGTACCGGTCGAGATCTGCAAACTGCTTGCGGGTGATGACGCCGAAGGGCAAATGTGCCTGTTGCAGCAGGCGGCACATACCACGCACGGCCTGTGTATGCGGCGACTGCCCCCATGCAGCCTGATCGAGGGGTATACCGCTCTGGGAGATGTCCGCCCGCGAGGAATCGCTGAAGTAGACGGCGACGTCCTCGACCGACGCCCCGCCCAGATAGGGCTCGTATGGCGCGGTCTGTGCGAAGATCTCTCCGATGCGGGCGTAGGTCTCCGGCTCGACCGTACCGTCTGGGTTAACGGCATCGATGAAAAGAAAAGCGGCCGAGAAGAGCAGAGCAGCATAGGCCTGCGGCGCCATCTCCGCCTCTGGCTTCGTGGTCACGTGATTGAAGACGGTCGAGCAGCGTGAGGTCATGAACTCGATGGGATGATATTCGCTCAGATTCAGCATCGTCTTGCAGGCAACGAGTTGCTCCACCCGGTCGCCGTAGAAGTCCGCACCAAGAAAAGTGTGGTGTGTCGCGGAGGAGAAGGGAACAGCCGGCAACCATCCCGACAACGCGGTGGCGAAGTTATGATAGACCGGCATGTCCGGGTTACGGAGCCGCGCTTGCGCGGTGAACATCTCAGCCAGTTCACTGATCCATCGTTCGCGCGCCGCCTGGAAGGCGCACCAATCCGGCGACAGCCAGTCGATCGTGACCGGGATAGGCTTCCCCGTCTCCTTCAGGTAGCGCCGGCGACAGTGCGGGCAGACACAGATGGCGGGCCAGAAGGTCATATCGAAGAAGAAGCCATCAAAGTCATACCCGGTGACCAGCTCCTCAGTTTGTGCCAAAGCAAAGGCCCGATAATCGGGATTGTTGGGGCAGACATGGCCATAGCGCCCTGGTCTTCGGTAGCCCTGGGCCGGCATGATAGCCCAATCGGGGTGCTCGAGCAGGGCTTGATTGTTGAAGACAAGCGAGTAGTAAGCAGTCGCTGCGATGTCCCGCTCCTTGAGCAGCGCCAGCAACTCGCCAACAACATCGCGCCCGCGGAGGTTGGTGTGTTGCGTCCCGATCTTCGTCGGCCAGTAGCAGAGTCCGACGTGCGACTGGCAGTAGAACATCACGGCATTGACGCGCGCCTGCACATACCGCTCGATCATGGTCTGGGGATCATATCGGGCCAGAAAGCCCTGATCCCAGTCGGGTATGTGCATATCGACCAACATGCGGCGATAGCGACTTCGATACCAGGAAGATTGGCTCATAATCGGTTCCTCGTAGATCGTGGGAATGGGAAACAGCGTAGAAACCCGGGGCTCTGTGCCCGCGTCAATTCAATCGCTATGATGGCGTAGGGCCTGGAATCGTCAAGCGAGGCGTGGAGGCAACGGCAGGTGGCCATCGTTGTCCTCAACGGCATAGCTCCACAACTTCAGGTGCCGTGATCGTGCATCCGCCGGCGGTATCAAACCCCATGAAGCTGTTGGTCTCATAGAGGATGAAACCCGCGAAACGCCCATCCTCCTTGACACGCCGGACCTCATCGACCAACGTCTCGCGGTGAATGTAGCGGTTGACCGTGATCGGAATGCCACCGGCCCGGCAGCGGTCGACCAGCTCGTGCGCGACGGCATCATTGAACACACAGTCGAACGGCAGGGCAAAGAAGCGCAGGACCGCTGAATCGGTCAGCCCCAGGTCGATCCACCGCCGCCACTGGAAGTCGATGTTGGCCGGATATGCAGGCAGCCGCCCGACATCCGGATCAGAACGGTACCAGTCGATCTGGAAATGAATGCGCATCGTTCTACCCCGGCCGTTGATGAGCCGCTTGGCCCGTTGCAGGAAGCTGGTATAAGCATCACCGCGCACGGCGGCGATCGTTGCCAGATCGACCCCTCCCCGCTCCCTGCACCTGGCGATGACGGCATCGTTGAAGCCGTAGTCCAGGGGATGGTCCGTGTGCGTACTGTGGTTCTCCTCGCGAAAATCGATGCCGTCAACACCGGCATCGAGCATGCTCTGGATACAGCTCAGCCAGAAGGCCTGTACCTCAGGTTCTGTCTCGCACAGAGCGCCCGGCAGATATGCGTTACGACCGCGGGCGATGGCCACGAAGCCGTCTCGGCCGCCGGCGTTGGGTTCGTCAAGACACACCGGCGCAACACCACTCCAGCCTGTGTCGAACATCACGCCCCAGCTCCGGAAATCGACCCGGTCGGCAAACCACACCGCCCAACCGGTCGCAACCTCGCAGGGAAGCTCACGTCCATCCGCATCGCATGCTGTGACCATCTCAAGCGCGTTGTTGGCGAAGTCGGCAGGGCCCTCGGTGAAATCGGTGGTGACGAGCACGTAAGGGGTCCGCAGATCCAGCCCACCGAGCGTCAGAACGCGCTGCGGCCCGTCCCGTCCGGCCTCCACGCTATCCACAAATGTGAAAGGAACATCGAGCACGCGATAGCGGTGGTTCAGATCGCTGACCCAGATCTTTAGATGCTCACCGGTGATGCGGGTCGGTGCGCTGTCGGATTTGCGCAGCTTCATGGAAGCGATGGCAGCCTGGCTGGCATCGGGTACCGGGTCATCCGCCCGCCGCTTGATGCGCAGGTGCGGGTGGTTAGCGACGAACGGGTGTATCCACGTCATGCGGCCACCAACCTGATCCAGCCGTCCGTAGGCTGCGGCCTCAAGCGATCCCATGGGAAACAGACACGCAGGACCGGTCTCGTACGGCTTGAAGTAGGCGAACAGCTCCAGCCCGTAGCGATGGGCCGCCGCCACAGCGACCGCCAGTGGGTTCTGTCCGAGCGCCTGGTAGGTGCGCGCAAGGTTCGACCATTGCGGATCGTGCGTCGGGGTCAGAAAGCCGCCGAGGCCGTCAGCGTAGTAACCCCAACTCACCCGGCGAACACCACATTCGGCCAGCCGCCGCATCATCGCATCGATGTGTGCAACGGTAATCGGTTCCGGAGCGCCAAGGGCGTCATCCGGAAAATCCACGAGAGCCTCCATCATGAAGTCGTCGTGCCTTCCCATTGCGCCTCCCCTTATTCCCTTGCTCTGCTGCGCTGCCTACCCGCGCTCCCGCTCTGCTAGGGCAAAGCGATAGCTATACAGATCGGCATCACGCAGGACGAATCGCAGTCGAACCGGCTGGCCGACCAGTGTGCGGAGATCGCCTCGCCAGCGGACGGGAAAGGCCAGGTCATCACCGATGATCTCGACGCAGTCGTCAAGCCCGAACCCTTCGAGAGGGCAACCATCTGCCGTCTCAATCTCCACGCGGGCGCCACCGCCCGCAGATGTGGAGATGTTCAGCAGCAGCGCCGCCCCGCTGAACGTGAAAGGCTTCGTCACCAGCTCCCCACCCCCAAGGGGCGCGTGCAGCGAGACGAAGCCATCGATACGCAGTGTGTAGCGGCGGATGGCGTTGGCTTTCCCGCGCCAATACCCCTCAGTGGCGAAGAGCGAGAGCTCGTTGGGCGCACCTGTGACATCCGACCGCGTCTCCAACATGCCCCACCCCATGTAGCAATCCCCGTAAGCCCAGCTCCCCACCGGACGCAGGCCCGGACGGATGAAAGCCTCATCCCAGCGCTTGAAGGTGCGCCCGTCGCGACTCGCCATAAACAAGGCGTCGGAAATCGCGGCGCCATAGCGCTCACTGACTCGGGCGCGCAGACGGCGGTGCGCCGGCTCGGGCAGCGCCTCGATAGTCGGCGACCAAGGCCGCTCGACGTAGCGCGCCGGGAAGCCGAGGAAGAGATGGGGAGCGCGGTAGTAGGGCAGCACCTGGTTTGTATAGAGCTGCTCTTCTGGCGCTCCGGGGAACGCCAGCCATTCAGCCTCGCTCCAATGGAGGAAGTCAGGCGACGTGCACGTTCGGATACCGCGCAGCGATTTCGCGGAGAAATCACGCACGTAGGCCCGGTATTCGTCGCGCGTGGCATCCCAGAATGCGAGGTTCTGCGAATCGAAGGCGCCCTTTACGGCAAGCGGCTCCTCGTACATGAGCGACCAGCGAATGCCATCCGGCGACTGGAGCGCATAGAGCTTGAGCGGCCACACCCCCGCGTTCGCGCCCAGGGCCTTGTAGCGCGCCTCCGGCAAGCAGGCGGGGTTAGTGTCTTTGAACGGCGCGAATCCGTGAACGCCCTTGCACTCGGTTCCGATGCCGTCGAAGGTGATGTTGTTGTCCGTCGAGCCCTCAAACTCGACCACCCCCAGCGACGGACGGCGCCAGTTGATGCCGTCGTCGCTCTCGAGGTAGCCGATGCGGATGGGAGCTTCCTGCATGCGGGCCTTGCCATCCTCCTCGACAATGACACCGTTCCACGCCTGGTAATACATACGGAAGCCGCTACGGTCGTGAAAGTAGGTCTTGTAGCCGCCGCACATGTTGCCTTCCCACGGACGATCGGTTACCAGCGCGAGCTCTTTCATCGCGGGCGAGTGCAATCGCAACGATGCGCCGCCACCGATCCTGTCAATGAGCTCATCGTCGACAAACATCTCGAGCCGTGTGCCGATCTCTGTTGCCTCCTGCGTCATCTTGATCCTCCCGGTTGATAGGCAGCCTTCACAGCCTCAAAGGCGAGTTTCTTGTGCCGCCGGTAGTCCACCAATCCCTTCAGGTTCAACTCATCCCAGAAGCCGTTCGGCACCTTGCTGGGATCACGGTAATCGGTGAAACAGAAAGGAAATGTACCAACGATCTGAGGATAGTCTCTGGCCAGCGCAAGAATCTCGCGCAGCAGGTCGGCGTGATAGGTCTCGCTCCATAGGTCACGGCCCGCCGCGTAGAAGCCCGGCACGGAATCTGCCCCGAACTCGGTCAGCAGAAGGGCCAGATTGCGCTTCTGTGCCAGGACGCGGTCAAGCATCTCGCGCATTGGTGTCAGGTCGATGGGCTCCTCGACCCCGCCTGAGCCATGGTCCCCGCGAACCGGCACCTTGCCGAACAAGGTCTTGTCGTACCAACCCCAGTACGAGTTGACGCCGAGGACGTCAACGATATCGGCGATAGGGCCAACGGTGCCGTAGAGGGCGGCGTAGGAGACCAGTCGGCTCGAATCGGCCTCGCGGATGGTGGCAGCGAGCGCGCGGAAGAAGGGTTCAGCCTCCGGATGATGGGTGTTGCACTCGTTGCCGATGCCATAGATGACCACGCTTGGATGGTTGCGGGCGACGGCGATCATCTCGCGCACCATCTGCTGGGCGAGGGCCAACCATTCGGCATCGGCGAAGTGTGTGCCACGCTCATCACCGGCAGGGTGATAGCAGTAGACCGGCGGCTCAATCCACACCAGCAACCCCAACCGGTCGCAGGCGGCGTAAAATCCCGGATCCATCGGATAGTGGCAGCGCACAGCGTTGATGCCTGCCTCCTTCATCAACCGCAGATCCGCCTCCATCTCCTCGGGCGTCATGACCAGGCCGGTGGTTTCCGAATCGTACACATAGCAGACACCTTTGAGAGGATAGGGGGCGCCATTCACGAGGATTTTCCCGTCGTGCATCGCCACCGTGCGGAAGCCAAAGGTGAACTCGCGCCGGTCGATGACGTAGCGTGCGTCGTCGACCAACTCAACTATCACCCGCTCCAGGTGGGGGCTCTCTGGTGACCAAGCAGGTGTCTCGAAGAAGGGCACGTGAACATCCAGCCGATCATCCGCGGTCAGCAGATCTTCCCACGACATGCTGCCGCAGCTCACACGGGCTATCAATGCCCCGGACGTATCCAGCCCCTCCTCCACACGCCCTGAGACGTGCAGTTCCCACCCGATGTCTCCCCGCGCCGCGTGCAAGACGAGATCCTCCAGTATCGGCCCGTGCGCGATCTCCAAACTTACACCACGGTGGATACCGCCGTAGTTGAAGTATCCGAGAACCGGCGGCCATTTCGTGATCAGCGCCCGGTTGTCCACCTGCACGGCAAGGTAGTTCGTACCAGGCTTCAGGTGGTCCGTCGCATCGAGCACAAACTCCGTGTAGCCACCCTCATGGCTGCCAATGACCTCGCCATTGAGGTAAACGGTCGCCAGATAGTTGACGCCGCCGAAGCGCAGCCGCGCTCTCGCGCCCGCCGGTAGATCCGCTACCTCGAATGATCGGGCGAACCAACAGACGCCCTCGTAGATATCATAGCGTTCGGCGTACTTCTGCCACACCCCTGGGACGACCACCTGCTGCCAATGCCGTCGATTGGCCTCGGGCCTTTCATATCCGCCGTGAACGGCGTGGTATTTGGGGTCGAGGTCCGCCACAAAGTCCCAGGTTCCGTTGAGATCCATGGTCGTAAGCATCGCATCTCCTTGATGTGCTCGGGGTCCCTTACGCCTCCGTATCCCAGAACTGCATGCCGGGACAACGCACGAACTGCCACGCGCCCTGCCCCAGCGGAAGCTCCCGCAGCGCCCTCGCGATCAGCGCCAGCGAGAGCGTGCGAAACCACGTCGGGAACATAGCACCCTCTCCCGCCCGGCTGTCTAGCTGATCGTGGCCATACTGAAAACGCTGACCACGCATAAAAACGAAGCCCCCATCGGGCGCCTGGTTCGTCATCACCCACGCCGCGGCTCGCGCAAGCGCAGCAGCGACGTCGGTGCGGCGATAGCCCGTGATCTGCATCATGCGGCAGAGCGGGTCGATCGCATCGATATCCTCGCACGCGCTCGACATAGTCGGCTCGGCGGCATTGTGCACACCCCAACCGAAGCCACCGACCGGATTCTGCGTGGCAAGCAGGGTATCAATAGCGCGTTCGACATAGGGTGGCCGCACGCCATCATAGAAGAAGAGCGGCCACCAGTGATAGGCAGCCTGAACAGCGTGGCTGCGCCAGAAGGGATCACGCACGTCGACCGTCCCCCAGACACCTGTGTCCGGACGGACATAGTGCGAAGCAAGCCACTCCAACAGCACCGTCACAGCACTGCCCGCGCGGGTGTCACCGTGGAAATCGCGGGCATACTGCAGGAGCGTGCCGACGTTCATGATCTCATTGCCGGTCCAGCCAACCCCCTCGCCCCAGTCGCGGGCCTCGAGCCAACGCACCAGGCTGTCCACATCGCGCCAGGGATCCAGCCACGTCAGCGGCTTGGCCGCGACGGCGCCCAGGCACGCCAGGGCTGTAACGACGTGGCAGCTCAAGTGCGGTCGCCCACACCATAGCGGGTCACCGGCATACCAGCCCTGATCAAAGATAACGGGGTCGCGGAACAATCCATCGTCATCCTGATGTGCCTGCAGATAGGCGATCCACGCAGCACGCTCGTTGTGGGGCAGATCGTCCAGATCGCCCAGCAGGTGCTGTGTCATAGCAGCGTAGCTGGAAGCATAAAGCGTCGGCATGGTGCAACCAGCCGCATAGCGATAACGACCCGGTGCACCGGTCCGGTGAGTGGAGCAGAAAGCCAGGATGGCCTCCTGCAGGCATGTCACGTTCACGCCATCGCTCACTTTCTGGCGGCAGGCACGCCGCCATCAGGACGCCAACCGCAGCGTGCCATCAAAGCACCACCCCGAGCTCGCGCGCCAGCGCCAGGAACCGCTGCACCCGCGCCAGCGGCGTCGCCGGTGTGATTGGGCTGGCGGTGCTGATGACGAAGCCACGAGCACGGCGCCCTACCTCGACCTGACGGCGGATCTCGGCCGCCAGCGCGACGTCGCTGCCCTGTTCGAGGATGGCCACCGGGTCGATGTTGCTGAACAGCGTCATGCGATCGCCAATGCGGCGGGCGATCTCGGCTGTGTCGTTCACGAACGCCTTCATGCTGGCCTCGTACGTTAGCCCATCCGCGCCCGTGGCTGCGATCTGCTCGAGGCGGTCCATAATGCCACCGAAGTAGATGACGATTGCCTTGTGGCCGAGACGGTGGATCTCATCGACCATCATTTTCATATAAGGCAGGCTGAAGCGTTCATATACCGCAGGTGAAACCATGTCGCTGGTGGCTGTCGCGTCGTCGATGTAGATGCCGTCTCCGCCGGCGGCGGCCAGGCGCCGAATCTCCGCGATGTTGCACGCGGTGAGCCGCTCGCAAAGCGCCTCGATCAAATCGGCCTCGTCCAGCAGCATACTGAAGACGTTCGTCTGCCCCACATGGTGGCCACACAAGTAGAGCGTGCCGATCACACCGCCAGAGAGGATGAACGCCTCGCGCCCAAACTCACGCACGGCTGCGTCAAGATAAGCGTTGCCGCCTGCGTCAACGACCTGCTGCCAGTCTGGGATCGGCAGGCGTTCGGCGATGTCGTCGCGAGAGAAGACATAGCGCGTCTCGTTGGCGTGATAGTCGAAGACGAAACCGCTGGCGCTACGCTCCAGCTTTGTCCAGGTGTCTGTGCACCTGTCGTGGCGATAGGGTACGCCGTCGCGCTCGACAAACGCGACGTCCGCCGGCTCGTGTGACGGCGCGATCTGGGGCTGGACGAGCTCGAAGGGGACTTGCTGCAGCATCTGCCTGAAGAGCGCGACGTGTTCGCCAGGCGGCATCAGCAACCAGCGATGCACCTCCCACCAAGGACGGCCCGTCAGCTCGGCGTAGTGGTCGTGGAAGTAGAGCTGGCTGTAACTGGCGGTCACCGGGCAGCGATCAACCGGCTCGCCCTCCAGGGCAGCATGAACGCGCTCCTTGCTGTTCATAACGTTGGCCTCAAGTGCTATGCCGTACCAAGATCAAGACGCGCACGTCCAGCGGACCGACCGTCAACTCAACCGCGCCGTCGACACAAGTTAGCGCCGCGCCTAGCAGGTCCACGGCGCGCCACCCCGGCGGCAGCGCCACCGTCTCGGTGAGCGACTCGCCAGTAGGGTTGGTGAGAACCCACGCTTCCTTGTCCTGCGTAACGCGCTTGCGCACGACCAGCCGGCCATCGTGCTCTGGCACCACGTCGCACTGAGCCAGCAGCACCCGGACAGCGGCCTGGATCGCCGGATCGCGGTAGGCGGTGCCGCTGTGCCCGATGTAGGTGCCCAACAGCCAGGCCTGGCCCGCGCCGACTCGCCGTCGTACCCCGGCCACGTCTCCCCCGCAGTGCAGCACCGGTTCCACCCCTTCAGCGACCAGACCGAACGTCTGAAGGTAGACATTAGCCCGCACACATTCCCCGGCAAGCGGGCCGACTCCCTCGAGCATCTGCGCCTCAAGATACTCGCCCCACGTGCGCTCGGGCGGCGACCAACGTACTCCGCCGTCGGGCTCACGCACCATTGTGAAGGCGCGCTGCCGGACGCCAAACAGCGCCGCCAGCGCCGGCGAGAGCTCCCCGCGGGGACAGATGCCGTTCTCATCGATCCGGCCTGGCGCACATTCGGCGATCAGGCTGCCGCCGCCTTCGACATAGCGGACCAATCGCCCGGCCAGTGCCTCCGAGAGCGACAGCGGGAACGGCAGAATCACCGCAGCGTAATCCAAGGTGCGGTCAAGATCGTGGTCAACCTCCACGAAATCGAGCGGGACGTTCAGCCCCCAAAGGATGCGATGCCAGCCGCGGGTGCTGTAGGCGAGGTTTTCGCCGCCCTGCGCCAGCTGAGTGCAAAGCTGATAGTTCCGCTCGTTGACCAGGATGCCCGCTTTGGCGCGCTGGAGCGTCGGACGAGCAAACAGCTCGGGGTACGACTGCAGCGCGCGACCGATGCGCCCCGCCTCCTCCAAGCGTGAGGTGGTGTCGCCGGTGCTGTCGAGCAGACCAAAGCCATTCTGCTCGGCAGCCATTATCTCAGCACGGGTGACCCAGAAGGAGACAGCGGTGACGCCGGAAGCAACGGCGGTCAGCATCCAGCGCCTTAGGTCTTCTGCGGATGGCACTCTCCCCTTGTGGAAGCCCGTGCTGACCGGACCGCCCTGGAACTCCGCCGCCCACACAGGTGCGCCACCGGCGTGTCCCTGCCCCGGGTTGGCGCTGCGGACATAGTCATACCGGTAGGCGACGCCATCCCAGGCCTCGGTGAGCAGCGCGTGCTCCCGCGAGAAAGGCCGCTGGTGGCCGTCGTCCCATGCACTGCCGCAGCCCCATGCCGGATAGCACGAGGAACCGAGGAAGTCCTGGCAGCGCGCGTAGGTCCAGTCCTGCCCCGAGCCAAAGGCCGGCCCGCCCTTGTGGGCGAAGATAGGCCGGCCCAGAGGATCCGCAGCGCGGATGGCTGCGGCACGCGCCCTGAGAACGTTTGCGACCTGCACGTTCTCCATAAAGAAGCACCAAGCGAGGTCAACCGCTTGCGGCTGCCGCGCGCCCTCGGCCCGGCTGGGCAGGATCGCATCCCACGCAGGATAGCGTGTGTTCCAGGTGCGGTTGAGGCTGTCCAGGTCACCGTAACGCTGCACCAGCCATGCCCGATATGCCGCGAGCGTGTTGGGGCAGAAGCAAACGCTGTTGCCCACCAGCCCCTCGGCCCAATAGCCAATCTCCTGCCATGTGTTCCAGACGACCACGTTTTCGTACTTCCCAAGCACCTGCACCAGCCTGGTGATGAAGCGAAGCTGGTCAGCCATCGCCCCCGGGTGGTCGTAGCAAGGGCCGGGCTTGCCGTCGGCCGGCAGTGTAGTCGGCGCCTCGTAGACAATCGGCACGCCGTTGCGCCCAACCATGCGGCAGTCGGGATGCTTCTCATAGAGCCAGTGGGGCGCTTGTTCGCAGGTGAGTCCCAGGTAGACGCCCAGACCCAGCGTTGCGGCATGGGCGATCAGCGCCTCGCAGCGCGAGAAATCGCAAGCCCCCTCCTCGGGCTCATCGACCATCCAGTGCTCCTGGAGCTTGATAAGGTTGAACCCCTGCCGTTTCAGCAATGCCATATCGTGCTTGAGCTCCGACATCGGCGACTGTCCACTGGGCACCAGGGGCATCGGCTCGCGGCACAGGTGCGAACCGAGAAGGAACCCTGTGCCAAGCCGGTCGACCGTTGGGTTCATCGGGGCGCTCTCGCCAGCAAGCTCGTGCCAGAAAACGTGGCCATGCCCTCCGTCACAAAGGCGCCCAGGGCGCCTTGCCGGTGCTCATACATCCGGCAGGAGAGGGCCACCTGGTTGTCGGCATACGCCACCAGGTTGGTGCCATCGACCAGCACGGTCAACTCCACAGGCCGCCCTGGATGCATCGCCAGGGGGCGCTCGAGCATGAAGGGCTGGTCGCCCGGACGTGGCCAACGGTCTACAACCAGGCGCTGCATCGCAGGCTCAAGTCGTAGCTGGTAGTAGCCGTCGAAGTCCGGCGACGCCCGCAGCAGCAGCCCGACAGCGACGGTTTCAGGCTCGTACGCGATCCGCATCCGGACCAACGCCGTCGTGGGCAGCTCCGCCAGCCGCAGCAACGACTGCCGACCGACCGCGTCGGCCCTCAGGATGCCGGGCTCGCTCGTCCACGAGCCAAGTACGGCCTGTGGATCGAGAGGCAGAATCTGTGAGAAAGGCTGCAGCACCGTGTCAGGCGGCCGGACGGCCAACGTGCCGTCAGCCTGCTGTTCGAGTTGGTGCACGACCAGTTCGCCGCCCCACTGCCAACTCCCATCGTCCTTTTCGTCGGAGCGCGTGGGCAGCCATCCGAAGACGAAACGCGGCGCGCCTGGCTCGTCGCCGTCGATCATCGCCGGACCGGCGGTCTTCGCCGCATAGTACGCGCGCCCATCGAAGGTGTCGTTGGCGGGAGCCAGCCAGGGACCCTCCAGGCTGCGGGCCATCCGGTAGTGGGTGACGGAGCGCTCGGTAAAGGTCGAATAGACCAGATACCACCACGGCCCAATCCTGAAGAGATCGGGGCACTCGTGTGTGAAGTACTCATCGGGTGCCCAGAAGGGCTCTTGCACCGTCCAATCCCGCAGGTCCGGGCTGGTGGCGAAAGCCGTCAAACCACGATTGCGGCTCGGGCCGGTGTTCTTGCGCGCCGCCAGGAGCATCGCATGCTCCCGGCGTCGCGGGTCCCAGTAGACAAACGGGTCACGCCAGTCGTGCGGCTCATAGCCCTGCACCGTCGGCGACGTAAAGCAGAACGCCGGATCCTTCGTCCAGACCCGCAGATCCGGGCTCGTCGCATGCAGCACCGCCTGCTCAGGGCGGCCCAAGGCCCGGAAGTAGGGGTTGTGGCCGGTGTAGAAGATGTGGAACAGCCCGTCGCTCTCGTAGACACTGCCGGTGAAGACATAAAGATCTTGCTCGTCCCGCGTGCCCCGTGGCAACGCCTCGCCCCAATCCTCGAAGGTCACAAAGTCGCGCGTCACCAGGTGCCACCACGGCGTCCCTTCACCGTGAACGCCGGGGTTACGCCAGTCGCGCAGGTAGAACAGGTGATACGCTCCGTTCCAGTAGAACGGGATGAAGTCGGCGGCAACGCTGTCTTCGGGACGGTACAACAAACCGCCAGTCGGTTGTGGTCTCGTGGTCATCCTTTCCTATCCCTCCCAGTCTAGCGTCACGAAGCGGAAGACAAAGCACACGGTCTGAGTACGCGACAGGACTCCTGGCTCAGTCCAGCACCTGCCGCACGCCCTCCACAATCCGATCGGGATCCGGCCGGTATGCATTCTCCAGCACCGGTGCAAACGGGACCGGCACGTCCGGCGACGCCACCCGCACGATTGGGGCCTTGAGCGATGGGCTGAAACGCTCCGCTATGCTGGCGGAAAGCTCCGCGCCGACACCACCGGTCTTTGGGCCCTCCTCAACGATCACGACGCGCCCTGTCTTGCGCACCGACGCGCCGATCGTATCGAAGTCGAAGGGCGAGAGGCTGCGCACATCCACCACCTCGACGTCCACCCCGGAGGCCGCAAGCCTCTCCGCCGCGCTCAGTGCGTGATGAAGCATCAAAAGCCACGCGAGAATGGTCACCTGAGAGCCGCGCCGAGCAACCCGAGCTGTCCCGAGCGGCACGATATAGTCTTCATCCGGCACATCACTCGAGGAGTCAACGGCGCCGGTCTCCATGCGCGCGCCCTTGGAGCCATAGAGCAGCTTGTGCTCGAAGATCATCACCGGATTGTCATCGCGCACGGCGGCCTTGAGAAGCCCCTTGGCGTCATAGGCGTTGGACGGCGCCACGACCTTGATGCCGGGGATGCCCACAAAGAACCTCTCCACGTTGCGGGCGTGCTGGGCACCGCGCCCAGTGGCCCCCACCGGCGCCCGCATGACCATGGGCACCGCAACCGTGCCGCCCGACATGTAGCGCAGCATCGAGGCGTTGCTGTGGATCTGATCCATAGCGCAGAAGAGAAAATCCCCGTATTGCACGTCCACAATGGGCCGCATGCCCAGGATGGCGGCGCCTACCGCTACGCCGAAAAATCCGTTCTCTGCAATCGGCGTGTCGATGATGCGATCGCGAAAGGCCCTCTCCAGCCCGAGCGTCACCGTGAAGGCGCCGCCCCAACCACCGGGAATGCCGATGTCTTCGCCGATGCAGAACACCCGCTCATCCCGCGCCATCTCCTCCGCAATGCCTGCCCGCAGTGCCTCAACGATCGATAACTGTTTCACCATATTCCCTCCCGACGACAAAGGCTTGCCCTTGTTCGTATCGTAAGTCCTCAGGCGTACACATCCGTCAGAACATCCTCAGGCACCGGCTTCGGCTCCTGCTCAGCGATGGCGATGGCCTCACTCAACTCCTTCGCGACCGTTTCCCGGATACCGTCCAAATCGCTCTGGACCACATCCGCGCGCTGGAGCAGGACCCCTTCAAACCTGCCGATGGGCTCACTCTGAAGGGCAGCCTGGCGTTCCTCTTTCGGCTGATAGAGGCAGGGATCGCGGCGGGAATGCCCCGTGATCCGGTAGGTCAAGAATTCCAGAAAGACCGGTCCACCGCCCTCAAGACAGACGCGCTTGGCATCCTTGGCCGCTTCGTATACGGCCAAGACGTCATTGCCATCGATGGTGTCGGCAGGGATGCCGTAGGCGGCTCCACGGTCGGCTACAGACTTCAGCCCTTCGGCACCCAGCCGCATGATCTGTCCCACCGGCGTAGAGGCCCCATAGCGGTTGTTCTCGCACGCGAAGATCACGGGCAGATCCCAGATCGCCGCCATGTTCACAGCCTCGTGGAAGGCACCCTCGGAAGTGGCCCCATCGCCGAAGAAACACGCGACGACGTTGGATCGATGCTGCATCTTCAGGGCAAGCGCCATGCCTGTGGCCACAGGAATGCCCCCGCCCACAATGGCGATAGCCGGCGGCATCCCTTTGCGGATATTGCCCACGTGCATCGATCCACCCTTGCCTCTGCAGCACCCCGTAACGCCGCCAAACAACTCAATCAGGATCTCCAACGGAGTTAGGCCCTTGGCCAGCGCGTGTCCGTGCGGCCTGTGCGTGGACGTGATATAGTCCTCGTCCGTCAGATTGCTGCACACCCCCACGGCAGTCGCCTCCTGACCCAGGCACTGGTGGATAGTGCCGGGCATACGCCCCTCAAGAAACAGGTATTTGACCCGTTCTTCAAACTCGCGAATCAGAACCATGCGTTCATATAGCCCGAGCAAAAAGACCCGGTCATAGTCGTGTATGCTCGTGTGTTCTGTCATAGTCCGCTCCTCAATATCGAGCCAGTCTCGCTGGACCCGCTCATGCCCCGAAGCTTACGCGATCTCGGGCACCTCGAGCACCGCGATGATCTGCCCAACGGTCACGTTTTCACCCGCCGCTGCACAGGTTTCGATCAGTACTCCGGTAGCGATGGCCTCCACATCCATCACAGCCTTGTCGGTCTCCACCTCCAGCAGCGGGTCGCCCCGCTTTATATGCTGTCCCGGCTCAACCAGCCACTGGGTGATCTTGATCTCCGCCTCATTCGCGGAGAGGTCTGGCATCTTGATCCTGAGCTTCATGTGTCGATCCTCCGTTCATAACCAAGTCTGACGTGGCCCGTTCACAGCGTCGCCCGCCGGATCTCAAGGCGATGATCCTCGAGAAATGCATCGGCCTCGTGGGCGGTGAATACGCCCTGGGTGGTCCCTACAGCGCGGACGGCGGACGCGCCGAGCGCGCTGGCATAGGCCAGCACTTGCGGCAGGTTCCAGCCGCGCAGGATACCTGTGATGAGGCCCGCGTCGAACGCATCTCCGGGGCCCGACGGGTCCACAACCGGCATCGGGAACGCGCCAGCCTGCCAGCACTCGCTGCCATTGGCGGCCATGCACCCGCTCACGCCACACGTCACGATGACGGTTCGGGCGCCGGACGCCAGGAATGCCCGGATCTGGTCGGCAATGTCTCGCTCTCCTGTCAGCGCGCAGGCCTCATCCGAATTGGGCAGGAAGTAATCGACGTAGGGCAACAGCGGCGCGAGCTCCGCCATCCCCGCCACCTGCTGGGGAACCACCACGTCAACCACGGTCACGACCCCCTGCGTACGGCAGTACTTCAGAAGATCCAGAAGCTGTCGCGTCTGGAAAGCTGGCATCAGGAAGAGACCGCCGAGGTAGAACACTCGCAGCCCGGCTACCCAGTCGCGCTGAATGTGCTCACCTGTGAAAGCGGCGTTGGCACCGAAGGTGTGAATGTAACGTCGATCCTGGCCTTCGACGAGCAGGATGACGGTCTTGCTGGTGGGATAACCAGGCACCGCGACAATGGCGTCGCAGCCTACGTGGTGGGCTTTCAGCTCTGACTCGATGATGCCGGCTGCCGCGTCCTGCCCCACACACCCTGCAACGTCCACAGAGACGCCCTGTTTCGCGAGGTCGATCGCCACATTCGCCGCGCAGCCACCGGCGCTCGACGGCATGTCGTCCACGGCTAAAAGCTGCCCCTCCCTCGGCAGCCCCTTCATCGGGCCGCAGAAGGTGTCCGCTACCAGGATTCCCGCGCAGCCTACGTCCGCCATGATTCAGCTCCTCTCTTCCCTAGGCCTTGCCACAGCACCCCAGCCCCTCAATACGCTCCAGGACGGCCTCCTTCACCGCGCGCCGTCCAGCCACCAGGAGATCCTCAGGACCGCCAAACCCCAGCACCTTGTGCGGATTGGGTTCCGCCTCACCCAACGTCTTCCGGATCTCGCGAAGATAGCGTTGCTTGATGTAGGTGCCGTAGCACACCTTCGCCACGCCCAGCGAGATGGCTTCGCGCAGCGAGTCTGGTGCGATGCCCGTCCCGCCGTGCAAATCGAAGGGCAACTCGACAGCATGGCGGACCCTGGCAAGGTGGTCCAGGTCAAGCGCTCGCGAACCCGACAGGAGGATGTGGACGTTCCCGACGCTAATCGCCAGGAGGTCTATCGCCGTTGCCTTCACGAACCGGGCCGCTTCCAGAGGGTCCGTCAGTCCGCCCTCTTGCGTGCCCATAGTTTCCGACACGCCACAGGGCAGGTGGCCCACCTCCGCTTCCACGGCCACACCGTGCTGGTGCGCGTAACGGGTCAAAGCGGCAACGCGTTGCATGAAAGCTGCGGGCTCCGCCTCGGGGTCGTCGGGCATAACAAGGCTGAACCCGAGATCCACAGCCGCCCGCAGCCAGGCATCGTTGCCGCACTCATTGAAGATCAGGCCGCACGGGACCGCGGCGGACGCGGCGGCGGCGCGTCCGAGCGCCGCATACCACGACAGGCACTCCTCCGCCAGGCGCCCCTCGCGGCTCAGAAAGGCGCCATTGACCCCGATGAGGATGGGCGATCTGGTCTCTTCGGCAGCATCGATCACGCCCTGAAACGAATCGAGACTCCAGCTCTCGAAGTAGCCCACGGCATAGCCCTGGTGCATCGCTTGCGTGATAAGCGCCATCGCCGGATGTATCGTCATCGCTGATGCTCCTCTTGCGCTCCCGTGTTCAGACCAGATCGCCCCCGGTGCCGGTGCCCGCCGGTTTCCTATCCGCTACGACCTACCCAACATCGTCGCTGATTCGGATCAGCCAGCTGCCAAAGCCGTTGGCGGGCACGGAAACCGACACGGCGCCGTCCTTACCGCTCACTGCCTCGCCGGCAGGCCGCTCCATCAGGTCGAGCGGTTGCGCTGACTGTAGCGCCCCCAGGACCGCCGCGCACGTGAGCTTCGCCACGGCTGGCTCGGCAGTGGTGTTCGCCAACCGCACCACAAGCCCTGTGCCGGACTCGGCCCATTTGAGCCCGCAGAGTGCCACGTCGTCGCCGTCCACCGTCAACAAGCTCTGCTCCGCGGGGAGCCGCCCGTCGTGGACATCCGTGCCGATCACCAGCAATGGCTGCTGGTGCGCCGCAGCCCAGGCCGTCAGTGCCGCGTCGGAAACGGTCGGATCTGGCGCCAGCAAGGCCAGACGCACGAGGTGCCGGTCCACGTCGGGCAGGTAATCAGGATCATAGCCCGACCGGACCAGGTTCAGGCGGAGCGTGGCACCTTCGGTGGCGTGGCCGTGCTTGCAGTCGTTGAACAGGACCACCGCAGCGGCATGCCCATCGCCGGTCTTTCCGGAAAGCTTGGCCCAGCGCAGCGCAGGCACTTCCTGATCCGGGGCCAGCACCCGGTCCAGCGCGCCGAAGGGTATCTCGTAACGCGCGGTCACGTCGTTCAGGGCCGTGGGCACGGCAAGCCGCAGATTGGGCACGCCCGACTCAGCATCGCCCCGCTCGAACCAGTCGATCTCCAGCGCGATGTGCAATGCCGCCTCACCAGCACGTAGCTCATAGCGCGCCCTGATCGTAGAAGCTCGTATCTTGTATACCAAGACGAGCTCGGCCATGTGCGGCCCGTCCGCCGCCTCTTCGACCCGTGTCAGTACCGGTTGCTCAGGCACGCTGCCGTTCTCGATCACCCAGGCCGACATCGCGTGTGGACGCTCAACGCTGTACTCGAACCCGATGCCGCCGGCAGCCGCATCAACGCGTTCCGTGTTCACGGTCTTGTCAAAGAACGAGACAACCCGACCCGTCTTCTGATCAAACGCCACCGCAACAAGCTCATTCTCCATCCCGATGACTTCGCGCTCCACAAGCGCATACGGACAGTGGTGTCTGCGGCGGGTCAGCCAGGCACCGCGCGTTGCGGCGGGCGAGTCCATGCTTTCGCGCAGCGCAACCGTGGTGTAGCCCAGCGCCGGCACGGTGACCGGCACCGCTACCGTCTCGTTCAGATGACCCCACTCCGCACCCTTGCCGACCACCTGCACTGCCAGGGCTTGGCCGGCGGCATCACGTGCTTCGAAGACCTTGCTGTGGAACGGTACCGGCGTGCCTGCCGGCTCGCGGTCCCAAAGGGTCAAGCGCACCACCTCGGTCCGCTCTGCCTGCGTGGGGTTGAAAATGACGAAAGGCCGGACCGGAGACACCCCATGCCGGTCGGCGAGGCTGATGCGCCCCTCTTCGGCATGGATGCCCGCCCCCGCCCCCTGCCCGCCACCGGTGAACAGCACCGGGACCGCCGGCGGCGTCTCGACCGGTCCGCAGACGGCGGCGGTGTCCACTTGAGAAGCCACGCTGCGCAGCGCGCGGGTCGTCATCACCGCCGTGCTGGCGACCGTCTCCTGGAAGAGGCCATGAGTGTAGGTACGGGTGTCGCGCACGCCAGAGCCGGGTAGGATGTCGTGAAAGTGCGAAAAGAGCGTCCGCCGCCAATCCTCCGCCAGGGTTGCGCCGGGATAGGTCGCAGCGGTCACGAGCCGGTCGGCGATGGCAGCGAATTCGGCATCGGCGAGACGCGCTTCGGCGAGCCGGTTGGCGCGCTTGATGAGCGACTGCGTCGTATAGCACCCCGAAAACTCGAAGTTCAACTCGCCCCGCAGCACGGGCAATCCGCCGCCGGCCTCTTCCAGCTTGCGATAGAAGGCCTGTACGGGCACGAAGGCCAGCGTCGGGAAAACGGGCCAGGTGTTCATCTCGCGAGCAGCGAGGAGGTCCCGTCGCGTCGGGCCGCCCCCGTGGTCGCCAACTCCATACACCAACAAGGCGAAACCGAGCCCCACCGACCGGTGCATGCTCCGCAGTGCCTCGATGACATTGGGGGGCTGGATCACACCATTGTAGCCACGGTTCTGGTCATTGCGCACCAGAATCCGCGAGCCATCCGGACCTTCCCACCAGAACGCCTCGGGGACAGGCTGTTGTTCGACCCCCGGACGATGGAGATAGAGGTAGCGCACAGCACTTTGGCGCAGATACGTTGGGACGGTCGCCGCGTGACCGAATGTGTCGGGCGCCCAGTCGATCGCCACGTCCTCTGGCTTCAGGCCGAAGAGACGCGCCATCGTGGCCCGCGTGTATAGGATATGTCGGCACAGCGACTCACCGCTGACCATGTTCTTGTCAGTCTCTACCCAATGGCTTGCCGTTACCTCCCAGCGCCCCTCTCTCACGAAGCGCGCGATGCGGGGCAGTAGCTCGGGCGCATGTCTCTCGACGATCGCGTACACACTCGCCTGGCTTTGCGAGAAGCGGAACTCGGGGAACTCCTCGAGCAAGTCAAGCATTGTGCGGAAGGTGTCAAGCGTGACTTGGACTGTCTCGGGCCACGACCACATCCAGTTCATATCAATGTGCGCGTGGCCGGCTAGATAGAGCGTCCGGGCCTTGGCCGCTTCTGACAACGGCGCCAGGATTCCCTCGGTCTCCGTGACCAGTTTGGGCCAGTCGACCCCCTCGGAGGCCGCAGCCTCGGCCACTGTCGCCCGCGCCTGTGCGACCAGGTCGTGCCACTTCGTGCCGTGCGTCGCATCTGTCGCCGCCAGGTGTTCGGCAAACTGTAACTGAGAGCGGATCCGCATCCAGGCGGATTCCTTCCACATCGCGTTCACACGCACGATCCGTTCCAACTGCATCATATTCATCATCCGATTCCTTTCTTCAGTCATACAGGAGTTCTGTGGAGGTCAGGGTACATCGGGTAGGTCCGGCAGCTCGCCTGTCACCGAGTCGTAGCGCCCATAGCGCTTGGCGGCTTCCACAATGGCAAAGATGTTCTCATACGGCGTGTCGCGCCCGCACTGATCCCCGGTCGACAGGATGAAGCCTCCGCCGGGCCCGGCGTCTCGCATCGCTGCGACGGCTTTGCGGGTTACCTCTTCCGGCGTTCCGTTCAACATCACGTCCGTGGTGTGCAGATTGCCCATCAGGGCCAAATGGCGTCCGTGCACACGCTTGAGCTCCGCCAGATCAATGTCGCCGGCAGGCGGCACCTCCAGCGGGTTGAGCATCCCTATGTCGGTCTCGGCCACCAACATATCGGCCAGGACCCGGTTCTTGCCACAACTGTGCAGCATCGTGGGCACGCCAGCTTCCCGAGCCATGGCCGACCACTTCTTGAGTGCCGGAATGGCATACTTCCTTGCCAACGCTGGAGAGGCCAGGGTGATGGTGCCCGATCCGCCGAACAGGATATAGTCTAGGTCGGCCTGAAGGGCCAGTGCCATCATCCGCGTGCCGCGCTCGAAATCCAACTCACACCACTCATCCAGGATCTGGGGTGTATCCATCGCCGCGTAGGCCAGCGTCTCGATGCCACCGTTCACGTAGCTGTTCCACATATGGAAACCCGGATAGCTGATCGAGACCCCGAAGGCACAGTCGCGTTTCCGACAGGCTGCCCGGAAGATCTCCAGCGTAGTCCAGTCCAGTTCCAGTGGCATCGGCTGCGTGTGCTTGAACTTGGGGAAGTCCTCAGCCAAGTTCTTGATCAGCTTCTCCGGCGTTGCGGGTTGGTCACCCCGGTAGCAGATGGTCGTCTGACGCAGCGGCCCGTCTGGCGTGTTGACGGTCGTCGTCTCGATGCGCGCATCGCGGGCCGTATCCAGCTCGACCGTCGTCCGCCAATCCACCGGGGCCGCTTCGCTGAACACCGGCAACCAGAACTCAGGCGCCGTCCAGGCATCCAGACCAAAAGTGTCGGCCGCATTCAGATAGGCCTCCCAGAGCGGGATCCCTTTGGGCGCGACCCAGAAATCCGCGCCCGTCAGGCCGGATAGCTTCATCGGAATGTACGTTGAGATGTCCGGTGCCACAGGCACGCGGTCAGGTATGCCATTGCGCAGCGCGGTCAAGAATCGTTCGCGTGGCGTCATCGGTTCTGCCTGCTTTCTCCTCCAACCCATCGTTGGGGAGCGACTTGTGGCCTCAAGTCGTGCTCCTTTGCTGCCCTGCATCCAGCGGGTGTATTCGCCTGGGCAGTCCGTACTCCTCGGCGGCCTCAGTCAACGCAGCAAGGTTCTCAAGAGGGGTGCCGGGACAGACATTGGCGCCGTCACCCAACAGGAGCCCACCGCAGGGCGCCATAGCCTCCAACGCCGCGAGCGTTGCCTGCTTTACCTGGGCCTTGGTGCCGTTGCGCATCAGCATCGGGCTAATGTTGCCCCACAGGGCCGCCTTGCCGCCGAGGTTTCGCGCAGCCACCGCCGGGTCTACGACATACCCGAAGAGCTCGAAGTGGGTCATCCGCATATCATCGATGAGAGCCCTGTGTAGATGCGTGCTAGGGCCACACATGTGAATGCCTCGCCTCGCGGAAGTGGCGAACAGGCGGTCCGCGTAAGGCACGCAGAACTCGCGGTACATCGCAGGCGACATCGCAGTCGCCGTATCTTCCGCCACGGCGCTGATGCCTTGCCAGGGGCGGTTCTCGAGCGCCAGGAAGGCGCGCTGCGCATCAATGAGCGCGTTCGTGATACGATCGAGGAACCGGTGACAGGCATCAGGATAGGCCACCTGCCAGGCATAGAAGTCGACGCCCACCAGATCGATGGCGATCATATGCGGGCTGAGCCCGCTGATAGTCGGAGCGGCAATCGCGACGCGCCCTTCGACGCCATTGAAGGTCAACCGTGTTTCGTCGGCGAATTCCCTCATCGCCATCGTCCAATCCACAGTCTGCTTCCAAAGCCCGGTCATAGGCACCGGCATGGGATACCGCTCCATCTGCTCCACGTTCGAGATAACGGGAAGGCTGTGCAGCGTCTCGTCCTGGGGCCAAACGATCTCGGCGCCAAAGGACGCCGAGTCCAAAACGTTGTCGAAGTACGGCGCTATCGAGAGCGTCGTGTCAGTGCAGACAATGTCCTCCGGAATGTGCTCGATCCGGTACTTAAGGAACTGCAACTGCCAGTAGTAGTGTTCCCGCACGTTTTCGAAGATCGCGCTATAGGGGATGCCGAAGATCGGGGTAAAATAGCGCGGGACCAGGCAGAACCCTACGGGCACGCGATCGAGATAGGAAAACCGGTCGCGCGCCTCGAGCCGGCGGCGGCTGGCCTCCATCTTCTCCAATGGGTAGTCGATGTTGAGCTCGAACTTCACCGCTGAACTCCTGCGCCGAACGGAGCCGTCGCCAGACAGGTGTAGTACTCGCTGCCCCCATAGTAGGCATACCACTTGTTCTTGAAGACCGTCATGCCGCACAGAAACACCGTGTCGCGCCAGTAGGAGACCGGCCTGTGCGGGGGTTCGGCAGAGTAGCCGTCCTCATGGGGTATGGTCACATCAGCCGAGAGCACGGGACGCGGCAGCCACGCCAGCGGCGTCTCTGGATCCTGAAGCGAGAAGAGCACCTCACCCTTGGCATAGAAGTGTCCGGTGTGGTTGCCACCTGTCATCAGCATCAGATAGTCGGGGTTCGTCGGATGGTAATTGGCAAAGGCCACGGCGCATTCACCACCGGGCCAGACCGAGGCGAGTTCCTTCGACTCCCAATGCAGAAGATCCTCGGAGTAAGCGATCAGCCGGTCGTTGATATACATCACAAACCGCCCGTCGGCAGCGCGGACCGCACGGTTGTCCGGATCCTGTAACACGGTACCGTTACGGTGAATACGCGTGGCGTTGGGAAAGACCAACCCCTGGTGCTCCCAATGAATGAGGTCGTCGGATACCGCCAGGTAGACACCGCAGACAGAGGGATCGTCGATCCGTTCCCAATCCCAGCGGTTCAGGAACATGTAGTAGCGCCCCTCATGCTGCACGCAGTTGACGTCCTCGAAGCTGTACATCCAATACTCAGGTCGCCGTAGCAACGGCCCCGCCACACGGCGAAACTGCACACCGTCTTCGCTCACCGCCACGCCGATGTCACAGAGATAGTCGATCCCCGTCTCCCTGCGAGAGGCAAAACGGGGCTCGTCGGATATGGGAAACTCGCCCCGGTACACATAATAGAGGCGACCATCTCTCTTCAGGACCGACCCGTTGTGCACCCCACCGCCGAAGTGCCCGCGATCCCACCCTTCCGGATCGGGTGATAAGACGGGATTGCCCGCGTCCTTCTCGAAGGGCCCGATCGCCCAGTCTGGCAAGCGATAGGTCTCGGGATCGATGGGGTCACGCGAGAAGCCCCCCCAGTATTTCTCCTCATCGTAATGCCACTGCGACCAGCGCTGCTTCTGCTCTTCCGTAGAGAACTGCCACGGGAAGAACCCGTTTCCGTGGAAGTCACGGAGCAGGGCCCTGAGCTCCTCGTTGTCCCCTTCTCTGCCCTCTCCTGTCGTGGTCACTGGCTTTTGGTCTTCTAGACCGCTCACGCCTCGCCTCCTATTGTGAGCTCCTGCAGAGAATCACGATGATCGGCTCCGAAGGCCAACTTGATCGTCTTTATCTCGAACGGCCTGAAGTCCAGGATCACGCTATTGTCCTCCACGACCACTCTACGTCCAGGGTCTTCCATCAGGTTCACTTCCTCAGCGTAAATCACGGGCATCGAAAACCGGATCGTGACCCCCCGGGCTACCTGCCCGGTCGCCTCATATATCCGCAGGACAACGCGGGCTGTCTCCCCGGGCTTCAGCGCGGAGACCAGAATGCTGGGACTGTCAATCTCCAGCAGGCCCCAGGACTTCGGCAATGGCCCCGCGTGCGAGGCCGCCGTCACGGCGATCAGGGGGTGGTTGAACGCCTGACCTTCGCGCGGGATACCCGCCTCGCTCCAGCTACTGGAGTGAGGTACCAGAGCGTAGTCGAAAGCGAACTGCTTGTCCAGTTCCAAACCGCTGTCTGACCCCATGCCCGGTTCGTATCCGCCGCCAAAGCCGTACCCTCCGATGGTAGCACTGCGCAGGAGCGACAGCAGCAGCACGCCGTCGGCAACGTTGTTACCGGGCAGGCCACGGTTGATGAGCGCCACCCCTTGGCTGCCGTCACCGTGGTCGATCCAGTGTTGTGCCGGGCACTCGACCCCCTCCGGATGCGGAACAGTCCCAAAGGGGATCTCGTGGAACCCATGGCCCTGCGGGATCGATGTGGGAAAACTGACACGATAGCGAACGTGCCGGTCGGTGTTGTGCAGCCGGATGTGGATCTCCACCCGGGGCAAGCCGGCGTAGAGACGAATCCGGGTGCTGAGCTTGCCGCCGGTGCTCGCAAACTCCGAGAACACGGGCCCGTGCGTGATCACGCCCGCTGCGCCCTGCACGATAGCCGAGGCTGGAGGCGCAGGATGCCGCACCTTCATCGTGATCGCCTGTCCGCCGTCCAGACCCCGGTACGGCTCCCACAGGTCGCCACGATCCTCCTCCATCGTCACGACGTTGGCCTTGCCGCGGAGGGCCTCCCAGCCGGTACGCCTGTCAAACAGAGAGGTGATCGTGCCGCTCGCGAGGTCAACTACGACGCGGCAGAGCTCGTTCTCGAGCACCCCCGGTACCTCAGGAAGCACATCCGTGCGCGACGCCAAGGCGCCCATACCGGGCTTTCGGGGGACCAGGCGATAGACGGCATACCCGAGTGGCGGGACATCACGCGCCACAAAGGCAACCTTCGCTCGGATCAAGGCCCCATGACCCGCCCGCTCAGCCGCCAGGAGCTGGACCGGCACCGGCGTCCCATCCGGTCCGAGCAGGTCGAGGTCATCTGCCTCTGTCTCCGTGAACCCCGCCTCTGCAAAGACCACATCGGTTCGTGACCAGCCCAGGGCGTTGAAGACCACTAACGCCACGCCGTTACCCCGTGTATCGATCTTGGCGGCGAGGTGTCGGAGCCGCTCGTCGAGCACCTCATTGGCAAGCCGCCTGGCGCAGTCAAAGCTCTGCCGGGTGTCCTCCCACACGTGGTCGGTCATGACGCCGGACATCAAATCGTGTGCGTGGTTGAACAGCACAGGCTCCCAGGCTTGCCACAGCGCTTCGCTATCGACGTCCTCACCCAACGCGACGAGTAGCGCGCCCAACTTCTCCGCCGTGGTCAGCAACCGTTCCAGCTCTCGCGTCCACTGCTTCAACTCTATCCGGCTGCTGTAGGTCCCCTGAAAGATCGGGTTGAGGTCGCCCTGTATCACAGGCCTCTCCTCGGGCCGGTCTTCCACTATGGTCTCATAGTCAGCAGGCAAAGCGATGCGAATCTTGAAGGGCGCGTCCTCCTGCGCGTTGAACTGCGGCACCAGTTCAGGGACGTGCTCCTCCGGCAAACAGACGTCGGCCCCGGCCGGGCCCACCCGCCCGACGCCCAAGCTGTACCCGGCAAGGAACTCCCATTTCTGGCGCATGAAGTCGCTGAACTCGGGCAGCGTCTTGGGTGATCCATACGCGATGGCGTAGTTTCCGGGAAGCCAATAGAACGGGATGCGGGTCCCGTCCAGCCCCTCCCAGATGAACTCCGAGGGGATACCACCGTGGGGCACACCTCGCTGCGACCAGAAGGACCGGTAGCCCGCCAGCCGCATGAGCTGGGGCATCTGGGCGTGATGGCCGAAAGCGTCCAGTTGCCAGCCAATCGTGACGTCGACCCCAAGCGCCCGCCGGAAGTAGCCCTTGCCGTAGAGGACTTGACGCACAAAGGATTCGCCGCCGGGCATGTTGACGTCAGGCATAACATCCAAGCCGCCAACGATGGTCAGCCGCCCCTCGTCGATGTATTCACGGAACGTCGCAGCCTGCTCAGGGTATCGTTCGAGAAACGGCTTGACGTAACTAGCCTGATCGAGCACGAAACGGTAGTGTGGGTGGATCTTCAGCAGCCGCAGCGCGCGCAGGATCGTGGGGAGTCCCATGTCCAGGTACTGCTCGCGAGTCTTGAACACCGCCCCTTCCCAATGGGTGTGGGGAATGAAGAGGAACGTGTCTTTCATCGTCATTCTCGACATCTCCGTTTGTCCGCCGACCTGGCATCGAGAGCAGCGGGATGTGGCCTGCAGCCAGCGCACGCATCTCTGTGGATAGGTCTAGTGCTCACCGGCGCTCCCTGGCATGAACGTATGTGGGTACACGAGATCGAGGACGCACTTGCGCACCTCGAGGGCGCCCCCGAACCCCGGCGTCGCAGCGAGACGCCGGATGCCGATGGCGTTAGCGCCGGTCCGCAGGGCGTGCGGCGGCACGTCGAACACCACCACGTCGAGCCAACACCCATGGTCATAGTGGTTGTACTGATCGCCGTTCCAGCTCAGTGCCACCCCGTTGATCGACACCTCGATGTCGCTGAGCCGATTCAGTCCCTTGAGATCCAGCGTGAGAACACCGCTGGGCGCGAGGCCACGCCGAGGCGCTGCTTCGATATCATCGGCGATCTGCAGCAGGTACTCCGCCTCGTCACGATCTGGAGGTAACGCGAACCGGCTCCGCCACGTCGCATCGTGGTAGATTTGTGCGTCAGCAGGCCAGACCGCAGCGATGTACTGCTTATCGGCCCCGACCAAGGAATCCGGATGGGCAAGGTCAGAGAAGGCAGAACGGTCGAAGGGTCCGTCGGCACACGTGAAGTTGAAGAGGCTTATGCCATCCGCGCCACTGCGGTAGTGGTTAGCCGCCACCGCGCGCATATAGGCCATCGTTGGTGGCCCAAAACCATCGTGGACGCCGTTACCTGGCCGGGTGCCCGTTCCACCACTACCGCACCCAGGCACCCAGTGGAGCTGCCCTTCTATGCCGGGGCAGACCTTGCATCCCGAAGGATGAGCGTGCTCGATCCACCAATCGGCGGGCGCGTCAGGCGTGTGGTCACCTATGCCCCCCAGCGTGATCAAGTCAAACAACCCTTCTGCGAGCCACCCGTCCACATCGAGCCCGCTGGCGATGCACGCCTCGGGATCATACTCGAACCGGGCGCTGAGCGTTTTGCCCGCCCGGCGGGTCATAGCCCGCAGATCACGGATCAGCGCGGTCATCCGGGGCATGCCGGCCTGCTCGTCGCCACACTGGAACCACGGTCTGAAGCGTGTGAAGTCCAGATCGATGCCGTCCACATCGTAGCGCTCGAGGACCTCCTGAATCTGCCGCTTACGGTAGTCCGAAACCTGTTCCTTGGCATAGTCCAGCGCTCGGTCCGGCAACAACAGGTCAGGGTGTTCGTCGAGCCACGGCGAGAGCAACTCCGGAAAGTACCATGAGCCATCGGGATGCGTGTAGGTATGGTGGCGATCGTTCATCCGCAACGAGAACTGGCAGGCGATCCCATACCGGTGGCAGGCCTCGGAGACGATTCGCAGCGGATCGGTCCCGAGTCGCTCGAGGCTCCGCAGCGTCTCGCGCATGCGCCAGACATGCAGCGTGTCCAGCGTCTGCATCATCTCACCGACCCGGGGCAGAAAGATCGAGTTGTAGTTGACCGTATGGCCCCCCAGTGCGCAGAACTGGTAATGTGTCACCGCCGTGCCGATCACCGGGCCGACGGTCGCGGCGATCACGTCATCAGGCGACATCGGCGCCGGGTAACGCATATAGCTCGACCAGCCGTCGTCATTGTAGATAAGGTGCTTGCGTTTCACGCATCCGTCCCCTTTCAGAAAGGCAGCCACCGGGGGTGATCCGCGCCCCGGCTGTCCAACCCTCGGGTCAGCAGGCGTTGCTCGCTGCCATCGACGGTCATCGCCCAAAGCCCGGGCACCTCTCCGATCGCGGCGCGGCAGAAAGCGACCAGGCAGCCGTCGGGAGACTCGCTAGCGCGGAAGTCCCACACCGGCGGCACGCTGGTTGTAAGGGCCGTGATCGCGCCGGTGCGCGGGTCGAGCCGGCAGATCTCCGTGCCACCGCTGGCGAGCTCCGGCTTGTAGTCGCGGTTGAAGTGGTCGGTATCGGGCCGCTGGGCCTGGTATTCCCAGGCCACCCTGGAACGGGGAAGCCGGCGCGGGAAGAGCACCGCCCCGTCATGGGTCCAGACCGCCACGTTCGATCCGCCGCCGCGGTTGCCGCGATGGCCGTAGGTCGCGCCAAACCACATGGCCTGCCCTTCGGTGAGCATCCGGTGCTCTGACCCGTCCGGGCGGCTCAGACGCAGGTCAGACCAGTCATGCCCACCGTCTGAGACGTGATGGCAATCCTGGTACAACAGCCATTCGCCATCGGGGGACCATGCCGGCCCGAAGTAGAGATGATCGGGATGGGCCGCTACGCACATGCGCTCACGACCGAACGCGTCGCACGTCCAGATCTGATATCCTTGGGGGCTTGCCAGATGGAAGGCAACCCGACTGCCATCCGGGCTCAGGCTGAAGCCGTACGGCAGGCCTTCGTCCGCAGCAGAGAACTCGCGTGCATCCGTGCCGTCGAGATTCATGTTGAAGACTTGGCCGCGCCCCGGGCGGCAGACCTGCACGAGGACACGCCCCCCGGTGAGCAGGAGCTGTGGGGTATAGAAAGGTGCCAACCGATCCTTTGCCAGCAGCTCCTCGAGCGTGCCAAGGTCGAGATCGTAGGCCCAGACGTGCGTAGGCGTCTGAGTGTAGTACGCATCGAAAGGGCGCCCGGGACCGTCGCGGCGCGGTTCCATGCTCAACAGCATCACGCGCCCGTCCGGCAGGAAGCCGCTCGGCTGCCAGGTGACCTGGTTCGGTACATCCAGCTCGAGCGTGCGCAGGCCCGTGCCGTCAGCGTGGATCAAGCAGGTCCTACCCGCCGACGTGAAGAACAGCCTGGGCCACGTCTTGCGCGACGCCCCAGCCTGCGTCAAGAACGGCCCCTCTCCTGATGCACGTTGGTTCACGCTTCCCTCCCGGCGCGGTAGAGGGCCAGGATGTTCTCGTTGGGAACATCCTGCTGCAGCGTATGCGCCGCCGCTAGGATGTACCCACCGGACTCGCCCAGGATCCTAATGAGGTCACGTGTGGCTTGCTCCACCTCCTCGACGCTTCCCCGTGGTAACAGAAGCTGCGTATCCACGCCACCGTAGAACGTGAGGCGATCG
>JAXDDO010000026.1:0-13925 GCA_034676805.1 Anaerolineae bacterium | reverse complement strand
CCCGGTGATACGATCGATCCGCAGGCTCTCATGGAGGAGCGCTGTTCAGAGTGTCACGGGCTGGCGCAGGTCACCGAGGCGCGCAAGACCGAGGCCGAATGGGAGGCGACGGTCACCAACATGGTCTCGCGGGGCGCGCGGCTGGACGCCGAGGAACAGGAAGCGCTTGTGGCTTACCTCGCGGAGACTTACGCGCCCTAGCTCGCGTGCGCGGTCACGTGCCCATCATTGTCGAGAGGCAAACACGTTATGGCAGACCTCTTTTCATCAGCCCACTTGGGCAGTCTTGTCGTGCCCAACCGTCTGATTCGCTCGGCAACCGCCGAGCGAATGTCCGATCCAGAAGGGAGGCCCACGGCCTCCCTTCTGGATCTCTATCGCTCTTTGGTCAACGGGGGCGTAGGGTTGATCATCACGGGCCATATGTTCGTGGATCCGGGCGGCAAGTGTCACGCGGAGATGACCGGCATTCACGACGATGCGCTCGTGCCGGCGCTGGCGTCCCTGACCGAAACAGTCCAAGCTGCCGGCGGCCTGGTGGCTGCGCAGATCAACCACGGCGGGCTGCAATGCAGTCGCGAGACTGTGACGGAGGCGCTGGCGCCTTCGGACGCCCAGGCCAGCGGCGAGCAGCCGCCCGCGCGCGCGATGCGCGACGCTGAGATCGAGCAGATCATCGATGCTTACGCGCAGGCAGCGCGACGTGCCCAGGCCGCCGGCTTCGACGCCGTCCAGCTACACGGCGCGCACGGCTACCTGATCAGCCAGTTCCTTTCGCCATATACGAACCGCCGCACCGATGCTTGGGGCGGGGATCTGCCGGCCCGCATGCGGTTCCTGCGCGAGGTGTGCCGGTCGGTGCGCGCGGCGGTCGCCCGGGATTACCCGGTCCTGATCAAGTTGGGGATGGCCGACGGGGTGGAGGGCGGCTTGTCGCTCGACGAAGGCGTCGGCGTGGTCGCTGCGCTGGCGGATATGGACGTGGATGGTGTTGAGATCAGCCATGGTATCGGTGGGCGCCGCCGTGCTAAGGGGCGCGGGCACGCCCCCGACTGTGAGCATGAAGCCGACCATCTGGATCTGGCGCGAGCGGCCCGTCAGGTAACGCCACTCCCGATCATCCTTGTGGGCGGGCTGCGCTCGCGCACGGTGATGGATGAGATCCTGGCCAGGGGCGACGCGGATTTCATCTCACTGAGCCGGCCCTTGATCTGCGAACCCGACCTGCCCGCACGACTGCGGATGGGTCAGGCGCGCTCGGCCTGCATCTCAGGTAACCGCTGCTGGCCTAAGGGAGTCGATGAGGGGATCGCCTGCCGCTGCCGGAAGTAGAAAGCCATGAAGCTGCCGAATCCGCTACAGGCCCTGCGACGTCTGCGCCTACGCACCTCCCCCGCAGGGCTTACGCGCACCCAGCGGGCCAACTACTTCTACACGCAGATGGATGCGGCAGGCGTAGGCCTGACCATGGCTGTCGATCCCTTTGTCGCGGTCTTCCTGGCACGCCTGGGGGCATCGAACCAGCAAATCGGCCTCTTCAACGCGATCCCCGGCTTTGCCGGACTGTCGCTAGCCCTGGTGATGGGGCGCTTCCTTCAGACACGCCGCAGCATTGTCCCCTGGTATAGCGCGGCCCGGTTCGTCCGTCTTGCGACGTATGGCGTGATGGGGCTGGCGGCGCTGCTCCTGCCGCCGGAGTATACCGTGGTCGCCGTGCTGGGAGTGTGGCTGCTCGCCAGCGTGCCGCAGACGCTGCTCAACGTTGCCTTCTCGGTGCTGATGAATGCGATCGCCGGCCCGCGAGGCCGCTATGCCTTGCTCAGCCGGCGTTGGTCTACCATCGGCGTTGTGGGTGCCGTGATGACAGTGGTGGTGGGTCAGGTCCTCGACCGTATACGCTTCCCGCTCAACTATCAGTTGACCCTGATGGGCTTTGCCTTTCTTGGCGCCACCACAAGTTTCCTCTTTGCGCGGCGCATCGATGTCCCGGCTGGGACTCCGTTGCCTACGCACGCCCCCTCAGGGCCGGTGTGGTCGCGGCTGCGCGCGTATGGTGGGTGGATCTGGGCAGAACAACGCCCGTTCGTCGCCTTCGTCGCCAAGCGCGTCGTTTACACGGCGGGCTCCTATATCGTCTTGCCGCTCTACGCACTCTACTGTGTGCGTGAGCTGCAGGCCAGCGACGTGCAGATCAGCATCATTACCACGGTGCAGAAGGCCCTGTTGATGATCGGCTATTTTGTCTGGCCGCGCTTGCGCCAGTCGCGCGGATCGCGGTTCATACTCCTCTCCACCACCCTGGCGCTCTCGCTCTATCCAGCCTTCACAGCGATGACGCGTCACGTGGCGGTGATGACCGTGCTCGTGGGGATCGCGGCGATCTTTCAGGCGGGTATCAATCTCGTCTTCTTCGACGAACTGATGCAGACGGTGCCCGACGATCAGAGCGCGACTTTCGTCTCCATCTCCCAGAGCGTAGAGAACCTGCTGGCCGTTGTCGGGCCTATTTTCAGCACTTCCATCGCAGGTGTGATCGGCCTCGGGGGCGCGCTGTTGCTGGGTGCGGGCTTCCGGCTGGCAGGATTCGCTCTGTTTCTCTTCAGCCGGCATGGACAGCAAGCCTAGACTGGTGCGCCTTCAGATTCGGAGAGGTGACAGGCCGATTGCCCGGTCTTCGCGATCGCATTGTGCCGGTCATCGCGCGATCACAGTAACCCCGTGAATGCGATGGTCTCATGCTCTCTGTGATGATATGATTGAGTACCTGGTGGAGGTCTTCTACGTCGTGACGCTGGCGGCCCTGGCGGCCTACGCGTTGCACGCTCTGGTCTTGATGGTGCTCTATCTTCGCCATCGCCACGACGAACCCACCCCGCCACCCGACCTGGTGGACGACCGGCTCCCCTCCGTGACTGTGCAGGTCCCACTAAGAAATGAGCGCTATGTGGCGGCGCAGATGTTGCAGGCTGTTGGGGCTCTGGACTGGCCGTGGGACCGGCTGCAGATACAGGTGCTCGATGACTCCGACGACGAGACGACGGCCATTGTCATGGCCGAGGCTGCGTGTCTGGAAGAGCGTGGCTGCAACGTCGAGGTATTGCACCGGGATGGGCCAGCCGGCTATAAGGCTGGGGCGCTGGCAGAAGCTACCGCGCGGGCTTCCGGCAAGTTCATCGCCATCTTCGATGCCGATTTCTGTCCCGCTCCCGACTTTCTGCGGCGAACGGTGCCCTATCTCGTGGCCGATTCAGCGCTGGGCATGGTCCAGGCGCGCTGGACGCACCTCAACGCCGCTGAGTCGTGGCTGACGCGCGTCCAGGCCCTGGCGCTGGATGCGCACTTTTCGGTGGATCACATCGCCCGGGCGGGCGCCGGGCTCCTGTCGAATTTCAACGGCGCTGCCGGAGTGTGGCGCAAGCAGGCGATAGTGGAGAGCGGCGGGTGGCAGTGCGATACGCTGACGGAGGATCTCGACCTGAGCTATCGGGCCCAACTTGCCGGCTGGCGTCTCTGTTATCTGCCCAACGTGACGGCGCCCGCGCAGTTGCCATCTCTGCTCTCGGCGTTCAAGGCGCAACAAGTGCGCTGGACGAAGGGCTCCTCGCAATGCCTGCGCAAACTGATCGGTCCGATTCTACGGTCGCGGCGCCTGAACTTCGCCCAGAAGGTGATGGCGGTGTTGCACCTGAGCGGCTACGCAAACCAGCCGTTCATCCTGTTGATGATTCTGCTGACCACGCCGATGGTGCTCACCAATCCGGTGTTCGCCGACTTCACGCTCTGGCTCGGTGCGTTGTCAGTGGTTCCCCCGTTACTCTTTGTGCTGGGACAGGCGCATTTCTACCGTGATTGGCCTCGTCGCGTTTTGGTCTATCCTATGTTGATGCTGCTCTGGGTGGGGCTCGCCTACAGCATTACCCTGGCATTCTTCGAGGGGCTGCTGGTCTGGGGCGGCTCGTTCGTGCGGACCCCCAAGTTCCGGACCGGCAGCGGGGGCGCGGTCGCCCGGCGTGACGGCTATCATCCCCCTCTCAGTGCTACGTGGATCGGTGAGCTCGCCCTGTGGCTCTACGTGTGCGTTGCCATTGGCCTGGCGTTTAGATTGGAGCATCAGCACCTGCTGCCGCTGGTCATCGTGTATGCGCTGGGAGAGCTGCTGGTCCTCGCCACGACGATGGTGCAAGAGTTGGCTGCGCGTCGCACGGCGCAGAAGGCGGACGATCGATCGATGCGTGATAGGTCCCGGCATCCGGCGCGGGGCGCGTTGAGTCAAGGAGGTAACGATGGTGACGTCACGTGAGCGAGTCATGGCAGCGGTGGACCATCGAGAGCCGGACCGCGTGCCGGTCGATTTCGGCGGGCACAGGTCCTCCGGCATCATGGCGATTGCCTACAATAAGCTCAAACAGTATCTCGGAATCACGTCTGGTGATATCTACGTCTACGATTTCGTCCAGCAGCTCGCCATTGTGGAGCCGCCGGTCTTGGAGCGCTTTGGTGTCGACACGCTTGAGCTGGGGCGCGGCTTTGCGCACGACCCATCCGACTGGCGCGACTGGGTCCTCCCCGATGGCACGCCGTGCAAGATCCCGGCGTTTATCGAACCCGTGCGGGTCGGGGGCGATTGGCATGTGTATGATCCAGATGGCACGCTCATCGCGATCCAGAAAGCAGGAAGTCTCTACTTCGAGCAGACTTGTTTTCCGCTGGAGCACGACGCCGGGGAGGATTTCGCCAATCTGGAAGATGCCATGACCAAGGTGTTGTGGTCGGCGTTGGGTTCGCCGCCCGCCCCCATAGGCTTTGATCCGGAGGGCCTTCGGCAGCTTGCGGCAGGCGCCAGGGCGCTGCGCGCCACGACGGATCGTGCGATTCTCGGGCTCTTTGGCGGCAACCTTATGGAGTGGGGGCAGTTCATCTTCCGAATGGAGACCTTCCTGTTGCAGTTGGCCATGGAACCCCGCCGCATGCACCGCTTCCTGGACCGGTTGACGGAGATCCATCTGGAGGCGCTGGAGAAGTTCCTCGCGGCGGTAGGCCCCTACGTCGACATCATCCTATTCGGTGATGACCTGGGGATGCAGACGGGCCCGCAGGTCTCGCCATCGATGTACCGCGAGTTCTTCCTGCCGCGCCACCGGCTGCTGTGGGAAACGGCAAAGAAGCTGGCTGATGTGAAGGTGATGCTGCACTCGTGCGGCAGTGTCGCGGCCTATATCCCTGCTTTCATCGAGGCGGGTCTGGACATCCTTCAGCCCGTGCAGACGTCAGCGCGGAACATGGATGCCGCGCGGCTTAAGCGCGAGTTCGGTCGGGAGCTGTGTCTTTGGGGAGGGGGATGTGACACGCAGACGGTCCTCCCCAGGCTGGCGCCAGACCAGGTCGCCGGCGACGTCCGTGAGCGCATGGGTATCTTGAGTCCCGGCGGGGGCTATGTCTTTCAACAGGTCCACAATATCATGGCCAACGTACCGCCCCAGAATATCGTGGCGATGTTCGATGCAGTGAACGCCCCGCAAGGGTGAAAGACTTCCCAAAGGCACGGGCACGCCGGCCCGTTTTTGGACAGGAACGCGATGACAGTGCTCGCACAGCTTGTGGAGTCAGTTCAGGACCTGGGCAGGCCCGAGTGGCGCCCGATGTTGAAGTACGTCGCCGAGTTGCACGCCCGTTCGACGCATCCTCCCCGCACGCCATTTCCCTATCCGTGGGAGGAGATCGGCCCTGGTTACTGTCACGGTCCGGCGTTTGGCCACTGGGATCTGATCCACGCAGTGTTCGACACGATGCCCTTCGAGCCCGAGCATGCGCGCCAGCAGTTGCTCAATCTGTTGGCGCTGCAGGGGGCGAATGGGATGCTGCCCGGCGCCGTGTGGATGCCGCGCGAGGGGGATCCAACCCGCTCGCAGCCAAGGTGGAGCACGGCAATCTCCCATCCGCCGGTCTGGCCGATCGCGGCGCAGGCCTACATCGAGCGTTTCGGGGACGACGGTCTGGTAGCGCTCGCCTACGAGTCGTTGGTCAGGCAGCTTCGCTGGTTTGAGACGCATCGCCGGGCCGAACCTTTCGGCTTCTACTATGCCGACATCCTGACCTTCAACTGGGAGAGCGGGGTGGACGAGGGGGCACGATTTCACTCGGTTCAGCCAGGGCCGTTTGCCTGTGTTGACGCCACTGCGCATCTCTACGCCGCCTACACCATCGCCGAGATCTGGGCTGTGCGGCTCGGAGCAGATGCGGAGGCATTCGGCGAGCGCGCCGATACGCTGGGTGAGTTCATACGGGGCCATCTCTTCTGTGAAGAGACGGGCTTCTTCCACGACATCTGGTCGGTGCGCGATCCTGAGAACCGGCCTATGGCGCACGAGGGGATGTGGCCCCTCGTCGTGGGGGCTGCGACCCCTGGGCAGGCACAACGCGTCATCGATGAGAACCTGCTCAGTCCGCGCCGGTTCTTCAGCTTTCATCCGATCACCACCGTTGGGATGGAGGACCCCCTCTTTGAGTTGCGAATGTGGCGCGGCCCGACCTGGAACAGCATGACGTATTGGGCTGCCCTGGGATGCTGCCGGTACGGCCGGGCAGATGCGGCCCGCGCGCTGCTGGAGCGAGCGTTGTGTGCTTCCGCGGTGCAGTTCGAGCGCACCGGCACAATCTGGGAGTTCTATCACCCCCACGGCGGCGAGCCGGAGGTGCTCAGGCGCAAGCCACATACAGCTTACAACACGCCGTGCCGCGACTACCTGGGACACAACCCGCTGATTGCCATGGCACACCTGCTCGAGATGTTGAGTGAGCAGGGTGAAAAGGAGATCTGATGCCACCGCCAAACATACTCTATCTGCTGAGCGATGAGCACAGTTTCCGCTTTATGGGACACGTGCCCGCAAGTGAGGGCGGTGAGCCCGCCCTCACGCCCACATTCGATAGGCTGGCTGCCGGAAGCACGCGCTTTTCGGATGCCTATTGCCAGATGCCGCTGTGCACGCCTTCCCGCATCTGCCAGCTCACGGGCAAGGAGGTCCGCAAGTGCGGCGCCTGGTTCAATGAGAGCGTGCTGCGACCTGGTCTCGCAACCCTGCCCGGCACGTTGGCTCAGGCCGGATACGCGACCTGCCTGGTTGGGAAGATGCACTTGGGAGGGAACCGGCAGTTCGTGGGGTTCCAACACCGTCCCTACGGCGATCTGACGGGCAAGACTGGACACCAGTGGGAGCCCCTGGAGAAGGCATCGCGGCTGGGAATGCGCACACGCACCGCCCATGTCGGTGTCACTGGCATTCCAGAAAGCTTGATCCAGGACGAGGTTGTGGCTCACGAAAGCGTGGCGTGGCTGCGTGAGCAGCAGCACCGGCGCCCGGACCAGCCGTGGTTTCTTTGTGCCTCCTTCAGCCGACCGCACTTCCCGCTCACCGCGCCACGTCGTCACTTTGAACGTTACTGGCCCAACGGCGTAACTGCGCCCTACGTTCACGCAGGGGGCGATGCCTACGACCACGTGATGTCCGCCGGCATGCGTCGGGGCTTCCAGGTCGACGCCATCGACCACGATGAGATGATGCGCGCCCGGGCGGCCTATTTCGCCGGCGTGAGCTACCTGGACGAGGTGATTGGCGATCTTTTCCTGCGGCTGGATGCCGATGGTCTGCTGGACAACACGGTGATCGTCTACACGACCGACCACGGTGAGATGGCCGGGGAGCACGGCGTGTGGTGGAAGAACGGCTGGTATGAGGCTTGTACCCGCGTCCCGCTGCTGATCTCGCTCCCGGAGCAGCGGCGCGAGGCGTCGCCGACTGTTTGCCGCACGCCCGTCGGACTTGGCGATCTCTTCCCGACGCTGTGCGGCCTTGCCGGTGTTGAGGCCCCGGATGATCTCGATGGTGTCGATCTGAGCGCAGTTCTTTCGGGGGCGGCAGAGGCGCCCGACCGCCCGATCTTCTGCGATGCATTGACACCCCGCTGGGGGCCAGGGACCGAGTTTCGTATGATCCGCTGGCGGACCTACAAGTACGTGGCGTTCCGAGACGTCCCCCCGCTCTTCTTCAATCTTGCGGAGGATCCCGGCGAGCAGCGCAATCTGGTCAGCCGGGGGACGTCGAGCACTGAGGCAGAAGCTCTGGCGTACCTGTCCCACCTGGCAGCAACGTCGATGGACTTCGACGCGGCTGAACGCGAGAGACTCGACCGTGACGGCGACTTGTCGGAGGCGTATGCCCTAGACTTGCCAGGGGCCAGCGGAAACCTATACTTGTTCCCGGATGGGCGTCTTGTTGACGTGGATGACCCGCTGCTGTACGAGCCAACGGTCCTGACGCGCGATCCCGCCTCCGTATTCGAAGATTGGCCAGCGTCGGACGTTAGCCCCTGAGAAGCGATGTACCCAAGTACCGGGTCTCTACCTGTGGGTTTATCCACGAGGCACCTGCAGGCGCCTCGCGGTCGGAAGCATGGCCTGAGCGGGAGGTTTGATGTTGCGGCGTAACCTGAACCTGTTGATTGTCGGATGTGTTCTGACCGTTCTGCTGATCCCGGGCTGCTCGATGTTCGTTCCAACCCCTGCGCCCGTGACCATTTCGTTTGTTCATCCCGAGGACCGTACGGGCTCGTATACGCTGTGGGCCCAGCAATTCCAGGAGCGCTACCCGCACGTGACCGTGGAACTCGTCAGCCGCTCGGGGCTGAGTGGCGGCCAAGTTCTGTCCTACGATGGCTTCGTGGCCAGCCAATTCGAAATGGCCGGCTATGTCCAGCAGCAGGCGATCGTAGATCTATCGGCCTTCCTGGACGAAACTGAAGACCTCGACACGGCGGATTTCTACCCGTTGGCGTTTCAGGCGTTTGCCAGCCAGGGTCGCCAGTGGGCCCTGCCGTTCGGCATCGATATGGCGATGATCTACTACAATCGGGACGTGTTCGATCGCTACTCGACACCCTACCCGCAGGTTGGTTGGGATTGGGGCGACTTCCTGGATTGCGCCCTGGGCACGACCGATCCCGACGCCGATGTCTTTGGCTATGCCCTGCAGCTCGAAGGTGAGTTTGCCATCTACGAGCCCGCGATGATGATCTACCAGCATGGGGGCCGCATCTTCGACAGTCTCCAGGCCCCGACGACGGTGACGCTTGACGATCCGCTCAACATCGAGGCGATGGAGTTCTACGCCAGCCTGCTCTTCCGGCATCACGTCGCGCCCACGCACGAAGACGCGCAGCGGTTGGGCCGTCCCTATCCCTGGCGCGGCGTGTGGGATGGTCGATTCGCGATGTGGATGAGCCTGTACTCGGAGCGAGGAGGCTTGAACTGGCCGGCGCCCTGGGAAATGAACTGGGGGATCGTGCCGATGCCCCGTGACCAGTCGGCGAGCACGCTGGCCATCGCCGATGGGCTCTTCATCTCCTCCGCCAGCGAGCACCCTGACGTGGTCTGGTCCTGGCTTGCCTTTGTGAGCCAGCAGCTCCCGCCATTCCAGATGCCGGCCCGGAGGTCTGTGGCGGAGTCGGTGGCCTATGAGCAGCAGGTGGGGGGCGACGTGGCTGCGGCGGCGCGCGCGGCGCTAACGGAAGCCGTTTTGGTCAATCCCACCCTGTTAGGGTTTGATGCGGCCATGAACGCGATGGCCGAGGCGTTCGCCCAGATCCGAACCGGTGAGGTTACGCCTGACATCGCTCTGAGCACGGCGCAGGAACGATCGGGGTTCTGAACACGCGGGGTGCCCTAGGAGGCTGCGATGCTGGTTCGGCGGTTGGGCTGGTCCAGAGTGGCTGCGGTGTTCTGTGTCGTGGTGTTGCTCGGTGGTTGTGCGGATTTCACTGTTCTGGGACCCCGGGAACCGGTGACGGTCCGGTTCACGGCTCCCGGGGCGGCAAGCTACTACGAGCCACTGGTTGAAGCTTTCGAGGACCAGCACCGGAATATCACGATCGAGCTGGTAGATGGCATGTTCTTCGGCTATGAGCAGCTCGCCGACGTCGATGTCATCATTGCCCCGCAAAGCAACATAGCGGATCTCATCGATGGGGGCTTCGCCATGAGTCTGCACGAGCTTATCGCGCAAGACGATGCGTTCGACCTTGCAGACTTCTATCCCGGCGCCGTGGAAGCCTTGACCGTCCAGGGGCAGCGCTGGGCGATTCCCTACATGGCCGACGCGATCGTGATGTTCTACAACCGCGATCTATACGACAAGCGCAACGTGCCCTATCCCGACGCGGGTTGGACCTGGCAAGGATTCCTCGATCGCGCGGTCTCGTTGACCGATGAGTCGGTGGGTGAGTACGGGTATGCCTATCAGCTAACCGGTCAGATGGCCTTCATAGAGCCGATGCTGCTGATCTACCAGCACGGTGGGCAGGTCTTCGACAATCCGGCAGACCCCACGGCGCTGACACTGAATGAGCCTCTGAATGTCGAAGCGCTGCAGTGGTACGCTGACCTGATCCACCGCCATGGGGTGGCGCCCCCTCCTGTGAACCGTCAGATGCCCTTTCCACAGGCCGGTGTCGAGGCCGGGAAGTATGCTATGTGGCTGGGCTTCCTGTCGGACCGGTGGGAGGAACTGAACGTAGGGGTTGCGCCGGTGCCCGGTGATGCCAATGCCGTCACGCTTGGCGCGGTGCTGGGGTTGTTCATCCGAGCCGATACCCAGGACCCGCAGGCGTGCTGGGAGTGGGTGAAGTTTGTCACTAACGAAGCGCCGCCGTTCCTGATGCCGGCGCGCCGGTCGCTGGCAGAGGCCGGTGCAGCGATGAATCCTGACTTCGTCGAGGCCGGTCGCGCGTCGCTAGAGACGATGCTGCCGCTCAACCTGAACCTGGATCCGACGAGCCTCCTCTACAAGCAGTGGGGCACAATCATGCAGGCGTTTACCACGGCTGTCGTGGATATTCAGAACGGCGATCCTGTTGGCCCGGCTCTTGACGAGGCACAACGCAAGGTCGACTTCTAGCCAGATCCCCATCTACATTCTGTCAAGGAGACATAACCATGCCACTGATGTTCGATTTCCCACTCGAGAAACTCCAGACCTACCGCGGCATTAACCCGCGCCCAAAGGACTTTGATGCTTTCTGGGATGCGGGGCTGGCGGAGATGCGCGCGCTGGACCCGGATGTGCAGTTGGTCCCTGCTGCGTTTCAGACATCTTTCGCCGACTGCTACCACCTCTATTTCACGGGTGTTGGCGGTTCACGCGTGCATGCGAAGCTCCTGCGGCCCAAGAAGCTGAAGTCGCCGGCTCCCGCAGTGCTGATGTTCCACGGTTATTCCGGCGACTCCGGCGACTGGAGCGACAAACTTGGCTACGCTGCCGAGGGCTACGTGGTGGCGGCACTCGACTGTCGCGGACAGGGGGGGCGCTCCACCGACACGGGGTGTGTGACCGGCTGGACGCTTCGCGGTCACATCATCCGCGGGCTCGATGATGCGCTGGCGGGGCGGCCCGAGCAGTTGCTCTTCCGCAGCATCTTTCTCGACACGGCGGAGCTGGCGCGCATTGTGATGGAGATGCCCGAGGTCGACCCCGAGCGTGTGGGCGCCACGGGGGGCAGCCAGGGCGGCGCGTTGACCGTGGCGTGTATGTCGCTGGAGCCCCGGATCAGACGGGCAGCGCCGGTCTTCCCGTTCCTGAGCGACTACAAGCGGGTTTGGGAGATGGATCTCGACAAGGACGCTTACGCGGAGCTGCGGGAGTACTTCCGCCATTTCGATCCCACGCACGAGCGTGAGGACGATATCTTCACAGCCCTGGGCTATATCGATGTCCATCACCTGGCGGCTCGCACCCAGGCCGAGGTGCTCTGGTTCACCGGTTTGATGGACACGATCTGCCCGCCCTCGACGCAGTTTGCCGCCTATAACAACGTCACCTCCGAGAAGTCGATGGTCATCTACCCCGACTTCGGACACGAAGGCCTGCCGGGACATAGCGACAGGATCTTCCGATTCATGATGGGAATGTGAGGTTACCGATGACGCTTTCGAAGGCTGAACGTGAGGAGCTGTTGGCGCTGTACGCCGACTTGCGCGTCGCTGATGTTCGCGACGGTATGGACTGGATGATGCGCCACGCGTATGGATCCATGACGCCCGACATCCGACCACTCTGGCGCACGCGGGCCGTGGGGATCGCGCGCACCGCCCGCTATCTACCCTACCGGGGCGAGGTCCCAAAGATGACGCCGGAGGAGTACACTGCATGGTCGGGGTGGTACTACAGCGAGGTCTGCACCTACCCCTGGATAGCCGCGATCGAGAAGGGGGACTTCTGCGTCATCGACCAGAGCGGTGTCAACGTCGGCCTGATGGGGTCGAACAACGCTATGGACGGGTTGATCCGTGGTGCCACAGGGTACGTTACGAACGGCGGCGTGCGCGACACGGATGAGGTCATTCTCGAGAGGGTGCCCTTCTGGTCGCGGATGTGCTCGCAAGGTATGGTCCAGGGACGGGTGCAGTTCGATGCCTATGACATCCCCGTGGAGGTAGGGGGCGTCCTGGTGAATCCCGGTGATATGGTCGTGGCCGATGGCGACGGCGTGATCGTTGTGCCCCAAGACATTGCCCGCGACGTTGCGAAGTATGCGCACCAGGAGCTCTCCGGCGACAAAGTCACTCGGCGCAGGAAGTACGAGGAACTGGGACTTCCGTTGGATGAGACGGTGATCTAGCGATGTTTGCCAAGTCCTTCGACGGCGTCCTGGAGGTTTTGGTCGTCGGCATAGCACCGGGCGAGATGCTGCTGGAAACGATTGAGGCCGCCATCGAGGCACACGGCGTGCGCAACGGCGCTGTGGTCTCGGGAATCGGCACGCTGAAAGTGGCCCGGATGCACCACATCCAGCACGACCGCTTCCCGCCCGAGGACCGCATCTACACGATCGAGAAGCCGCTGGAGGTCAGCAACATCAGCGGTATCATCGCCGACGGCAAGCCGCATCTGCACATCACCGCCGGCTATCGCGACGAATGGGCAGTTGCCGGGCATCTGGAGCCCGGCAGCGAGGTGCTCTATCTCGCCGAAGTCGTCATCCTGAGGTTCGATGACCTGGCGCTTGATCGCCACTTCGATGCTACGCGGCGGATCAGCCTGTTGGGCGACAAACTGTGAACTGACCTGCCGCCGCATGGGGTGACACCGGACCTTCTGGGGTCTGGGCGCCCGATGGGGCACGATGTGGCTGCATAGAGATCCGCCCGCCCTGGCACAGCCAGGGCGGGCGGGTTTGATGTCGAGGTCCCGCGCCAGGCGATCCCCGTGACTGCGTGCCCTGCCGGGTTCACAGAACCCCAAACCGGGTTATACTTGGCGACTGCAGGGCTGCTGCCCCGGCCTGCCCCAGGGGCAAATCTTGCGGACTGCGGAGAGATCTGTGAAAGACGTACGCGTTGCGATCGTAGGCATGGGCATTGGTAGACCCAACGGGCGCGCTATCGCGGCCAACCCCCGTGGACGCGTGGTAGCGCTGTGCGACATTGCTGAGGAGCGGATGCACGACTTCGCCAAGGAGCTGCCCGAACCTGTGAAGTTCTACACGAGTTACGAGGCGATGTGTGCCGATCCGGAGATCGATGCCGTCTTCGTGGGCACACCCAACCAATGGCACGCGCCCGTGGCGTTGGAGGCCGTGCGCAACGACAAGCACGTTCTGATTACCAAACCCCTGGCCGATGCGCTGGCGCCAGCCCAGGAACTGGTCGATCTTGCGGAAGCTGCCGGCGTGGTCAATATGATGTCGCTCTCAACACGCTTTGCCGAAAGTGTCCGCTACCTGTCCAGGCTGGTGAGCGCCGGCGACCTCGGTGATGTGTATTACGCACGGGCGCGCAGCATCCGCCGCAGCGGCATCCCCGATTGGAGCCCCGGCTTCATTCTGGCGGGTGGTGGTGCATTCCGCGACATGGGCGTCCACGTGCTGGACGCGGT
>JAXDDO010000025.1:0-23421 GCA_034676805.1 Anaerolineae bacterium | reverse complement strand
CTCGGCGCCTTCGCCCGACCAGGACCACAGCATCCCGGCGCATCGGGCCATGGCTCGGCGGTCTGAATCCACACGTTATCCGGGTGCGTCATAGCGAGGACACACAAACCCCCGAGGCTCTCGGCTTGTTCCGGCCGAGGGCCTCGGAGGCGGTGGATATGACTTTGGAGCTCGGCTCGCCATCTTACCCGCGAACGCGCCACACCGTGAACCAGGTGGCTGTTGGAAGCCGGATCCCGAGTCCCTCGGTCAGGAAACGTAGTCGAAGACCTCCGCGACGTCTCCCGACTCCAGGATCGGGCTGTCCCGATAGAGAAAGCAGGTAACCGCGCGGTTCTCATCCGGTGTGTACATCCCGGGTCGGCTGTCCCAACACATCTCCATCGCGTGAGGACAGCGCGGCGCAAACGGGCAACCGGTCGATGCCCGGGAAGACCGAATCATGGTCGGATCTTCTTCGGCACTGTCGAGATCCACCCACCGCGTACTCGTATCAGGCAATGGAATCGACGAGATCAGCAACTGCGTGTAGGGATGCTTGGGATGGCGGATGACCTGTTCCACAGAGCCTGACTCCACGACAACCCCGGAGTACATGATCATGATGTTGTTGCAGATCTGGTAAGCCGTGGTCAGGTCGTGCGTGATGTACAGCACCGAGATGCCATACTGTTTGTTCAGCGCCTGGAGGCTGGAGAGAATGGTCGCACGCAGTGAGGCATCGACCATCGACACCGGCTCATCGGCCATGATGATCTTGGGTTGACAGATGAGTGCGCGCGCCACCATAAGCCGCTGTCGCTGCCCACCACTGAGTTCGAAGGGATATCGCCCCAAGGTCTCGTCACGGCGCAGCCCTACGGCCTCCATCGCCTCGATCATCAGGTCCTGGGCCTCCTCCTTGGTGGAGGCCAGGTTATAGTGCTTGATGGGCACTTCCAGCACGTGATCGACCTTGTAGAAGGGGTTGTAAGCACCATAGGGATCCTGGAAAATGGGTTGGATCTCGCGCCGCAACTGCGCCTTCTCATCAGCCGTCATCTTCTGCAGATCCTTGCCAAGATAGCGGACAACGCCCCCTGTTGGGTCGTGCTGTCCCATTAACAGCAGGGCCAGCGTGCTCTTCCCACTGCCGCTCTCACCCGCGATGGCCACCATCGTCGACCGCCCCTCGTGAATTGAGAAGGTGACGTTGTCAACTGCGACGACCTCGCCGCCACCACGGCGCTCGAAAATCTTGGTTACACCATCCGTCTCTAGTATTGGGGTCACAGGTTGCCTCCTGAGTCAAGGGCGTCGACGCTAGTCGCCGGCCGTTACAACAGTTAACTCGCGCATCGGGAGCGGGGGTAGCGAGCTGTGGCTTGGGTAGAGATGACAGGCCACCTGTCGCCCCGGCTCAGGCGATTGGACCTCGGGTGTCTCTTCCCGACAGCGATCGAACACGAAGGGGCATCGCGGTGCGAACGGGCAGCCCGGGGGTAGATTGAGCAACTGTGGCGGCATCCCCGGAATTCCGATGAGATTCTTTTTGCCCGTCAAGGTCGGGAGGCTTTCGATCAGCATCCGCGAGTAAGGATGATAGGCACTGTCGAGGATTCCCGCGACCGGCGCCCACTCCACCAATCGGCCGGCGTAGAGTACCCCCAGCGTATCCACGAACTGCGTCATCAGGCCAATGTCGTGGCCGATGAGCAGCACCGCCGCGCCGAGCTCGCGTTGTAGCCGCATGAGCGTCATCATCACGCGCTTCTGCACCACCACGTCAAGCGCACTCGTCGGCTCGTCGGCGAGAATGACCTTGGGTTTCAGCGCTACCGCGATCGCCATCGTCGCCCGCTGTCGCATGCCGCCGCTCAGTTGGTGCGGGTATTGCTTACCCACCTCCACAGGCAGGTCAACCATGCGGAAGGCCTCATCAACGCGCTTCTGCATCGCGGCCCTGGACATACGCCCCTCGTGCACGATCAATGCGTCCTTGATCTGGTCGCCTATGCGCATGACCGGGTTGAGCGCGTTCATCGAGGCCTGCGGCACCATGGCAATCTCCTTGAGCCGCAGCTTCCGCAGCTCATCTTCGTCGATCGTCATCAGATCACGCCCATCCAACAGCACCTGTCCTCGGGTGATGAAAGCCGGGGGTCGCGATAGTCGCATCATAGCGACCGCGGCTGTAGTCTTCCCCGAACCAGACTCACCGATCAGGCCCATCCGCTCACCCGGCCTAATGAGGAACGAGACGTCATTAACCGCCTTGACAGGCCCCTCTGTAGTTTCATAGACCACATCGAGGTTGCGAATCTCGAGAACGGCCTTTTCGTCTGGCGGTGCCGTCTCCTGGGCGGCGGCCCTGCGCTCTGCCAGAAACTGCTTGATCTTGGCCTGGGTCTTGCGTCTGGCGGACGCGCCGTAGCCCGCCAGCATAGGGTTCACGAACACGTTCATACCCGATGAGAGGAACAGCAGTCCCGTGAAGATTAGGGCGATCACCAAGATCGGTGGGCCCCACCACCACCACATGCCGCGCAGGACCCCGCCCATGCGCTGTACCCAGAAGATCATCAGTCCTAAGCTGAGATAGCGCCGTGTTGGCACCAGACCCAGAACCTCCAACGCCATCGCCGTTCCGATGCCCCCATTGACCGCACCGATGAACTGCGCCAGGAGCAACGGCAGGATATTCGGCAACACCTCGCGAAAGAGCACCTCCAACTCACGCTCGCCGTTGGAGCGCGCGATGGAGACGTACTGGCGTTCGCGCAGCGTCAGAACTTGTGACCGGATCGCCCGAGCGGCGCCAGGCCAAGATAGCGCGGCAATAGACAACGCGATGACCCAGACGCTTGGGTCATCCATCCGGGCCACAAAGACCATCAGGAAGGCGATCGAGGGGATCGCCACCAGGATATCACCAATGAAACGGATCAGGTTGTCGATCCGTCCTGGGAAAAAACCGGCGACGACACCCATCACTGCACCCAGACCAAGACTGATAAGGCCTGTCAGTGCGCCCACCTGGAGCGTCTGAGGTCCAGCAAAGACCAGTGTTGCGAATACATCTCGGCCCTGCAAGTCAGTACCCAGAATATGCTTGACATCCCCTGAGTCCCTACGGGTCCCCTCGCCGACGGACGACCAATAAGGAGCCAACTCGGGTTCGTGGGCACCTAGAAGTGAATCGCTCCGATCCACAAACAGCGGGCCGATGAGCGAGAACAAGATCACCAAGCTCAATACGGCAGCACCGAAGATCAGTTCGGCACTGAGCTTCCTTGGCGCCCTGCGTGATTTTGCCTTGGATTTTGCCATTGCTAGCCTCTCTACTGGTAGCGCACACGCGGATCGATGAGCGGGTAAAGGAGGTCGATGACCATCATCGCCGCGGCGGAACTCAGGATCATGAAGAACGCGGCACCATTGATAACGTTGTAGTCCCGCTGGCTGATCGCCCCGCCAATGACCGAACCAATGCCCGGGTAGGAGAAGGAGTTCTCCAGAATCGTGCTCCCTCCTATGATGCCGCCAATGGCCATCGCCAAGCCGGTCACGACCGGCAACAGCGCATTGCGCACCCCATAGCGCAGGAAGATCCGCCTTTCCGGCAGGCCCTTGGCCTGAGCATAGACTATGTAGTCCTCACCCAGCGTCATGATCAGGTTTGCCCGCATCGACAGTCCCCATCCCCCTATGCCGAACAAGACAAAAACGCCTACCGGAAGGATCGCGTGCTTGATGACGTTCAGCACGTAGGCCTTTGTCGTGGCTCCTGCTATCAACACCTCGACCATGTCGATACCGCCTGCAGAGGGCAGGATCCGCAACTCCACTGCGAAAATCCAGACCACCACAAAGCTGAACAGCCAGAATGGGATACCACCAATGACCATCAGGAGTGGGACCAGGACCTGGAAGAACTGTGGCGCATCAGGCCAGCCAAGCAATGCGCCGAGTGAAGCTCCCACCAGGAAGGCAAGCGCAGTACCAACCGAGACAAGACCAAGGGTCCAGGGAAGCGCGACCTGCAACTTATGGAGCACCGTCTCTGGAAACGCGACAATCGAGTGCCCAAAATCGCCCTTCGCGACGCCAAGCCAGTAGTTGATGTATTGCTTCCACAACGGTTGATCGACTCCGAACTTGGCTTTGTAATCCGCGACATAGGTCTCAAAGTCCATCGTCGGGTTCACAGCAAGCTGGTTAGCCAGGAGTTCGACGATCGGGTCACCAGGGACGAGTCGCGGGACGATGAACGCCAGCGAGTTAGCGATGAACACAATCAACAGAAACTGCAGAATGCGCCGCACTACATAGGTGCGCATCATGACCTCCTATAATGACAGGTTGAGCGGGCTTCCATACAGGGTTCTCCACGCCGGCGCCGGGACGGATGCCGCGACAACTTGCCCTGTGCCTGACCGCGCCATGCCCTCCGCAATCGAGTCCCGTATCTGCAGCCGGTCACCCCAGGTCCCCGGCGCCAATGGAACCGTGACACAGACCGATGTCCGACAACGGGCAAGTGCCGAGAGGGCACGATACTGCTGTGCCCTCTCTGCACCTGCAGAAGCCGCGACTACCTTGTAGGCTTGATGCGGTAGATCGCCAGGGTGAAGTCGCTCCAGCACGGATACGGCGCGATGTAGGAATCGTCCGAGTTGGGCCACCCCGTCCAGTACGAATCGTTCATCGTGATCACGTGAAGCTCTTCCGCGATGATGAGTTGTGGCATCTCGCGCATGTAGATGTCCATCGCGGTTTCGACGGCGGCCACGTAGTCCGGGTTGTTGATGTCAGGAGGTGTGACCTCCATGTAATCAAGGGCAGCATCCAGCTCCGGGTCGCCGATGAACCGGCCACCGCGCTGCTGTGAACACCCGGCAGGAACCGGCTCGCCCTCGGGCGCCCAGCAACTGCTGTGGAAGAACGAGAGTGTATCATACGGATCGAAGTTGCTCCCGCATTGGACGTAGGCAGTCGCATCGAACTCGCCGCTATCGATCTCCGGCGTGAACTGGTTGGCGACATCGAGCTTCTCCTCAGCCTTGAAACCGGCCTCGGTGAACTGCTCAGCCAGGACCGGGCCCATCGCGGCCCACGATGTGGGAACAGTGATCGTGAACTCCAAGACCTCGCCGTCCTTCTCCCAGTACCCGTCGGAGTTCTTGGCATACCCGGCTGCCGTCATGTACTCGTCGACCTTGTCCTGACTGGGGGCGTCGCGCTCGTATTTGTCGATGATCGGCCCGACGATGTCCCCCCAACCGCCCATCACATACTCCGAGATAGGCGCCGCCTTCGTGAACGTGGCACCCTGATAAGCCAGGTCTACCACTTCCTGGCGATCTAGAGCATAGTTCAGCGCCAGGCGGACGTTCGTGTCCGAGAACTTGTTGTTGTTCAGCTGCAACTGGTACATACAGCCATCAGGCGCGCCATAGGGCGGGCCCTCTTTGAACCACGAGCGTACAGTGGGGTTCTTGTCCCGTGCGGCCTCAAAGCTGCCCAGCATCAGGGCGAAGCCACCATAGTCGAGCTTGTCGGTCATGTAGAGCTGCGCATACGCCTCATCGGTCGCGGCGTTGGTGCCCACGATGCGCAACGGCTCGGGCATGTCCATGAAGCCCGTCTCGGCGCCCCACCAGGTGTCGCGGCGGTCATAGATGACCTGCTGTGGCGAGACCAAGACCAGCTTGTAGGGACCGGTGCCGATGGGCCATCCCTTGCCAAGATCGATGTTCGTGAACGTTTCGATGTCCTTATCGGCAAAGATGTGCTCAGGCACGATCACGAAGTGGTTCTCCCACCCGATCAACAGCTTCTGATGAATGCGGGGGTTGGCGTCGGTGTAGTCGATCTTGAGCGTGAAGTCGTCAACACAGGTGACGTTCTCGAACCACTTTGTGAAGTCTCCACGGTACCGTGCGGTCTCGACAGTCATATTCGCGTCGATGGTGAACTTCACATCGTCGCAGGTGAACGCCTCGCCATCGGACCAGGTCACGCCCTTGCGCAGGTAGATGGTGATCCCTGTGTAGTCGTCATCGAGTTCGTAGCTCTCGGCAAGCCAGGGATACTCCTCACCCGAGGTCATATTGTAGTACATCAGGGCTTCGAAGACCCACTTGGCGTAGTTCGTCCGCATCGGGACAGCGCTGAGAATCGGGTTGAAGGCGTCCGTGCCCACCAGCTGCGAAGCCAACTCCCACGCGCCCAAGATCACCGTGCGGTCACGCGTGATGGACTTCATGGCCAGGTCCATGGGCTCAGGGGTCGCGGTCACGACGACCTCAACTTCCCGCTCCACCTCAACTTCCTGGACCACCGTCTCGCCCTCGATCTCGACGATCTGGGTTTCCTTGACGACCTGGGTGACCACCTGAGTGATGACCTCAGGCGTGCCGCCGCAGGCCGACATCAGGCCCAGCATCAGCACAAAACTCAACGCAAGCAGGCTGTAAACCAGTTTGGCCTTAGCCTTCATCGTTTCTTCCTCCTAGATAACAGACGTTGGGTACAAGCAGAACAACGCACACGACAGTCGGGGACCTGCGGTCTCCATTCTCCTGGATTAGGTTCTCGCTAGTTCTTCTCCTCATCTCCTCCTTTCCGGCGGCCTGCAGCCATCCAGCGGTGCGCGGCCACCCTGTGGACCAGTCAAAGCCTACGAACGCCCAGACGCAGCGATTCCAGTCGTCGACTGGCGAACCACAAGCTGCATAGGTAGGACTTCCTGCATGGGTTCGTGTCTGGGGTTCGCGAACCGCTCGAACAGAAACTCCGCGGCCCGCCTGCCCAACTGATGGGCGGGCATCTGGGCCGTCGTCAAGGGCGGATAGAGGTGTTGGGCCAGCTCGATGTCATCGAACCCGGCCAAGGCCACATCCTCAGGGATTCTGAGCCCGCGGGCGTGGATCGCGCACAGGGCACCGATCGCCAGCAGATCGTTGACCGTCCAGATGGCCGTCGGAGGGTCGGGCAGGTCGAGCAGACTGTGAGCTGCCTCACAAGCATCCCTGACAAGATGGCCACACCGCACGATGAGCTGCTCGTCGACAGAAAGGTGTGCCTCCTGCAGCTTCTCCAGGTACACATCCTCGCGGGTCTGGGATAGGTGACGCCGTGCCACCCCATTGATGAATCCGATGCGCTTGTGTCCCAGCCGCAACAGATGCTCCATCATCGCCTCCGCACCCGCACGGATGTCGGGGAAGACCCAATCGGCGCCCTCGACCGGCGTGATAAACACCACCGGACTGGTGCGCTCAGACAGCATCTCCATCTCGTCGGCGAATTTGTCGATGAAGGTCGGCATGAGAATCAGGCCGTCAAGGCGTTGCTGAAACAACGATCCCAGGCAGCGCCGCTCGCGTTCGGCGTCAAGGTTGGCCGTCATCAGCAGCAAGTGGTACCCCCGAGCTGAGATTTCCTCCTCGGCGCCGTCGAGGATGCTCCAATAGTGAGGGTTGTGGACGGCGGGCATCAGGAAGCCGACCGTCCGGCTGGTGCCCGCTCTCAAGCTCCGGGCCAAGGCATTCGGTTCGTACCCCAACGCCGCTACCGCATCGAGGACTCGCTGGCGCGTCTGGTCCGTTATCGGAATCCGACCATCAGTGCGGTCGTTCAGCACATACGACACCGTGGCCCGCGATACACCGGCTAGTTGTGCGACGTCAGCTTGTGTGGGGCGTTTTGTCATAGGTCAGTTCCGAACGCGATCGTCACGTCGTAATGATATGACGTAACAGTAGGCAAACACAGCGCAAATAGGGCCGACTACGGCTTTGGAAACACGATTGGGAACGTAAGGACTACGTAAATCGGATTACGCGCGCCACCTTACACGTGTAAATTGTAGCATAGGAGCAGAGCCGTGTCAATAACTAAACGACTGAAATCCGATTCTACTCCTATGCGGAAAACTGACGGACACCCACGACTGAAAAACGTCCTGGGCTGGCGATCCCACTCGCAGCTGTCTCGTCAGCCACGTATCCGTTCGACGTTGGTATCCAGCACAAGCGCTTCGCCCGGCATCGCGTGCTGTTCCAACTGTTTTCCGATCACGCGCCGTCGCCAGGCAATAGAGACCCACAGGCCCAACGGCACGCCGCAGAAGATCACATAGGCAAGCACCAGATAGATGGGCATAGAGACCTCCGTCTGCCCTTCAGCCTGCTTGCAGGCCTGCAAGGCGATCGCGGGCTTCCTCCAGATGCACCCGCTGGCGTACCAGCGTGGCATAGACCAATGTGAACGCCGCCAGCGACACCAACAGAGTCTGGAGCATCCGCGGGGTCAGCGCCATTTCGCCCCCGGCCAGAATCTGCGGATGGATGGTGCGCCACCAGCGTATGGCGAACCACGATAGCGGCACTGTGACAAACGCCACAATGCCGTAGACGGCAGCGAAACGGGCAACACGCTCCTGGCTCGTTGTCGACGTTCGCAACATCACGTACGCCACATACAGCAGCCACTGTACGGCCGAAATGGTCAGCCGGGGTTCCCAGGTCCAGAACGTCCCCCACACCGGACGCGCCCACAGCGATCCCGTGATCAGCACCATCGTGATGAAGGCTAACCCCACTTCCGCCGACGATAGGCCAAGGATATCCCACCGCCGCTCGGACCGTGCCAGAAAAAGAGCGCCGCTCACAAATGTGATGAAGAATCCAAAGAACCCGACCCAGGCCGACGCCACGTGAAAGTAGAAGATGCGCTGGATCTCGCCCATTGTGGCCTCGCGGGGGGCATAGAGAAAGACCATCACCAGCGCCCCCACGAACGCCACGACACTGCCGACACCCAGTACCCAATTCAGCAACCGCCGTCTCATGATCCTCCTTTGGTGGCGTCTATGCCTCGATCACGTACTCGAATGTCAGCATCGCCACGGCGACGATGAGCAGGTCATAGACCACCAGCACCCGCATCCAATTGTTGACCTCCGCTAGCGCCAACCCCTCGAGCAGACCCGCTGTGGCCTGAACCGCAGGGATCATCAGCGGCACAATCAGGGGCAAGAGCAAAATCGGAAGCATGACCTCCCTGGCCCGCGTGTTGACTGCAATTGCTGCCAGCAACGTGCCGGCGACGGCGTAGCCGATTGTCCCAAGGATCACCACCAGGACGATCTCTGGACGCAGCAGATTTGCATCGAAGAGCACCGTGCCCAGGGGCAACAACGCGATCTCCAGGATCAGCAGCATCGCTGTGTTCCCCAGCGACTTGCCGAAGAAGATCACGGTCCGGTCGCCGGCGGCGAGCAGCAGGCCTGCGATCCCACCCGTCTGTTGCTCGCGTGCCAGGGACCGGCTAAGCCCCAGCGTGCCCGCAAACGCGATCGTGGTCCAGACTACGCCCGGCGCCGCGTCTCTTCCCACGGCACCGCGCAGATCCAGCGCGAAGCTGAACGTCAGCATCGCCGTCACCGCGAACACGAACATCGCGCTCAGTATCTCACGCGTGTGCAGTTCGGCCGCGATGTCCTTGACCACGATGGCCCAGACTTGCCGCGCCCAGTTCTGCGTGCGCATCGAGATGCCCCTACGCCGACATTGTCTGGGTCAGAAGTGCCCGGTAACGCGACGGGAAGCTGGCCACGTCCCCCACGGGTCCGTCCTCTATCACACGCCCGCCAGACAGCACGACCACGCGTTCCGTCAAGGTCCCTTCCGCCGCTGGGTGATGGGTCGTTAGGAGCAAGGTACATCCCGTCTCGACCAGCGCAGCCAGCAGCGCCGTTAGCGACTCCGCGGCTACGGGATCGAGGCCGCTGTAGGGTTCGTCCAGCAGCAGCAAGCCAGGGCGGTGAAGTATTGCCCGGGCCACCGCCAGCCGCTGAACCATACCCCTCGAAAAGGTGCGCACCAGGTCATCGCCACGCCTCGTCAGGCCCACCCTGGCTAGCAGCTCCTCAATCCGCGCGGTCATGTCCCCCAGGCCGTACATCCGCGCGTAGAACCGCAAGTTCTGCCGGGCTGTGAGATCCTCATAGAGCAGCGATTCGTGCGAGAGGAAACCGATGCGTCCGCGTGCATCGCCGCCCCCACGCGACACATCCGCCCCCGCCACCTTGACCGTACCGGCGGTAGGTCGACTCAGCGTTGCCACGATTCTCAACAGCGTGGTCTTGCCTGCCCCATTCGGCCCCACGAGCATCACACGTTCGCCGGTCGCGATCTCCAGATCGATACGATCCAGCGCCACGCGAGGCCCAAAGGCCTTGCTGAGCTGTTCGATCACGACCATGGGAGGTGCGTTTTCTGCCATTGCAGAGGTCTCAGTTCAGGGTATGTGTGCCGTTGCCGGACTCGGACTCGCCGCGTTGCTGAACCAGTTGGTGGATGTCTGCCTTGCGTGCATCGCGTGCCGCACGATACATAGCCTCGTCGACTTCGCCAGCATCAAACCGCCTATCGAGCTCGGCGATCTCCCCCACCAAACGCTGCACCGCCTCGGGCACCCCCTGCGGGCGCTCACCCGCGGGAGGCCTCGCGCGCCACAGCCCCACCGCCGCAACAGCCGCTACCCCTACCGCCAGCACCCCCCAGACGACGCCCAACGTGCCAGAGCCACGACGATTCGCCACTGGCACCACCTCCGTTCCGGCTACAGCACCGGCCTCCGTGGATGCCGCAGCCGCAACCACCGAGAAGGCAATCGTGTCACCCGCCTCCAGCGGGCCGAGCGTGTACGCCTGAGCACGCTGTCCCTCGGCCTCCATCGCTCCCATCGGCATCAGAATTGGGCCTTGCAGCTCCCAGGCATCGCCCACCACCAGGATCACGGCCGACTGCACGGGCAGGGGCACTGTGTGTGCAAACGTGGGCGCAGCCCCCAGCGGCAACTCATAGGCAAACCGTGCCTCCACCGTGGCCACGCCGGGCGAGATCGGTTGCGTATCGGCGATGGCATTCTCGAGCAGCAAGTAGCGGTCGTGGTCACCAACCTGATCTAGCTGGACGTTGGACGCCGCTTCCGGCAAAGGAAAGACAACCGTGACTGCCGGATGACCCTCGGGATCACGATCCTGAGCCCCGCCTGTGTAGGTCGAATCCCCCGAATTCCCCAGCAGATAGTATTCGGAGACCCGCACGCTCTCGCCGGTCGGCACAAGGAAGATGTGGAGTTGGTCAACGGTGATGTCAGCCTGCGCCTGGTCTTGCGCTGCCAACGCCAGCGGCCGACCGAAAAAGGCCCCAGCCAAGAGGAGTCCCCCGATGGCCAGGCCGAGCCCTAGCCAGGAGAACGCACGGCCCGGAGAGACGCGCGACGTGCGTTCGGGACGACCCCCAACGCCGGTGTCAACAGGAGGACCCATTGGCACCACGGGGTCAGTCCTCGTCGAGCCGGGTACCGCAATGCGGGCAGAAGCGGTGGTCGGGCTTCACAGGCCGCCCGCAGTGGTGGCAAAAACGCGTCGCCTCCGCCCGGGCTGCTGGCGCCGCAGGACGCGACGATGGTTTCCGTGCCTCGCTCACCCATCCTTCGATCATCGCGTCCAGATCAGCGGCGCTGGCCTGGGGGGTGCCTCCGCGGAAGGGACGCGCGATGTAGGCAGCCAGCAGAATCGCCGCGGCCGCGCCAACTAGAATCGCTCCAATATCCATAGCTACTGCCGCCCCTCCAACAGCGCATCCAGCTCGGCCCGAAGCACCGCCTCCGCGACTGGGCCAATATGAACGTATGCGATGCGGCCCTCTGCATCGACCACAAACGTCTCAGGAACACCCGTAATGCCGTATGCCTCAGCGATGCGGTCTCCCGCGTCGAGGCCAACGGGATAGGTCAACCCGTGGAGATCGACACTCTCCTCCATGTCTGCCCTATCGGTCTGGTAAGCGGCGCCGACAAACGCCACCCCGCGATTCCTATAGGCTATCCAGATATCCTCCAACACGGGCAGGTTATTCCGGCAGGTTGGACACCAGGGAGCCCAGATGTTCAAGACAACCACCTCTCCTCGCATCGAGGCCAGGCTCGTCGCGCTCCCGTCCAGCAGTGCCAGTTGGAAGTCGGGCGCTGGCTGCCCGACAGCAGGCCGCTGACCGCCTGAGGATACTGCGCCGTGTGGAGCACCCCACATCGACCACCCCGAACCGATCAGCAGTCCGGCAGCCGTTACGCCTGCCAGGACGTTCCAGTAGACCTTCGCAGACCGCGGCCATAGCGCCATCGCGCCGCCCGCCAGGAACACCAGCCCTCCCGCCCACAGGAAGTTGGCGAGAGCATTGACCACGACCCTCACTGTCGCGCTGGTACCTGCGCCGTCCCAGCCAGATAGAATGAGGTACAGGTCCTCTTTGAGGGCCGGCCTCAGAGCAGGAACCGAGTAGGGCTGATCGTAGTTGTCATAGCGGTCGACTTTGGGAACGAGCGTGACAAGGTATTCGGTGCCATCGTAGACATTGATACTTGCCGAGGTGCTCACGTGGTCGTCGACACGCTCCTGCGACATCATGTCCATGACCAGCGTGTAATCGCCGACCTGCTGCGGCTCACCCGACGCGAGAACGACATCGCGCTCGAAGGGATAGAGCCGCGTGCCGAGCACGCCCACAGCCATCAGCACCACCCCCAGGTGCACCAGGTACCCGCCGTATTTCCGGCGCTGGTTGCGCAAGAGTGCCCACAGCGCATTCAGTGGTGCTTCACCTGTGCTCCGTGCCCGCCGCACGGCACCCTCGCCAAACTCAATCAGGGCCGTGGCGCCGGCTAGCCCTGTCAAAGAGAAGCCGATCAGCGACATCGGGTCGGTGAACCCAGCGAGCGCCGGCGCGATAGCTCCGATAGCAGCGCCGATCCCCGCCAACCACACCCACTGTCTGACCCGACGCACAACCGCCACCGCGCGTCCGACCAAGGGACACACGCCCAGGAGCAGAACGAGCGCGCCGAACTGGGGCCCCGTAACGCGATCGAACCACGCGGGCCCCGCTTCGAAGCTCTGACCCGTGAGCATGTGAGAGAGCGTAGGCAACACGCTCCCCACGAACACCGACACCGTCAGCATCAGGAACAGCACAACGGTGAGGAAGAAGAGTCCATCGCGCGAGATGAGTGATTCGGTCGAGGTTTCTGACCTGAGAGCGATACCACGATAGGCGATCAAACCTGCGCTTGCTGCGAGGGTCACCACAATCGCGCCCAAGAAGTACGCGCCCAGGTCAGAGGCCGCGTAGGCATGAACCGACTGGATCACGCCACTGCGCGTGGCAAAGGTTCCGAACAGCACCAGCACAAACGAGAGCGAGACCAGGACGTAGTTCCAGATGCGAAAACCGCGCCTCTCGTCCTGCATCACGGCACCGTGCAGCAAGGCTGTGGCCGTGAACCACGGCATCAGGCCTGCGTTCTCAACAGGGTCCCACCCCCAATATCCGCCCCAACCCAGGACGTCATAGGCCCACCGCATACCCAACAGCAGGCCCAGGCTCAGACCCAACCACGCCACCAGAGTCCACGTGCGCGTCCCCGTCGTCCATCGCACGTTGCCGCCTGCAATCAGGGAGGCCATCGCATACGCAAAGGGAATCGCCAGCCCGACGTAGCCCACATACATCGCCGGGGGATGGAAGATCATACCCGGGTGACGCAACAGCGGGTTCATGCCCTGTCCATCGGCAGGAATCGCAGGCAGCATCGCGAAGGGATTGCTTAGCAGCAAGGACACGCCGATGAAGAAGGCCCCGATCACGCCCAACACAACCGCGGCCCAGGGCGCCAGGGACCGCACGCGCTCGCCAGGCCGCCCAATCGCCAGCGCGGCGAACAGGGCCTGTAGGAAGCTCCACAGCAGCAGTGAACCCTCCTGCCCAGCCCATACCGCCGAGACTTTCAAATACCCAGGCAGCACGCGCGATGAGTGCTGTACGACGTACCTGATGCCGAAATCATTGCTCAGAAACGCTTGCACTAAGACGACGATGGCGAGGCCCAGGAGCGCCGCTGCTCCGTAGAGTGCGTGGCGCGCACTCTCCCACCAACGGGGGTCACTGCGGCGGATGCTCACGAAAGCAGCGCCTCCGCCATAGACGGTGGCGACGAAAGCCAGAGCTGTGAGGATGGAACCCAGATCGCCTAACACGCTAGTCCTCGATCTGCTCGGGGATCTCTTCCGCGTAGCGGGAAGGGCACTTTAGGAGAAGCTCGTCGGCGTGGAGTCTGCCATCCGGCTCGATACGCCCGCGCACAATCGCCTGGGCTTCATCCTGTAGCAGATCCGGCCTCACTCCGTTGTACACAACATCGAGGCGCGCAGCGTTGGGGTCTGTCACCGCCGCGTGCAGGACTGTCGCCAGGCCCCCGGCAGCCTCAACCGCCTTTGGATCACCGGGGATCTGCACCATGGTGAAGGTCACCTGAGGTTGGCTTGCATCGTAGGCTATGCTGTCGCCGATGACCGCTCCCGACACCGTCAGGCTACGCTCTTGCGCCTCGGCCCCCATCGCCAGCACTTCCTCGATTGTGAGGAAGAAGCTGGCCGTACTCCCCGTGCTCGAGATGATGAGATATCCGACGGCCACCACGACAAGCATACCCGCAACAATGAAGTTCCTCTTGCTCATCTATCATCCTATGCTAGTTGGCCCTCGTTAACCCGAGGGAGGTGAGGGTGAGACACCGCCGTAGTATACCTGGTGTAGGAGGAAACGTAAATCGGCCCTGGCCGATTGTGCCGTGGGTTCAGGTGTGATACGATGAGCCTGCAGCATCCACACTCCGACCACTTTGATAGGAGGATATCAGATGAAGATCACCGATCTCAAGTGTACCATTCTGGGCCACAACCCCGTTGTCCGCATCGTGACCGACGAGGGGATCAGCGGCTATGGTGAGGCCGAGGCCACCAAGCCTTATCTCAAGCCTCACGTGCTCTTCTACAAGCAGTACCTCATTGGAGAGGATCCCACCGATGTCGAGCGCGTGATGCTCAAGATCCGCCGGATGGCGAGCTTCAAGCCTTGGGGCAGCGCAGTCAGCGCCATCGAGATCGCCCTATGGGATCTCGCCGGCAAAGCAGCCGGCGTACCGGTCTACAAGCTGCTGGGAGGCAAGGTCCGCGACCGGGTGCGCGTCTACAACGGCGGCGTCCGCTTCGAAATGCACGGCGTCTCTCCTGACGACTACGCCGAGAACATGGCGAAGATGAAGGCGGCCAAGGAAGGATTCTGCATCATCAAACAAGCTGTCGGCTTCCACAGCCAGATGGTCCAAAAGGTCCCCGACTTCTTCTTCGGAGATCGGAGCCCCGGCGCTCCGCACTCGAACCGCGGGCTGCTGACGGAACGCGGTCTCAAGCACGTCATTGCCTGCGTCGAGGCGATGAAGAGCGTCCTCGGGGACGAGGTCGGCCTGGCCCTGGACTGCGGCCCTGGATGGACTGTGCCCGACGCGATTCGCCTGGCCAAGGCACTCGAACCACTCAATATCATGTGGCTCGAGGATCTCATCACCGGCGACTACACGCCCTATGTTCTGGCAGACGTCTACCGCGACGTGACGATGAGCACCTCAACACCGATTCACACCGGGGAGCAGATCTACCTACGCCACAACTTCAGAGAGCTCATCGAACATCACGCCGTCAACATCGTTGGACCCGATCCATGCGACGTCGGCGGCATCGCCGAGCTCAAGTGGATCGCCGAGTATGCCGACCTCCACGGCATCCTGATGGCGCCCCACGGCGTCTTCGATGGCCTGATCGGGCTCGCCGCCCTGGTACACGCCGCTGCAGCGATGCCGCAGAACTACATTGCCTTTGAGTACCCCGTTGCTCGCCCCTCCTGGTGGTACGACATCGTCGACGGACTTCCCGACCCCATCGTGAAAGACAGTTTCGTCGACGTGTGGGATCGACCGGGCCTGGGTGTGACATTCAAGGAGGACGCCGCGCGTGCCTACCTGGCAGAGGGTGACGAAGACTTCTTCGACTAGGGGGCATCTAGATGAGAGTCATACGTGCTGAGGTGATCAAGAGCGAGATCACGGTACCACTGCCGGTGCCGTGGCGCCCTGCCTGGCGCGAGCCCCACGGCACCCCGGCGACGGAGTTTACCTTTTCCTGCTACCGGCTGTTCACGGACGAAGGCCTGGTCGGCATCGGCCCGTACACAGGCGCCCATCCCGCACTCGTTGTCGGCGTGGATCCCCACAGCGTCGGCGCCTTCTGGAGCTCGCATATGCGCGGCTGGCGCTCAGGGACCTCAGAGAAACGTGCCTCCGGGCTGGAAATCGCGCTGTGGGACCTTGTCGGCAAGGCAGCCGGACAGCCCCTCTACAAGCTCCTGGGTGCCCGCCAGGACCGGCTGCTCGTCTACGCGGCTACCAGCCGCCTGCTGCCCGTTGACGCACACGTCGCCCAGGTGGAGGCGCTGCAGGCGCAGGGCTTTCGCGCGGTCAAGCTACGGCTCCACCGTCCTGACCCCTGGGACGATCTCGCGGCAGTGGAGACGGTCCGCAAGGCAGTGGGCGATAGCTTGATCCTGCTGGTTGACGCAAACCAGAACAACGCTTCCGATGGGTACCGCTTCTGGACGCGCCAGACAGCCCTTAAGCTCGCCCGAGAGCTCGAGGCCCTCGATGTCTACTTCCTGGAGGAGCCCCTTCCCCGGGCCGATCTCGAGGGGCTTGCGGAGATCGCCGCGTCGGTTGATATGTACATCGCCGGAGGCGAACACACACCCACAGTCTACGACTGGCGTGAAGCGTTGGCCCAAGGGGCGTACGACATCCTGCAACCCGATCTCGTGATGGGCGGCAATCTGGGAATCACCGGCGCACGGAAAGTCGCGGAGTTCGCCGATTACTTCGGGCGCCTGGTCGTACCCCACGTCCTGCTCTCACAGGCCAACCTGCCGCTGTGCCTGGCACCCACGCTGCATGCGATGGCCAGCGTTGACAACTGCCCGATGGTCGAATACCCCTATGACCCGCCGATCCTCACCGAGGCCACGACGCAGTGCTTCTTCAGAACCCCGCTGCAGATCGGTGCCGATGGCTGCATAGCGGTCCCGGACGGGCCGGGTCTCGGTGTCGAGATCGACGAGGAGCGGCTGGGCAAGGTGATCGTTATGGATAGCGCAGGAGAGTGAGTCGCAGCGCGCTCTACTGCCCTCCCATCCGCCGCTAGGGTGAGGGGCTCCAGTCACAGAACGACGGGCCGCATCTCTGAGGATGCGGCCCGTGGCTGCCATAGATCGGGTAGCTAGCGCAGGGCCTGCCGGTTCAGAACCCACGAAGATCGGTGCTCGTGCGGCGCACCAATCCGTCCTTTGGCCGACGCTTCAGGACGAGGTATTCCAGCCCGTGTTGGGCGCAGAACGCCCGCTTCTCCGGCTTGTCTCCGTCTTCGTTGACCGCGTAGATGTGGGGTTTCACCTGCGCGATCTCCGCAATGGCATCCATCCACCCCATGCCTGACGCGATCAATGCCCGCCTCACGTAGCGGATCGACTGCACCATGTAGCGACGGTGATCCTGTCGGAACAGCGGATGGCCTTCCCCCTTCAATAGGGCCACGTTAGCGTCATTGCCCACCACGACATACAGATCACCGTACTCCGATACCTCTTCGAAGAACCGTACGTGTCCGGAATGGAGCCAGTCGTAGCATCCTGTCACAATCACCCGCCGGTCTCCCTCAGGTCCTGGCCCAGAAGACGACGCCGGAAAGCCCTGCAAACGCTGCTCGGGAAGAACCTGGTATTCGATCCCCCGCGCTTCGCAATAGGCCTCGTGTGCCGGGCTCGCCTCGTCGCGAGTGACGACCCAGACGTCCGGCTGGATCGCCCCGATGTCCTGCTCCAGGCCCGCCGGCTCATCGGTCCAGGACACATCCGTTACGTAGCGGATGGCCTCCACCAGGTAGCGCCGCTCGGCCCCCGGGAACTTGGGGGGTTGCCCGGTCATCGTGGCAACGCGCGGGTCAGTCCACAGCAACACGTGCAGCGTCCCATATGCCGAGGCCTCCTGCAAGAGGCGCACGTGTCTCGCGCTTAGGTCATCGAAACTGCCCGCGATCACGACCTTGGGCATAGGCTCTCCTCTCCTATCCCTGTGTTGGGGTTTCGCTGACGGTCGCACTCCAACGTATCCCGCGCCGGCGCCCTTCTCAGGCCAGCCGGACACTCACGTGGAAGCCACCCGACACCGGCTCCTCAGAGACGACATACAGGTAGCCGCCCCCGCAACCGGAATACATCGCACCGGCATACCGGGCTTGGTACCAGTTCAACAACCCCATCAAGTCTACCGTCACCGCCGGGTGCCTCACCGTGCGCGGCAGAATCGCCTCCCAACACACCATACATTCGTTCATGGTCGCGCCCAGCGCCGCAACGTCACGCCTCACGATCGCGTCAAAGCAGTCCCATCCCGACCTTCCCAGACGGCTGATCCAGGTCGGGTCCAGGTTCTTCACTCCCATCGGGTTGTACCCTGCGGGTCGCTGCGCCACCGGCACCATGTAGACGACTCGTTCGAGCCAAGCGCCTACGTCGGGGTCGCGATTGGACTCGATGTGGGACGGAAAAACGCCTCCTGCGTGCCTGAAGTCGTAGTCCAACCGGCTTACGCCCGGATAGATCAAACCGATCATGTCCTGTGAACCCGAGGGCTCGGGCCTGCCCCGGTTCTCCTCGTCATAGAGCTCACGGACCAGCGATTCCGGGTCGCGGGACGGGACCGTATCGCCCCACAATCGCGTGGCGACCTTGCGCGTGCTGGTGCCCATCCCGCAGCGGTCCATAAAGCGACACGTCGGCTCGATCGATACGACTACCATCGATCCCGGAGGCGACGGATCGTGCAGCGATACGAAAGGTTGGTCGATCCACCCTCCGGCGAAGGCCATCCGATAGGGCAGCCCACCGATCACACGACCAATTCCGTTGCCACTGCCGTTCATATCCCCCGAATCTCCGGCGCTGGCCAAGGTCCTCAAGGAGACCGCCCTAGCCGTGCGCGGGCAGTCCATCGCTGGTGCCCGCTGGCGTGTGCACACCGGCTTTGCGTGCTTCGTACTGCTCCTTGATCCATGCGTAGGTCTGGCGCATCCCCTCCTCAAGGGGAGTATCGGGCTCCCATCCGAGCGTTGCCTTGATAAAGGTATTGTCGCTGTTTCGTCCGGCGACACCCCGTGGTGCACTCATATCATAGTGCCGGTTCAGGCGCACCCCGGCGATCTCCTCGATCAAGGTCACCAGATCGTTGATCGAGACCAGGTGGCTGGAGCCCAGGTTGATTGGCGTCGCAATCAGTTCATCGCAGTGCATGATCATGTCGATGCCCTTGACGCAGTCGTCGATATACATGAAGCTGCGAGTCTGACTTCCGTCACCCCAGATCGTGATCTCCAGTTGACCGGTGTCCTGCGCCTCGATAACCTTCCGCGAGAGCGCTGCCGGTGCCTTTTCACGGCCTCCATCCCACGTTCCATACGGACCATAGACGTTATGAAAGCGCGCGATAGCAGTCTTGAGCCCTCGCTCTGCCCAGTATTCCTGGCAGAACATCTCCGACACCAGCTTCTCCCATCCATAGCCGCGTTCCGCCATAGCCGGATACGCGTCGGATTCCTTCAGGGCCCGGACGTGCGGGTCCTTCTGGAGATCGGTGTTGTAGGCACAGGCCGACGACGAGTAGAAATACCGCGAGACGCCGGCCCGGTACGCTGCCTCGATCATATGGGTGTTGATCAGGATGCTTCGCAGACACTCTACCCGAAAGCGTTCGATAAACCCCATGCCTCCCATATCGGCCGCGAGGTTGTAGACCTCGACAGCTCCCTCGACCGCACGAACGCAGTTATCGGCATGGCTCAGATCCATACACAAGCTCTCCACGCCGGGCACTCGTTGATACCAAGCCGGTAGGGGCTTCTTGTCAACGGCACGGATGCGCGTGAACCCCTGGCTGTGAAAGTAGCGTGTAAGTGCGCCGGCGATGAACCCACCGGCGCCCGTGATAACGATCAGATCGTCCTTGTTCAGGCTTGTCAATGCCGTAGCATTCCGTTTCATAGGGCCAGCCTCCAGTACTGGTGATATCCCTCACGACCCAGGCCAGCGTCTGCGTGTGATGAGAGCGCGAACTCGCGGCAAGCCGGTTCGGGACACGCCCAACATACGGTCCATCCCGCCTCCTGTCAAGTCTGCGCGGGGACCCCGGCCCTAGCCGTGGCGTGCTGAGCTGCGATCGATTGCCATAGCCAGCCTCCGGCCTAGAATAAGGATTGGCGCACACGACCGGCCCGCCGCCGGGCAAGAGCTTAGCAGGGAGGGGACATGGCGAATCTATGGCACGATCTGCCGCCCGGGCCGGATGCCCCGGCGGTTGTCTATGTCATCGTGGAGATCCCCAAGCGCTCGCGCAACAAATACGAGTACGACAAGCGCGACGGCTTCGTCAAACTCGATCGCGTGCTCTACTCATCGCTCCACTATCCCGGCGACTACGGCTTCATCCCCCGTACATACTACGACGACGGCGACCCTCTGGACATTCTCGTGATGACCAACGAACCCACCTTCCCGGGCTGCGTGATTGAGGCCCGCCCGATCGGTATCTTCCGCATGCGTGACAGAGACGTCCCCGATGACAAGATCCTGGCTGTCCCCGCCACCGACCCACTCTTCGAGGGCTACACCAGCCTGGAGAACGTGCCGCCGCATTTCCTAGCCGAGGTAACGCACTTCTTCTCGGTCTACAAGGATCTCCAGCATATCGGCGTGGAGCCCCTTGGCTGGGAGGGCCGGGAACCAGCCTTGGCGGAAATCAGACGCTCCATCGCGCTCTACGCATCGCGCTCGACCGAGGCCGATTGAGAGACGTGGCCGCGAGCCAGACAACGCCAAGCGCTACCTGACCGCTCCCTGGCGGTGAGACGTTCCATCCAGCGGCAATCCGAAGATGCCGCAGACTGTCTGACCTCGCCTCAGACCGCCCGCTCTTCTGTCAAGCGCTCGATATAGACAAAGTACGCGCCGGTCTCGTTGCCCTGCGCGTCAACGAACGCCGTCTCGAGCCGCGTCTCACCGGCGTCGAGCCAGAACGTGAACGCCACAAAGTGCGCATCAGTTTCGACCGGTCTGTGAGCCTCGTGGTGCCCCACGCGAATCCGCGCGCGCTCGAAGGGAAGCCCACACCCGCCCCCCCAGCCATCACTGATGGCATCGGTGAAGGGCTTGAGAGGGCCGGGGATGCCCTCGGTGATCGCCCGCGCCTCGACCTGTGGCCAGCGGCGAAGCTCGAAACGATAGCGTCCCGGCGTCGCCACATCGACTTCCCAGTAGCCGTTACACGCCACCCCCGCGCGAACCATCGCCTGGTTCCAGGCGCACTCCACCGGGTCGTTCCGCCAGTCGTGTGTCGTCAACGCCACTGTCTCACCCGCCGCCCGGCCGATCGTGATCGGGATCGTGCCATCAAACTGCACAGACACCTTGGCCCACCACGCTTCGTAGGCCTCGCGCAGCCGCGCCACAACCTCGGGATACAGCGCCGCGACGTCGTGGCGTTGCTCGGGGTCGATGCTCTTGTCGTAGAGCTCGACGCCGTTGACCAATCGCCAACGGCTCGTCATCGTTGCGCTCTTGCGCCATTTCACCGGGTGTGCTAGGCGTTGTGAGTCGGTGACCATGATCCTGTCGGGCCAGCCCTCATCGTGGCCCACAAGCAGAGGCACCAAGCTCCTCCCATCGAAGGTATGCGTTCCAGGGTCAGCGCCGCACAGTGCCAACAGTGTCGGCATGACATCCACGTTCGCCGTAAGCGCCGTCACGTCTCGACCACCATCGATCCCACCTGCCGGCCAACGTATGAAGAAGGGCACGCGGTGGCCCCCATCGTACTCCGAGTTCTTCAGGCCTCGCATCCCGGCGTTATAGCCCCGCACGACGAACCCCTCCGCGTCGAGCGTCGCGCCTCCGGATGTGCCGTTATCTGTCATGAAGATCAGGATCGTGTTGTCTGCAAGCCCCCAGTCATGCAGGGCCCTGTCGAGACGCCCGAAGTTCTCGTCGATGGCCGTGATCATTCCATAGAAGTTCGCGCGGTCCTGGTGCTCGACCTTGTCGGTGTATCGGGCGCTGTAGGCATCATCCACGATATACGGTGAGTGTGGAGCATTCGTGCTGATGTAGCAGAAGAACGGGCGATCCCGGTTCCGCTCGATGAACTCGAGCGCTTCGGTAAACCAGACATCTGTGCAATACCCCTCGAATGGCGTCCACTCGCCATCGACCGCGTAGCAGTCGTCGTCATAGTTGTTGCCCCAATAGTCGGGGGTCTGCCCTACGCCGCCACCTCCGTGCGCCACGACGTGTTGGAAGCCCCGATCCTGGGGACGGTAGGGATAGTTGTCTCCCAGATGCCACTTACCGTAGAGGCCAGTTACGTATCCAGCCTCCGAGAGCGCTGTAGCCAAACTCCACTCATCCCTGCGGAGCAGAGAGCGCCCGCCAATCGTATGCCATACGCCGGTGCTATTATGATAGTGGCCCGTCATCAGCCCTGCACGCGTCGGTGCACACGTCGGACCCACGTGATAGTCGGTCAATCTCACGCTCTCACCGTGAAAAGCATCGATGTTCGGGGTCTCAATCACCGGATTCCCATGACACCCCAGTTCACCATACCCCTGATCATCGGTCAACACGAAGACGATGTTCGGTCGTTTTGTCGCACTCATAGGCTGGTCGCTTCAAGCGCTTTCGACCTTACTGAGATCGCCGTTCCACGCCGCGGCGAGCACCGCCCCCATATACCGGTCAACCGTCTCCGGCGTCATAGGCACGGGCATGTTCTCCAACTTCATCCGCAACTGCGGGTCCTTCGCTGCAGTCAGGGCACGTGCGATGTGAGCCTCCGTCACCCCCTCTACCTCGGCCAGAGTCGTCGGCAGTCCCATCTGCCTCTGGAATGCGATGAGGGCGCTTGCGACAGCCTCTCCAAGGGCACGTCCTGCCAGTCGCTCGATCGGCGCGTCGATGTAACCTGCATCCCTGAAGATCTTGCCTACGACGCGCAGCGGACGGTCAATGGACGGGGCAAAGAAGACCGTGTAATAGGGATTCATCAACGCACACGCGCGCCCGTGGGGCATCGCATCGACAAGCGAGAAGCTGGTCAGGTGCCCACCGTTGGTGCCCCCCAGCATAATCGCATAGCCACCCAAATCGGTCGCCAAGCCCAGCCCCTCACGTCCTTCCGGGTGGGCCGGGTCACCCAAGACGTGGGGCAGCATCTCCACCACGAGCCGAATCCCTTCCGCGGCAACCGCCTCGATCCGTTCGTAGTCCGGGCGCCCTACCGCACCGTACAGCACCTCAAGACAATGCGAGATACCGTCCACTGCCCCGTCCACGGTCAGAGACCGGGGAGCGCCGAAGGTAACCGCGTAGTCAAAGAGCGGCT
>JAXDDO010000022.1:0-120083 GCA_034676805.1 Anaerolineae bacterium | reverse complement strand
AGCCCTGCCCGACGGGACAAGTCTGGACCCGGCGATCGAGATTCCCGTGCTCTTCTGGGGTGAAGGATGCGATTCCTCACACCACCCGTTTGCGGAGCTTCAGGGGCAGAACTCTGTCGTCTTCTATGCCGACATCCTTGCCGCAACGTTCTTCATGCTCTCGAGGTGGGAGGAGACCGTAGCGGGACAGGAAGACGAGCACGGCAGGCAGTCTGCTCTGGGAAGCGTCAGCTACAAGCAGGGATTCCTCGACTGGCCCCTGGTCGATCTCTATGCGCTCGTGTTACGGGGCTGGCTTCAGCGACTCGCCCCTGACTGGAAGCCTCACGCCGGCACGTTCTCCGTCCAACTCTCGCACGACATCGACCAACTCACGCGACGGTTCCGCACGCCGGGCGCCTTCGTGAGGACTCTAGGCGGCGACCTTCTCAGGCGTCGCAACCTGGGGCTCGCGTTGCAGACTGTCGCAGACGCGCTGGCTCAGGTCTTTGTGCCGTCGTCGCTCTGCTACGCACGCAGCATCGACCGGTTTGTCACCCTCTCGCTTCAGCACGGTTTTGGTGATGACGTTTTCTTCATCAAGACAGCTCAGAGCGCGACCTACGACGACAATGACTATTCCGTCGCATCGCCGAAAGTCAGAGAGCGCATTGCCCGGCTCAAAGCCAAGGGATTCGCGATAGGTCTGCATCCCGGCTACTGGACTCTGGGCGACCCCCAGCGGCTTCGGGCTGAGAAGTCCCGCCTCGACGCCGTTCTCGGCAGCACAGCATATGGGGCGCGGCAGCACTATCTGCGGTTCCGGGTTCCCGATAGCTGGCGTGATATGAGCGAGGCGGGACTGACCTACGACGCGAGCGCGGCCTACGCCGACCACGAGGGCTTTCGATGTGGCACATGCCATCCTTACAGACCCTTCGACGTAGAGCAGAACCGGGTGCTGGACATTGTTGAGGTGCCGCTCATCGCGATGGACGCCACGTTGATCAACTATCGGAAACTGGATCCTGACGCAGCGTTGGCTCGCATCCTCGAACTGGCGGAAAGATGCCGGTTGGTCGAGGGCGTCTTCACGCTTCTGTGGCATAACACGATGTTGTGCGGCACGTTCCGACAGTGGGCATCGACCTACGAGCGGGCACTCGGTGCGCTCGCCGCGATGATGGTCAACGCCGACAGCGCCCCTGCGCAAGCGCGCTGCCAAACCGGGAGCACACGCCAGCGATGAACCGACCGGAGCACCAGACCACGCTCGCCTACATCATCGCCATTGAGGACATCGTCGCCTCCCCCTTGCTTCAGTCGCAGGTCTACAACATGCTGGCGACAGTCGCGCAGGAGCGTCCGGACCTCCGGATCGTCGTGGTGGCGCTCTATCCTCTGCACAACCTTCTGCGATCGTCGGCCGAAGTGCGACGACTGCGCCAGATGCTCGAGCGAGAAGCCATTACGCTGCGCGTCGTGCCGATTGCATTCCTGACGCGCTACTTCTACGTGCCGTGGTGGCTGCTTCCCCTATTCGCGATTCAGGCAGGTTTCACAGCGCTCTGGCTCACCCTACGCCTGGACCCGGCTTTCGTACACTGTCGCTCGTATCCGGCGAGCATCGTCGGGTCCATCGTGAAAGCCCTCAACCGGTCGCACCTGATCTTCGACACTCGTTCGCTATATCCTGAAGAAGGTGCTGTCCGGGTACTCAGCGGCAAACCGGTGATGTTCGGCAGGCTATCCTACCGGATCTGGAAACGGCTGGAGAAAGCGCTCATTGGCCACGCCGATGCGGTTATCTCCGTCTCGGAGGCGTGTTCCGAACTCCTACGGGCCCACTATCCCAGGAGCGCCGCCAAGATGAAGACAGTCCCAACAGTGACGCGGGTACCGGAGCCCGAGGCACTCCAGGCCTGGCGCGGAAAGACACGCGCTGCGTTCGAGATCGAGGACGAGGAGATCGTAGTCTCCTACGTCGGCACCTGGTTCCCGACAGAAATCGCCTTGCCGCTCTTCCAACGTATGACAGCAGCACTGCCTGGCACCAAGTGGTACTATATGTTGATCGTGGCCACGCGGAGCGAAGGCAACCCGGAGCGGTATCGGGCGGCCCTGGAGAGGCTGGTCACCGGCACGTTGGGAGAGGGGGTGCGCTGTCAGGTGCTGTCGCTGCCGCACGACGAAGTTGCACAACATCTGGCAGCTGGAGACGTTGCCGTCCAACCTGCTGCTCCACCCGCAGGAGACCGTGACCAGGAGCTGCACACGCTCATGGCGCGGACGGCATTATCGGTCAAGCTCACCGAGTACCTGGCATCTGGACTCCCGGTAATCGTCAGCCAGTATCACGGCGCTGCTGCTCAAGTTGTGACGCAGAATGATCTGGGCATAGTCTACGAGCAGGCCACCGACGAAGCCCTGGCCAGGTGGTTGAGAATCACGAGAGAAGCGCCTGACTCGGAACGCGAGCGGATCTGGCGCTTTGCCCGCGACCACTTTAGCCTTGCTATCGTCGCCCGGCAATACCTAGACATCTATGAACAACTCTCAGAACGGCGCCGTTGAAATCCTTGGTGAGGAGATGGCGAGGATCACGCTATCCATCGTCATCGTGAACTGGAACACGCGCGACCTGTTACGCGCCTGCCTGGCGTCCCTCGAGCCGGAGGCCATGTCATCCTGGGATGTTTGGGTCGTCGACAACGGTTCCACAGACGGCAGCCAACAAATGCTCCAAACCATTTTCCCAGGTGTGCACCTCATAGCCAATGTGGACAACCGCGGCTACGCAGCGGCTAACAACCAGGGGATTGAAGCAAGCTCGGGCCGCTACGTACTCCTCCTAAACAGCGACACACTCGTGCCCACCGGGGCGATAGCGCGCCTGCTGGCCTTCGTCGACAGCCGGCCCGGCATCGGCGCGGCTAGCCCCCGGCTACTGCAAGTAGACGGCACGCCACAGCCCTACGCATTCGGCCACGATCCGACCCTGGGGTATTTGCTGCGTCGTGGCTTCAGCCGCGCCGTGTTACGCCGCGCGCTCCATGACTGGACTACCGATGTGCCTCAGCGGGTAGACTGGGTTTCTGGCGCCTGTATGCTGGTCCGACGAGAGGTCATCGATCAAGTCGGCTTGCTCGACGAGCGTTTCTTCATGTATTTCGAGGATAACGACTGGTGTCTACGGATGCGCCAGCACGGCTGGACGGTGTGGTATGTGCCCGAGGTCGAGATTACCCACCTCGGTGGACAGAGCTTGGGCCAGTACTCCGCTGCCCAACGGATCTACCATCGCAGTCTGGAGCGCTTCTACAGCAAGCATTACAGCATCGCGGCCAGCCTCATCCTCAGGCTTCTGCTCGCCGTCTACCGCTCAAGTGTCTCGATCTGAGGTCGCCATCGTCCAGGGCCTCCCGGAACGTACGCCTATCCGACTGCTATGACAATGGAGGTCCATCTAGGTTCTCCACCATCTTCGCCTTGCCCACCCCCACAGACCAGTTACAATAGCCGTCAGTCCAGCCTGAAAACGGAGACACCGTGACCGCGCGCGTGATCGTACCTACCTATAACGAGAAAGAGAATCTCGAGCCCTTGGTTCAGCAGCTGCTGGCCCAGCCACTGGATCTGGGCGTGATCGTCGTTGACGACAACTCCCCCGATGGAACAGGCAATATCGCCGACCGTCTCGCGACCGAGCACCCAAGTCGGATACAGGTGATCCACCGGGCCGGGAAGCTTGGCCTTGGCACGGCATACATCGCTGGGTTCAGGCGGGCATTGGATGAAGGCGCTGATTTCATCATCACGATGGATGCCGACTTCTCACATCCACCTGAGAAGATCCCGGAGATGGTTGCCAAAGCGCAACAGGGCTACGACCTGGTGATCGGGAGCCGCTATGTCAGAGGCGGGCGAGCTGTCGAGTGTACGCTGCCGCGCAAAGCTTTGAGCTGGGGCGCGAACGCCTTCGCCCGCACCTTGCTTGGGCTGAAGGCGCACGATACCACTGCTGGGTTTCGTTGCTACCGGCGCGAGGTGCTGGCGTCAATCGCCCTCGACCAGATCTTCTCCAGCGGCTACTCGTTCCTGATGGAGATGCTTTATATGGTCCAGCGCGGAGGCTGGCGTGTGGGCGAGGTGCCAATCATCTTCTGCAACCGCCAACAGGGCGTCTCCAAGATCTCGCGCAACGAGATCTACAAGGCGCTCTACACGGTTCTCCGGTTGTTCAGACGTCGCATCTTCGCCAGGCCAGCGTGATTCTGGAAGAACCCGTCGCTGTGGCATCGATGTCGGAGACACATGCCCCAAGGAGTTCGGCCTGCAATCTCTGCGGCGGGACGGATGTCGTCGAGTTCATTCCCTCGACCTTGCAGCCATCCGACCAGGCACAACTCAACCCGGGGGCCTATAGCGCCTATGCCTGTACCAGTAGTGGCTACGGGCACCACGGCCCCATCGTGCGCTGCCGGCGCTGTGGGTTGGTCTACGCCGACCCCCGCCCTGACAACGACGACGTGCTCAACATCTACAGCGCTGTCAAAGATCCGCTCTACGTCGCCGAACGCGCCGGGCGCATCCTGACCTTCGAGCACCATCTGCAGCCCATGGAACGGTTTACCGGCCCACCCGAGGGCCGGCGCTTGCTGGACGTTGGCGCGTACACCGGGGTCTTCGTGGAAATCGCCGCCGCACATGGCTGGGATGCGTGGGGCGTCGAGCCCAGCGCCTGGGCGGTCGAGGAGGCTCGACAGGCCGGTCTGCAGATGATCCTGGGCACCCTCGAAGACGCAGGGCTCCCTGCCGGCAGCTTCAGAGCGGTGACGATGTGGGATGTCATCGAGCACGTCACCGACCCTTTGAGCACGCTCCGCGCCGCTTGGCAAGTGCTTGCGCCTGGAGGCTACCTCGTGGTACACACCATGGACCTTGACAGCCTCTTCGCTCGCGTGATGGGGCGCCGTTGGCCCTGGTTCATGGAGATGCACCTCACCTATTTCACACGCAACACGCTAGCCCGAATGCTGGAAAAGGCCGGCTTCGCAGTTACCTGGATGGGCGCCCAGGGACGCTATTTGCACGCAGGCTACCTTGCCAGCCGGCTGACCGCGCTCTCCCCTACCATTGGGCGGCTGCTTGAGAGCGTCGTTCGGCGAGCGCACCTCGGAAGTCTGCCGTTACGGATCAACCTCGGCGACCTCTTCACAGCCTACGCACGTCGCCCTGCCTGACCACGTCACCCTGAGACTGCCGCGCCGTCTCGATCGCGCCACATCCGGGGCGTCCGGACAGTAGGCCGGCGCCAACCGAGCTACAACTATCCCCACGCACACCGCCAGCAGCGCCAACCATTCTCGTATGATCGCGCCCCACAATCCGGCTAGGATGGGAGAGCAGAGGGGCGACATCCGAAGGCCCACGACCGGAGCTGTACTCGTGAGACGCCCCTAAGCTACACGCCATAGGAGGCACGCCGATATGGATAAGGTTGTCGTGCAACAGGATCGAGCGTATCGGGTTGGGTTCATGGCGCAGAATGAAGGGGAAAAGGATCTCCAAGAGGTCGTTCACATCCACGAACTCTCCCCTTATACAATGCTCCTCGCCAGTCTGGGTGTGTGCACCACGATCCTCCTGCACTCATACGCGCAGCATCACGGCGTAGATCTGGAGCTTGCTGAAATCACCCTGACGTACCACCGCAGAGAAATGCAGGGAGCGTCTCAAGGAGGGCGTTTCGAGGAGTGGATCGAGGAGAGCCTACACATGCAGGGCAATCTCTCCGAGGAAGAGTATCAGCGTATGGGCCAGATCGGCACCCAATGCTCGATTCACAAAATGCTCGAGTCCGGTATCGAAGTGCGCTCCGAACTCGCCCCTCAGGCTTCGTGAAGGTGTGTGGGCAGGCACCGCTAGCCGCGTCCTGCCCACGCATAGCCACCTACCTACTCGACCACAGGAGGGTCACCCAATGTCTCACCGATTGCTCAAGCACCTTGCCTCTGGACTCACGATGGCCGTGATGCTGATGGCCGCTGCGTGCACCGCGGATCCAACCGTCACCCCGTCCCCCACTCTCGACACCCCCACTGCCACACGGCCTCCCGAAGCGACCTCGACGTCGGCTCCTACTGGGACGGTCGCCCCCACAGCTACCGCGGAGCCGCAATCGGAGCCGGTGGCGTTATACGCGCTGGCCGACGCTGACACGCTCCAGCTCTTCAGTCTCACAACGGCGGGTGAAAGCGTCGACCTGCAACAGACTGTCTATCCAGGTGCAGTGGCCTCTTCCTCCGGGCGCTGGATTGCGTTCCCCGCCACGTCACCGCCCGCCAACAGCGTGACCATCCGGGATCTCACGACATCGAGCGTCTACACTGTCGCCACCCACGCAGATGGCACGATCTTCGGGATAGCGTTCGACCAACCGGAGAACCGCTTGGCCATCTTGGGGCTGCGTCCACCCGGTGTTGAGGTGTCCCACTGGGAGATCCTGACTGTGGCGTTGGAGAGCGGGGCGGTAGCACGCTTCTCCGGCGGGGACTTCTATCGCGATGGGACGATCCTTCCCGGTTTTCCCATCGGCTGGACTGTGTCGGGGCAAGAGCTACTGATCAACACCTTCCTCCCCTACAGCGATGCAGGGAACCTGGGTCTGTTGGCGATCGACCTACCGCCAGGCGCTGCAGAGGCGCCCCTGGATAGCCTACCGAGCCGGGTGGTGTTGAACGGCGACGCCTACCTGACGTCACCCCGCCTCTCGGCGCAGGGCTCCGAACTTCTCTACCTGGCCCGCGACCCGGACTACACGCCTGCAGACTACGAGCCAATCGCCTTTGATATGGCCGTCAACCAGCTCTGGTCCGTGGAGGCTATGGGCGAAGTCGAACCTGCCCTGTGGTTGGCAGTGGACGACGGCAGCGCGCTGGCGAGCGCCGCGGCGTGGTCACCTGCTGGAGACCGAATTCTCTTTGCCCAGGGCCACTATGCCGGCGACGCGTTCGAGACGCTGACCCTGAAGATCCATAATGGCAGCGAGATTACCCACGAAGTCGGTTCGGTCCCGCTCGCGGAAGGTGAGCATCTGCTGAATCTGTACTGGTGTCACGAGAACCAAGCATTGGCCGTTACCACGGATGCACAGGCCCAGTACACCCTGGCCCTGATCGATCTCGACGATGGCAGCAGCCATACTGTCGCTAGTGCCTCACTCGTGAGCGTGTTGGGATGTGTGGCGTACTCAGCCTCCGCCGTTCCCTGAGGGCGCGAGACTGCTCAACGAGATTTGGCGTGAGTCTTGGAGAGCCCTGTGTTCGAAGATCGATCTGATGCGGGCATAGCACTGGCGGGCGCCCTGGAAGCGCACCGCGGTGGTCCGCTGTTGGTGCTCGCCATCCCGCGCGGGGGCGTTGAAGTGGGCTACCAGGTCGCCAAGCACCTTGGTGCGGAGTTCTCGATTCTGATCGCGCGCAAGTTGCCCTTGCCGTACAATCCCGAGGCGGGGTTCGGCGCCATCGCCGAAGATGGCAGCACGTTTGTCTTTCACGAAGCGGCAGCACGGATCCCCGGTCCGATGCTCGAAGCGATCCAGCGCCGGCAGCGCGAGGAGATCGAGCGACGCATCCAGGCTTTGCGCGGAGGCGCACCGCTGCCCGAACTCGCGGGCCGTACCGTCATCCTGGTCGACGATGGCATCGCGATGGGCTCGACGATGCGCGCGGCGATCCTGCTCTGCAAGCGGCGCAGTGCGGCGAAGATCGTCGTCGCAGCCCCAGTGGCAGGGGAACGGATCATCCGTGAGCTGGAGACGCTCGTTGACGAAGTCGTCGTATTGGAGCGCCCACCCGCTTTCAGAGCGGTAGCGCAGGTCTACCGTAACTGGTATGACGTCCAGGACAGTGAAGTCCTGGATATCCTGGAGCGTTGGCGTCTTGACCGGGCCGAACCGTAGAGCCGAACTGGCGACCTCTGAGTGGTGCCTGCGAGCATCGGCTGTTGAGCGGCGGCAGCCCCACTGTTGACCGGACGCCGGGCCCTGCAAAGGTCAGGTAGATCCTCGGCTTGTGTCGGGGGAAGAGCCTGCTAGAATAGCGGCGGCCCCATCGGGGGCCGCCGTGTTTCTATAGTGTTGAGGGGGAGAACGAGATGATTTACCGGACACTGGGCCGTACAGGGTTGAGGGTTTCACAACTGGGGTTTGGGGCAATGCGGCTCCCCATGGAGGAGCGAGACGGCAAGCAATTCGTCAATCGCGAATTAGCGATTCCGATGATCCATCGCGCGTTCGATGCAGGCGTCAACTACATCGATACCGCAGTCGGATACTGCAATGAGGATAGCCAGCGGGCAGTGGGCGAGGCGCTCAAGGGCTGGCGCGATCAGATCGTGGTCTCCACCAAGAACCACTATTATGGTGACGACGAGAAGCAATGGTGGGCCCATCTCGAGAACAGCCTCGAACGCCTGGATGTCGACCACATCGACATCTACAACCACCACGGCATCAACTGGGAACGTTACGAGCAGAACGTCGCGCCACGGATCAGCCAATGGATGCTCAAAGCGAAGGAACAGGGGTTGATCAGGCATATCTGCACTTCTTTTCACGACAGTAACGAGGCCCTGATGCGTCTGGTCGACACGGGCTACGTGGAGTCCATTACCCTACAGTACAATCTGCTCTATCGCGAGCTCGAGGAAGGCATTGCCTACGCCAAGAAGAACAACGTGGGCGTCGTCGTTATGGGCCCGGTTGCGGGCGGGCGGCTAGCCGGGCCGTCTGAGGTGCTTACACAGGTCATACCCGGGATATCGCGCGTGCCCGAACTGGCGCTGCGCTTTGTACTGTCCAACCCGAATGTAACCGTGGCGCTGTCGGGAATGAGCACGCTACAGATGGTCGAAGAGAACGTTGCCACCGCAGCGGATGCGGTGAGCTTGACGGCAGAAGACAGGGGAGCGATCGAAGAGCACGTCAAGCGGCTGGCGGAAATGGAAAAGCTCTATTGCACCGGGTGCAAATACTGCCAGCCCTGCCCGCAGAACGTCAATATCCCCTACATCTTCGAGATGTACAATCTAGGTCAAGTCTACGGACTGTGGACGGTCGCACGGGACAACTACGCCAAGTTCCCCGAGATGCGTTGGATCGGCGGGGCTCAAGCCGATGCCTGTATCGAGTGCGGCGTATGCGAGGAGAAGTGTCCTCAGCACATCCAGATCCGCGAGCAGCTCAAGGCAGCCCACGCCGCCCTGAGCAGCTAGCCGTACCACGACACAGACGCCCGGCGCCGCAGACAGACGTGGCGCCGGGCGTCGCCCTGTCTAGTCGAAGAACATCGCACGTACCCGCGCCCCGGCGGGAGCATGCGTCCAATCCTCCGGGATGATGGCCAGCCCGTTGGCCAGGACCATCGAGTTGAGAATACCGGATCCCTGCTCTCCCGTGAGCGCTGCATGATAGACGCCGTCACGCGCTTCGATGCGCACGCGCACGTAGTGGCGCCGGTCGTCCTTGCGATCAAGCGCGTCGTCGAGCACGGCTTCCACCGTTGGCTTGGCCAGTTCCGTGTATCCCAGCATGGTCAGCAGCGCAGGACGCACAAACAGCTCGAACGAGACCATAGCCGACACCGGGTTTCCGGGCATCCCCAGCACCGGCACTGTCCGTGATTGCCCGTCGACTTCGGCCGTGATGCGCCCGAACGCGAGGGGTTTGCCCGGTTTCATGCGCACCCGCCAGAAGGTCATCTCACCCTCAGCCACCAGAACTTGCTTTACGACGTCGAAATCCCCCACCGAGACGCCGCCCGAGGTGAGCAGCAGGTCAGCCCCCTGGGCAAGGCCGGCGTGGATCTTCGATGTCAAATCGTCGATATTGTCCCTGGCAATGCCCAACATCAGCGGCGCGCCACAGTACTTGAGCACCTGCGCAGCATTCGAGTAGCCATTCGCGTTACGTATCTTGCCCGGCGTCAGGGGGGCATCGATGTCTACCAGCTCGTCGCCTGTGGCCAGAATGGCCACCCGTGGGCGCCGGTGCACGCGCACCCGGCTGTGCCCCAGCGCCGCCAGCATGCCGATTTCCTGAGGGCGAATGGGCGTCCCCCTCGCAAGCACTTTCGTGCCGTCTCGCACGTCCTCCCCGGCGAACCGCACGTTCGCGCCCGCCTCAACGGCGGCGAAGAGGAGCACAACGTCACCTTCCTGGTGTGTGTCCTCAAACGGAATCACGGCATCGGCCCCGTCAGGCATTGGCGCGCCCGTCATAATGCGAATCGCGGTGCCTTGCATCACGGCGCTATCCGTCACATAGCCGGCAGCTAGGTTATCGATCACGCGCAAGCTCTTGGGGCTCTCCTGGCTGGCTCCATACGTGTCGGCAGCGATTACGGCATAGCCATCCATAGCGGTGTTGGCATGAGGAGGGATATCGCCCTTGGCATGAACATCCTCCGCCAAGACCCGCCCTAGCGCGTCGAGAATAGGAATGCTCTCCACGTCCAACGGCCCAAAGGCGCCCAACACCATCGCCAGCGCTTCTTCCACACTCAGTATCGGGTAAAGCCCATGATCACGTCTCATTGCTCACTCTTCCATTCTGAACCATCAGCCCACACTTCCTTCTTCCAGATAGGGACGATTTCCTTGACACGATCAATGGCGTAGTGCAGGGCGTCAAACACCGACGGTCGATGCGCAGCGGAGAGCGCGATCACAACTGCCGTCTCACCCACCTCCAGGCGCCCAACACGGTGGGTGATCGCAACCTCCTGGACATCGGGCCACCGCGCTCTGACCTCTTCAGCAATCTGCTGCATTACCGCTTCCGCCATCTCGGGATAGGCCTCGTATTCGAGATGGAGCACCTGACGTCCTTCGCTGTTGCCTCGCACGACACCCACGAACGTGACGACAGCGCCGGCTTCGGCCATCACCAACTGCGAAACCAGGGGGTCGGCCTTAATTAGGGCGTCCGTGACGACAAATCGTTTGTCAGCCATCGCGTTAACCACCACCCACAGGCGGTATACAAGCGACTTCGTCGCCGTCCTCGAGCACCGTGTCCAGGGAGACATAAGCCCGATTCACGGCAAACTGCACCCTGAGGTTGCCCAGGTCCGGATAGGCAGCGAAGAGCTTGTCTCGCAGGTCACGCAGTGTAGCCGCATCGGGCAACGACTCCAACGTCTCACCGCTGCCCGCGATCTCCCGCGACGCAGCAAAGAGCTTCAGCTTAACGATCACGCTTATCTCTCCCTTCAGCAACATCGCTGCCGGTATCCACCTCACCCACGGGGGACACTGTTTGCTCAACGCTCACAACCACCCCGCTCCGGCCGCCTTCCTTTCGGACCAAGTGGATGTTCGTGATCCGCATCGTCCTTTCCACAGCCTTGGCCATATCGTAGATCGTCAGCGCAGCGACGCTGACCGCAGTCAAGGCTTCCATCTCGACCCCCGTCTTGCCACGTGTTCGAACGGCTGCAGTGATTCTCACACAGGGCGTGTCGAGATCCAGTTCCATCGAGACGTCGACCTTCGTTAGTGCAAGCGGATGGCACAGCGGGATCAACTCAGCGGTACGCTTAGCGGCCATGATCCCGGCGATCTTGGCTGTCGTCAGCACATCCCCCTTGGGCAACCCATCGATAGCGATCAACTGCAGCGTCTCGGGCCGCATGACCACATCGCCCCGAGCTACTGCCAGGCGCTCGGTGTCAGGCTTATCACCCACGTCTACCATCTGAATGCTTCCCGACGCATCGATATGTGTGAGCTCCATCGCCTCAGCCTCCAATCTGCGACATTGACCGGCTTCGGGCAACATCTCGCAACGGGTCAGCTTCATGGGCCTGAATCCGGTGGCCGCCTGGTTTGGCGTGCACCGCTTCGAGCAGCAGAGCCCGGATGGTCTCGATGTCGGCGCCGTTCCTCAGCGGCTCCCGCAAATCGATCTCCGCGTCTGCCAGTAGACACGGGCGTAGCTGCCCGGTAGCGGTGAGCCGAAGACGATTGCAGCTACCACAGAAGTGATCGCTTACGGGCGTTATGAACCCTACCGACCCTGTAGCACCGGGCAGGCGATACGCGCGTGCAGGCCCGGCGCCTCGCGGACCGGCAACCGGCGTCAAAGGCCCCAGGACCGCCACCACCGCGGCCTGAGTCTCCTGGGCCGTAACGACACGGGCGCGCCAGTCCTGATCCTGCGCCGCCGCGCCAACCGGCATCCACTCGATGAAACGGACATGCCACCCGGAGTCGATGGTCTTGCGCGCCAGGTCAACAACCTCATCGTCGTTCACGCCCCGCATCACGACCGTGTTGATCTTGACCGGGCTCAGTCCTGCTTCGCGAGCAGCCTCGATACCGGCAAGCACCTCGCTCAACTCGCCCCAACGCGTGATCTCATGAAAGCGACCCGGGCGCAACGTGTCAAGGCTGACGTTGACCCGGCCTAGCCCTGCTTTGACCAGGTCGTCAGCATAGCGCGCGAGCAACATTCCGTTGGTTGTCATCGCCAGATCGTCGACGCCGGGGATCGTCGCCAGGATACGGACCAGCTCGACCAATCCCAACCTTACCAGCGCCTCGCCACCGGTGAGGCGGAAGCTGTGGATCCCCAACGTCACTGCGGCACGCACCACGAGCTCGATCTCTTCATAGCGCAAGATCTCGTCGTGTGAAGACGTGGGCACGCCCTCTTCGGGCATGCAGTAGACACACCGCAGATTGCAGCGGTCGGTTACGGAGATGCGTAAGTAGTCAATCGTACGCCGATATGCATCGAAAGCCATAGTATGTAATCCCACCCTATCGTCTCTCAGCAAGATACGCAAAAAAGCCGGCCCGGCGCAGCGCACGGAGCGTCAAAGCGCCCAGGACACCGCCCAAGGCACCGAAAATCACGTACGTCACCAGCGACCACGCCAGTCCCATTGCGATGAAACCCAACGGCGCGCCCGTGACGACACCCATGATCCACTTCACCAGAAACTTGCCCAGGTGCCCAAGCACGCCGACCAGCCCACCAACCAGCAGGTTCTCCGGATCCCCCAACAGCCACAGCGCAAGATCGACCGCCACCCCCACCATTGTATACGACAGGAATGTGTTAAGGGCGCCGAAATCCCCCATACCTAAGAACGCTGCCAAGATGCCCGATGAGAGCCCCAAAAGGCTCGCGGCGCCGCGCTTGGGAACCACACCGGCCGCCACAACCACAATCGCCAGCCAAAACAGCCCCGAGTGTCCCGAAACCTGAATGGGAAAGCGCAGCGCGATCTTGGCCACCACGACCAAGCTCGAAAAGAGCGCCAACACCACCAACTCGAACGCGGAAAAGTAAGGCCGCTTCATCATCGCGTCACTCGACCTCGATCCGGTCCACATCCTGGACCCACTCGTCCCGGATATCCAACCTCTCGAGCTTGGACACCAACTTCAGCGTCCCACGTCCCGCGAGGTCGAACATCACCATATTACCCGTATCGTTGACCTCGGGCCAGGTCAATGTGACCGATTTTTCGCGGCTGGTGCTACTCACCACGACGACGGTGTCCTCCCGCAGCACATCGTCGGTCAGGTAGAGCTTCAAGATGTCGCGCAGCAGCCAACCCTCTTGGGTCTTGCCCTCTTCCTCGTCGACGAAGCTAACTAGCTCCAGGCTCTCCAGGTCGTCAGGGACGAATGCCGTTGCCAGCTCACCACGGACATAGAGTGGTATACTCCCCGCGGGCAACGATGCATCGCTCTGCCGTCGAGCCAGATCGACACCCAGCACCACCACCGTGACAAGAATGATAACCCCTACAGCAATCCCGATACGTGTACCTTGCTTCATCTCCCACCTCCTACAGGAACAGGAGCAGCCCCACAACTATGGCGGTTATGGCGATCACCAACCCATCCACACGGCCCATCTTGAGCTCACGGTACGCCCGACGATGGGGCGCGTCAAAGCCGCGGGCCGCGGCAGCCTCGGTCAATGCCCACGCCCGTCGTGTTGTCAACACGATGGCCGGCACCGTTAATGCGAGAAGATCACTGAGCGCCAGGTCCCGAAGTCGCACGCGCGGTGCCCACGCCCCGCGCGCCATCTGCGCCTCCTGGATCGCACGCCATTCATCCCTCAGCAAATCGAAGCTGAGGAAAGCAAGACTCAGACTGAACGCATATCTGTACGGAACGCCCAACCGCTCAAGGGCCAACCGTAGCTCCTCGGGCGTCGTTGTGCCGACAAAGAGCGCGAAAACGCTCGCCAGAAGCACGATACGCAGCGTAACCGTGACAGCCAGGGTCAGATCAACGAAGATCGCGTCGAAGGCAAAGAGCACAATCAACACCCAACGTAGCCGCCATATCTGGCGCCCCGCAGACGGCAACAGGCGCGCCCAGGCGAGCAATAGGGTATAGAGTCCCATGAATATGAGCGTCCGCTCCAGCGGCAACATCACGGCGAGCGAAGCCGATACGCTCAGCAACAGCCGAGTCCGCGGGTCGGTGCGCCGCAAAGGCGAAACCACAAGCCGAATGGGTTCATGAACGCGCCGTACCCGTCCGATCAATTGCATAGCGCATCTTCCGCCTGTGCAGCGAGTATCCACGGAGCCACCTTCAGCCCGCTGCGTGACCACGCCGACGAATCGCGCAGAACCTCGCCGGGCCGGCCATCCGCCAGGAAGCCCGCTTCGCCCAACAACGCCATCCGGTCCGCCTGAGCCGCCAGCGACAAATCATGCGTTGTCATGATCACCGAGCGACCGCTATCGGCGACAGCGCGCGCCAAGCGCATCAGACAAGCTTTGTGGGCGGCATCCTGGCCCAGCGAAGGCTCGTCTAGCAGGACGCCGTGGCGCGGTCCTCGCATCAGCGCAATCGCCAACGCAACGCGCTTCTTCTCGCCTTCGCTCAGGAGCAGCGGCGGTGTCTGCGCATACGCCGACAACCCGAGGATCTGAAGCAACCCCTGATAACGCTCCAGGTCCGGCTCGGAGATACCATACAGGATCTCCTCACGCACCGTGGGATTGAAGAACTGCAGATCGGGGTTCTGAAAGACCATTGCCAGATCAGGCCGTTGTCCATTCACAAGCACCGACCCATCGTGCCGCTGCAACCCGGCCAAGGCACGCAGCAGCGTGGTCTTGCCTACGCCATTACGGCCTACAATTGCCATGATCTGGCCTCCGGGCACCTGGAAAGCCAGCTCATTCAGGACGCGGCATTGCCCCAGACTGACGCCGAGGTCCTCAACCACCAGCGAAAACGACGGCACCGCAGAGAGGGGTGCGGCGACCACAGCGCCCGCCTGGGACGAAGGCTCGTGAGGAGGAGCAACTCTCAACGTCCGCAAGCCCGGCAACGTGGCCAACGGCTCGAACCGATGCTCACAGATCACGATCGCGGTCCCCGCCTGCGCGACCGACGCCAGATCATTGACAAGCATCTCGGCAGCGGCGCTGTCCAGCATCGAAAGGGGCTCATCCATCACCAAGATGGGCGGATGGCGTGCGAGCGTGGCCGCCAGCACGAGTTTCTGCTGCTCTCCCCCCGATAGGGTAAGAGGCGACCGCGCACGTAGGGTGTCTAGGCCGAAACGGACAAGAGCTTCGTCCAGGCGTGTGCGCATCTCCGCGCGGGCAAGCCCAAGGTTCTCAAGGCCAAAGAGGATCTCATCCTCAACCGATGATGCGACCAGCTGCGCGGCGGGGTTCTGAAAGACGAAGCCAGCACACTCCGATAGTCGCCACAGAGGGGTCGAACGACTATCGAGCCCACACAGACTTACATTCCCCGTAAGCTGTCCCCGATACAGGTGGGGGATCATGCCCGTCAGGCAGCGGGCAAGGGTGCTCTTGCCACAGCCCGACGGACCGGCAACTAACAGAGCATCGCCGGCCTGGAGCCCGATTGAAACAGGCTCCAGGCCCATCGAATTCCCCGAGTAGCGATACGCAACACGGTCCGCGGTGAGAACGCCGAACATCAGTCGAGCTTCAGTGGAATCCAGCAGCCATCGCCTTGCTCGACTATGGCGATGGGCATGTGGCGCCTGCGAGCCGGACGGAGACGGTCGGTCTGTATCAGGCCGTCCATCACTGGATCGCCCTCGATGGTCTCAACCGCGGCAATACCGGCCGCAAGAAGTGCGGAGACGGGCTGGAGGCCGCGCAGTTCACGGGATCGCCCTACGAGCACATAGCGCCCGTCGTCTCCACTCGCCGCCAGACCCACCGCGGCCAGCGCACCGATTACCCCGCTATGGTCGCCTCCCAACCCCGTCAGCATGATTCCGTGCGCTTCGGCCAACCAGAGCGCTTGCGCCTGCGTGACAATCTCGCGCTGAGTACGCCGGCCAAACGCTGTAATCGGCGCCGGAACATCGGAAGCGACGCACAGCCCGGGGTCACTGCCGGCCACTGCATCGGCCAGCATTAGCTGCGAGACCTGCTCGAAGAGCACCGCGGGACTCACGTCATCAGGCACAGCGAACAGGATGGCGGCGCTGCTGTTGTTCTTGGTGCACGCGATGCGAGGGTCGCGGAGCAGTTGATGGCGCGTGACCCCTGCAAGAGGATAGCGCTGCGCCAGCTCGCCAGCAATTGCCCTGGCCAGATGGCCCGTGCCGCGCGACTCTAGAACATCGGTGTCGTCGAGTCCAACATAGATCATGGGCGAATACCAGCGGTGCGTGATCTACTTCACCTGAATCTCGACGACTCCCTTGACCTGGACGTTGCCAGGGAAGCCAGGAAGCACCGTGCTGAACCCGCCCTGCTCGCGGAAGGACACGATGCAATCACTGCAGGCCTGAATCTCGCCCAACGCGACCTCGGCAGTGTAGCCGTCGTCGGCAACAAAGACCAGCGTCGTAGCGCCGCTGGCAACACCGGCCTCGTCCAGCAGCTTGTTTACCGCGACCCCAGTGTAGGTGGACGTCTCACCGTCTTTGTTGGTGGACTCTGCGTCCATTGTGTCCATGCCGCGCAGCTCTTCTTCGGTCCAACCGACCTCGTTGTCCACGCTGCCTGTGATTTTCAGCGCGGCATCCGCAGGGACACCTCCACCACCGGACGAAGGCTTGCTGCAGGCAGTCATAAGCAGGACTGCGATCGCCAATATGGCGAGACCAAACTTGAATCCGTTGCGCTCCATACGTCTACCTCCTTGAGTGAATGTGAAATGGTCAGATAACGAAAAACGGCGTCTCGAAAAGAGACGCCGCACACAAAACGACCCGTCAGCGGGGCTAGTGACCCGCCTAGTCGTGCAGCGGTACATCTCCTTTCCAAACACGGGAGGCAACGCCGTTTCCGGCGCCACCCTATCGCCCAACGTCCATCGGCAGCCAAGGACACGCCCTTAGGCGCGTTGGGTCGGAGAATGACCGGGATCATATAGGGTATCGATCGAGATTATAGCCCTTTCGACACTGTTGGCAAGTCGCCCCGGCATCTGTGCCTCAGCCTTCGCCTCACCAAATGCAGAGGCCCATGTCTGTTATAATACAGGCGAACAGGAAGGAGGCCGATGGACACGCATCACGATGAGGTTCACGTCTATGCCAACGGCCGCGGCTTTGTCGTCGTTCCGGTCGTGCGGCGAGCTGACGACGAAAACGCTGAGTGGACGCCGGTGCGGCGGGTCAGCTTGGCCCTGGGTCGCCCCACAGTGGTCACGCTCAGCCGCGCGCTCCAGAAGGCACGCGAGCAAAGCGCCGCTGGACCAGAAGCCGGAACCGAAGCCTGGGATGGGGATGGTGGACGTTGGTGGGTACGCCATCTTCTCCTGGTGGAGATCACGTGGCAGGCGGAGCAAATCAAGCTCACCCACGAGACGCGAGCACACGGCGGGCTATTGGCGCGCGAGCCGGTGCAGACCCTCAGCCTCCCTGGCGACACACCCGCCTACGACCTGGCCCGCTGGATCGTCCAGTATCTTGCCGAAACCTTACATACCAGCTAGCGCCCAATCGGGTGACGGGAGTGCTGGACAGCCCAAGTCAGCGCCGGCTTCGGTCGGGGGGCGCAGCAGTGCGCCCCCCGCGGTTGACCGGCAGCTCCAAACACCAGATACAGGCGAGAGAACAGGCTAGTCCTCCGCCGCTGTCTGCACATCCAGATAGGCCTTGATCGTGGGCATCGCGGTCAGCTTTTCATAGAAGAAGTTGTTCACGACATTGAGCACCTCTGCCCGCGCTGCTTCTGCCTCCGCGCTAAGCCCTTGAACGGCGTCCTGCCGCGCCAAGCTGCTCCGGAAGCGCAACAAGTAGCGCACGATTTCGGTCTCCTGCTCTCCCTCCAACGCGTCGATCACGGCGAGGATCAGGGTGTCAATCTGATCAGAGAGCTGCTCTCGCGAGATACTGCCGCCAGAGCGGGCCGCGTCGTCCACGGTCCTGATCAGGCTATGAACCTGGTAGAGCATCGTCGTGGGTTCGTCAAAGAGCTCACGCAGGAACACTGCCTCTTTGTACGCCCCCGTTAGCCGAAAGATATTGTAGAGTCGCTTGGCGGCTTTCCCATAGTTCGTCGGATCCTTTGCGATGTGTTTCCGCACCTCCCGTTCGAGTGCGTTGACGTAATCGCTTAGGGCGTCGGACGACACGTGCTTCACCAACTTCGAGAAAATGGGAATCGATTCGGCTTCCAGGTACACCTCCTGGAAATAGGGGTCCAGGTACCCATCCAATGGTGTGATCGTGCCATCGGGCGCTTGCCAGGTCACGTCGAGCATATTGCTAGCGTTGGCCAAGGTGTTGTGGATTGGGTCGGCGATGACCCAGTCCAACTTACACCAACCGGGATCACGAGCCGCATCGTCCCAGCGCACCACGATATCGGTGCCGTCGGGCCGTGTGCTCACGATCTGACCGGCAACCACCTCCGCCGCTGACCAGGAGATGGGGCTTCCCGCCTTCGAGACATGTCCGTCGCGGACGATGTCCTCGGGATACGAACCGAACTTTGCCTCGATGAACTGGTATGTGGTACCCTCCAGAGTAGACAGCGCTTTCTCACGCATGATCTGCCCCAGGATCTGGCATGCTTCCTCATACGTACCGGCGATGATGTTGACGCGCTCGAAGTAATCAGCATCACCGGGATAGGTCTGGATCTTGGACTGCGCCGCCGAGCCGGAGAGCGCGAGTGCCGTCTCGACCTTGCCCGGTTGATCCTCGAATTCGACCAGCCTTCCAATCTCGCGGAACCGCGCCAGCTCTTGGGGGCTGAAATCGAGCATCGTCACCCGATGCCCGTAAACACCCGTGTCGGCGTCCATCACGACGTCGGTGTCAGCCTCCATCGCTGCCATCGCGGTCAACCATTGCAGGGCTTCCTCCTCGTCGATTTCCACACCCAAGCGGTGTGCCGATTCGATGATCTTCCTCAGGCTTGCGACATGATCTGCGGTGTCAGGCATAGTGCACCTCCCAGTGCTCAGATGATGGTGTGTCTCAGAGTGCCGGGGCTTACTCTCAGACCGATCTACTGCATCAGAAACCGTCCAGAAACACAGTCATATTCGAGGAGCGCCGAAATGCCTGACGCGTGCCTCATCAAGCATAGTGCGGAATACATCCGCTTGATCGCGAGCATCCTGAAAGGCATGGTGCTTGAGCGTGCGCCCGCCCAGGAAGCACGCCGCCATAGCACACATCGAGGTCTGTGCCCAGCTGAGCCCAGTAAGCCCCATGTAGTAGGCCTTGATGCCCAGCGCGCTATGGCCGAAGGGATTCCGGTGTAGAAAGCGGTGGAAGTAATCGTTCAAGCCCGTGAGACGCTGAGACTCCCGCCGCCCCATACCAGCGCAACGCGCCGTGCCTAAGCGCTGCCGGTCCACGCTGCTCGTGAGCCGTCCGCATGGCAGAGCGCAAGCGTCAGGGTCGTCCGTGCGCCCACTGCAAACTCAGCCCGCGCGTCCTCCACGGGTAGCACGCGCAGTGGGCGTTCCAGCGCATCGCAGAGCGTCACACGCGGCCAACCGGGGAGTGTGGCCACGGACCCCGGTACGACCCGATCCAGGACATTCCACAGCCGGAGGATCAACCGCGTGCCGTCCTCCGCCACCTTGAACGCCGTGACCGGGCCGCCTTCGAAGTCGATGTCGAGCGAACTAAGTCCCGTCACTGCCGGTATCTCGCCGGGGACCTTCAGAAACGGCGGCACGCCGAGATGTTGCCCAGCACGCATCGCTGTCAGGGGATCAAAGCCGCCCTCGAAGAGGACCAGCCGGTAGCGGAACCGCCACCGGCGCCACCCCCCTTGCATGAACTGCCAGTCGTTGCGGGTCATGTTCATCATCGGCACTGCCACGAGCTGTGCTGGCACAGGCGCATCCTGATACGCACCTCTTACCCCGGATCCAAACTGGATCAGGGGCGCATCAGGCACGAGCAAAACGGCCCCGCCCGCCTCTCCGCACGCAGCAGCGAAAGTCTGCGCCGCGTACAACACCTGATTCGCGCCCGGCAGATCGTCCCCGCCGTGGTCGACCGGACCCGCGGTAAGGATTGCTGCCCCCATGTCATAGCGGTAGACGGGGCGAGCGATGCTCAAAGGGAAACAGAATCGGATCGCCTGCGGGTCTTCAGTCCAGCCTCCCTCCAGCTCGTAGCGCACGTCAATCCAGGGTCGATCGTGGTGAAAGAACCACTGCGTCGCCCACTCGAACCCCCAGCGCCGGCCCTCAGTCTCGATAGCGATGCCATTGCCGCCCTGCCGGCACACGATCCTGTCGACCTGCGTATCGGGGAGTGTGGAGATAGCGGTAGGAAAGACCGCCCCAGCCCTATCATCGGGGTGATATCTGGCATGCGCGAACTCGCCGAGCACGAGGCCCATGTCTTGAGGTACCCACTCCCGACCGCCCGAATCGATCAGGGAGGCCACCCCGCACAGCTCGCTGTCGAAGTGAACCTGTCCACCGCGCCACCCAAAGGCGAGCTCACTCGGACTGGGGCTCATCAGGCGCGGCCAGGGCACGCCATCAGGGACATCGCTGAGAGAGCGGCCGATTGACAACGCCTCCGTCGCGGCTCCCGCCCGTACGCCCGCAGAGATCGCCGCCGTAGACCGATCCGTGCCGCCGAAATCGTGCTCGGCGAAGCGCAACAGCGCCTGAAAGCCCTGCCGAATGGCGTGGTCACGTTTCTCGTCAACCTGTCCCGCCGCCACATCCAGAGCATAGAGCGCCTCTGCCTGACGGAGCAGCCGCTCTGCCTCACGGAACTCGAGGGTCGGCCCAGCCAGGTGTGCAGCCCACTCCTCCCAGCATATGCCGAAGGTACCTCTCAGCACCGGCAGCGTCAGTCCCCGCGCATCCACCTCAGCCTGTGCTGCCGCGAAGAAGTCCTCGTAGCGTGCATCCACCAAACGGATCGGCGAATCGGACTCGGCGTTGAACCGTTGGATGAACAACGCGATGTCAGGGGTCCGTGTCCAGTTATCCCAGCCCGTGCCAAGCAACAGGATACTCGAGATTGGGTAACGGTCACCATACGCTGCGTAGCGCGCGACAGTGTCGCGAACGTAGGCCACGCGCTGCCGGTAGACATCCTCGGTGTTGCGGTCGCCCCAGTCCTGCAGGTGGTACGCGTCCCAGCCTTCCCCAGCGATCCGGGCAAGCTCAAACGCCTCCGCATAGCCGCCCCACCTACGCGTGTCCTCATAGCAGTCCCAGCGTACGAGCAACCGCTCCCCACCGGGCGCTTCCCACCAAGAGAGCGGATAGGGCTTCCGCGCCGCTGCATAGCTCTCGGCCCGCAGCGGATAGATGCCACGACCGATGTAGGCGAACCCCGCGTCGGAGAGCGCTGTCGCGGCGCCCCAGGGCAACCCGTAGTTCTCCATGAGAAGGACTGTTCGGGCGGGATGGCCTGCGCTTTTCTCAATGGGCAACGCCCCGTAACAGGCACGGATGGACAACTCCGTGCTCAGCAGCCCCCATAGCAGCACCGAATGGTTAGCCGCGTATCCGATATGGCCCTCGCGAATGGCCTGCAGCAACCTTTCAGCGCCAGCCTCGCCGCGTTGACGCCGGTACACTTCCAGCCACAACGTACCGTCCAGGTTCCAACATCCTCCAGACCTTTCCACAAGGTCCAGGTAATAGTCGAGCAGCGCCGCCATCCGCACCTCGATCTCGGCTGGCGTACCGCACCAGTTGTAATCGAGGTGCTTGTCCTGAGTTAGGTAGATGGTCCACTGTCGGTCCTTCACGATAGCCCCCCCCGTTTTTCCATCCGAGCCAGGCCCCCGGCCCGAAAGACTCGGCTGCGGCCTGACTTATTGGCGGCGGATTCAAGCCCTGGGATTGTACATTCATTGTGGCGTAGAGAGCAAACGACGCCCCGACGGAACAGGCAGCGAGGCCGGGGCGCACACACACGAGTCGCAGCTACACGTCGTCTGCGGAAGCAGCCGCTGGTGGTATACTGACCGGGGTTGGTGGAGCGGAGCCGGCATCAGGGGCACCGCGGGTCACAGGACCGTGCCGGTCGTCCGAATCGTGGCCCAGGGCCACCGCCACAGAACTCCCAATGGAAGAAAGGGCGTTACGCTATGAATCCCCGAGAGATCATCCTGGCAAACATCGAACATACTGGCCCACCGCGCCCCGGCCTGACGTTCGATGGCGGACGGATCAACGACATGCTCGGTGTTGGCGTGGTACCTCACGGCTATCGCCAGAAGCGCTGGGTTGACGGCAAGGTCGAATACTACGACGACGAGTGGGGCAACCTGTGGGTTCGCATGCGCGAAGGCTCGATCAAGGGCGAAATCTTGAAGCCCGCGATCGAGGACTGGCGCCAGCTCGATGACTTGAAACCGCCCGACTACGCCCATCCCGACTGTGCGGCACAGATGATGGCGCTCTTCCAACAACCCACCGACAAGTTCAAGATCGCCTACATCGGTGGCTGGATCTTCGACAACGCGCGCTACCTCCGCAAGATGGAGGTCTATTTCTGCGATATGGCGCTCTATCCAGAGGAGCTGCATCGCATGCACCAGATTGTGGCCGATGTCTACGAGCAGAAGATCCATCTCGCGGGCAAGGCCGGTGCCGACGGCATCATGATCGGGGAGGATATGGGCACCCAGACCGGGCTGCTCTTCAGCCGCAAGATGTTCCGCGAGTACTTCAAGGCGATGTATACCCGTCTGATGGGCATCGCCCACGACTATGGGATGAAGGTCCTTATGCATTCGTGCGGACAGAATTGGGACATCGTGCCCGACCTGCTGGACGCAGGCGTGGACGTCTTCCAGTTCGATCAACCGGCGCTCTACGATATGCCCAAGCTCGCCGCTCTGCTCAAGGCACGCAAGGCGGCGCTTTGGAGCCCCGTAGATATCCAGAAGATCCTGCCCACCGGTGACCGCGCCGTGATTGAGGCGGGCGCGCGCCAGATGATCGACATCTTTGAAGGCGGCCTGATCTGCAAGAACTACGGCGATCTGCACGGGATCGGCGTGGCCGAGGAATGGGATATGTGGGCCTATCGCGCCATATGCGAACGCGCCGGCGTCGCCCCTGAAGTCCCACCGGAGGCCACCTGAAGCGAGGTAGAGCAGAGTGGAGAGGACATCCAGCGAACACGCGAAGCGCTGAGCCTCCGGGGCGTAAGTGACCGGCGTCCCCGCATAGCCCCTTTCGTCGTCGTGAGACGAACGTCCGCGCCCGGCCCTACCGGGCGCGGACGCTGTGACCCTGGACGGAGCTGCTAGACGTCCTGTCACGCAGCCACACCTATAGCTTGTCCACCACCTCGACCATGGCCTGGATGTAGCCGATGGCATGCGCCCAAGCTCGATGGCCCCACCCGCTATCGCCGGCGATGTGCGGAACGTGGTCCGGCAGGAGGAAACCCGTGAAGCCGACCTCTTTGAGCGTCTTCACAACCTCAAAGAGATCCATATTTCCCTCGCCGACGAAGCACTCCTGGAAGCGTGGGACCGCGCCCTGGACGTCGCGCAAGTGCACATAGATGATCTTCCCGCGCGACCCAAAGTAGCGAATTGCGTCCAGGACGCCGGGACCCATTTCTGACCAACAGCCGTGGCAGAAATCGAGGCCGTGATTCGGGCTGTCGCCGACTTCCATCGCGCGCTTGAAGCCCTCGAAGCTGGAGAAAATGCGAGCTACGCCACCCAGCGACGGCACCGGCGGATCATCGGGGTGTAGCGCCAGCGTAACGCCGGCCTCCTCGGCGACAGGCAGCAGCGCCTTGATGTAGACCTCCCAGTTGGCCCACATCTCCTCGTGGGTATAGACGCGATCGTGCGTCAGCGGCGCGTTCTCCACCAGGCTCATATCAAAGCTCGTCACCAACGCGCCACCGCGCCCCAGGGTTGTCCCCGACGTGCGCCAGACCCCGTTGGGGAGCCAGTGATAGCCCAGGATGGGGATACCCGCCTTCCCCATGTTGCGGATGGTCGTCGCCATCGCCTCGATCTGCGCATCCCGGCCCGGCAGACCGAGCATGATCTTGTCGTAGAAGCTGACCGGGACGTTTTCGAGGGCGATAAGGCGCAGCCCTGCATCCTCGCAGCGTGTGCGCAGGCGCAGGAGGTCCATAAAAGACCAGTGGGTTTCGCCGGGCAGGTTCGGCGTGTTCATCTGGATATCCGTCACGCCAAGTTGCCGGGCGAAGGACAGCATCTCATCGGTCAGTTCGCGGATCTGGCCAACAGCCAATCTCATCTTGTCCACGCGTGTACCTCCCTTGGGTAAGCGATAGCGCGATTCTATATCGCTACCCAAGGGGAGCAAACGACCGATGCACAAGGCCGTGGGCTGAGGGACTCAGGCGCCCGCGACCTCCCCGGAAGGCGTTGCCATGTATGGTACCAGGCGTTGCCGTGCATCCGCGATCCATTGTGCCAGGCTCGCACTCGAGCAACCCAGGACGCCAGCGGCCTCAGCATAGGACAGGCGCAAGACGTCGACAAGGAGAAGGGAACGCCGCTCCCGGTCAGGTAGCCGCGCAAGGCCAGCAGGCAGCGCCTTTGGACGCGCATTCTGCAGGTCGCACAGTCGCAGCACGTGACGCAGGATCGAGTCCCGTACTGCCATACCGGCGCTCATCCTAGCCTGCCGGTAGGTCTGGAGCACCGCCCGCTGAACGACCTCATCAGCGATCCGGTCGTCGCCCAGCAGATAGGCCGCCAGCGTGAACGCCTGATCCTGACAGGCGAGCACCTGCTGATTGAACGTGTCCAGATCGCTTCTGCGTACACTTGCCACAACTGCGCTGTTCAGCATCTTCCCATCATCCCGTCTTGTGCTTGGCTAATCTCAGTGACCAGTTCTGTCCTTCATGTCGCCATCCTGCGCAAAAGGTAACAGGCTCTTTCCGCCTTGGGGCCAAAAACTCCGCGGATTTCACGTTGTGCGTGAACTCAAGTATCATTTCATCAAGTCGAGGGCGGCACGCTTCTGCCGCCAACAGCCAAGGAGGAGCCTTTATGAAAGTCCTGTTCATTGGCGGCACCGGTAACATCAGTACTGACGTCAGCAAGTTGGCCCTGCAACAGGGGGTCGATCTGTACTTGCTGAACCGGGGGCAGACCGGGATCACGCTCCCCGGTACCCATAGCATCGTGGCCGATATCCACCAACCAGAACAGGTGCGGGCGGCACTCGAGGGTTTGTATTTTGACGCGATCGTGAACTGGATTGCTTACACCCCAGCCGATGTGGAACAGGATATCGCCTTGTTCGAGGGCAAGACGTCACAGTACATCTTCATCAGCTCGGCGTCGGCATATCAGAAGCCCCCGACGCACCCGATCATCACCGAGTCCACGCCGCTCGTTAACCCTTACTGGCAATACTCACGCAACAAGATCGCCTGTGAGCAGCGCCTGATCGCTGCGTACCAGGAGAGCGGCTTTCCGTCCGTCATCGTACGCCCCTCACTGACCTATGCCTCGGTCTTCCCCGTCGCCATCGGGGGGTGGAAATGCTACACTATTGCCGACCGGCTGCTCAAGGGAAGGCCGATCATCGTTCACGGAGACGGCTCATCGCTGTGGACGGTCACACATGCCGTGGACTTCGCCAAGGGCTTCGTCGGCCTGCTGGGAAATCCCTATACGCTTGGGCATGCGTTCCATATCACGTCTGATGAGGTACTCACGTGGAACCAAATCTATCAGACCATCGCCGACGCCCTGGGGGTAGAGGCGCATATCATCCACATTGCATCAGACTTCATCGCCAGGGCTAATCCCGCAATCGGTGCAGGACTGCTGGGAGATAAGGCGTGGAGTGTCATATTCGACAACACCAAGATCAAGACATTCGTGCCCACGTTCCATGCGACGATCCCGTTCCGCGAGGGCATCCGCCGGACGCTCGCCTGGTTCGACGAGGATCCCGGTCGTAAGTGGGTGAACGAGCGTGTGAACCAGGAGATGGATGCGATCATCGAGGCCTACGAGAAGGCGACCCGCTGACGCGACATCCCAACGTTGATTCGCTCTAGAGCTTCTCCCGGCAGCGCATCGTGAAGCACTGCCCGTCAGATAGCCCCCTATGCGTCTCGGCGCTGCGCGGCCTGGGCTCATACGCCAACGTCTTTGCCATCGAGTCGTGGGTCGACGAGGTGGCGCACGCCGCGAGTGCCGATCCGGTCGCGTTCAGGCTGCGCTAATTGCCAGACGAGCGAGCCAGGGCCGTGATCGAGGCACGCTACCTTAGCAGAGGATGGTGCAGCTTGGGCTGCGCCACCGTGGCCCAGGGCAGGCCTTCCAGGTTCACAGTGGACTCGGCATCGTAGAGCGCCTGGTAGGCCTCGCGCTCCCCCCAGTAGGCGTAGAGCTCGCCCCAAACCATGAACCACAGCCAGCGGGGTTGCTGGCGCAATACCTTGAGCTTAGGCGGCGCCCCGACCTCGCCCAGCGCAATGGGCTTGTCGCCGGCTAGCGCCAGCAACTGCTCGTAGTCGCTCTGGGCGAATCCGCGACGGTAGACATCAGTGGCGAGGATATCGACGACGTCATCGCCGGGGTAGTACGTTGGATATGGATCAACGTCCTCACCCACCTCGTTGGCATTGTAGACCCAGATGAGGTTGTTCAGCTTATGGAAGTACACCAGCCGCTCAAACAGCATCCGGTAGAGCTGCCGATAGCCCGAATCGCCGCGCTTTTGCCCCCACCAGAACCATTTCCCGTTCATTTCGTGATAGGGTCGCCATAGCACGGGAACGGCGGCATCGCGCAACTGCTTCAGGAACCACGCGACCACGTCAACCTGTGACTTCCACCGTTCGTGGATCTCCGTCCCCGGCGTGATCAAATCGTCCCACTCGCCCTCGGTCACGGTGCCCTGGATCGACTCCCCGAACTCGACGGGCTCATCCTCGATAGGTCGCACGGCGTGCCACATCAACGTGATGATGAAGCCCTCGTAGTGACGGCGAATGGCCTCGTCCACAATGCGCTGGCGGAAGTTAATGCCATCCCACGTCCCGGGCGGGCTGAAGCCGAAATCCTGACCAAAGACTGCGGGATAGTGCCCGGTTTGCCGGTGCACAGTCACGAGGCGTGTGGACCCCACCAGCGGTGCGCAGTGTTGCCCGGTCAAGGTCCGCTTTCCGGAGAGGTCGGAGAGGAACTCCCATAGCTTGCAAGCCTCGGCTGATGGATTGGGGGTTACGAGTGGACTCATCGGTCATGCGCCTCCAATGCGCAGCAGTTTCATCGTGTACGGATCAAGCACCAGCTCGAACGTGGCATACCCGCCGTCTCCAGAGGTCGAAATAAGGTCGGAGAGCTCTTCACAACTATGACAGCCTCCCGAGACCGCGTCGCAGAAGACGTGTTCGGCAATGATCGCCGCCTCGGTCTCCTCAACCGCCAGAGGATCCAACCAGGCTGCCGCACCCTCCTTCGTCACCGTGATCGTCGTCTCGATCTGCGCCAGGCCTTCATTCCAAAGCAGGTAGTAGTGTATACCGTCCTTGACGACATGGCGGTAGCGCAGATCCACAGCATCTGGGCAGACAACGAGATCGGGGGAGACCAGGGCATCAATCGCCGAGATCAGCGCCTCCGCTGTCTCTGCGTATGGTACCTGGGCGGGAACGCCCGCAGGCTCCCTGTGCCCCCAGCCAATAAGCCGTCCAGCATGGGCCAGGGTCTCGAGGACCGAAGCGGCCTCGGGCGGGATCGCTGCTAGCCCATCGATGATCAACGCCTGGTAGTGCATGCCTGCGATCCTGACACCGTCCGGCGACACTTTGGCGTCTTCCCACAGATGCCGCAACTCGAGATAGTTGAAATCGCGCTGGTACTGGAAGCAGACCTTGGCCGCCGACCAGGGTAGGTTCGTCGCCCCGGTCAGAATGGCGACTTGGCATACGTGCGTGCTGTCTGTATTGAGCCAGCTCATCCGGCGGCAGTAGTCAGCAAAGGGCTGGTACTCGTTCCACCAGGGGCTGTTAGGGCCCACGTCGGGCGGGCGCTCATCCTTGCGCGGTCCCCGGATCGAGTAGTAGAAGGCGTGCGGATAGAGTAGATTCACGCCCCTGACAAAACACCAATCGACCAGCCACTTCATCTCTTTCCACGTGAAGCCGTGACCATAGGCACCGAAGCACTCGTTGCTGTTGCGGCGCCGTCGCAGGTGAAGCGCAGCCGAGGCGCTGCACTTCCCTTGTGTCGACTCTGCCCCCTCCAGCGCCGTCGGCCCGGGTAACACCCAACGCCAGACGGTATCTTGCCCCGGGATGTGAAAGTAGCGCAAGAACCCGATATCGTCACCGCGAGCCGGGTGACCGGTGAGCGAGATGCCGTGGCTCTCGCACCACGTATAGAGCTGCCGGTAGTAGGTCTCCTCAAGGCGCCGCACGAGGGCGCGCTCGTAGTCGGCTCGATAGCGACGCGCATCGGGCTCGTCTTCGTACCAGAGAGCCGGCAGGTGAGGCGTGAAGTCGTAGCCCAAGAACGCGTTCACGTGATCGAGGATGCCTGTCGTGCCCGGCACCACACCGCGCTCTCTGCACTTCCCCAGCAGCGCGGGCTCGTCGGTGAAGATAGCGCGGACGGTCTTGCCGAAATGATCGCCCAGCACCTCGGCATAGCGGTCATAGACGAGATGGATGAACGTCGCGACGGCATCGGGATTGAGGAGGTCCGCGGCCGGCGGCTCATCCTCAGCAGGGCCATCGCCGATGTAGTGCAGGCCGCGAATGAAGGCATCCACCGGGCGATCAATGACCGCAATCCGCTTCCCGTTGGCCCGCTGCACGACGGCTACCAGGTTCTGACCTGGAGCCAGCGCGGGCTCGTCATCGCCTTCGAGCTCGACGTGGGCCGTGCAGCGACACTGGTATGCCGGGTTCGCCGCCACGACCTGCCCCGAGGACGATCCGGAGGGATACATACCCTCGTCATACAGAACGACGAACATGCCCCGTCGCCGGGCTTCTTCGACTGCAAACCGCATGAAGACCATCATCCGGTCCGACATCCACCCGATGTCACGGGGCAAGCCCACGCGCGGATGGATCACAAAACCGTAGACGCCATGCGCCTCAAAGTCAGCCATCTGGCGCACCAGCTCGTCCTCGTTGAGGGCGTCGTTCCAGAACCAGAATGGCGCTATGCTGAACTCGCGTGGAGGATCAAGGTAAGCATGTGAACCTGTCATCGTATCATCCTCATCGCATCCTCTGGCGGCTCTTGCGTCCGGTCACGCCGGGTGCAAGCGACGGTTGATTGACCTGCCCAGCCTTGCGTATATCTTATACCGAACATCGTTGATGATCCACTCAGCCTAACGAAGACGAGGAGGCAACTATGCCCTATCCCGAGATACCCGATTACCGCAGATTGGTCGAACAGGTTACGCTGTACACGCAACTGAAGCATGAACACGGCGCCAAGGGCATAGCCCCTATCCTTGCCGATGCTGAATCCGCGCTCCGCCAGGCAATCGAGCGACTGAAGGCGCTGCCGGAAGACCTTGAGTTGGCCAGCCGCGAACCCGACGACCTGGCGAAGATCCAGGCACTGCGTCCTGACGGGCCACGCACGCTGTGGAAGGCCCTTGATGAGCCACTGTACCGCGAACGTCTATCTGGCGCACTGCTGGGCCGGATGGCAGGCAACGTCCTGGGCGCCCCTGTGGAGTTCTGGCCCATCGAGCGTATGGAGTCATTGGCCCGCGAAAACGGCCAACCCTTCCCCCCGACCGATTATTGGCAATACGTTCCCAATCCCTACTCGCTGCGCTACGAGACGACGCCCGTCGAGGCGTATACGCGCGACAAACTGAACGGCGTCCCCGTGGACGACGACCTCGCATACACGCTGTTAGGGCTACTGGTCGTGGAGGATTTCGGGTCGCATTTCAGCACCGAGGACATCGGCAAGGCGTGGGTCGAATACCTCCCCTTTGCCTGCACTGCAGAGGATATAGCGCTCCGCAATCTGCGCGCCGGCGTTCCTGCGCTACAGGCTGGAACGACAGACAACCCCTTCTGCGAGTGGATCGGCGCCGACATCCGTTCCGACCCCTGGGGCTATCTGGCGCCCGGGCTGCCGGAGCGGGCTGCGGAGATGGCCTATCGCGACGCCTACATCAGCCACCGCAGACAGGGCATCTACGGCGAGATGTTCTTCACGGCAGCCATTGCAGCGGCCTTTGCCGTGGATGATCCACTGGAGGCACTGGAGATCGGCTTGACGGAAATCCCGGCGGAGTGCGCCCTGGCACAGGCTGTGCGTTGGGCGCTCGACGTAGCGCCGCAGATCGGCGACTACCGCCAGGCACGGGAAGCGATGGACGAACGCTTCCGCGGCATGCACGGCGTACACACGATCAACAACGCCTGCCTCACGGTCTGGGGCATCACCATCGGGGGGACCGACTTCACCCGCGTGATCTCGGAGACCGTTGCTATGGGCATGGACAACGATTGCACCGCGGCAACCGCCGGCAGCATCGTCGGTGCGATCGTCGGGAAACGGGGCATCCCCGAGCACTGGTACCGCAACTTCGGCGATACCGTGCATTCATATCTGATTGGACACCCAAGCTTCTCGATCAGCGACCTCATCGAGCGCTTCACGATGCAAGCCGCGCGCGCCTTCGGCGGTCGGGCTTAGGTCAAGTCGGAGAAGCTGAGTCGGAGCCCGCCTCGTGGAACGTGACCTGGCTGATCGAAAACGGGGCCAGCGTCAGCACGAGGCGGGTCTCCGCGCCAAGCGTCAGTTGAGTTCGTCGCGGTACGATCTTCTCGGGCGCCTCGCGGGTGTTCCGATCGAACCACGTCTCGCCCGCCAGTGTGACCTGTTCGGCACGCTGGTGGGCACGGAAGCCTTCGAGATCTATCGTCAACTCGATAGGCCCGCAGTCGCCGCCCCGGTGAACCAGGGTCACAACCAGATCCCCGCTTTCTGTCAGCACCGCCATCGGGTCGATCACCGGCACCTGTGCCAGTGGCGGTATGTGGGCGAACGCGTGTTGCGTCGCGAACGTCTCGCACGCCAAGCGTAGGGCGACCGGAGTCCCACCAGCCAGCGTATGCCCCATCGCATGCGCGTGGTGAACCGGGTTGGCGTAGACACGCTCGCGCTCCTTCCGGAGCCCGCCGCCATGGTTGACCGTCGCCGAGTGGGTCAGTAGCTCTACAAAGCGCCCCAGGCGGATACACGTGTTGACGATAGTCGTTAGGGAGAGCGCTTCAGCAATCGTGTCGGGCCGCGGCATCGTCGCAGGCGTCAGCCTGCCTCCCGGCTTGCCCTCGCCCTGGAAATGGGCAAAGAGCTGCAGTTCGGTGATCGCTAGGTGTGGCTCCACCAGGCCTGCCCGGCGCATCGTTGTCTCGAGAGCCCGGTAACGCCCCTCCAGCACAGAAGGATAGCCCATGAAGGCGTGATAGAGCTCGACCGGGTCGGTATCGGCGTTCACACTGCCGCCCGTGAGGATGTGATCAGTGATACAACGCAATCTGGTCCCCGCGTTTTCGATGAGTGTGTGATTCCAGTCGGAGTTGGGCTCATTGCCATACCCACATCCCAGGAGCTGCACTGTGGGGTCAACGGACAAGAGCGCTTGCCTGAACCGCTCGTAACGGTCCACATTGCCCGCCGCAGTGGTCCAGCCGACCTGCCAGCGGCCGTAGATCTCGTTCCCGATCTCCCAATAGCGGACACCATAGGGCTCCGGGTGACCATTCGCGGCGCGGAGCGCTCCCATCGGTGTCTCGGGCCCGCCGTTGCAGTATTCGAGCCAGGCTGCGGCCTCGTCCGGCGTACCGTCACCTGCATTGACGCAGATCATAGGCTCACAGCCTACTGCGCGGCAAAACGCGATGAACTCGTCCGTGCCAAAGAGATTGAACTCCAGCCCCTCCCACGCCGGGTTAGGACGGGTGGGGCGCGCATCGATCGGACCCACACCATCTCGCCAGTGATATCCTGAGGAGAAGTTGCCTCCGGGCCAACGTAGCAGCGGCAGATGCGCTTCCCGCAACATCCGGATGACATCGGGGTCCGCGCCGCCGACGTGGTCGCTTGGGTAGAGTAACATACGGTCGAGCACAAAGTGGGCCGGCGCCGCACTGGTAGCGGAGAATTGGTAGAGGGCTTCCGCCGGTGCGTCATCGGGCAATGTCAGCAAGCCGGGTACCGTGTGCCAGTCGCTGCCGAGCGAGATCCTAGTGGAGGTTGCTATTTCCGGGCTGTCTACAGCCTTGAGGCACAGTTCGATCTCGCAAGGTATGATTGCCCGACCGACCAGCCGGTACTGAAACGTCTTCGTTCGGTGCAGCGGCAGGTAGACCCACTGGCCGATGCCGCCTGAACCCACTGGGCCCGGACTGGCATTGGATAGATCCGGATGCACCTCCACGCGTTGAGCACGCTCCCCGTGAGGACCGATGTCGGGGCTGAGCTGCACCGTCACCAGCCTGTCGTCCGCATCCGAGACCGGGTACCATGCGAAGGCACTGCCGTGAAGGTAGGCCTCGACGATCCTGTCCGGGTCAGGCCAGGCCTGGCGCCGCCCATAGGCCATGATGCGCTCCGTGAACCGGTGCCGGTCGCTCTCTGCGCGCACCCCGCCGTCCGGATGATCATCACCCGCCGCAAAGCGCCAACTGGCAAGGGTGCAGTTGAGCAGAATCTGGGCCTCCATGCCGTGGTAGATATTGGCCCCTAGGTGTTCGCAGAACTTACCATAGAGCCATGGATTCACCGTATGGGTCGCCCGGACGCGGGTATCGACAATCAACCGGGCTTCACCCGGCACAGCTATGGGTTCGTGTTGAAGCATAGGTCGGATCCTTTACGTGTTGGTGAAGCCCCTAGAGCGCGGAGAGTGCGAGTGACCGAACAGGGCTACACGTGGTTCCGCAGCATGAGCTCCTTGGGGTACGGGTTCAGGTAGGTCTGGATGTGCACCCAGTCTGGCACGTCGTGGCGTGCGAGATGGTGCTTGAGCAGGGTAATCGGCACGATCAGCGGCACCAGCCCCTGCCGGTAGTCGTTGAACACCCCCAGCAACTCCTGCTTGTCCTCAGCGGAGAGGTCATCCTTCAGGTAGCCCATTAGGTGCTGGAGCACGTTGACGTGGCGCCCGCGCGTAGCGAGCTTGCTCAGTCCTTCCATTAACCCCACATAGTACGCATCCGCCAGCTCACCCCAAGGCAGCTTGCCCGCCTTGGCCACGAGACGGCCCAGCGCCTGGTAGTGCGCCGGACTGTGTGCCATCAACGCAAGCTTCACAGCAGAATGGAACGTGACCAGGCCCCCTGGCGTTGGGTCCTCCTTTAGCAGGCACGTCCAGCGCGCGTGCGCGAAGATCCGCTCGATGAAGTTCTCGCGCAGCGGCAAGTCGTGCAGCCGTCCCTCTTCCTCCACAGGCAGGTGCGGGAAGCGCTGCATAAAGGCGCCAGCAAACAAGCCGCTGCCCTCACGCTTGGGCACCCCGTTGTGGTCATACACCCGCACACGATAGGCCCCCGAAGAGGGGCTATCCTTTTTGAAGATGAAGCCGTTGAGCTCCTGCGTTACCAGGTCATCCAGCTTCTCCGAGGTCCAGGCCAGCATCCGCTCGGTCTGGTCTGTGCCCGAGCGGGGCATGACAAGACGCGGGGCCGCCGGATCGCCTACCAGGCGCATTGACTCCCGCGGGATGGGCAGTCCACACTCCACCTCCGGGCAGACGGGGACCCACGTGTCCACATACTGCCCCAAGACCTCGGTCACGTAGGGATCGTGCTTGTGCCCGCCGTCGTAGCGCACCCGCTCGCCCAACAAGCATCTGCTTACGCCGAGCCGAATCGTCGGCGACGTCTGACACAACCGGGATTCCTTTGCCATACGACCTCCTGTGCGGGCTACAACGCCTGGATGTCCGACTCCTGGCGCTTCAGCCACTTCTCGATCGTGGACATCGTCTCGCGGGTCCCGCTCCAGCGCTGCTGCTGCGAACGCACAAAGTGGCTGTATGGGGAGATGGCTGTCTCAATCTCCTTAAGGCTGCGCGATACCTCGGCCTCATACTGCGTCGTCAAGGTTTCCATCAGGGTTGCTCGCACCTCGGCGATCTTCCGGCGCAACTCATCCTTAAGCCGGCGGCGACGGCTGGGGATCACAAAGAGCCCCAACACGGCCATCGCGCTGGCGGCGAGCACGCCGGTCACGTCCAATACGGTGCTGGAGGCCAGGACGGCAATCAGGGTACCCAAGCCCACCGCACCCACCTCGACCAATGCGGTGTTCGCCACGGCGTTCTTGAGCGACTGGGCAATCCGATAGACTTCCCCCTCCTGATCATACGTTTGCAGCGCCGCCTGCGCCGCCAGCCCCACGCTCTCGATTAGTTCCTTACGGTCCATGTCGAACGTGCTTGGAATCTCGCCCAGTAGCTGGTCAGTATGAACCTCCCTGCGGCGGCGAATGTGCTCCATGACCCGTTGCCATTGCATCTGATTGCGACCGACCAACCATTCGGTGATCTCCTCAACACGCTCTTCAATGGTCTCGGGGATGTCGCTGATCACCTGCTCCCGATACTGCGCCTCCAGCCGGGGGCGATCCAGGAGATCGAAGAAGTGCGCCAGCCGCATCGTCTCGTCGAAGAAGGCCACGCCGCGGTTCTCGAAGATCTGGAGCTGCCTATCGACATCTGAGAGCCGCAGGCGGAACTCACGCGCCATATCTTCACGGTACACCGCAAGCTGCTGGGTGATGTTGTCCATCACGGCGAAATCGTCCTTCAGCAGCGCCATCCGCCCGTCGACCACCTGAAGATACTTACCGGTCAGGTGCAGGCCCACGCCCAACGGATTCAGAAGCTTGAGCCGCACGCGCTCCTTCTCGTCGAGTCGGTCAACGATGTAGTCCTCAAGCGCCTCGATCCGGCTCTTCGTAAGCAGCGCCGAATCCTGGGCTTGCTTCGCCCGCAGGGCAAGACGTGCCGAGACCGGCAGCACCTCGGGAACAAAACCCAACAGGGTCTGGACATTCTCTTTCACAAAACGCTCGATGGCGTCCAACTCCGCCGGATCCTCGAGGATATCGATCTTGTTGAGTACGACCACGATCTTCTTGCCCCACTCGCGGATCAGCTCCAGGAAAGCACGCTCGCTTTCGGTGAAAGGCCGATCGACGGAAGTGACGAAGAGGACGAGGTCTGAACGCGGCACGAAGTCGCGCGTCATTGCCTCGTGCTCGCGAAAGATGGCATTCGTTCCCGGCGTGTCGACGATCGTAATCTCCTCCAGCATCGCAGCTGGCACCGAGAAGACATCAACGTCGGCCTCGATGGCGACACGCTCAAGGCGCTGTCCATAGCGCAGCAGATGCACCCGTGTCGTCGTCGGCGTCACGCCCATCTCCAAAAGGGACTCGCCAAACAGCGCGTTGATCAGGGCGCTCTTGCCCGAGTTGAACTCGCCGACAACTACGAGCAGGAACAGCTCGTCGAGCTGACGCACCGACCGGTCCAACACTGCGCGATCTTCATCGGTCGCTGGAAACTGCGCCAACGCAACCTGAAGGCGCGAGAGCCAGTGGCGCTCGACGCTCAGGACCTCTTCCGCGGCTTGACTAAGGATTTTCGGCTGCATGGCATGGCACCTCCCTCTCACTCCAGTATGGAGAGATGACCCGAAAAGGCAAGGTCACTTCACAACCCGCGCAGGAAGGTCACGACCGCATCCAACCAGGGTTCGGGACACTCCTCCTGGGGCACATGGCCGCACGCCTCCAGCACAACCAAGTCGGCATTGGGCAGCGCGTCGCCAAGCCGGATACTCTGCTCAGTCGGAACGATGCGATCGTCATCGCCTGTGATGACCAGCGTGGGTAGCGTGAGCTCATCGAGTCGCTCTTCCAGATCAAGCTGCCGGGACGAGCTAGTCAGAAGCCAGAGCGCCCGGTCCCAGTTCTCGGCTTGCAGCGGTTTCTGGTATCCATCCCAGAACTCTGGCGGGATCTTCTCAGGATCGTGCCAGGCCGAAAGGCCGAACTCGAGCCCCCAGTCCCGGATCCCTCGGACGATGAGGGGGCCAATGCGCTGCATCTGCGGCGTGTTGAACAGCGGACGTAGCAGGGGCGGTGTCCCCCCACCTGTGTAGATCGCTGCGTCGACCAAGACCAGTGCCTGGACTCGCTCGGGATAGGTGAGGGCCGTCATCGCCGCGACAGTCCCGCCAGCTGAGTTGCCGACCAAGATCGCGCGATCCACTCCCAGCGCATCCATCAGCCCGACGACAAGGCGCGGTTGCGCGTCATAGCCGTAAGGATTGTACCCAGGCCAGCTCTCGGTGTCCGGCAGAGGGCGTTCGGTCAGCCCGAAGGCCGGGCGGTCAAAAGCTATGACCGTGCCCCACTCGGCAAGCGGCGCTATGACCTCGCGCCACGAGAAGGTGCTCGCACCAAAGCCGTGCAACAGCAGGATGACCGGATCATCCTGACCTATCTGCTTGTAGTGGATCTGAATGCCCTCGACCTCGATAAAGCGGCTGTCGGAATCCGCCAGCATTTCGGGGGGCAAGGTGTCGTCAAGCGACGGCACCGGCACCAGGAACGGACCAATGAGGACGGCAAGCAACACCACACCGACGACCACTAGGACGGTTCTGAGCCACCGCTTCATTCATCACCCCCAGCACCGTGCACGAGCACCCCGCACGCAGGAGCGCTCGAGAGCGTGCTCGTTCTTCTATCGAGTCTCATCGATCCCTGAAATCGCTATCGGTGGCGCGGCGCCCCTTGGCCTGCTTGTAGGCGGCCAATGTCCTATTGCGTGCGATGGTGTGGTCCACAATGGGCGCCGGGTAATCGGAGCCAATCACACACCCCGCTTGTCGCTGTGCTTCAGGGGTCATTATCCACGGTTTGTGGATGAGTCGAGTCGCCACGCCCGACAACTCAGGAACCCAGCGACGCACGTAAACCCCATCGGGATCATACTTCTCGCCCTGTAGCAGGGGATTGAAGATGCGGAAGTAGGGCGCAGCGTCCGTGCCCGTGCCGGCCGACCATTGCCAGCCTCCGTTGTTGGCCGCCGGGTCACCGTCGATCAGGTGCTGCATGAAGTGCCGTTCGCCCCAGCGCCAGTCGATCAGCAGATCCTTGGTCAGAAACGAGGCCACGATCATCCGCGCCCGGTTGTGCATCCAGCCCGTCACGGATAGCTGACGCATCGCGGCGTCCACGATTGGGTAGCCGGTCTTCCCTTCCTGCCACGCACAAAAGAGCGCCGGATCGTTCTCCCAATGCAACTCGCGGTAGGCCTCTCGAAAGCTCTGATGCCGAACCTCGGGGAAATGATAAAGGATCGAAATGTAGAACTCTCGCCAGATGAGCTCATCGAGCCATGTCTGTGCGCCGGCGCGACGGGCGCGGGTTTCGGCTGTCCCCAGCGCCTCGAGCGCCGCGACGGCGACCTGACGCGCGGAGACCATCCCCAAGCGGAGATAGGGTGACAGACGCGAAGTTCCGTCTAGGTCCATACGCTCCCTGTCCTCCCGATACGCATAGACCCCACTGCCGGCGAAACGGGCAAGGCGTTGCTGCGCCTCGGCCTCACCTGCCGGGAACCCACCGAGATCCGTCTGCGAGGGCATCTCCGGAATGGCCTCCCCGCTGATCCCCTGCGGAACTGAGATCGCCCCGGGCGCCGATAGCAGTTCCGCTCGATCCGGCATCGGCAACGCCCTCCACGCACGGCTGTAAGGGGTGTAGACAACATAGGGATCGCCGCTTTCCCTCAGAACGGCGTCGGGAGAATGGACGGTCAGCCCCTCGACCAGACTGAGCGGCGCCACGCGCGCCACGGCTGCATCACGGCGTTGTGCGTAAGGAGAGACATCGGCCTCGGCATAGATCGGACCGGCGTCCACCTCGTGGCGCAGCGCTGCCAGAACTGCCGCAGGATTGCCACGGCGTACGAGCAGGCGGCCTCCCAGACGGCGCAGGTCTGCATCCAGCACGCGCAGACCCGCAAAGAGAAATCCCAGGCGCTTGTCCGCAACGTAGCCCGACCCCAGAAGGGCCGGGTCAAGGACAAAAACCGGTACCACCTCATCAGCGCTGGATAGCGCGGCGGCCAGCGCCTGATTGTCCGCCAGCCTCAGATCCCTGCGTATCCACCAAATCGCCGTGCTCATCATCGCCTCCTTTAGGCTGGCCTGCTTTCGTAAGCGTGAAGAGGTGGGCCTTGCCCACCTCTTCATTCGCTCACCGATACGGAGGTTTCCCCAGCCGCAGCCCAACTACCCGAGCTTGCGAACCGCCAGTTGCCGATATCCACCACCAAGTGCCAGCAGTCCCAGCCCAGCAAGACCCAAGCCGATGATCACGATCGCGTTGCTGCCGCCCGATGCGGGGAGCAGTGCGCTCTCGCGACGGGCATCCACACTGATCACTGCGGTCAGAGCCGGCTCACCACCGACGAGACCCATCGCGTAGACTGTGTAAACCGTTCCTTCCTGGAGCGTGATGCCGGGCAAGCTCAGGGCGACCGTCTCAGTGCCCGAAACGCGCGCCTCCAGGTTGTACGTCCCCGCGTCTACGGGCAGGTAGTCACCCACACCCTTGAACGGGATGCCACCGAACAGCACCGGTCCACCGGTCACGGCGATGTCCACCGCGGGGGCATCAGGCGACGCGTGCACGAAGCGAACGTGTGCTTTCCCGGCAGCCGGCAAGGCGTTGTTGTCCACGAGCACCAGTGGCTCAATCGCCGAGAGCGTGTTCACGGCCACGATCGTGTAGTCCGTGTTGCTCTGCAAGTCCAGATCCGCCTCGATCACCACGGGTTCCGTCGCACCAGCGGGCACAATCTGGAAGTTATGCATCCCCTGCGACAGTTCCGCGTAGGGTGTTACGCCCTTGAAGGGTGCATTCTGAAAAGCCGCAGCACCATCCACCCATACATCCACCGCCGGTGCATCGGGTGAACCGTGCACCGCCCGCACCCGCGGCCCTGTAGACTGCGCCAGGGCGGGCACCGCAAGAGCCAGAGCCAATGCCAACAGACCGACCAACGATACGATGCGCTTCATCTCAATCCTCCACTCTGTAGTTTACTCTTCACTAGGTTCCACTTCGCGTCTTCAGTTTGTCTCTGAATTGTCCATATTATAGCGCAATGACCATTATTTGTCAATAGTTTGTAGAGATTAATTTCTCAAACTGCTATCATAACCAGCGCCTTCTCTTGACGCCTTGACCGGGCGACGACCTACCATAGAATGAAATCCTATGCAACACGTCTACTGGGTTTTCGATCGGGTCCTTGCCGGACGGCCAGGACCCACGATGCATCCTTGGGAACCGTCCGAGCTCTATGCCGGCGGCGTCCGGGTCGTTGTGTCGCTGTCCCCCGAGGAACACGTTGAGGGGCTGGAGGCCTATGGCTTCACCCACTACCGTGCGGAGTTCCCACCGGTGACTTTGTTCTCCACGGGTATGCAGAAGGCGTTTATCTACCAAGCCTTGCCAGTCTGGGAGTTCATCCACCAGAAGGTATCGGCAGGCATCCCCACGCTAGTACACTGCTTCGCGGGAAACGATCGCACCGGCGCCATCCTCGCCGGTTACTTCATCACCTATCATGGCATGGCACCGGAGTTGGCACTGCAAACCCTGAGAAACGCGAAGCCAACTGCGATGTCTGCATTGGGATATGCGGCAGTCTTGGGCCTGTTGAACCCGGGTGAGCTGCCGGACCCACGCACGCTCCTGTAGGCAGCATGCGCCACAAGAAACAGGCCCGCTAGTCGCCGCGGGCCTGTCGAAAGCGAGACTTCCAGCGGTTAGTTGGACGACGATCTGATCCGCCGCAACATCCGCTCCAGGGTCTCTACCCCTTCAGTCAGGGTGCTCCCGAGAAACAGGCCTGGCACCCGCGCCCGCCATTCAGGATGCGTGTTGAAGACCCGTCCACCAAACGCGACGATGGGCCTACCGGTTTTCTCTGCCTCGGGAAGCCATCGCGGCCACTCCTCCAATGCCTCCGCAGTCTCCGCAGTCATGGAGACCATCACGACAGCCAGCGGCTGCACCTCGCGGACGAACGCAGCAAGCTCCGATAGGGGAGTGGATTGCCCCAAGTAGGCAACGGGCCACCTGCGACGCCTGAGCAGCGCTCCGAAGATCATCAGTCCTCCCTCATGGTATTCGCCGGGCGCGCACGCCAGGACGGTGGGCGCTGTCTCGTACAGCGGCGGGCCCGTCCGCAGCCACACGAGCAGCCGCTCGCGTAGATAGTGTGTGGCCAGATGCTCAGTCGCCACAGATAACTCACCAGTCTCCCAGCCCGTGCCGACTTCCGACAAGGTCGGCCGGATGATGTGAACCATCACATCCTCTGGCGCATAATGCGCTAGCGCCTCGCCAAGAATCTCGTTAGCCCGGTCGAGATTATGCTCGACCAACACCTCGAAAAGACCCTTCTGTAATCGCTCAATATGCGTGTCGACAGAAACGCCGTCCTCCAGTGATTCCAGACTCGGTAGTGGCCATGACGAGGGGACTTCCTGTACAAGGGGAAGGAAAGCTTCCGTCTGCTCCAGAGCTCTCAAAGCCTTCACAGCCTGCCGGATCTGCATTCCTCCGTCGACCCTCTCCTTGACCCAGCGAAGGCGCCGGACATCTCCCTCGCTATAGAGCCGATGTCCACCTTCGGTTCGTGCGGTATCCGGGAACCCATAGCGCCGCTCCCACACGCGCAATGTTGCTGCCGGAATGCCGGTCATACGGGCAACTGCGCCAATATTATAGATCGGCTCATCCTGGGTCATCTTGTCCTCACTTCGATCAAAGCTCCAATAGGGCCCGGCTCTGCGGCCCCGGTCAACTTCGCGGCAATCATCGCTCGATGCCTGCCATCGCTCGATGCTTGCCATCGCTCGATGCTTGCCATCGCATCTCGTGAAGTCATAATACCATAGACTACACAGTATGTCAAACTAAAATATTCAATACATCGTCAATACATTGACACAAAATCACACCTGGTGCACGAGCGGCGTGCAGCAGCCGGTGCACAGGGTGCATCATCCAGGGTATTCCCGTCGAAGCTTGCATCGGCGGCGGCGCAGATTGTGTCCCTCGTCCTCGATCGGCTCCGTCGGCCCGTGCTTCATCCAACTTGTGCGGCGTACACTCGGCGACGCAAACGATCCAGATGAAGGGAGACTGCGTCTATCGTGAACAGGGATACGCAGAAATCAGCTGCCCGAGGGGAGCCAGAAACAGACGGTCAATCCACCACCGGGCGTCGGTTCAGCCCAGATACGTCCGTTGTGGGCCTGTATGATCTGGTAGGCGATGGCAAGGCCCAGCCCGGAGCCGCCTGTGTCACGGGCCCGTGAGGGCTCGCCACGCCAGAACCGGTCGAAGAGCCGTGGCAGTGCCTCTGCGGGAACGCCGGGCCCGTTGTCAGCCACACGCACCGTTACGCCCCCATCCTGATGAACCGCCGTCAACGCTACGCTGCAGCGTGCCGGCACAAAGCGCACGGCATTGTTCAGGATATTGTTGAGCACTTGGGTAAGGCGGGCATAGTCTCCGGGAATCTGGGGGAGGTACTCGGCTACAGAGATCTCCAGGCCGACACCGTTCTCGTTGAAGCGCTCGCGAAAGCTCTCGCCGACTCGCAAGGCCAACTGCCCTACATCCATGAGCTGGCGGTCCAGACGCAACTGCCCTGCATCGGCCAGAGCCAGTGTCCGCAGGTCCTCGACCAGGCCATTGAGCGTTCGCACTTGACCCAGCGCCGGCTCGATATTCTCCGGGGTCGGCTCGTAGATCCCGTCCGCCAGCGCCTCCAGAGAGCTCTGCAAAACGGCCAGAGGATTGCGCAACTCGTGCGCGATATCGGCGGTTTGGGCACGCCGGGCCTCTTCGGCCTGCTGAAGGTTACTCGCCATCTGGTTGAAAGCCATACCCAGACGCGCGATCTCGTCGCTCCCTCTGACGTCAGCCCGCACGTCGAACTGCCCACGAGACAGGGTCTCTGCCGTGCGCGTGAGCGCGCGCACGGGTGCCACAATGCTACGTGTCATCAGACCCGCCATCAGCAACGCGGCGAGGAAAGCCACCCCACCGCCCAACAACAGTGCCCACCGCAAGCGCGCCAGAAAGGCATCAGCCGGCTCATCCAAAGACATCGACGTCGGCGATGCTACGCCGGGCACCAGAAACCCTATCGTCTCGTCTCCCACAGTTAGCCTCAGGGCAGCGGCCGCCTCCCCAGAGGAGAGCATGCCCCCCAGCTCGCCCGAAGTCGCAGCCACGATGCGCTGCTGCGCGTCAGCGACGCGGTAACTGAACCCGGCGTCAGGGCCGGCTGCTGGGGCGGCGCCGCCCTGGCGTCCTCGTCCCCTTCCAGGGACGGCCAGTTCAGGCAGCACGTCCTGCAGACCCGACCAGCTTCGCTGCTGCTCGTAGTAGCCGATCAGTTCCTGGGCTAACATCTGGGTTCGACCGCTGTAGAGCGCGGCATAGTGTCGAAACGCCGTCTCCGCTCTGTAGCCGGTCACTATCGCAACCGTTGCTACAGCCACAAGAATCACTATAGTGAATGCCAGTAGGCCCTTCTGAAAGAGATTCATAGACACACCTGGATTAGCCGTCGATGAAGCGGTACCCGACGCCGCGCACCGTCCCGATGTATCGAGGGTTTGACGGGTCCTCCTCGATCTTCTGACGCAGATTCTTCACGTGCACGTCCACCGTGCGTTCATACGCCTCGAATGCCATTCCCTGAACCGCTTCTAGAAGCTCGGCACGAGAGAACGCACGCCCGGGCGCACTCATCAGAACCGACAGGAGCTCAAACTCGGTTGGGGTGAGCTCGACACCCGCATCATGCTTGCGCACCTCACGCCGCCCCTTGTCAAGCACGAGCCCGCGTGCCTCGAGGACCGCAGCCTGTGGCGGCGTAGCCTGACTGCGGCGCAGCACAGCACGCACGCGTGCCACGAGCTCTCGCGGGCTAAACGGCTTCGTCACATAGTCATCCGCCCCCAGCTCCAATCCCAGAATACGGTCCATCTCCTCGACACGGGCTGTCAACATGATGATGGCAAGGTCGGGCTGCTCGGCTCGAATTCGGCGCGTGAACTCCAAACCGTCCACCTCGGGCATCTGTAGGTCGAGCACCACCAGATCGGGTTTCTCATCGCGCGCCAGGAAGAGCGCATCCCGTCCATTTCCGGCGGTCAAGACGCGATACCCCGCCTTCTCAAGATATCCACGGACGACACGCACAATCTGGACTTCATCATCGACTACGAGGATCTTCTGGGCCATCTATCTCCCTTCAGCCAATCTCCTTGGTCAAGAAGACCGAGGCCGCGACGAGTAAGGTCAGGAACCAGGTGAACATTGTCTCGAAAAGCGCCTGGATCGCCAACGGACACCGAGCCAGGAACACAATCGTCTCTCCATCGCGTCTGATCGATCGTGAAGCAGGTCACCCAAGCGATCATATTCTAGCGTGTTCGAGGCGACCAGACAAAGAGCCTTGGCGGCCTCGGAATTGGGTGCAGACAACGCCTTGTACTTCGATTCCATCAAAGGTATAGTGAGGAAAGTGAGCAGGGGTAGACTGGTGCCTGGTGGCACCAGTGGCGGCGGGCAAGCCCGGGCTCAACAGGATCGTGATGGTCGACTGCTAACCTTCGAAAGGGGGGCTGAGAGGATGCGCTTTCCACGGTCTGCCGGCGTTTTACTACACCCCACGTCACTGCCTGGCGGTTTCGGCATCGGTGAGCTTGGCGATGCCGCCTATCTGTTCGTGGATTTCCTCGCTGCAAGCGGTCAGTCTCTCTGGCAGATCTTGCCCCTGGGTCCTACCGGATACGGCGATTCGCCCTATGCCTGCTTCTCCGCGCTCGCGGGCAATCCATTGCTGATCGACCTGGCGCAACTTACAGAAGAAGGTGACATCGACCCGAGCGACCTGGCGGAAGCGGCTGATTTTCCCAGAAACCACGTTGACTTCGGCCCGGTGATCTCTTTCAAGACCGCCATCCTCCAGCGTGCCGCGCGCACGTTCCGCTCTCGGCGGCCTACCGAGCGTTGGGGGGATTTCCAGCGATTTTGTGAGGAGAATCGGGACTGGTTGGACGATTTCGCGCTCTTTATGGCACTCAAGGACGCTCACGGCGGCGCGGTCTGGAACACGTGGGAGCGCGGCCTGGTCACCCGCCAGGAGGATGTGCTACAGGCGTGGCGTTCGCGACTTGACGAGACCCTTTTCGCCCAACGCTACTGCCAGTTCCAGTTCTTCCGCCAATGGGGTGCTCTTAAGAGCTATGCCAACGATCGGGGAATCCGGATCATCGGCGATATCCCTATCTTCGTTGCCTACGACAGTGTGGACGTTTGGGCCCACCCGGATCTCTTCCACCTTGACGAGAGTTTCTTGCCGGTCAGGGTCGCTGGCGTCCCCCCTGACTACTTCAGTCCCACGGGGCAACTCTGGGGCAATCCGCTATACCGCTGGGATGCGCTGGAGCGTACCGGCTACGCATGGTGGACCCGACGCTTCGAGCAGATCCTCAAAACGGTCGACATCGTGCGGCTGGATCACTTTCGTGGCTTCGCTGCCTACTGGTCAATCCCGGCGGGCCAGCCGACCGCGGTCAACGGTGAATGGGAAGCGGGGCCAGGGGCCGGCTTCTTCAGTGCCATTGAGGAGGCGCTTGGGGAACTGCCGATCATCGCGGAAGATCTTGGGCATATCACCGAGGATGTCATCGAATTGCGCAAGCGTTTCAGACTGCCCGGAATGAACGTGCTGCAGTTTGCGTTCACGACCGACGCCAGCAACCCGTATCTACCACACAATGTCGAGCGGGACTCGGTGATGTACACCGGCACCCACGACAATGATACAACCGTGGGGTGGTATGAATCCCGCGAGGCAGAGGAGCTAGAGGCCATCCAGCGGTACCTGGGCCCGGTCCAGGAACCGATCAATTGGGCCTTGATCCGTATGGCATATCGCACCGTTGCCAATCTCGTCGTCGTGCCCATGCAGGACCTGCTTGGACTCACGTCCGAAGCACGCATGAACACACCGGGCAAGCTCGGCGGCAACTGGACGTGGAGACTTACACAAGAGTTACGACAGCCAGATCTGGAATCCCAACTCCTAGAGCTGGCCGTCACCTACGGCCGTAAGGAGCCACAAGCCAAGCAAGAGCGCCCAAAGTGGATGTAGTCCGAGTCTCTGCCTAACGGCGCCACTTGCACACGAGCACAGCGCCCCCGGCAATCCTGTCGGGGGCGCTGTGTGCCTAGATAGGGCCAACCTAGGGCGTGGTCGGGGTGGCCTCGACCGGCGCCTGCAAGAAGTCGGCACGGGCATTCTCGACCATAGCCCGGACGCTGTACTCCGCGACGCGCACGTAATAGGGCGAATCGGAGTGTTTCACGGTGTAGCTGACTTCATCGGGGCCCTTGGCACCCACGTGCAGTACATGGGTCGCGCCGTCCGAAGTCTCCAGCGTCACCACCGCCGCAGGCTCATCCAGCCCATAGTCTGGCTGAAGGTCAGTGCCCAGAGGGGTCTGAACGCTCAAGCTGCATGCATTGCGCACGATCGCTGAGGTCGCCGTAACTGCAACCTCCTCGTCTGCCTGGAGATCGGCGAGCGTCCAGTTGTCACCGTCCTTCACCAGTTCGAAGACGCCGTTGGCGTTCTCCAAGGTCACGGCGGTGACAGTTGTCTGGTCAAGCGTGCCGTAGGCCGTCTCGATCCAGGCACTGGGAAGGGCGTTGAACTCCCAGGTCGCCACCTCGGTCGTCAGGTAAGTCTCGGCCTGACCCCCGACGCGGAAATGCGTCGCGGTGTAACGCGGCGCTGAACCCAGATAGATCGTGTGGCGCGTGCCGTCCTGCATCTCGACATCCAGACGCCTCTGGAAGGTGTCTTCAGACACCTGTAGGGCACGATGGTTGGCCTCCGTCTGGGCGACCAGCGTCGCCGTATCGAGCTCTACCAGTTTGTCCAGGAGCGGCGTGATCGTGGCCTCCTTCGCCGGATAGTTGCCGGCGTCGGGCAGGACCCAGGCGCCATCGATCTTCCGGAGCGCGACCTGGGCTCCCTCGTTATCGACCACAGCAAGTGCCACAACATCAGCGGCAGAAAGGCCCGGGATAGCGGGCTCACCGACGCCAGACACCGCAGTTCGCGGCCAGAAGACGACCACGGCTAGAACAACCTGGATCACCAGGGCACCCAGGAGTATCTGTTGATGGCGCTTCATGCTTGCACCTCCTGAGAACCTTCGCTTGAGGCACTATCTCCGGCGGCACTGTGTGACGCAAGCCCCCGTCGCCGTGAGGGGGTATATCCGACGGCCTCAGGCGGAAGCAACTCCATAGGGAGTTCATTGCGCCGGCGCACATTCGTTACCGCCGCAATCACCAGCATTGACAACAACGCCGCCACGTAGTTACCGACCTCCCAGAAGGACTGCTCGTGCTCCTCCATCGGGATGAGAACGCGTGTCTCGGTGCCTCGCGAGCGGATGCTGAGCATATCCGTGTCCTCCACGGCCCAGGCGACCGCGTTCTGCAAGAGCTTCAGATTGTTCAGATAGCGATCGCCAGCCAGAGTGGACGAGAGCTGCAGGATGATGTCATCGACGAACTCAACGCTGCCGATGATGACGAGGCGGGCGCTCTCAGGCGACACCTCGATCGTGCCAGCGGTCAAGGGCACCTGCGGCGTGGGCGTCGCTCCGCTGTGGTCCATCTCTGTCGTCGCATCGGCTTCGGTCGTCTCCAGCGGTGACGGCTTTCCCTTGAAGTACGACTCGAAAACACCCCGGGCCGACACAGCCAGTGTGTAGGGCCGTGACTCAGCCAGCTTGGCGAAACCGCTCTCAGGATAGAGGTCATAGTTGGGCTGGATGTTGAAGTCCTCCTGAGACCACGAGGCCGCAGTCGACTGCATCAGGACCTCGACCTCTCTGTCGGCGTTCTTTCCCGGATCGACTGTAACGGGCGAAACCCAGTTTAGCGTGACCGCCGGCAGACCGGAGACGATGGGGCTGTTCGGCGCCATGCCATCGGCGCGCACGTCGACGAACGGCGGATAGTCCAGCGCTTGGATCTCTTGCACCTGGTACTCGCCAACCTGTCGTGTCACCGGTATCGGAAAGGGCTCGTTCTGTGTGTCCAGGACAAGCGACGGCTCGACTGTGAATCCATAGTGCTCCAACAGCGGCTGCAGCCCACCCTCTATCATCCTGGCCGCCAATCCGCCCGTCATCGCATCATACTGGATACCCATATTGCCGGCGGCGACAATCACCGCACCGCCGCGCATCAGATACTGGTCGATCGCGTAGAGAGCCGTCTCGTCCAACGCCTCCGGGCCAATCAGCAGCAACACGTTGATCTCGACGGGCACGACACCGGTGCTGAGATCGACCGGGCGAACCTCGTATTCCTGTTGCAGCGCCTGGTTCACCTGCTCCCAGGATGAGAGCGGTTGCTGCACCTGACCGAACATGTCCTGAGTGGGCGTAGCCGGCGGCGTCCAGAGCCCCACCACCGTGAGGAAGCCAGAGGACGAGCGCTTGAGCGCCGCCTCCACAGACGATCGCACATCGGCTTCACTCAGCTCCCCCTGCGGGTAGATGATATGAGCCTGGTCACCCGCTTCCATCACCATGTAGAGGTAGTAACTCTGGTCGCCGAACAACGACGTTGCCAGTGGGCGGAGCCCATAGCGATCGTAGAGCTCCTGCCGGCTGATGGGGCTGGCAGAAGCGTCGGGATCGATGAACTCATAGGTGAACTTCCCGCCCGATTGCGCGGCAATATCACCCAGCACCGTTTCGATTGTCGCCGGCACATCAGCCAACCACTCGGGCAAGCTATCGGGCGTGATATAGACGTCAACGGTCGCAGGTTGCGCCAGCGACGCGAGGACCGCGTCGACGTTTTGGAACCCGGACACGACCTTCTTGATGGTGCTGGTCAGATCGTACTCCAGGTTCTTGAGACGCACATCAAGATTCCCGCTGCGCTGCGCAGATACCTCGATCAAGTCATTGAAGCCCAGCGTGGCACTCTGATCGCCATATTGGATCAGGATATCGAAGTAGGAGTTAATCACCGAGGACTCGTATCGTCCGGCGACCTGGAAAGGCGTCGGGCTAATACCGTACACCTGATTGGCCTCGGCCTCTTTCTCGGGCTCTTCGGCCGGGTCAATGATCTCCAACTGCACCATCCCGCCTGCGGCCACCTCGTACTCCTGCAGCATATCACGGACCCGAGGCACCAACGGTGAGAGCAGCGGATGCGTCTTCTCGCTGAAGTAGCCGCGGATCAGCAATGGCTCGGGCAGCGTACGGAGGATCTCCCGCGTCGTTGGCGAGAGCGTGTACTCACGGTACTGAGTCAGGTCGATCCGCAAGGTGCGCAGCGGATAGGCCCACACGTTGACCACCAGCAAGTTGGCGATGAGCAGCACGGACGTGATCGTGACGCCACGGCGCTGAGGAAACGTGCGTTCTCCCTCGCTCCAACCCTTGGCCTTTAGCGACAAGATGTTGAGGGCCAAGAAGACCCCCGCCATCGTCACGTAGTAAGCCAAGTCGCGCAGATCGATGACGCCTCGCTGGATTGACTCAAAGCGACTACCGGCGCCGATCGCTCGCAGGATCTCGCCGATCTCGTTGCCAAAGAAGTCGGTCACGCCGGCTGTGCCGGCGAGATAGAGCACTCCGCACACCACGACTGTGGAGATCAAGGCGACGATCTGGTTGTCGGTACGGGAAGAGACGAAGAGCCCAATCGCGGCATAGGTTGCCGCGAGCAGTATCGCCGCAAGATAACCGCCTACGACAGGACCCCAGTCCAGATTGCCAAGGAGAGCGACCGTCACCGGGAGAAACAACGTGAGCCCCAGCGACGCCGCCACCAGGGTCACCACCGCCAGGAACTTGCCCAACACCAGTTGGCTTGTGGACATTGGCAGCGTCAGCAGTATCTCAAGAGTCCCCGTGCGCTGCTCCTCGCTCCATTGGCGCATCGTCAGTGCTGCAACGAGGAAGATCAACAGCACCGGCATCCAACGGAAGAGCGGTCGTACGTCTGCAATACCACGCGCGAAAAACGTATCCACCCAGAAGAAAGCGAACAGGGTCACAGCCAAGAAGGTACCGATGAAGATCAGGGCCATAGGCGACCCGAAGTATCCCCGCAGCTCCTTGCGGGTCACCGTTAGCGTCTGCTTGATCCAGCCGCTCATCCCACCACCTCCGCCACAAGCTCCGGCTCCTCAGCCACAGACACAGCTTCAGATTCCGCCGTAGCTAACTCGTTGAAGACGGCCTCAAGCGTACGCACGTCGCGGCGCAGCTCGCGCACGGGCCACGCTTGCTCACGCGCCACCGCATAGATGGCCGACGTGAGGTGCTCGTTGCCTGACGATGAACCCAAGGTCCTGAAGGCCGGGTAACCATCAGAGGTGACAAAGGCCGAGACATCTCGGACGTGGTCCAGCCGTCCCAACGCCTCTTGCACGCCGGAAGTCTGGCGATCCAACACCAGGATCGCATCTGAGGTTGCCGCCAGCTCCGACAGCCGCGCGTCGGCACGCACCTGCCCGTTGATCAAGATGATCGCGCGGTCGCACAGCGCTTCCACCTCGGACAGAATGTGCGTGGAGAACAGCACGGTGCTGTTCTCGGCCAAGCGACGGATCAGGCCCCGGATCTCCACGATTTGAGTGGGATCCAGCCCCACCGTGGGTTCATCGAAGATCAGCAGCTTGGGATGATGAAGAATCGCCTGCGCCAAGCCCACGCGCTGCCGGTACCCCTTGCTCAGCTCACCGATCAAGCGGGTGAGATGATCTTCCAGGCCCGTGGCGTAAACTGCTTCAGAGATACAACCCACCTGCTCCTCCTCAGGAATCAAGCGCAGATTCGCCATCATCTTGAGGTACTCCTGGACGGTCAGCTCGGGATAGAGCGGTGCAGTCTCCGGCAAGTAGCCAATCTGTGCCTGCACCTCGCGGGTATGCTCACACACGTCCAGCCCATCGACCGACACGCTGCCCTCGTCGGGCTGCAAGTAGCCCGTGAGGATCTTGAGAAACGTGGTCTTGCCAGCCCCGTTTGGGCCTAGCAGCCCGACAATCTCCCCACGCTCGATCCTGAAAGATACGTCCTCGAGCGCACGGATGGGTCCGTAGGCCTTCTTCAAAGCACTGACGTCAATCATAGATTCCACCTCCAAAACGAATCTGACTCAGCAGACCGTGGTAAAGAGAGTCCTCCAGGGTCGTGGCCACGCCAGAAAGAGCAAAGCTGCCACCGAACAGCCCGCAATGACGCTTCGCTCTTGATCGGGGGCATCACAGCAACCCCGGAGCAATCGATCATATTAGCGAGTCGGGCGTTTTTGTCAACCCTTGCAGTCAGCGTACGATGACCGTCCCGAGGGAGACAGCATCGTCAGGCAGGGCGGAGAGCCCATCGGCTGCCAGTCGCTCTCCGGTCTCCAGCACGTACAAACCCGTTACCAGGCTGAGGCGTTCCGAGGAAGCCTCGGCAGGGACCTCGATCATATAGGTGTCCGCGATAACCTCTCCTGGCAGCCAGCAGGTTGTAGGCGCGCGCCCGTCCTGTGGTATGCCGTCCTCTTGATTGACCAGGTCACCCTGCGTCGACCGTAGATGGGTGAACACTGTGTAGGACCGTGAGATCGGATGGAGGGCGCGCCAGTAGAGGGTCAGCGCAACGGACTCTCCGGGTGCTACATCCTGGCTTTCCAGGTCATAGCCGAGCAGCGCGATCCGGCCTCCAAAGGTTGCAGACACCGGATGCGCGACCTGCGGCGCGGAGAATTGGCGCACGCGGTCTGGCGGATCCTCGATCCCGGTGGTCACCACGCGCAAGAAAGCATTGAGTGTAAGCAGTTGCACAGCCAGCAACCCCAACACCAAGACCGTCGACCAGCCGCGCCGCCATCGAGCCAGGGCGCCGGCAGCGGCAATCACCGGAAAGGGCGTCAGGAACAACCAGACCCGGGCCACCTCGCCGCGCGCAGCGCCACTGAGATCGAGAATGAGCAGGCTGATGCCGAACGCGAGGGGGAGGACTGCCACATCGTTGCGCGCCCGGGTCACCGACCGCCCCAACGCTACGACGAAGAGCACCGCCAGCGGGACGCCAAGAAAAAGGAGGAAATCGTAGAGGTGATAGACCAGCCACACCCAGCTGTTTCGATCCAAACCTAAGTGGTATGACATCGAGACACGCCAGATCGCTGCGAAGCCACTCCCCACAACCACGCGGTAGACAGCCCAGGGCAAAGCCGCCGCGGCGAAGAAAACACACGCGCCCCCACTCAGGCGGAGCCACTGCCGGCGCTGTGGGTGGGGCAGTGCCCATAGCCACGCCGTAATCGCAAGGGGCATCAGCAGCACGACCAGGCCGAAACTGAAGAAGCTTGAGATGCCCTGGAGCAGTCCAGCAACTGCCAACCAGCCATAGCGATCACGCGTGAGCCCCCGGTAGAACGTGTACCAGACACCACAAGCCAGAAGCGGATAGGCCTGATCCCATCGCCCACTCCACAGCGCCAGCGATGGCACAAGGGGATAGAGCCCCACGGCAAGCAGGGCCGCTCGCTTATCCACCGTGTCGCGCGCCAACCCATACAGCGGAAAGATCGTCAGTCCCGCCATGACCGGCGTCAACATCTGGATCAGAGCAGTCGCCATCGTGGCGTTGTCCAGACGCATTAGGGCCAGATCATGGCACTGATAGAGACGCAGCCCCCAACCCACTCGATCGGCCAACCAGGGCACGCGCTCAAAACCCTGGCGGGCCAGATAGAAAAGGACGGGCAGTCCAGGCGGATATCGCTGTGGGTGGACCGGGAACGTAGGCATCAACGAGGGATAGGCTTTGAGAAATGCGGCGAGGTTATCGATCCAGCTACCCACTGTAAAGACACCGCTTGCGCCAGCCGAGACCGTGCGATAGAAGAGCGGACGCAATACATCGGGGGATTCCGGGAAGAGCAGAGCTGCCTGGATGACCGGCGTACTCACCGACGCAAGCAGCAGAAACCACCCCACGGGCCGAGTGGAAAGCCCATCTCTGAAGAGGCGTCGCCAGCCGAGCGTGATCAGCAGACCATATAAGGCCAGGACAATTGCCGGTACGCAGTGGCGAAGCGGGGCGCCCGGTATCGCGTAGGCCCAACGCCACGCATCGGGCCCGCGCAGATAAGGGCTCGCGTTCAGGGCAATCGCCAGCGACAGCCCCAGCGTCAGAAGGCCCGCGATCACCAGAACTGGCCGGTGACGTACCGGCGGACGGGACTCACGAGACGTCGTCATCGTCCGCACCCAACGCTTATGCGGCTGGCTAGCCGGCGCCCGAACCCGCGGAGGGCTCGGGTACGATCACTTCGTTGACCAACGCCAGCGCCGTGCGCACGGCGTGCTGATTGGACTGAGCATAATCCGGGTTCAAACGCGCAGCCGACTCGATCAGCGCCTCCGGATCGAGAATTCCCAGGTTGCCCAGCCCGGCAGCCACTGCCGCCAGAGCCGTTGCGGCGCGCGCGACCCCTTGAAGCGCTTCCAGATGTAGTAGCGCAACCTGCGCCCGGGTCACAACGCGTCCGGCAAGAGACGGAACAACATAGAGCCAATCCTCTTCAGTCATGGCCGCAATCTCACGTTGCACCTTGTCCAGACCCTCGGGGGAGAGGACAAAGACGACGTTGGGGCGCGTGATACCCGTGAAGGCGATCGGTTCTGGCGAAAGCAGTAGTTCACTTACGCTGTGACCGACCCGCACCGTGACCGGGTAATCGTCGCGCTGGGTGCTGTGCAGATCCGACAATGCCGCTGCAGTGGCGACCAGCCGTCCGGCCGTACGGATGTGGGCGCCAGCCGATCCAGCGATGATCAAGCCATAGGGACGGTCTAGTCGGGGCTCAAAGCGAGGCTCAATAGCATCCGACAAGGAAGCGGGTTCGCCAAGCCGACTGGCCGACGCCTCACGCAGTGCCGCGGCCCCTTCCTGACGCCGGGTCTGCCTGATCAACCCGCGCTCGAACCCGAGTTGCTCGATCTGAGCGTCCAAGTCCTTAGGCCCCACCTTGTTGGCTGTGGCGTAGTAGGCCACGCAGAGCTCCCAGATATCCAGCAGCGCGAAGCCCGCATGACACAACGCCTCCACGATGCGCCCGTCGAGGTCAGCATCGAACGCCGTGCCCCGCCATACATACGTGGCCCCGTTGACCGCTGCCGTCTGGGCGATGTCGAGTGGAAGCTCCACGTTGCCCCAGGGCGTCGTTGTAGTTCGCCGGTTGAGCGGTGTGGTTGCGCTGTGCTCGCCGCCGGTCATACCGAAATTGAGGTTGTTGAACACGAGCGTGGTGACGCCGATGTTCCGGCGCGCAGCATTGACCAGATGCGTGCACCCGATGCCGCACCCCCCATCGCCTATCAGGTTGATGACGTGCAGGTCGGGACGTGCCAGCTTGATCCCCGTCGCATAGGTCAGGCTGCGCCCATGCAGCCCGTGGAAAGCACTGGTGATGAAATACTGGTCCGACAGGCCCACACAGCCGATATCGGTCACAATGACGATGTCGGCCGGGTCCCACTGCATCCTAACCAGCGCCCGGTCGAGTGCCTCAACCACCAGCCTATGGCTGCAGCCGGGGCAGAAGCCGTAGGGGCGGTCGTTGCGATAGGTCGCCAGATGCGTCATACGTCTGCTACGTCTCGAGGAATCGCATAGATATCAATTCACAGTGCCGATGCCTGCCGGTGTCGACGCACTCGCCTGCTTCAGTGCCTCGCGCCGTTGGCGGCGCGCCAGGAGTCGCCGGATACGTTGGTGACGTCGCCGGTCCAGGGGGTAGAACCAGGTGATCGCCAGCAATCCCAGGAGCAACACCGTCGCTACAGGGCCGACAAGGATCCGTATCCCCATGATGACGGCTGGCGACTGCATGAAGTAGACCGCGCCATCGGGTGGCTTCTGATAGCCCAGCCACCCCAAAACCTGCAGCGTCAGGAAGAGTGCAAAGGCCGTCGTCAGCTTGCGTATGAAGTTCTTGGCGCCGTAGTAGACACCCTCATGGCGCTCTCGGGTGCGCAACTCGTCCCAATCGATCACGTCGGGGAAGATGGCTTCGGGCAACATATGGGCTGCGGAGTAGCTGAACCCCATAAGCACCGCCATAAGCATCGCGAGCCCCAGATGCATCGGCGGCAGGAAGTTGAGCCCAATCAGTATCAGGGCCCAGAACCCAATTGCGATCATATAGGCCACACGTTTGCCCACCCGTCGAGCCATCCAGAACCAGAAAGGTAGCATAGGCACCGCCACGACCACCATCACACCGAGCACCGCCGAGTCTAGCGGCATGCCGATGCCGGGCACCTTGAGCACAAAGTTGCCCGCAGCGACCCAATAAACGATGAAGAAGGGCAGAACGGCAGCGACGATGTCGAACGTTACCCAGTTGAGCATGTAGAGTGCCGTAGCGTAACGGAAGGGGACGTTCTCCCACGCCGTACGCACGGTCTGCCGAAACGAAACGATTTTGGGCGCCTTTTCGGGAAGCGCTTTCTCGCGGACAAAGAAGAAGATCAGCAAATAGGGAATGATGGCCGAGGCGCCGAAGATGATCGAGGTAAGCACGTATCCCTGCTGCTGCGTGCCGCCACCAGCAAGCGTAGCGTCCACAATCATCGGCGCCGCGACGCCGCCCGCCAGCGACGCCAGGAAATTGAAGACCATGCGGTAGCTGGCAAGCGAGGTGCGCTCATCGTAATCGGACGTGATCTCCGGCGTCATTGCGTGGAACGGGACAATGACCAGCGTCTGGAACGTATCGCTGAGGGCATAGGCCACCATCACGTGCAGCATCAACAACACTTGACTCTTCCAGGGCGGCGCCCACCACAGAATCAGAAACGCCAGACCATAGGGCACGGCGAAGAGCAGCAGGAAAGGTCGCCGGCGTCCCCACCGCGTACGCAGCTTGTCGCTCCACACGCCTACGAGGGGATCGTTGATAGCATCCCACATAACGCCCACGAAAGCGGCAATGGAGGCCAGCCGCGGATCCAGCCCGACCACGTCGGTAAGAAAGATCGCGTAGAAGATCTGTCGCAGCGTGTTGAACGCCGCCAGGCCCCAGTCGCCCGTCCCATAGATGATCTTGGTCAGGCGCGGAACTCGTTCTGCTTGCTCTGTCATCATCGACCTCCGCAGTGCACTCGGCGTTCAGAGAAGCCACGCCATGCGGGCCTACGCGTGCCCATCGGCCCCGGGCGAGCATCCCGATACGGCATCTGAGGGTGCGCAGTCCTGGAGGCAGCGACGATAGACACGGTGACGTTTGTGCCACGTCACGCCTAATGCGTTCATGTCACCCAAGCTCTTGATGTTGGACTCCATCACTTGGATGAGTTCAAGGTAGTCCGCACCCCGGCTGCGAATCGTATCGTTGAGCTCGGCATATAGCATCGCGGTGGCGCCCAGGCCTTGGTACTGTGGCAGCAGGCCAACGCCATTGCCCACCAAACGACGCGTCCGCTTCATCTCAATCAGAAACCGGATCCAACCCAAAGGCCAGAGCCGCCCCCGCGTTGCCCGGAGCGCTTCGGCGAGGTCTGGAAAGACGAATGCAAAACCGGCTACGGCGCCATCCTTGGTCACGACCTTCAACAGGCGCGGGTCGGAGACCGTGATCAGTTGATCCCCGATCATCTGCACCTCAGCATCGTCAATCGGGTAGTAGCCCCACACCTGTGTGAAAGCCTCGTTGTTGACCCTCTGAATCTCTGGGATCCAGGCGCGCAGTTCGCGCTTCGATCGAAACGACTGAACGCTGAACCCGCTGCGCTCCTTGATCTTCGCAGCCAGCCGGAACACCCGCTCGGGCAGCTCGTCATCTTTGACGATGAAGCCTGTGAGATAGTCGAGCTCCTTTTCGAAGCCGGCAGCCTCTATCAGAGTAGCATAGTAGGGGTAATTGTAGGGCACGCCCATCGGAGCCGGATACTCGTATCCTTCGACGAGGATGCCGTAGGCATCTGAGCGCAGCATTCCCTTCGGCCCCATCAGCAGATCCAAACCCCGCGCACGCGCCCATTCAGCCGCGGCGTCCAGCAATGCTCGGCTGGCTTCCGCGTCATCGATGACGTCGAAGTAGTAGAAGAAGGCGACCTTTGACCGGCGATAGGTGTTGTAGGCTTGGTTGTCGAAGACACCGATCCGGCCCACGACCTCACCGGCTTGCTCGACTACGAAGAACGCGCCATCCGAGTGGCGATAGAACGGGTGGCGTTGCCGGTCGAGCGCCAACTCGACGCTAGAGGCAAGGGGAGGACACCATTCGGCGCTACCGGCATACAGCCGAAACGGAAACGCCACGAAGTCACGAACGTCGCGACGCGTGGCAGTGAGCTGGCGAACCTTCATCACTCCTGCTCCGTGAAGAAACCTATGCCGAGAACGCCGGGGCCCGCGTGCGTAGCGACTGCCGGTGGAACAGCTTGCACAGGGATCGACGTAATCCCAAGTGCGGCACGGAAATAGGCCACCAATTCTGCGGCTTCAGCCTCCGCCGAAGCGTGCATAATGCTGAGGTGGCCCCGATCATTGGGCGCAATCTGCTCCATCACCAACTGCTCGAGCCGTTCCACAGCACGCTTATGTGTGCGCACCTTCTCCAGGGTGTCGACCTGACCGTCTCTGATGGTCAACACTGGTTTGACCTGCAGCACACTCCCCAGAAGCGCAGAGGCGCCACCAATTCGTCCGCCCATCGCCAGGTACCTCAGCGTGTCGACGACGAAGTAGATCCTGCCACGACGACTCATCTCGCGAATACGCGCCTCGATCGTGTCAGCGCTCTCTCCCTGCTCGGCCCAGGTGACCGCCAACCGCAGCAGCGTCGCCACAGGGCTGGCAATCAGGCGCGTGTCGATGATCCGGACGTCCAAGTCGTTGACCCCGGCCTCGACCGCCATCTGCAGGCCAACGGTAGCCGAACGAACCGTGCCACTGACCTCCGCCGAGGGCATAACACACACAATCGGCTCACCTGCCGGTGCCAGTTGCTCAAAGGCCTCGGTGAACAGCTCCGGCGGTGGCGCAGCAGTCTTGGGAAGCTCCGTCGCTACCTTGAGCTTCGCCATGAACGCGTCATAGGTGAGCTCAACGTTCTCGAGATAGGAGTCCTCACCAAAGGTGATGACCTGGGGGATGATCGGAATGCCATGTGCTTCAGCGAATGATTCCGAGAGGCCTGACGTCGTGTCGGCAATGAACTTGACCATAAGTCCGCACTCCTTACGTATACCGCTTCTACGGGTGCATCGCTGCAGCCAACATAGATGAAAGATAAATCATAAGGCCACAGCACAGCAAGCACGTCCGCCGAGAATGGGCTCCAGATAAGGATGGATCCCCTATTAAGGTGCATGGTCAACCGCAGGAAGCCTTGGGAGGGCTTCCTGCGGCCAACCTATAGGACATAGCCCGAACCCAAACCAGCCGATCGCAACCATCTCCGCCGGCAGGGCGTCTGGCTGCGCTCACAGAACGGCGCTTACGAACTCTTGGTCGGCAGATATCTCGCCAGCTTGGCGGCCAGATTGGACAGCGGCAGGCTCTGGAGCCATATACGCCCCGGTCCAGTCAATGTCGCCAAGAACAAACCCTCACCGGAGAAGAGAACGTTTGTGAGCCCCTTGACGGTCGTGATGTCGTAGTTGACCGTGGGTTCGAAGAGCGCGATATGCCCAGGGTCGACTCGCATCGATTCGCCCGCGGCCAGCGAGTACTCACGCACTTCACCGGGGATCTCCAGAAATGCGTACCCGGGGCCGGTGATCTTCTGCAGTACGAACCCCTCACCACCGAAGAATCCCACCCCGAGGCGCTTCCGGAAGTGCATTGCCAACGTGACAGACTGCTCGGCACACATAAAAGTATCACGTTGACAGATGATGCTCTGGCCCTCACCGAGCTTCACAGGGACTACCTTGCCCGGCGCTTCCGGGGTGAACACGACCAGGGCTTCGGCCGGTCCGTGGTTGACATACGTGGTCATGAAGAGGGATTCGCCGGCCAGTTTGCGGCCCAACCCCGCCATCAGCCCTCCCCTTGTGTCGGTCTTCATCTCGACGTTGCCCTTCATCCACGCCATGCCACCCGATTCGGTGTACATAGACTCACCCTGGGCAAGAAACACATCCAGCGTCTGCATCACGGTACCGTGTATTTCGTAGCGCATCTGAGCCCCCTCATGCCTATGGTAGAGAACGAACAAATTGGCCTTGCCGCCGAGCGTGCGTGACGCCCTATCGATTTTCCAGCATCCGCGGCTAGCGATCGGGTTACGTCGTATCGGGCGCACTGCGCGCTTAGCGCAAGGCACCCGCCAGCATCGTGATTATAGCACTGCGACCCGCAGCCACAAAAACCGGCCCGGCGCCAACGCCGGTGGCCAGCACAGATCAAGCATCTGCCTTGAGAGCGGCTGCAATCGCGCGAATGTGGTCGGGTGTGCTCCCGCAGCATCCGCCGAAGATCTTGACCCCCGCCTCAGCCACAAATCTACGGGCGTAGTCCGCCATCACCGCCGGGGTCACATCGTACACCAAGTCCCCGCCCTCGGCGTGAGGGAGGCCCGCGTTGGGCTTGGCCATTAGGCGGGCTTCTGGCGCGACTTGGCGCATCCGCAACACCGCTTCCAGCGTCTCGGTCAGCGTACGTCCGCAGTTGGCACCGATGGCATCGACCCCCAGCGACTGCAGCGTGGTGGCAGCGCGCTCCGGTTTGACGCCCATCATAGTACGTCCCTTGGTGTCGAAACTCATCGTCACCAGCAAAGGAAGGTCCGTTACCTTCCGCACCCCTTCAATGGCGGCTTGAACTTCGTTCAGGTCGCTCATCGTCTCGATCAGCACGACGTCGACGCCGCCATCCGCCAGGGCGCGGGCCTGCTCCGCAAAGGCGGTCGCTGCATCCTCGTACGCCAGATCGCCAAGGGGCGCAATCATCTGACCGGTAGGGCCGATATCGCCGACAACCCACACAGCTCGCCCCACAGCACTCTCTGCCACCTCACGGGCGAGGCGCGCAGCAGTCCGGTTGACCGCAGCGGCCTGCTCATTCAGGCCTTCGCGCCTGAGCCGCACGGCACTGCCGCCAAAGGTATTGGTAAGGATGAGGTCCGCCCCGGCATCCACATAACTCCGGTGCAGCGCTCGCACGGCATCAGGGTTTTCCAGGTTCCAGCGTTCGGGCGCCGCGCCTGGCGGAAGCCCGGCTTTCTGCAGCATCGTACCGGTCGCTCCATCGGCGACAAGAACGGCTCTCGTGTCCAGATAGGATAGGAAGTCAACCATGAGGCTCATCTCCTCTGGCGATATACGGTAGTGAACAGCTTGGCGTCATCATACCACAGATGCAGCAGAGACCGAACCCGGAGGTAATAGACTGAGCGGATGGCAGACCACATTGACCCGTGGGGGACCCGGTCTATACTCGTCATTGACCCCGCACTGGAGGTAAGAGATGAGCGAATTGCAGTCTCCAACGGTCTACTTTGCATCGCCCGGCCCAGCCAACACGGATCGCACACTCCAGTTGGTTCGGCAACGTGCACAGGCGCTGAAACTCCGCACCGTTCTGGTTGCAACCACGAGCGGTACCACCGGCCTGCTCGCCGCCGACATGCTTACTGGACTCAACGTGGTGGCGGTGACACATTCAGCGGGCTTCAGCGAGCCGTATGCCCTTGAACACGATTGCGATACGTGCGATCGCATCCGCCAGGCTGGCGGTAAGGTGTTGACAACGACGCACGCGCTCGGGGGAGTAGGTCGTGCTGTGCGCAAGAAACTGGGGACCTACCAGACCGAGGAGATCATCGCCTACACATTGCGGCTCTTCGGCCAAGGACTGAAAGTCGCGGCCGAGATCACGCTCATGGCTTCTGATGCCGGTTTCGTGCCGGAAGGGGAGCCTTTGATCGCGGTCGGTGGCGCGGGTAGGGGCGCCGATACGGCCGTGATCCTGAAGCCTACCCACGCGCAGACCTTTTTCGACCTGCGCTTCCTTGAGATCATCTGCATGCCGGCGCCCGGGCATCCGGCGCTGCAGCACGAGTAACCCCCAGTCACCACCCTGCTGGACCGCTGCCAGGCCGGTCGGAAGTTGCATCCGACCGGCCTTTCCATTGTATCCGCGCAGAAAGCCACTCAATGCGTTACTCGCTATCTCCGGTGCAACCCTGGCGGGTTAACAACGTATTCTCTTTGACGACCATAGGCGATAGGCTATACTTCCCAATGCAGGCCCAACAGACTCCCAAGGAGAATCCGATGGAGATAGTGACGTACCTGATTGCAGCCGTGATCGCCTTCTTTGGCTTCATGTTCATCGTGGGGGCGCAGGGTCAGTTGATACGGATCATCGTCGGCCTGATCCTGTTCGCCGCGGCGGGCGTCCTGATCTACCTTACCCGCGTGCGGCCCAAGAAGGAAGAGGTGACGCACATTCAGAAGATCGACCTTACCGGTGACGTGCAATTGGAGCAGATGAAGTGCCTATCCTGTGGCGGTGCCCTGAGCAAGGAAAACTTGGAGGTGCGTGCGGGGGCCATCTTCGTAGACTGCCCGTACTGTGGCGCTTCATACCAGATAGAGGAAGCGCCCAAGTGGTGACCCGTCCACGGGCATGTCACCCGTGGACCCCGTGCGTGACCTTCCCTGCGGCGTTGCGCAGCCAGCAGCCTTGCCCGAACAGGAATCTATCCGGTTACTGAAATGGCTGGACTACACGATTGGTGGGCACACCTGGTGGGACAGGTACAGCGCCTCCAGCAGACAGCGCCTGCGATACCTGTCCCAGGCCTTCACACATACCCGATCCGGCTTGATGGAGGAGAGCGTCGCGTCCACCTGCGCGTCCACGCTGATGGTTCCGGAGTGTTGTTCGTCGACGTCACCGATGTCATCCATCTGAATGCCACGGCCGTGCACATGGTGAGTTTGGCGCTGGAGCAGGTGCCCCTCGCCGAAGCGCGCAAGCGGGTTGCACAACACTATCGCGGCGCATCGAAATCGGAGCTAGCGGACGCCGTCTCCGCGATGTACGGGATGGTCGCACAACTGCGCGCCGATTCATCCGGCTGCCCTGTATGCGACCTGGCGCCGATGCTGGCCTTCCAGCGGCTCTTCAGCACGCCGGTAACTGCCCCTTACAAGGCCGACGTCGCCCTCACCTATGCGTGCAACAATAGCTGCCCGCACTGTTACAACGAGCCCGATCGTTTTACGATGCCCTCTCTCTCGCGGGACGGTTGGTTTCGCGTTCTGGATCAACTGGCAGCGGCCGGCATCCCCCATATTATCCTAACAGGCGGCGAACCCACTTTGCACAGCGCGCTGCCGGATATCATCCGGCACGCAGATGGTCTCGGTCAGATCGTCGGGATGAACACCAACGGGCGGCGATTGGGAGAGCCGGGTTTCGCAGCAGAACTTGTCGCTGCCGGCCTGAACCACGTGCAGATCACGCTGGAGTCGTGCTACCCCGAGGTCCACGACGCCATGGTCGGCGCCCCGGGCGCGTTCGAGGAGACTGTTCATGGAATTCGGAATGCCTTAGCCGCCGGGCTCCATACGATCACCAACACAACAGTGACCCGTCAGAACCAGGACCATGTGCTGGAGATCGTCAGCTTCGTGGCCAGCCTGGGGCTTGGGACATTCGCGATGAACGGCATCATCTACGCCGGCGGAGGGGTGAGAACGCCCGACGCCATCGCCGCAGAGGAGATGGCAGCCGTTCTGGCGGCCGTGCGCGACGAGGCGGTCGCGCAAGACCTGCATTTCCTGTGGTACACCGTGACCGACTACTGCCGTCTCTCACCAGTAGCGTTGGGGCTGCCGCCGAAACGCTGCAATGCCGCCGAATACTCGATCTGTATCGAGCCCAACGCAGACGTTCTGCCGTGCCAATCCTACTATGAGGCGGCAGGAAATCTGCTGGACGATCCCTGGGATTCCATCTGGAACAGCGAGCTGTTCCGCCGCTTCCGCGATCGTGAGAAGGCACCTGAAGCGGCGGGGCTCCCACCCGCGTGTTGGGACTGTCCCGATCTGGAGCTGTGTGGCGGCGGTTGTCCTCTGGAGCGCGCGGCCTTACAGGGCGCAACGCAGGCCCGGAGCAGCCTGCGAGGGGCAGAGCGTGGCTGTGGCCGCCGTCCACCGGCCCCGACCGGTCGAAGCTCGAGAAGCGGCGGCCAAGGACGCAGCGACGGTGACGCCGTGCCGCGGGCCTCACAAGCAGCCGCACTGCTGACGTCGTGTGACCAGGAGAGGCTATGAACGAGAGAGCCAGAAGGTTCGTGCAGGTATTGGGCGTGATGCTGGTGCTTCTTGGCATCATTGCGCTTGTCGGACAGGCGCTACAGTGGCGCCTGCAGGCCATTCTGTGGCCCTTCTTCATCATTGTACCAGGTGTGTTGCTGTTTCTCTTCGCGACAGGGATTGAGGGCGGCCTCGGTGAGCCGCTCGCTATGGTTAGCGGTATCATCACCGGCGTCGGGCTGCTGCTGCTCTACCAGAGCCTAACCGGACACTGGGCCAGTTGGGCCTATGCGTGGGCCCTCGTGGCACCTACGAGTGTCGGGGTCGGGCAGATTCTGTACGGCTGGCTTGCAGCTCGCCAAAGCGCCGTGCGTAGCGGCGCGTCACTGACCAGAATCGGCCTGATCATCTTTGTGGTGGGCCTCATCTTCTTTGAGCTTATTCTGAACATCAGTGGTTTCGGCCTGGGATTCATTGGGTGGCCGATCCTGTTTATTGGCCTCGGAATCTATGTCCTGGCGCGTGGGCTTCTGAAGAAGTGATATCGAACAACAGCGACCTACGCGTCTTTCTGTAAGGAGTCATATGGACCTGCCTACATCGCACGAAGCCCCTTACGTGCTCGACGAGATACGATTTGAGCCCGAGTTGGCGCAACTGCTTCCCCGGCTCAGGCTCAAAGAACACAGCCCGTTCATACCCGATGTTGCCAGTTTGCTCGACACAGCCAGAGACATCGCGCGACCCAAAGCTATGTATCGGCTCGTCTACATCGACGGAAAGGGCGAAGACACCGTCACGATCGATGGCATCACGCTCAAGAGCCGAGTCCTGCGGGTCAACCTGGAGGTCGCACACCGTGCTTTCGTCTACGTGGCAACCTGCGGCATCGAGCTGCATCGCTGGAGTGAAAGCCTGGACGATATGGTCCATCGCTACTGGGTCGATATCATCAAGGAAATGGCCTTGGGAGCTGCCGTGCGGGCCCTGGGCCACCACCTGAGCACGTGCTACGATCTGGGGCGTACGGCGACGATGGCGCCCGGGTCACTAGCCGATTGGCCGATCCGCGAGCAACGCCCGCTCTTCAGGATTCTGGGCGACCCACTTACGGCGGTCGGCGTCGAGTTGACCGATAGCTTTCTGATGATTCCGAACAAGAGCGTCTCAGGCATCCGATTCCCAACTGAGGAACGGTTCGAGAGCTGTCAGCTCTGTCCTCGCGAGGGATGCCCGGGAAGGCGTGCAGCTTACGATCCCGACCTTTACGAAAGCAAGTACCAAGCCGTTCAGTGAGGAGGTCACCCATGGTCACAGACTGGCTCAAACGCTTGTTTACCTTCAAACCGGCTCCCGCCACGTTGCCGGTCCAGCCCGGTCTGTATCACGTAATGCAGGAGACCGAAGGTACGTTCACACGGCTTCACCTGCGCGTCGAGAACGATGGCAGCGGCATGCTCGTTGCCAACGCGATGGCAGCAGCCCGGCTATCGCCATCAGGCGTGGTCATCGCCAAGGGCCTGATGGAAGGATGGCCGCAAGACAGGATCCTCCAGACACTGAAGGCTTCATTCTCGGGTGCGACTGAGGCGACGATGCGAGCGGATATCGAGACGGTGAGCGCTCTCATCGAGCAGATCAAGACTCCCGGCGACACGTACCCCGTCTTCAATTTGGAGGACGCGGCCATCTCTCCCTACGGCGCTCAGCTCATTGCCCCATTGGAAGCTTCCCTGCCGCTGGCCGAGCCAGAGATCGTCGCCCCACTCCTTGACCGTCTGTGGGAGATTGGCATCCCCCACGTCACATTCCTGGCGCCAGACGGCTTCCAGACGGACTCCTTGATCCGCGCCGTGGAGCGCGCTGAGGACCTGGGCATGATCGCCGGCGTGCGCAGCCGTGCCAGCAATCTCAACGACGAGGGCCTGCTGGCCGACCTGCGTCAAGCAGGCGTGGACCACATCACCTTCCTTTACGCTGCAAACAACCCCGAGATGCACGATGCTATCTGCGGTTCCGGGGACTACGCTGCTGCCCAAGCTGTGCTGGCATGGCTCGAGGAGAACCAAATCAGCGCCATCGCTGAAATCCCACTGGTTCAGACGACGCTGGATGTCTTGCACGAAACCGTGGACACTCTGATCGAGGAAGGCGCCGACAACTTTGTCTTCGTCGCGTTCGCGACGACAGACCCCGCCGTAGCAAGCACAGATGGTGTCTTTCACAGTGAAGGCATGGCCCAAGTTGCAGCGACTGTCGAGGACATCGCGAACATGGCCCAAGCGCGGTTCATCTGGGATCCACCGGTTGAACGCGACCCGGTGACACCCCTCGCCGAGCAGGTTCGCAGCGGGCCGCGATGCTCGGGTGACGTCGCCGTCCGGGTCGAGCCTAACGGCACCATCATTCCCCCGCGCGGACCGTATGCGAGCGCAGGCAACGTGCTCACTGATAGCTGGGAGAGCATCTGGGGCGATGACGTGTTTCGCACATACCGCGAGCGCGTCACGGCCCCCACGCGCTGCGAGGTATGCCCCGGGCTCGCGATTTGCGCAGCTGACTGCCCGCGGGACCGTAACGGTTGGGCGCAGGTCGCATGAGGCGACTCTTCCGCGGTACAACCAGCGCCATTGAAGGGAAAGGGCCCACAGCTATGACGAGGATGAGAAGTGCCATTTGCGCGTCGATTTTGATCGCGGCGATTATGCTGACGGGAGCGTTCACGCTGCGCGTGGCGGCACACCCTGCAGGGCGTCAGTCGCCGGGGCCGCTACATCAGAACTACAGCTTTGGCGTGCCGGAACTGCTGATGCACGCCTATGTCCAGCCGGACGGGTCCACGCGCATCGTGTACGATATCACATTTGTGAATGCTGGAGGCCCAATCGATATCGTCGATGTCGGGACTCCCAACGACGACTACAACATCGCCGAAATGACAGCTTCGGTTGATGGTCAACCCGTGACAGACATCCGCAGGTCAACATACATCGATGTCGGCGTCGAGATCCATCTGGGCAGCGCCGCGATTGCACCGGGTGACACCGGCACGCTGCACCTCGAGTTCGTGTCACCTGACATGGTGTACGGCGATACGACCAACGAGGAAAACGCCTCCCTCCAGATCGCGCCCACCTGGTTCGACAGCAGCGTGATCCGCGGGACCAGCACAATCGAGATCCGCGTGACGACGTTGGCCGGGATCGAGGCGGATGAGGTCGTCTATCAGGACGAGCCATTCACCGGCAAGACGCAAGATGAACAGGGCCGTGTGGAGGTGCTCTGGCGTTATGAGGACGTATCGCCCACCCAGGCCTACCGCGTTGGCGTCTCGTTCCCGCGCCGTGGTCTGACGCAAGTGATCGAGACCACGTTCTGGGATATCCTGGGGCGCTGGTTGAGCCGGATCCTCCCGACGCTGGGCGCCATCTTGGGGGTCTGTCTTCCAATCGCCGTGCCGCTGTTCTTCATCTACGCCATTGTCCGAGCGGTTGCCAGGGCCGCCAAACCAAACTACCTCCCTCCTATCGCCCAAGTAGAGGGAGGAGGGATCAAACGCGGGCTGACTGCCCCAGAGGCTGCCGTGCTATTGGAGCTTCCCCTCAACAAGATTCTAGGTCTGGTAGTCTTTGGGATGCTCGAGAAAGGACTCGTTCGTCAGACCAAGGTCGATCCGCTAACGGTCGAAGTGGTGGAGGATATCCGCGTCAAGGACAAAGAGCGTCTGACAACCGCTGAGGAGCATCAACACCACCGGCGCAAGGCGGCTCAACAGAAGGGCACCGTCATTCACCAATACGAGTATCCATTCCTGGACATGATCGAGGAACACCCCGGTACACCGATCGCGAAAATGGCGGTGATCAAGCCAATGCAAACACTGATCGATGGCGTCGCTGCCAAGATGAAGGGGTTCGACCTATCAGACACCCAGGATTACTATCGCCGGGTCATCGACCGCGCGGTGGAGCAAGCCTCCTCGATCGGTGACGTCGAACAGCGTGAGGCCTACCTGGATCAGTACCTGCCATGGGTCATGATGGAGCGGGACTATCGCCCCGTGCTCACAATGGGAGGCTACCACTACTGGCCAGTCTGGGCCCGTCCAATCGGGGCGGGGAGTGTTGCCGCCGCAGGGAGCCGGCCTACTGCCCCCGCAACAAGCGGACGGCCGGCGTCGACCACGACCTTTGGTGACGTCTCCGCGTCATTTGCGGGGTGGGCCGAAACCACTATGGGCTCCATGGCCGCTGCCATCCTGCCCACAACGTTGAGCAAACCGGTCGCGAGCAGTGGCTCATCTGGCGGCGGCAGTTCTCACAGCAGTTGCGCGTGTGCGTGCGCCGGCTGTGCTTGTGCGTGTGCATGCGCCGGAGGAGGCCGGTAAGTGAGTACGCTGAAACGTGCTTTGTTCTTCCTGACCCTGGTCGCGGTGGCGATTCTGATGGGCGCCGGTGCGCTGCCGGCCCAAGCGCAGAGCTACAGCTACCGCGTTCCCGATCTCGTGATGCAAGTCTACGTGAACCCCAATGGTTCCGTGAGGATCGTCTACGACATCACCTTCGAGAACCTGGGGCCCACGATTGAGATCATCGATATCGGCCTGCCCCACAGCGACTACAGCATCAGCACAATGCAGGCTTCGCTCGATGGCGTGGCTCTCGATGATATCCGCACATCGGAGTACATCGACATCGGGGTGGAAATCCACCTGCACAGTCAGGCGATCCCGCAGGGCGCCACCGGAACCTTGCACTTCGAAGCCACTATGCCCGATATGGTCTATCAGGATACGACCGATCGGACCTATGCCTCGTTACGCATCGGGACTACTTGGTTCGAGGAAGGTTCGGTCCAGGGACCGAGCGACGTCCGCATCGCGGTCCACCTGCCCGAAGGCGTGGAGCCGGACGAGGTCAGGTTCCAGCAAGCGCCTTACACGGAGCTGGCGCTGTTTCAGGGGCGAGCCGTTGCGATATGGGAGTACCTTGACAGCCAGGTAACAGCGCAACATGACGTAGGTGTCTCGTTCCCACAGCGGGTCATGGATCGCGTGATCCGCATGAGCCTGATCGACTTGGTCCGTCGCTGGCTCCTCACAAACCCACAAGCCCGCTTCTTGCTGGGGGCGCTTGCTGTCGGGCTCCTTGCCCTGCTCTTCTTCCGTTTCTCCGGTGGCACCGGCTGTTCGGTGTTCTTCTTCCTCGCGGCAGGACTGGTGTTCCTGTTGGTAGTGAGTCCGCTATCGGTGTTGCTTGCCATACCCGTGCTGATCGCACTGGTGATCGTCAACGAGGTGCGGCTCAAGAAGCGCCGCAAAGACTACCTGCCCCCCATAGCCCAGGTCGAAGGCGGAGGCATCAAACGCGGCCTCACCGCTCCAGAATCAGCTGTGCTGTTGGCAATGCCACTCACCAAAGTCCTTACTCTCGTTGTCTTCGGTCTCCTCGAAAAAGGTGTGATTGAAACTGTCAACCAGGACCCCTTCACGGTGACTGTTGCTGAATCCTTCAAGACTTGGGGGGATGCTGAAGCGCGCAGATCCGCCAAGCGCCGTCGGGAGACTCGCCGCCAAGCTGCGCGCAATGCGGGAACCGTGATCCATGCCTACGAAGATCCCTTCCTCGATGAGATCGAGCGCAACCCAGGAAAACCCATCCGCAACATCAACTTTACCGAACCGGTTGAGGGCCTGATCAAGGCCACCGCAGCCAAGATGAAGGGGTTTGATCTCTCGGATACGCAGGACTACTACCGGCGCGTGATCGACCGCGCGATGCAACAGGCCGCGGCGATTGGGGAAATGGAGCAGCGGGAGCAATATCTCGACCAGTATCTGCCCTGGGTGATGATGAACGACACCTATCCCACAGTACTAACCCATGGCGGCTATCACTACTGGCCCATCTGGGCGCGCCCGGCCCAGGCCCAGGGCAGTGGAATGTCGCTTCCGCGCGGTGTGGGGCGCCCATCGGTTGGGCGCCAGGGTGCCGGCAAGACCTCTTTCGGCGATGTCGCTGCCTCCTTTTCAGGGTGGGCAGAGACAACGATGGGTGGCCTGGCGGGTGCAGTTCTACCGAGTTCCATGAACATCCCCACAGGCAGAGGCGGCTTTGCGGACCTCAGCGGCGTTGACCGGGTCACCGGCGACGTCTTCCAGGCACTAGCAAAGGCATCTAGCAGTGGCAGCAAGGGAGGAAGGCGCAGCGGCGGAGGAGGCGGTTGTGCTTGCGCCTGTGCGGGTTGCGCCTGCGCCTGCGCGTGCGCTGGCGGCGGGCGCTAACGGACGCCGGCAGAGCTGTCGCCGCGCTTGATCGAATGGACGAATGGGCCGCACCAACCGAGGAACTGCTGGTGCAGCAGGCCGACTGGCTGGCGCCGGCCCGTGCCCAACTCTGGCGCCGGGTCCACATCGCCCGCCGCCGCAGCATCCTCGACTTGGGCACAGGACATGGCGCCGTGGTCCCGGAGCTCGTCCGACGCGGGCGGGGCCGTGTCGTTGCAGTGGATCGGCTGCTGGATGTACTCCACACAGGTGGCAGCTTTGTCGGTGCCCACGTCCTGGCCGGGGATGCCATCGCTCTGCCGTTTAGCGCAGGGGCCTTCGACCTCGTTTTGTCACAGCTCGTCTTGCTGTGGGTCGTGCACGCCGATCAAGCGATCGCCGAGATCTGGCGAGTGTTGGCGCCGGGGGGCGTTCTGGTGGCGCTGGAGCCCGACTACGGCGGCATAATCGAATATCCACCGGACGTCGCCACCCGCAGTCTGTGGCTGCAGGGACTCGAGCGCGCCGGCGCCGATCCCTACATCGGGCGCAGGCTGCCGGGGCTCCTTGCCAGGGTGGGGTTCGAGGTGCACGTCGGGTTGTTCGACACACTCTTTCCGCCCGACGAGACTCGCTTTGAGTTCCTGAAGGGTTTGCCGCTCACGCCCGAGGAAGAGGCAGAGCAGACACGTCGACACTGCGCGGCTAAAAAACGCACCGGCACGTGGGAGCAGGTCGCCCACTTGCCGTTCTTCCTTGTCCGCGCCACGAAACCGGAGCGGTGATGCGGCAGGCCAGAGACCCTAGATGCGTTGGTCGGGGTCAAATGACCACCAGACGAAGTTGTCGGCGGTCAGTTTCCTATCCTTGAGATCCTGCTGGACCGAACGCCAGGACTCGCTCTCGATTGCCTGCATCAGGTAGGCCGCCAGGAGCTGGCTGTCGCTGGTCTCTGCCATGATCTGATCGAGAATCAGACAGAGCGGATCTTTGTCCTCACAAGCACAAGCCGCGCGCATTTCGTAGAGACACTCACCCTCGGTGTATGCCTCGTACACCTGCCTGAAGAGACGCCGCTCTTTCTCACCGAAGAACGCAGCAACGACCAAGGCCCAGACATAGAGGGTCGCCGAGACCTCGTCGTGAACAGGGAGCGTGGGATCGGCAAGCGCGCGAGCCTTCAGTTCGTCCAGGTAGCGGAGCGCTCTACGGTCACGCCGCTTCGGCGGTTCGGGGATACCCATCGCACACCTCGCCTCAGGACTCCACCGCCTGATGCTCGCCGGCGATCACGGCCGTCAACGCCCGGATCGCGACCTCGAGCATACTCTCATCGGGCTCGCGCGTCGTCAGTCGCTGCAAGGCAAGATTGGGTGCGATCAACAAGCGGATGATGCGGTTGTCCTTGCGCTTCGCGGTGAAGCGAAGCACTTCATAGGAGATCCCAGCCACGACCGGCAGCAGCGCGAGCCGCGACGCAATCCGGATCAGCAGCGGCGGTCTGCCTAGAGGCGCCATAACGATGACGGAGATGAGCGCCACCGTGAGCAGAAACGCGGTGCCGCAGCGCGCGTGTTGCCGGGAATACGGGCGAACACCTTCTACCGTCATCGGCGCGCCGGCTTCGTACGCATTGATGGTCTTGTGCTCAGCCCCATGATAGGCAAAGACGCGGCGAATCTCCTCGGTCCGGCCAATGGCCGCAATGTACCCGATGAGCAAGGTCAGGCGCACCAGCCCCTCGATGATGTTGAAGAGCAGCACCCTTTCCCGCACGACCAACCCGGCGATGAACGAAGGCAACACCATAAAGAGCCCCATACCCAGGAGCAGAGACACAGCGCCCATAGCCATGCCTGTGCCTCCAGACATGGAGAATCCAGGGTCCTCAGCCTGGCCCATCACCTCAGCCGAAAAGAAGAGCGCGCGCATTCCAAGCCCCAACGCATCCCACAGCATCGGAATGCCTCGCAGAAACGGAATCTTGCTCACCGGACCGCGATAGAGAGCACTCACGGGCTCCTCTTTCACCACGATCTCGCCGTCAGGCTTGCGCACAGCGATGGCGGCTTGGTGCTTGCCCCGCATCAATACCCCTTCAATCACCGCCTGCCCGCCGTAGGTCTCGCCTAACGTCTTCCGCTCATCCCTGATCTCTGACATCAACCCTCCAACTGTATGACGACCCAGTGTTGCAGCGCCAAGGCTATGCCCGGCGCGCTCCTTCCCAAGCTGCTAGCAGTGCTCGCCGGGCCAACACGGCGGCCATCGCTATCCGGTACTCAGCGCTCCCACGGAAGTCCGAGAAGGGCTCGAGTTCGGCCAACGCCGGGTTGAGCGCGGCCTCCACCCTCTCGGCGCTGAGCAACTGTCCCCTCAGCAGATGTTCGGTCTTGTGCAACCGGACAGGTTGCGGGTGCGCTCCGCCAACCGCCAGCCGCAAGCTTGTGGGCAACCCTTCCGCCACCTCAACATAGGCCGCTGCACACACGATTGGCTTATCCTTTGGCGATCGTCCCACGACCTCAAAGCCGGTCGCTCCGCCTACGGGAGGACGCTTGACCCGCACCTCGGTCACCAAGGCACGGGTCTTGATCAGCCTGTCTCGATAGGCCACGAAGCTCATAAAAGGAGCTCTGTGAACCGGCGGATCGGCATAGAGCACCTCGGCATCCAGAACCAGCAAGGCAGTGGTGAGTGGATCTGACGGCCCGGCCACGATCAGCGTCCCTCCCAGCGTGCCCTGTTCGCGCAATGTGCGCGACTGGACATAACTCGCAGCCTTTCCGAGGAGGCCGTTGGCCAGCGTCCCGACATCCGGCTCGTCTATGAGGTCCTGAATCGAGGCCATCGCCCCTAACCGGACTTCCTCCAACGTAGTCTCGATGAAGTCGAGACCCAGCCCCTGGAGATCGACCACCATCTCCAGCGTGGGATCTCCCTGCGCGACGGTCCACGCGCCCCCTCCGACGTAGGCGGCGTGCGGCGTCGACTGCACCAGCGCGACCGCATCGTCGACTTTGTCCGGTCGCCGGTACTGTTTCACATTGCGCAACATACCCGCCTCCTTGGCTCCGCCGGGATCCCTTAGGCTGGCTCTTCGCCCTCAACTCGCCAGTGCTGACGCTCTTGATCCCACGCCTTAAGTGTACCCGTGGGCGGGCAAACGACCACCGACTTCACCTCCACGGTAACCCCGCCATCGGCCAGACGAATCTCACCGGCGACCTCTGCGGACCGGCGGCGGCGATCTACGACCCATCCTACTGCCGTCAGTGGCGTCTCCGTCGGCGTGGGCCGGCGGTAGCGCACCTCCATTTTCGCTGTAACCCAGAACAGATCGTCCTCCTCCCCGATCATCAGCGCGCGCCCCGCGATTTCGTCCAAGATCGTGGCGAGAATGCCGCCGTGGGCAATCCCCGGATAGCCTTGGTAGCGGTCGGGTATGAGCAGGGGGACGACAATCTGCTGGGCCTCGTGATCCTCGTAAAACCTTAGGCGCAGACCTACGGGATTCTCACGTCCGCAGACGAAACACATGCGAGAGGTGGCCTGGGGACGCCAGTGGTCAGGGACTCGTTCTCTTTGGTCCATATCTACTCCTGAAGATCCACGACCTCATACAGACGGTCGCCCAAAGCTGTCACCTCCGGGCCACGACATCTCACTTCTCCTCGCGCATATAGGGAAGCCCCAGCGCCGCCGGGGCTCCGATGCGGTGACTCAACGCTTCCCACCACGTCATCACAACGAGCACCAGGATCGTGGCCAGGTAGGGCAGCATATTCAGATAGGCCGAGGCGACTGTGGTCCCACCGGCCTGCAGCCGGAACTGCACGGCGTTGATCCCCCCGAAGAGCACAGCCCCCAGGACCGCGCGCGCCGGATTCCACATCGCGAATATGACGAGAGCAATGACGATCCAACCGCGTCCACCCGTGATGTTCTCTGCCCAGCCGGGGGCATAGGCCAGCGAGAGGTGGGCGCCGCCCAAGCCCACCAGCACACCCCCGAGAATCGTGTACAGATAGCGTGTGCGAATCACGTCGACTCCCATAGCATCCGCTGTCTGGGGTGACTCGCCCACGGCACGCAGATTGAGTCCGTTGCGCGTCTTGTAGAGGTAGTACCATGCGAGGGGCACCAGCAGGTAGAGCACATAGGTTAGCGGATCCTGTCTGAACAAGGCCCCGATCATCGGGATGTTGCTCAACGCGGGGACCGCGATAGGCGAGAACCGCGGGCCGACCAGACCTACCAGGTTGTGGTTGTTGGATGCGGGCCCTAAGCGCTCGCCCAGGAAGCTGGCCAACCCTGTGCCGAAGAGTGTGATGCTCAGACCGCTCACCACCTGATTAGCCCGCATCGTTACCGTCAAGAAGGCGTGAATCGCGCCCAGCAACGCCCCAGCCATCATCGCTGCCACGAGCCCCAGAACCACGCTGCCGCTGTAGTACGCGGTCGCAAATCCAGAGACCGCGCCCACCAGCATCATACCCTCCACGCCCAGGTTCAGGATGCCCGAGCGCTCCGTATAAGTCTCGCCGACCGTGGCATAGATCAGGGACGTCCCGGCACGGAGCGTGATCGTGAGAATCGAGGTGAGCAGCGCGTAGATCCCGGTCACGCCACTTCCTCCTGTGCCGCAGGCTCACGATCAGACCTTTCCAGTCGCAGCGCGTATTCCTTGAACAGATTGCCCGCGAGCATTGGAATAAGCAGCATCCCCTGGAGCACCACGCCGACAGAGGCCGGCAAGCGCATTCTCATCTGGATTTGGTCGCCCCCTACCAGTAGCGTCGCCATTAGGAAAGCGACGAAGACAACCGCCAGCGGATCGAGCTGGGCCATCCAGGCAATGATAATGGCCGTGTAGCCATAGCCTACTGAGATGCCCTGTTGCAGGCGGCGGGCGAGACCAAGTACCTCCACCGCACCTGCCAGACCACTGATAGCGCCCGAAATAAGGAGCGTGAGCACGATGTTGCGGGCGATGTTGATCCCCAAATAGCGGGCGGCAGTCGGGTTCGCCCCGATGATTTTGAGCTCGAACCCCCAGCGGCTGAAACGAAACAGGAGCCATAGCACCACCGCAAGCACCAGCGCGTAGAAGATGCCGGTATGCGCCCGCCCGAAGAACCGTGGCAACCAGGCCAGTTCGGTAATGCGCTCTGTTCCCGAGTTATAGCCCTCTGCTCGCCACGCTACATAGTAGAGATGCTCGGAATAGAGCACCGCCACGTAATTCAGCATCAGGGTCGTCAGGGTCTCGTCGACATTGAGGAAGGCCTTGAGGATCGCAGGAATGCCCGCCCACAGCGCGCCCGCAACACAGCCCGCCAGAATCGCCAGCGGCAGCACAGTCCATCCAGGCAATCCCTGTGTCCAAAACAAAGCGGCGCCAGCCGCTGCCACGGCTCCCAGCGTTAGCTGGCCTTCGGCGCCGATGTTCCAGAACCGCATCCGGAACGCCAGGGCCACACCCAGACCCGTCAAGATCAGCGGGATGCTCTTGACTAGCACCTCACTCAAGCCATAGCCGGATCCCAACGCACCGGCAATCATCGCACCGTACGTCGCAAACGGATTCGCTCCCGATGCAGCCAGGAGGATGGCACCGAAGGCCAAGGAGACGATGAATGACACGAGCGGAACCATAATGCCAGCGCGCCTGGAGACGGTCTCGCGCTTCCTTAGAATGAGCTTCATCAATCGAACGCCTCTCTCGCCGTCTGCCGGGCTGCGGCGTTCTCATCGGCGCCAGCCATCAGGAGGCCCACCGTCTCGACTTTCGCCTCTGCGGTCGGCAGAATGCCCATGACCCGGCCCTCATAGAGGACCGCGATCCGATCCGCGACTGTGAGCAACTCATCGAGATCCTCAGAGATCAATAACACTGCGCTGCCCGCGTCTCGCTGCTCAAGCAGGCGCCGGCGCACGGCCTCTGTAGCCCCGACGTCCAGGCCGCGCGACGGATAGGCCGCGACCAAGAGCCCCCTACACGCGTCGATCTCTCGAGCCAGGATAGTTTTCTGAATGTTGCCCCCGGACAAGAACTTGACATGGGTTCGTGGGCTGGGCGTGGCGATCTGGAAAACCTGGATCAATGCACGCGCAAAGTCGAGGATGCGCCGGCGATTCAGGAGCCCCCGGTGGCTCAAGGGGGGTAGCCGATACCCTTTCATCGCGATGTTGTCGGCAACGGCCATGTCCCCGACAGTTCCCATGCTCATGCGGTCGGCAGGGATGTGGCTAACGCCAGAGCGTATGACCTCGAACGGCGTGCAGTTTGTCAGGTCGTGGTCGTTGATCACGACCTGCCCGGCGGTGATGGGGCGCAAGCCCGTCACGACCTCCGCAAGCTCGTGCTGCCCGTTCCCTGCCACGCCGGCAATCCCCAGGATCTCACCTTGGCGGACCTCCAGCGATACCCCCCGCAGGGCAGGAAGCCCCTTATCGTTGGCCGCGTGAACATTCTGGAGCGCCAGCGTGACATTACCGAGCCTGGCAGGCTGCTTCTCAAGGCGAAAGAGTACCTCACGTCCCACCATCAGCCGGGCGAGCTCGCGAGCGTTGGTCTCGGTCGTCCGCTGAATCGCCACAACGTGGCCCTGTCGAAGTACACACACCCGGTCGGAGAAAGCCATGACCTCACCCATTTTGTGGGTGATGAAGACCATCGATTTGCCCTCGGCCTGCATAACCTCGAGCATCCGGCCCAGATCTTGCGCTTCTTGGGGCGTCAGCACAGCCGTAGGCTCGTCCAAGATGAGGATATCAGCGCCGCGGAAGATCAGCTTGAGGATCTCCACACGTTGTTGTTCGCCTACGCTGAGCTGCCAAATATAAGCGCGAGGGTCCACCGCCAGGTTGTAGCGATCCGAGAACTCACGAATACGACGTTCGATCCCTACCATATCGGGCACAAAGGGAAGATCACGCATGCCCAGGATGACGTTCTGAGCAACTGTCATCGTCGGTACCAGCATGAAGTTCTGGTGGACCATGCCAATACCGAGCTCCGATGCATCGCGTGGCGAGTGAATCGTGACCTTCTGCCCACGCACAGCGATTTCGCCTGCGTCGGGGCGATAGAGCCCGACCAGGATGTTCATCAGCGTTGTCTTGCCGGCTCCATTTTCTCCAAGCAGAGCCAGCACCTCACCCGCATATAGATCGAGATCGACGTGGTTGTTCGCCAGAACGCCGGGGAATCGTTTGGTGATGCCACGCATCTGAACCACCGGCACCGGCGATCGCTCCACCATCTCAGATTGATCTCTCATGCGCTAGTCGTTATGTCTATACGGGCAACCCAAGGCGTGACGGGCACACCTTGGGTTGCCGCGCGAATCACCAAAAACGAGGGAACGGAGTCCGCCTTGACGGGAAACAAAGCCAGCCAAGGAAGCGTCCCGTTCCCTCTCAGGGCTCTACTACTCAGGAATCGTCCCGACCACGCCCTCGACGAAGACACTCAGGTTGAGCATGTCCCCGTCTTCCATGCACGTGCCCTCAGCGACCAGAACGCTGCCGTCTTGCGCAGCGATCGGACCACAGAAGACGTCATCCCCGCCCACGATCACCTCAGTGGCGGAGTCCACAAGGTCACGCACATCCTGCGGAACCTTCGGGCTGAACTCTGCTAGCTGAACGACACCGGTGTCAAGGTCGCCCCAGAACTCATGGGTCTCCCACTCGCCCTCCATCGCCTTGCCGATGGTATCGATGTAGTAGGGCCCCCAGTTCCACATTGGGCTGGTCAACACCGTGTCTCCCACGAACGCGCGCATATCGGAGTCATACCCAATGCTCAATGCGCCGCGCTCCTGAGCTGCCTTCTGTGGCTCCGTCGTGTCCTGGTGCTGCGTGATGATATCGACCCCTGCGTCGAGTAACGCAATCGCGGCCTCGCGCTCCAACACAGGATCGTACCAGGTGTTGGTCCATACGACGCGGACCTCGGCATCGGGATTAGCCTCACGCACACCCAGTGTGAATGCATTGATGCCGCGGATCACTTCAGGAATGGGGAACGCCGCTACGTAACCGATGCTGTTCGCCTCGGTCATCTTGCCGGCGACCAGACCTGCAAGATAGCGCGGTTGATAAATGCGCCCGAAGTAGGTACCCATGTTGTCGAGGGTCTTGAAGCCCGAGCAGTGCTCAAAGATGACGTCCGGGAACTCCTCAGCGACCTCGTACATCGGATCCATGTAACCAAACGAAGTCGCGAAGATCATGTCGTAGCCCTCTTGGGCATACTGGCGGATCACGCGCGCTGCGTCCGGTCCCTCTTCAACGTTCTCGATGTAGGCCGTCTCGATCTGGTCGCCGAACTCGGCCTCCACCTCTTTTCGCCCCCTGTCGTGCTCATAGGTCCACCCCAGGTCACCGGGCGGCCCGATGTAGACGAAGGCGACCTTGAACGGGCCCTCGGACCGTCTCGCCCCACCACCGCACGCGGTAAGAGCCATCGTGACCACCAACACCATCGCCACCAAGAACATCACACGTCGTCTCATAGTAACTCCTCCTTGAAAATGCGAATCTCTCAGCGAACCGCTGCCCTGACTGGGTGGGCAACGGCGGGGTCCGGCATATTGTAGCAGACGTCAAGCCAATGTCCACAGAGCTGCTGTGAAAACAGCCGCCAGGCTGCGGGCTCTTGCGGCACAGCTCATAGCGCCACCTGATCCCCGTTGTCGTCCAGGAGCACCTCGTCATCCTCGAGTTGTTGGTTGACAAGCGTGATCTTCTCCCGCGTCACCGTCAACCGGTCAAAATCACGCGCCACGATCGTCGATGGGAAGGTCATTTCCGCCTCAGCCAGAATGTCGCGTACTCGATAGCGTTGAGAGAGATGGTTGAGCACCAACGTACGAACCCCGGCCTCCCGGCCTAGCCACGCTGCCTCGGCTGCTGTCAGATGCCCAAACCGGCGTGCCATAGCCTCGTCACGCTGCAGATACGTTGCCTCGCAGACCAGAACATCGGCGCCGGCGACCTCGTCAACCAATGCCTCTACCTGACCGGCATCCCCCGTAATCGCCACGGAGAGGCCGGGACGCGACGGGCCGAGCACGTCTTCGGGGTGAATGACACGACCGTCTTTCAGTGTCACCGATTGACCGTTGACCAAGTCACGGCGCACCGGCCCGGCAGGTACACCCAGGGCTTCTGCCCTGTCCGCCAGGAAGGGACGCCGGGACTTCTCAGAAAAGCGATACCCCAAGCACCCGGGTCCCCGATGACGTACCTCGAAGGCCCGCACTTCAAACGCCTCGTTCTCAAGCAGGATCCCGGGGCGAATATCGACCAGATCGATCTCCACCGGGGGTTTAGCTCCGCGCAGCACGACACCATAGATCAGGTCGTAGACCCGATCAAGGGTGTTGCGGCTGCCGAAGATTTCCAGATTGCCAACCGCTTCCCAACGGGCAAAGGTGGAAATGAGTCCTCCCAGACCAAGGATATGGTCCAGGTGTCCGTGCGTCAGCAAGACGCGGCCAAGACGACGAAAGCCGATGCCGCTGCGAAGGATCTGCCGCTGTGTGCCCTCACCGCAGTCGATGATGAAGCGCTCATCCTGAAAGAGCACCACCTGCGCCGGCAAGCCCCGCTGAATCGAGGGGGCAGAAGCCGCCGTTCCCAGGAAAATCAGTTCAAGCATGATCCCTCCGCCTCTGTTTGAGTAACCAAACCCACCAGATCGATTTGGTTGCCCTGAGGTGTGAAAAATAGCACACACCGGCTACGCAAACATGTTTACTTGTCATTTTGAGCAAACCTTAATATAATGAGAATAGAGGGTACCGAATGCTGCCCACTAGGAGGCTATCATGGATATGGTCAAAGTCGCGGCGAATTCTCGCTCCACATCCGTGGCGGGAGCTATCGCGGGCATCGTCCGCGAGAAGGGGCGAGTCGACGTCCAGGCCATTGGTGCGGGCGCTGTGAACCAAGCGATCAAGGCGATTGCCATCGCGCGGGGGTATCTCGAACTCGACAACATCGAGATCGCTTGTGTCCCATCGTTCTCAGAGGTGCTCATCGACGGCAAAGAACGTACAGCCATAAGGCTGTCCGTCGAGTCGCGCATCGCCCTTCCCAGACCGGCACCGGAGATCGTCCAGCAGGAGGATCTGCAGCCCGCGCTGTAGCGCGCCCTGCATAGCCCGGGATCACACCCTGGCGTGCAGCTTTTCAGCGGGCTGTTCGGAGCGGGCATCATCCCCACCTGATGGTTGGGAGGTCAAGCAACAGATTCTCAACAAGCAACTGCGTGTTCGCATTGGCTAGAAGCGCCGCCTGTGCCGCCTCAAGTGTTGTCAGCACGCGAACGGTCTCATCCAAGGCCGTCGATGACGCCAGAGTGGCCAGAATGTCGCGGTGTTCCGCGTGGGTCACCATCTCTCCACTGGCTGTCTGCAGCATCAACACGTCACGCCAGAAAGTCGACCAGACCTCGAACGTCTCCAGCAACTGCGCGTCATCGCGCGCGAGCGCCCGCGCCACCTCAAACCGCTCTGGCAGGTCCTTCCTCAGCAAGTCGATCAAGGTCTCGAGCGCGGTGTGCATCCGTTCGTAGGTCTCTGGGCTGGTCGCTGCTTGTACTGCCCATCCCAAGCGCCCACCCGACAGCCTCGCCAGTCGGTGTGCCGTCTCAGCATCCACACCCCATCGGGCAACCAGCGCTTCTGAGACTTGGCCGGCGGACAGCGGGCGCAAGTTGATCTGCTGTGTCCGCGAGACGATCGTGGGCAGAAGCAGATCCGCGTCTGTCGCCAACAGGATCAGATGGGCATACGCGGGGGGCTCTTCTAGCGTCTTGAGCAGCGCGTTGGCCGCGCTGACCGTGGCGCGCTCGAACGCCCCAAGCAAGGCCACCTTCCGCAGGCTCTCGCGAGGCGTCAACATGAGGAACTGCTCCAGTTGCCGTATGGGGTCGATCCTCAAACGCGCCGCCCTGTCATCGGGTTCTACCAGCATGAAATCGGGATGGTTCCCAGAGCGAAGCTTGCGACACGAGAGGCAGTCCCCACATGGTTTGTCATCCGCCGAGCGACAGAGCAAGGCCGCGACGAATGTCTCGGCCAGGGTGTGCTTCCCGATACTCTCTGGACCGGTTATCAGCAGCGCGTGCGGCACCTCCCCGCTCTCCAGTGCGAGCTGCAGTTGCCGTGCTGCCCATTGATGACCGACAATCGGCCACGGCTTCACAATGGCATCCCCCTTCCTGCTCCCGGAATCGAGCCCAGCCTGGCCCGGATCTCGCGGTCCAGCAGTGCCGGCACAGCATCGCGGTTGGTTGTGGTGACGTTGAAGACCGTAAAGGACGTGCCCGGCATTTCAGAGATAGCGTTGCCGAGCAGCTCTGGACGAACCACAATGACAGCAACTTGATAGGTCTCTTGTGCCAGCAATTCAAACGCGCCAACCCAGCCCTGGCGATGCTTTAGCTCAAGCGGTCCCAGTTCGTCCAGAACGAAGAGTTGTGTCGGGAAGCTGTTGAGAAGCGCACAAGCGCTGCGTGCCAACGCCTCTGCCTTCATCGTGAAGTGCGGCGTCGGTGATCCCGGCGTAGCGACGAATGACTCCGTGAGAGGATACGTGGCCCCAGTTGCCAGTTCTGTAACCGCCAGATCGTGCGGTCCCGTGCGCTCGGTGAGCAACCCAGAGACCCGCACACCGGCGTGACGCATGTCTTCCACCGCAGCCCGAAGCGCGGTGCTTTTCCCGACCTGGCGTGCGCCAGTGATCAATAGAATGCGAGAACCCTCAACCATCTGCGGACACATAAGTCTCATTGTGATATGAAAAGGTCGGCTGGCAAGCCTGTCAGCCGACCCTCTAGGTGGAGATGGCGGGAATCGAACCCGCGTCCGAAGAATTCGACAATGAGCTTCTACGAGCGTAGTCGGCGATTTTGTTTCGCCCGGAGTGGTGCTGCCGACGGCATCACATCCGGACTAGCCGATTAGTCTTGGGCTGCGCCATCGGCGTCGCTCAGCTTGCGCGCATACATTATGTCACCTTACTCCACCACGCATGCGAGATGCTGGAGGGGCGTGACCGGATACCCGGTCAGGTTTTGGGCCTTATCGCCTACTGCTTACGCAGCGACGGCGACGGGGGCCCAGTTGTTTGCCATAGGGTTGGCAGTTTTTGTTTGCTCCTGGGTTTACGGGAACGGAGCCTCCCCGGCTCGCAGCCCACAGCCAGCCTTCCCCGTCGAAACCGATCATCCCCACACACATTATAGCAGACAGACCCAGTAGGTCAAGATGAAGTCGGGCCCTTGACGGCAAGGGTCTACCGATCCCCTCAACGGCCTTATGGCTATGGATAATCCTGTCGAAGTGTCGTATACTGACGGGCATAGAGTGACCAGCAGCCAGGTACGGTGATGGTCGACGCAGCTATATAACGGTGGGATACGAGGAAAGGCATGGAACGCATCCGTCGACACTTCGATAGCTCGATTTGGAGCACAAACCTGATATTGTTCGCGGCCATCCTGTTTCTGGATCGGTTCGGCGAGGGCCTGCTCAACGGGGCCCGGATGAACTTCTTCATCGATACGCTCAGACTAACCGAGGGCCAGGTGCTGTGGCTGGAAGGCATCCGTGAGTTGCCGGGGCTGGGTCTGATCTTCATCGCGGCGTTGACGATGCGGCTTCCGCTTCTGCGGCAGGGCACGCTCTCACTGTTGCTGATGGGGGTGGGATATGGACTGTACGCCCTGGTAGGCTCCTATTCGGCGCTTCTGTTGGCGAGCATCATAGCCAGCTTCGGCTTTCACATGTGGACACCCCTGCATAGCGCCATTGGCCTGTCTCTGAGCAACAAGGACAACGCTGGACGCGTCCTGGGTACCCTTGCTTCGGTTGGCTCACTGGCCGCCATCGCAGGCATGGGTGCCATCGCGTTAGTTTCGCTGATCTTCGAATCCATACCCCTGGGCGCCTACTATGTTGCAGGCGGAGTGGCGATCATTCTGGCTGGGCTCTTGTTATCACGGCTTCCAGCAACGATCGGCGCTACCGACGCGGTGCCCCCGCGCATTTTGGTGAAACCGCGCTACTGGCGTTACTACGTCTTGATCTTCTTTTCGGGCGCTCGCAAGCTGGTGCTGGGGAGTCTCATCACGTTGATACTGGTTCAGAACTTCGATCTGAAGGTGTGGCAGGTCAGTACACTGACTCTGGTTAGCAGCGTCCTGACCCTGTTGGCCACTCCCTATCTTGGCGCATTGATCGATCGTTTGGGGGAACGTGTCACCACACCGGTCTCCTACATCATCTTGGCGCTCTGCTGCGTAGGATACGCTCTCCTTCCGCACCTGTGGATCCTGGTTGCCCTGTGGCTCCTGATCAAAGTCGTTACGCCGCTGGGGTTGGGGCTCTCGACCTACGTATACCGCACCGCACCACCCGAGGAGCTGACCCCCACACTCTCAGCAGGTGTGACGTTCGATCACATCAGCTCCGTCGGGATGCCGTTTGTTGCCACCGCGCTGATTCCCTTGATCGCCTACCGGGGCATCTTCCTGGCGACCGCGGTGCTTACCCTTATCTCGATTCCCTTCGCGCGGGCGCTGCAGATCGAGGTATCGGCCGCGCCACAGCCAGTGCCAGCAGGGGCCGAATGATGGGGATGATAGCACGTCACATCTTCGAGCGCTGGGTTGCCCAAGCGCTGGACGACTTACCGGACGAGTTCCTTGCTCATCTTGACAACGTCGAGGTTGTGGTCGAGGAATGGCCTGACGCCGTGACCTTGCGCCGGACCGGAACCGGACGCCCTACCGATCTGCTGGGTTTCTACCACGGCGTACCCCAGACACGGCGCACGCGCGGCTACAACCTGGTCTTGCCGGACAAAATCAGCCTCTACCAGCGGCCCATCGAGTTGCGGGGTCGAACCCCGGCGGAAATACGCGCATTGATCATCAGAGTGTTGCGACACGAGATCGCACATCACTTCGGGATCGATGATGCCCGGCTAGAGGAGCTCGGCGCCTACTGAGGCGACCGGCCTGCGGCCCGACAAGGCCCGCGCCCACGCCCTATACACAGAGACGCTGCCCCAAGGTCGAGGGGCAGCGTCTTCTGGTTTCCGCGATGAAATGCGGCGAAGTCAGTCAGCCACCGGCAGCTCGATGGCCTCTGTTTCCGCCGCCTCCTCAAGGGCCAGCGCATCTTTCAGCGCCGGCACGTAGTAACGCTCGGTATACTCTTTGATCATACGACGCGTTGAGAACTGCGGGCCCACGGTTCGGATCGCCTCACGCATCATCGCGACCCAGCCACGCGGAATGTAGTCTCGATCGCGCTGGTAATAGAGCGGCACTACCTGCTCCTCGAGGATTGTGTACAGGGCAGCCGCATCGACCCAGTCCTGCGCGCCGAGGTCCTCGGTCTCAATCCCAGAGCCGATCGCCCAGCCATTGCGTCCATTGTAGGCCTCGGCCCACCAGCCATCGAGGATACTCAAGTTGAGGACGCCGTTGAAGGCTGCCTTCATACCGCTGGTGCCACTGGCCTCGTTGGGCCTCCGCGGCGTGTTCAGCCAAACATCCACGCCCTGGACCAGATAACGACCGATGTGCATATCGTAGTCTTCGACGAAAGCGATACGCCCCCCGAACTCCGGATCGCGTGCGTAGTTGTAGACACGCTGCAGCAGTAGCTTTCCGGGGTCATCTGCCGGGTGCGCCTTGCCAGCAAAGATGACCTGGACCGGCCGGTAGGGATTGTGAATCAGGCGCATAAGGCGATCTATGTCCTGGAAAAGCAAATTCGCGCGCTTGTAAGTCGCGACCCGCCGGGCGAATCCGATCACGAGCGCGCCGGGATCAAGAAAGATGCCCGACGCGAGCAACTGCTCGGGAGGGGTGGCGCGGGTGATGCGATCCTGTCTCGCCCGCTCACGGATAATCGAGAACATCTTTCGCTTCAGGTAGTTGTGCGCCTCCCAGAGTTCGCTATCCGGAATCTCCTCAATACGCGCCCAGAGCAGGGGATCATCCTGACGTTGACGCCAGTCGGGGCTGATGTACTTGCTGTACAACCTGTGCATCGCTTCGCCGGTCCAGGATGGCAGGTGCACGCCGTTGGTCACATGCGCGATCGGTACCTCGTCCATGCGCTTCTCGGGCCACAAGCTCTGCCACATTCGCCGGCTCACCTCACCATGCAGTTCGCTGACGCCATTGGAGCGGCCCGACAGCATCAGAGCGAGCTTGGTCATGTTGAAAGCGGGCCCGTAGCCGGGATCGTAGCTTCCCAGAGACAGAAACTCATCCCGGCTCAGTCCCAGCTTGGGCCAGAAATTGTGGAAGTACTTGTCGATGAGGCCGAAGTCAAATGCATCATGACCGGCCGGCACAGGGGTGTGAGTCGTGAAGATCGTGCCAGCGCGTACACGATCGCGCGCCTGCTCGAAGGAATAGCCCTGCTCGACATACTCACGGAGGCGTTCCAGAACCATAAACGCCGAATGACCTTCGTTGATATGCCAGACGTAGGGCTCGATACCCAGCGCTCGAAGGACATGCACACCGCCAATGCCCAGCAGAATCTCCTGCTGGATGCGCATCTCGCGGTCACCGCCATAGAGCCGGGCTGTCAGTTGGCGGTCCCAAGGCGCATTTTCCGGCATCCCTGCATCGATCAAATAGAGGCGTGCGCGTCCAACCCGTGCCTCCCAGAGCTGCAAGCAGATGCTGCGGTCACCCACGTCAACCATGACCGCTCCACAGGCATCATCTTCGGCCGTGATCTGACGGAGTGCCACTTCTTCGGAGTTCAAGGGGGGATAAATGGCTTCCTGCCAACCGCTGTGATCAAGTCGCTGGCGGAAGTAGCCCTGCTCATAGAGAAACCCCACGGCGACAAAGGGAAGTCCCAAGTCGCTGGCTTCCTTGGTGTGATCGCCAGATAGGATTCCGAGGCCGCCTGAATAGATCGGCAACGAGCTATGCAACCCGAACTCCGCCGAGAAGTAGGCGATGGGACGGCGGTAGAGATCGGGGTAGGTCTGCTTATACCAGGGGACGCCATGCTTTGTCTCCCGGTCGAACTCCATCATCACGGCATCATAATCCCGCAGAAAGGAAGGGTCCCTGGTGAGCATACGGATGCGCTCCTCAGGTATATCCCTTAGGATGCGTACCGGATTATGCCGTGTCGTCGTCCACAGGGTCCGATCAAGTTGCTTGAAGAGGTCGCGCGCCGGGCGATGCCAGGACCACCAGAAATTGTAGGCCAGATCCTCCAGACGAGCGAGACGAGGGGGCAACTTCTCCCTAAAAATCTTGTTCTCTATTCTATCCACGTTCTACTCCATACGACTCTATCTAGATCCATGATGGCAAATCGCTCTGAACAAGAGTCAGACAACAACAGGTCGTAGCCCGATGAGGAAATCTCACGGGCGAATCCACAACACCAGCGCAAACATCAAGAAACCGATCACTGCGAATTCGGTAATGATCCGGCGATTCAGACGCCCCAACAGATGCTGGTAGCCAATGCCACTCCAGATGTAGAGCCCGAGAGTCAACATCGTTGCGGCCGTCCAAGTGGAAATGGGCCAGTATCCCAGAACCCACGCCAGTTCGCTTTCGAGCAAGGCGATGGTACCGCTGTAGAGCAACACGCCACCAATACCGCTCCCAGTAGCGCTCAAGAGCTCTGCGGCAAGCAGGCCGCTCAACAACAGCACGCCGGGTCCCGTAATCAGCGCACGGCCCTGCTGGCCCAAGATCAGGCTGAACAGGACGAAGCCCATCAAGTAGTCGACCACGTTGAGCAATGTCCTGGCTCCGGGGTAGCCCGGACTCCGCGGCGATATGGATTGGTAGCTGAGATGCACGAGGATCCCAATGATCGCGCCGCCGAGGATCAACACTGCCATCCAGAGCGGCCATGTGCCCGCCTGGATAAGGAAGACCGAGACCAACAGCGCCCCAACCGATGGCGTGATCAGGGAGAACACGAGGGGGCGTTCCTTGCTCTCGTGGAGAGGATGATCGCGAACGATCGATAGCGTGCCTGTTGCCACAAGGCCAACGACCAGCAACGTCAAAAGAGCCCCGCCTCCCAAAGAGAAACCGAGCGGCGAGCCAAAGACCTGCAGAGCTCCCCAGTTGAGCGTCGGCAGCTCGACAAAGCGAAAAAGCGTGACGCTGGATAGCGTCACGGCTAGCAAAATACTCAGCTTTCCACGCTCGAGCCGTGGTTCATCCCACGTGTCTTCAACCATGGTGTCATTTTACCGAGGCGGAAACAGATGTCAACCCCTGTTGCACCCAAGCACAATTTTCTTTGCCGGCCGTTAGCCCAAAAAGCCGTGTCGTGACCGGGGCGCGAAACTGGGTGGAGTAGGCAAACGGAGCGGAAGCCTAACCGGGCGGCCATTTCAGCCGACGACCGCCCAACACGTGCACGTGGAGATGCGGCACACTCTGTCCCGCATCTCGCCCCGTGTTGATCACCAGCCGGTAACCGGAGCCGGTCAGGCCGGCCAGCTCGGCTACACGCTGTGCGGCCATAAGCAGATCCGCCAGAAGCCCCTCCTCGTCTCCCACTACCTCATTGAGGCAGCGTATGTGACGATTAGGGACCAGCACGATATGCGTCGGCGCCTGAGGCGCGATGTCCTCAAACGCCGTGACGTGATCGTCTCTATAGACGATCCGTGCCTCAGCTTCGCCCCGCACGATCTTGCAGAACACGCAGTCCATGATTGATCCTGGACAGAACGTTCTGGGTCTTGCTAAGCCAGATCCCGTGTCAAGACATCCAGGAATTCACGATTGGTCCGCGTCTTGCGCATCTGCTGCAAGAGGGCCTCATGGGCTGCGGTGATATCGTATCCGGGCGTTGTCGAGGTGCCGGTCATCATCTGCGAAATCATGCGGCGCATCAGCCAGACCTTGCGCAGCGTCTCCTTGTCGAGAAGCAGCTCCTCGCGGCGCGTGCCGGAGCGGATGATATCGAAAGCCGGGAAGATACGCCGCTCTTCGAGCTTACGGTTGAGGTGCAGCTCCATGTTGCCCGTACCCTTGAACTCCTCGTAGATCATATCATCCATACGGCTGCCTGTGTCGATCAGACAGGTCGCTAGTATCGTCAGGCTCCCGCCCTCCTCGATATTCCGCGCCGCACCGAAGAAGCGCTTCGGCGGATAGAGTGCCGCGGGGTCAAGACCACCGGAGAGCGTTCGTCCACTCGGCTGAACCACCAAGTTATAGGCTCGGGTCAGCCGGGTAAGGCTGTCTATGAGGATAGCCACGTCCCGACCGATTTCGACCAGTCGCTTGGCACGCTCGAGTGCGATCTCCGCGACATGTGCCTGGTGCTCCACAGCCTCGTCAAAGGTAGAGCTGATGACCTCGGCGTCGACCGAGCGATCCATGTCCGTTACCTCTTCGGGGCGCTCTCCGATCAGAACGACCATAAGGTGTACATCCGGATGGTTCGCTGAAATCCCGTTAGCCACCTTCTTGAGCACGGTCGTTTTGCCGGCCTTCGGCGGAGAGACGATCAAGCCACGCTGACCGAACCCGATGGGGGCGACCAACTCCAGCAATCGCTGCGTGAGCATCCGGGGGCCGGTGTTCAGGTTATAGCGGCGATTGGGAAAGATAGGCGTCAGGCGCTCAAACCTGGGGCGGTGCTTGGCCTGCTCGGGGTCCATCCCGTTTACAGCTTCGATACGCAGCAAGCTCCGGTATTTCTCCGTGTCTTTTGGCGGACGGACCTGGCCAACCACCATATCGCCCGTTCGCAGGCCAAAGCGCCGGATTTGGCTCTGCGAGACATACACATCGTCGGAACCGGGGGCGTAGCCTGTGGAGCGCAGGAAGCCAATCCCCTCGTCGGTGATCTCCAGGATGCCGCCGCCGAAACTGAACCCTTCTCGTTCTGCCTTGGCCCTGAGCAGCAGCAGGATCAGATTATCCTTCTTCAGCCCACTGTACCCGGTGACACGATAGTCACGTGCCAACTCGCGGAGCTCATTGAGGCGCATCTGCTCAAGATCCGCCATATCCATCTTGCGCAGGACGTCGACCTCCGGCTGGTCGCCCCGCTCTCGCCGCGAGGGGGCGCGGACCGCCGGCGCCTCCTCTTCCGTGCCATCGCCACCCACCGCGATTTCCTCCGGGGCGGGGGCGGTCATCGTTGTTCCGGCTTCCTCATCATCGGCACCCGAGTATGCTAGTTCATCCTCAAGCTCAAGTCGTTCTTCTGGTACCACGTCACTCCTCCTGAATGGTTATCCTGATAACCACACACTATGCTTCTAGATAAGTTCAGTCATCCACCTAAACGGGCGAGGCAAATAGCTGGATCAGCAAGTAGCCCAGCATCCCGGCCCAAAGCAAACTATCAATACGATCGAAGATGCCACCATGTCCTGGTATCAACGTGCTGGTATCCTTGACGCCCACCTCACGCTTCATCAATGACACGATGAAGTCGCCAGCCGGACAAAGAACACTCACCACACCTCCCAGGAGCAAGCCGCGCCAGATAGTGATCGTAGACACCTGCACCCCTAGGGCAGGCCAAAGCCATCCAAGCGCTATGCCGCTCACCAAGCCGCTGGCGACTTGGGCCGCATAGCCCTCCCAACTCTTCCCGGGGCTAATCGTCGGCGCCATCTTATGACGCCCCCAGCGCCGACCGGCGAAATATGCGGCAGAATCCCCGATCCACACGATCAAACATGCGCTCAGAGTCCACCATAGACCGTCGGACATTGCCCGCAAGCGCACGAGATACATACCGCCAAGGCCCAGATACGTGCCACCTGCCAACGTCATCGCCCACTGTTCCGTAGGATTCAGCCGTTGCGGGTCGGCGCGAGCCTGGAGCAGCTCCCAAACCGTTGTGGCGAGTACCACCAACGTCACAAACTGCGCGCTTAGGCCCAGTTGGGGCCAAAGGCCGCCGGCCTCCCACGCCAGACAAGCCAGGCCAACAAGCACCACGCTTATCCGATACCCCTTTCGGCGGAACATGCGGACGTACTCCAGGCTCGCAACCAGGGTCGCCACCACCACGAGGGCGCTGTACGCCCATCCCCCGACCACGAACAAGGCGATGACTACAGGAAGCAGGATGGCCGCACTGATCACCCGCTGTTTCAGCAACTAGCCCTCACTTTCGGTACCCATATACAGCTTCGCTGTACGATGAATGGGCTTAATGAGAACCGCTGGGAGCGCTGGCAAACTCGAAAACCACGTCCCGGCTGTGATGAAAGCTTCGACTATCTCGGGTCGAGCCCGATTCTCAAATGCCGACCGGAGGTACGGCTAGGCATCTGAGCCGAACAGTTAAACCGGAAAGATACGGCAACCTAGCGCTGGCTTTAGGGGATAAAGCTCCCTGGGGGAGACGCTTCCGGGGAAAGCAAGACCGAAAGCTCGCCTGTTATGCTTCGTTCAGCCCGCCATAACGACGGTCACGCTGGCTATAGGCCTGGAGCGCTTTGTAGAACTGGTCCTTGTCGAAGTCTGGCCAGTAAACCGGCGCGATGTAGTACTCTGCGTATGCACCCTGCCACAACATGAAATTGCTGACTCGGAACTCCCCGCTGGTCCGAATCACCAGATCCACATCAGGCAATCCTGCCGTGTACAGGTGCGCTCCAATGACTTCCTGCGTTATCTCCTCCGCTGCTAGTCCTTGGCGTACGATAGCACGTACCGCATCGGTGATCTCCTGGCGTCCCCCGTAGTTGAATGCGATGTTCGCGATCAACCGGTCGTTGCCTCGCGTCAGATCTATGGCTGCCAAGATCCGCCGCCTGAGGGTCTGTGAGAGAGGAGTCAAGTCACCGATGTGCCTTAATTGTACACCATTTTGGTGCAATTCGTCAACTTCCTTCTCCAATGCCTCCCCAAGCAGCCGCAGCAGGCCACGGACCTCTTCTTTGGGGCGCGCCCAGTTCTCAGTGGAGAAAGCGTAAAGCGTTATGATCGGAACCCCTAGTTCAACGGCAGCGCGCAGGACGCGGCGCAGATTCTCCACACCCGCACGGTGTCCGGCGAGGCGCGGGAGCCCCTTACGGCGGGCCCATCGCCCGTTGCCGTCCATTATGATGCCCACGTGCTTTGGCAAGACGGGCAGGCGGGGATATCCTACATCAAGCGTCTCATTCATGACATAGAGGTCCGAGCTGACCTAGATCTCCATGATATCCTGTTCTTTGCGGGCACCGACCTCGTCCACTTCTTCTATATACCGGTCGGTCAGTTCCTGCAACTGCTCCTGTCCGCGCGCCAGTTCATCTTCGGATATCAAACTCTCACCTTCATAGTCGCGCAGTTCCTGCAACGTATCCCGCCGGATATTACGCAAGGCGACTTTGGCCTCTTCGACGCGCCGACCTACTCGCTTTACCATCTCCCGACGCCGTTCCTCTGTAAGGCGGGGAATCGGGATGCGGATGATCCGCCCGTCATTGCCGGGATTAAGCCCGAGATCGGCCTGCATAATCGCCTTTTCGATGTTGCTAAGCGACGAGGGATCATAGGGCCGGACTACCAGTAGGTTAGGCTCGGGAGCTGAGATCACTGCCAACTGATTGAGGGGCGTCGGCGTCCCATAGTACTCGACCAACACACGCTCTACCAAGGCAGGAGAGGCGCGTCCTGTTCGCACGCTCTTCAGGTCAGTCTCCAAAGCCTCCACCGTCTTGAGCATGCGGCTCTCGGTCTCCTGCAATAGGTCCTTTATCATACTTCCCCTCCTTGAAACAGGGTGAGCGCCCCCCCGACCAACACTGTACAGAGAGCCGCCAACAACACAAGCTGCGCACCGCGAGCGTGCCTGCAGATTGGGCTCCCAACGCCGAGCCGCTCACCAACGGCCTACATCAGCCTCCGATAATCGTACCGACGGCCTCGCCGCGCACCAGACGCTCCAGGCTGTCGCCTTCCCACAGGTTCAAGACGACGATCGGCACGTGGTTGTCCATACATAGCGTCAGTGCGGTAGAATCCATGACCTGTACCTGCAGGTTGAGCGCCTCCAAGTAGGTCAGACGGTCAAATCGCCTGGCGTTCACGTTCTGGCTGGGATCCTGATCATACACCCCGTCGACCTTGGTCGCCTTGATCAACAGGTCTGCGCCGACCTCGGCCGCACGTAATGCACCGGCGGTGTCCGTCGTAAAGTAGGGATTGCCCGTACCTGCCCCGAAAACAACCACACGCCCCTTCTCGAGGTGGCGCACCGCCCGCAGACGGATATAGGGCTCGGCGATTGCGCGCATCTCGACTGCGGTCTGCACCCGCGTCACCACGCCCAACCGTTCCAGCGCATCGGCCAGGGCCAGAGCGTTCATCACGGTCGCCAGCATCCCAATCTGGTCGGCCCGCGTCCGATCCATCCCATGGGCAAGTCCATCCAGGCCGCGCCAGAGATTCCCCCCGCCGATGACGACACCGACCTCGATCTCTTGTGCGTGGACCGCAGCGATACGCGCCGCCACCTCCTCCGCGTGCACAGGGTTGATCCCACACCCACCGGGGTTTGATAGCGATTCCCCCCCGATCTTGATGATCACGCGCCTATAGAGCGGTTGAGTCACGAATGCCCCCAATCCGGAAAAAAGCCTGGGGGCTAATCCCCCAGGCTCTCACCCAACTGGAATCGAGCGAAACGTCGGATGACGATATTCTCGCCGGTCTTGGTGATCTGTGCCTTGACCAGTTCCTCAATCGTCACATCCTCGTCACGGATGAAGTCTTGTTCCAGAAGACAAGCCTGCTGGTAGTACTTCTCCATGCGTCCTTCGACAATCCGATCAGCGATATTCTCGGGCTTGCCTTCCTCCAAGGCCTGGGCACGGTACAACCGCCGTTCGTGGTCAATTACCTCCTGAGGAATCTGGTCCCGCGAAACATAGAGCGGGCTCATCGCTGCGACCTGCAACGCGATATCGTTGACCAGTTCCTGGAACTCGTCGGTGCGGGCCACAAAATCGGTCTCGCAGTTGACCTCGACGAGCACGCCTACGCGACCACCGGAATGGATGTACGCGTGAACAAGGCCCTCACTGGCTTGCCGGTCCATCCGCTTGGCAGCTTGCGACAGCCCCCGCTCGCGCAGATAATCGACGGCCTTGTCAAAATCGCCGCCGGAAACCTCCAATGCCTTACGACAGTCAAGAATGCCAGCTGCGGTCGCTTCGCGCAGCTCCTTGACCATTGACGCTGTGATCGTCGTTGTCATAGTTCGTCCTCCCCAGCACCGTCCTCGTCGACGTCCTCGTAGTCGTAGTCCTCACCCTCACCCTCATCCTCATCATCGACATCGACGTCGACGTCATCCACGTCTTCCGCATCCTCGAACTGGATGCGGCGCAGGCGAGCCAAGGTTTCGGCACTGAGGTACTTCTCATCCTCGACATAGACCTCCTGCTCTTCAGGCGCCATCTCCTTGCGGAGGGCCAGGCCTTCGAGCACCGCGTCTGCCATCTTCGAAGTCAGCAACCGAATGGCGCGAATGGCATCGTCGTTTGCAGGGATGACGTAGTCGATCAGATCCGGATCGCAATTGGTGTCGATAACGGCAACGATGGGGATACCGAGCCGGTCTGCCTCTTTGACGGCCGTCGTCTCATTGCCTGCATCGATGACGAAAAGAGCTCCCGGGAGGCGCTCCATGTCTTTCAAGCCACCCAACCGCTGGTTGAGTTTGTCGATCTCGCGGTCTCGCATCAGGGCCTCGCGCTTCGTCAGCAACGCGAACTCGCCTGCCTCCCTGCGCGCCTCCAGGTCCCGCATGTGGTCGATACGCTCTCGAATGGTTCGCCAGTTGGTCAACGTGCCGCCCAGCCACCGCTGGTTCACGTAGGGCATCGAACAGCGCGTCGCTTCCTGACGGATGGTCTCCTGTGCCTGCCGCTTGGTGCCCACGAAGAGCACCTTCTGACCACGAGCGACAGTATCTCGAATCACTCCGTAAGTCTTCTCAAGCGCCCGAACTGTCTGCTGCAGATCAATGATATGTACCCCATTGCGCTCAGTGTAGATATAGCGAGCCATCTTGGGGTTCCAGCGCCGCGTTCGGTGACCGAAGTGAACGCCGGTTTCGAGCAACTGCTTCATCGTGACAATCGCCATGGAACAACAACCTCCTAAAGTGTGTTTTTTCCTCCGCAGTGTTCATCCCAGGAAAGAGCCGTGCATCGGCACACCTCGCCCGGTCCCACTGCGTGTGTTTTTGGGCTTCAATGCCCAACAGAGAATTGTACCATAAAAGGCCCCGACGACAACCCTAACGGCGCCTCGCATCCGGCGCGTTATCTGGCAGTTCGCGGAGAGTCTGGTAAGATGGGGCTGCGGTGTCATCTTCCGCTGGCCATAGCAGAGCACACATGGCCACGATTTCACGAATCTGGAGCATACATGGGACCGATCGAATCACTGGTGGCCGATGTGGGCGCCTTCAACTGGTTGTGGGGGTATTTCATCCCACTAGGAATGCTGATGCTTTTGTGGGGGAGTCTCTCACCCCAGAGGGCGCGCCGGGTAACCCCTATCGCCGCGATGTCGGTCGCGCTGGCGACCCTGGGATACTGGGCGGTCGGCTTCGCCCTCCACTTGGGCGGCGCCTACGCTGTTACGCAGGACGCGGCGCTGCAAGGTCTGCAGCGCATGTTCCCGATCGTACCCAACGATGCCAACTGGGGCATCGTCGGCCTTGCAGGCTTCTTCCTGGCGGGGGAGCAAATGAGCTCCGCCGTCTTTGCTCTCTTCTTGGCCTACCTTCCCTTGATGGCGACCGCGGTGCTTCTGGTAACTCTCGCCTTGGCTCAGACTCGGCGCTGGATCATGGTCACTGCTGGAGCATTGACCGGCACGGTCATTGTGCCCGTGGCGGCATGCTGGAGCTGGGGTAGCGGTTGGCTTGCGCACTTGGGCCAAACCTTGGGCCTCGCTCGGGGTTTTGTCGATTTCGGCGGCGCTTCCTTGATCCTTTGGCTCCCTGGAATGATCACCTTGCCGATCTTGCTGCTACAGCCGCGGGCCGATCACGGAGCTTCCCCGCCACCACCTCCCAACCACGCCCCCTTGGTAGCGAATGTTGGCGCTCTATTGCTGGGGATCGGCTGGCTCGGGTGGGGGCTGTCGCACCCATTTCACGTGTCCGGCGCGATCCTCGACTGGCACCGAACGGCGGTCAACGTGTTGTTGGGGATGGGCGGGGCCGTTATCACGGCTCAGCTCTATGCCTGGTTGGCGTTAGGGGCACCCGAGGCGCCGTTGGCATCTCAGGGGCTGGCAGCAGGGTGGGGCGCGGTCTTGGCCTGCGCCCCGTTCGTTCTGCCCTGGGCCGCGGTGATCATTGGCCTGCTGGCAGGACTCATCTTTCCGCTGCTACACTATGCCATACGTGCAGCAGCACGCATCCACGATGCCGGGCCCACCATTGCGCTGGCCGTCACCAGCGGTCCGCTCGGACTGCTGAGTGTGGGGATCCTGGCAGACGGTCGCTGGGGGCAAGGATGGAATCGGATGGGCCTCACGCCAGAGGGTATGGTGACCGGGCCAGGCATCGCCGGCATCTTCGTCACGGGATCTGCACAGCAGCTTACGGCGCAGGTGGTAGGGCTGGTGGCATTCGGGGTGTGGGGGTTGTTGTGGGGGGTGGTGCTCGGGGTGATCGCGAGCCCAGACTGGCTGGGACGTATTGCTAGAGTGCACAGGAAGGCGTTGGAATCGTCATCCACTGAAGACACGTCAATCCCGGACCCCGGTTCCGGCGCGTCCCTGGAGGACGATACACCACAGGAGGAGGCCTAAGCGGCATGCGTGTCATCGCGGGGAAAGCCAAAGGCCGACAGCTCTACTCGGTACGCGGTCCAGGAACACGACCGATGACCAACCGCGCCAAGGCGGCTCTTTTTAGCATCCTGGAAACCGATATCCAGGGATCACGCTTCCTGGATCTGTTTGCGGGGACGGGGCAGGTCGGCATCGAGGCACTTAGCCGCGGAGCTGCTCACACTGTCTTCGTAGAGTTGGGACCCGCTGCACTACGGGCGATTCAGGCAAACCTTAAGTTAACAGGACTGGATCATACCGCCACCATCATACGGGCCGACGCGTTCAAATACCTGCAGGCGGAACCTCAGCCCTTTGACTACGTCTTTATCGCCCCGCCGCAGTACCGCGGGTGGTGGGCTCAGGCCTTACGCCTTGTCGATGCGCAGCCCAAATGGCTAGGCAGAGACGGGTGGACCATTGTGCAGATCAATCCCTCTGAATACGAGGCTGTGGCGCTCTCGAACCTTGTGCTCTTCGATCAACGCACCTATGGCAGCGTGATGCTGTGTTTCTATGCGCAGACGCCGGAGCCCGATTCGGAAGAAAACTAGACCCCCACATAGATGCACCACGCCGTTGGGGTCACTAGACGGAGAGAAGTAAGGGGCGGGATACCTACGGTATCCCGCCCTTGCTCGTAGTCGATGTAGCGGGCGCCGTCGACTTCAGTGCGCCTCAGCCATCTCGGGAATGCTGAACTTGCGCTCTACCCATCCCAACAGGCGATTCGTGGCAAACGTGAGCAAGAAGTAGAGAGCGCCGGTTACAGAGAAAACAAGTAGGGGCGCGTGCAACGTAGCATTGACCTGCTGCGCGCGCCGCATCAGCTCGGCCAGCCCGACGGCATAGACCAGTGAGGAATCCTTCACGACAATGGCGGCCTCATTCGACCAACCCGGAATGGCATTCCGCAACGCCTGCGGCAGGACGATATTGAGGATCGCCTGTCCTTGGGTCATGCCGACCGCGCGCGCAGCGAGCATCTGCCCTCTGCTAACGCCCTGGATCGCGCCGCGAAAGATCTCAGCCTGGTAAGCGCTGCTGCAGATGCCCAAAGCGGCGCATCCGGCGAGAAACGGGGGCAAATTGATGGCGCCGGCTAGCACGTAGTAGGCGATGAAGAGCACGACCAGCGACGGGAACCCACGCAGAACGGCAGTGTAGCCAACAGCCAGCACTTGCGCCGGCCTCCCTCCATAGATCCTGGCCAAGGCAATGGGCATCCCAATCAGGAACCCCACGATCAGCGCGACTAGGGTGATGAGCACCGTATAGCCGATGCCCCCCACCATGTAGGGAAGCGCACGCAGAACCGCCGAGCTCATGGCTTACTGGCTAGTCCCCGCCAGAGAGATACTTCAGCGCCAGATTCTCGACGAAGCCCTCGGCCTGCAACTCGTCGATCACGTCATCCAGTTGGTCCCGCAGCTCGGTGTTGCCTTCCTTGACGGCAATCGCCATATGTTCACCTGCGAACTCCGTCTTGAGCGCCAGGGTGATGCCGCCCTGGTCGATGAAGGCCTGCGCAGCATAGTAGTCCATGGCCACAGCTTCAATTCGCCCACTCTTCAGGTCCATGATGGCCTGCTCGGCGCGCTCATAGCGCGAAACCTCTGCTGCGATGTTCTCGTCGATCCATGACTCCTGGATTGTGCCGGTCTGGACGCCGACCTTGAGGCCAGCCAAATCTTCGTTCTTGTTGATGGTGATGGCAGATCCCTCCGCGACAATGATCGCGTCCGCTCCGATGAAATAGGGATCCGTGAAATCCACCTGCTCTTCGCGCTCTGGAGTGGCGCTCATCGCCGCGATGATGGCATCGATCTTGTCGGTCTGGAGAGAACCGATCAGGCCGTCGAACGCGATGTCCTGCCACTCAATCTCCATCCCTAGCCGGTCCCCGATTTCCTCCATCAGCTCGACGTCGAACCCGGTGAAACCACCGGCCTCATCCAGATACTCGAAAGGCTCATAGTCGGCAGAGGTGCCCACTACCAAGGTCTTGTCCTTGGGCTGACATCCCGTAGCACCCAGAATCGCCACAACCATCAGAACGGACAGCATAGCCAACAGCCAGCGCTTCATCATCAGCCTCCTTCTAGTAAGTAACACGCGTCGGGATTATAGGATCATCCAAGGGGGTAGTCAACCAACATAGACCTGCGCCTCCAGCGCTCTGGACAAAATACCAACTTACGGTATACTGCGGCTTCGATGTGTGAGAGATAGCAGTCCTGGAGGAGTAAGCGTGGCAAATACTCGATCGGCAAAGAAGCAAATCCGAAATTCCTATCGGAAGTGGTTGCACAATCGTTATGTCAAGGGCAAGATGCGCTCTGCCGTCAAGATCGTCCGCGACGCGATCGAAGCGGGCGACTATGATACTGCCAAGAGCCGAATGCCGGAGGCAGAGAAAGAGCTTGACAAGGCTGCAAGCAAGAACGTAATCCACCCCAACAAGGCGGCGCGTCTGAAGTCCAGGCTAATGAGCCAGATCCACGAACTCCAGAAGTAGCCCGGCGCGACACAGTCGGGCTCACTTACAGCACGCCGGACCCTGACAAGAAACAGGCGCACACCCTTACCCATACTATGGAGAGAAAGCGCGCCCTATAGTTTATCAGAACGCTCGTTCTGATCTTGCTCGCCTACTTTCGGAAGAGAAAACGCGGGAGACTTTGGTCTCCCGCTTTCTGTTGCCAGAGATCCCACGACTTCAGTCAGCGCCGACAAGCGTCACTCGTCGCGCCCAAGGGCCTCTGAGCGGACGAACGCGGCCCAGATTGCTCGGGACAGTACCGTCCGGAATCCCCCTTTGTCCAGATGGTATAGCGCCTCAGCGGTTGTACCGCCCGGAGACGTGACCTGGTTTCGCAGTGCTGCGAGGTGTAGCCCAGACTGGCGGGCGTAGTTCGCTGACCCAATCACGGTCTGAAAGACCAGTTTCTCGGCGACGTGTCGTGAGAACCCCAGGTGCACTCCTGCATCTACCATCGCTTCCATGAACAGGTAGATATAGGCAGGTCCCGTGCCCGAGAGCGCCGTCGCCATATCGAGATAGTGCTCGTCCTCGACGTAGACTTCCTCTCCCAGCGCACGCAGGATGGTGAGGGCGTGGGCACGCTGTTGTTCGCTCACCGCGGGGGTCGCAGTCCACACTGTGATACCCTGACCGATTTGCGCAGGGGTGTTGGGCATCGCGCGGATGACACTCTGGACCTCGAGACCCCGCTGGATCTTCGAAACGGGAACACCCGCTGCAATTGAGAAGACCAGCATCTCAGGGCGAATCACGCCCCGGAGATCAGCGAATACCATGTGCATCACCTGGGGCTTTACGGAGAGGAAAACGATCTCGGCCTGCCGCGCAGCAGCTGCGTTGTCTGCGGACGTCTCGACGTTGTACTGCGCCTTCAGGTAGGCCCGGCGCTCCTCCCAGGGATCCACCGCAATCAGGTCACGAGGATCGATCAGGGCTTCGCGCAGCAGTCCCTTGATCAAAGCCCCTCCCATCGTGCCTGCACCGATCACTGCTATTTTCGGCAACATGCTTCTCCTCCCTTGGTTCGCGAAGGTCATGTAATCTTCTGGGGAAACCGCTGCACCACGGCACGGTCAACACCCTGGGTTGCGGAGAGTTCAGCCGTTGAGTCTAAGGGCGTAGATCGAAAATCATCTGCAGGAACTGGCGCCGGTCCGCTGCGGGCAGCGCATCGCCGACCGTCATAGGGCGCGGGCGCCCATACTCCTCGAGAATGGCTGTGCGCAGATCGATACTCAACAACCGTCCATCGTAGAAGGTCAAGCGGTCGACGAACTCCTGGCGGGTGCCATCGCTCCACATCTGGTCGAAGAAGAAGTTGCCCAGGCCATAGTGAATGAACGTCTCACCGTAGAACTCCAAGGTCTGAGCCTGATGTGCTTGGCTTCCTTGCACAACCACAGCCCCAGCCTCAGCCAACGCGCGGAAGTCACGCATCTGTGCCGGCGTAGGGGCGTAGTTGTAGTCTTCCAAGTACTGCAACGTCACGATCGGCTGGAACCCTTCCTCGCGCAACTGTCCGATGGTCTCATAGAGCATCGGGAAGTCGCAGCGGGCAGCTCCGGCCGACGTCTCGTCGGCAAACGGGCCGACTGTGTTACAACCGATGAAGGCGATCTGGTTGCCGTTATGCGTCAACGTCAGCGGCAGGCTGCCTTCCAACTGGTTGGCGCCACCGCCGAACCAGGACCATCCACGCTCCCGGTACATGTCCAGCGAATAGTTCAGCCATTGGTTGCCCTTGTCCTCGAGATGGTTGCCGGTCAACTCAATGATATTGGCGTTCACGGCTTCCAGCAGCTCGATGTAGCTATCGTGCGAGCAGAAAGACATACTCCCGCTACCCTCCGCCACACAGTCGGGCTTGAACGACACTTCGTTGCTGATGTGCACGAAGTCAGCATCTGCAAACCAATGCTGTATGTCACGGGCCGGATAGGTAACACCCATACGATCCATCAACTGGCCTGTTGCGCGTGTCATCGCTGTGACGCCGGTCATCACGACCAGCGTCATCCGGGATTCATCGCGGTTCGAGAACGAGTCGGCGGACGGATTGAGAAGAGGCAGCGTCTCGGGCCGCGTCTCGCTGTAGAGATACAAGGGGACCTGGAAAGGATACGGCTGCAGATCCGTTCCCTTCTCCAGTAGCGAGATTCCATCGACCCGCAGCACCTTCCATCCCGGGTCGAGGGCATCGAACGGCAGGATGACCCACCCGTTGACGGACTCCGCCTCCGCCAACAGGTCATCAGGGGACACCTGCTGCACGACAGATTCCGCAGGCGGACCCCACAACGTCAGCAGAGTCTCGAGCGTGTCCGTGGTGACCAACAGCGGGTGCAGTTCGAAGGGACCGGCCGCACTTCCTTCCCAGGTGCCGCGAAGGTCCGCAACGGTCACGTCATCATCGACCGTGAAGAACGGTGCGGCGACGGCCAGAGTCCACGTCCCAACCCGGACCCCACCCGCCTGCTCGATCGTGTCGAGAACGATCTGACTGCCTCCCACGTCGCTCCATACGAAGTGCGTTGGGTCTTCGGCAACGCGGGCCTGAAGGCGCGCGCACACAGCGTCAGGCGCGCGTTCTGAACAGCCAACGGTCACCGGAAAGGCGGGGGTAGGCGTAGGCGAAGGCGTAAGCGTAGGCGAGGGGGTAGGCGTGAGCGTAGGCTTGGGGGTACGCGTCACAGTCGGCGTCGGCATAATCGTGGGGGTTGTGCACCCACCCAGAAACAACAGGCCAACCCCAAACAGAAGGGCCAATCCGAGAAGCGACCAGCGCAGCCCTGTATGCATGTGATCTGTCATAGGTCTTAATTCTCCTCGGGGGGGATTGTCAGTGGTTAGGCGGTTTTGTCAAGAGTGAGGGAAACTAAAAAGGCCGGGAGAACTCCCCGGCCTCTTGGTGGGCGATACAGGACTTGAACCTGTGACCTCCACGATGTCAACGTGGCGCTCTAGCCGACTGAGCTAACCGCCCCAGCAGCGCTGAGTATAGCATACTTCGGGTTTTGTGCAAGGCCTAGAGCGCCATGCGATAGACCCGATGGTTCTTGTACATCCTCCCGCCGACACTCTCCAAATCGTGGCGCATCTGCACAGCCGTCTCGGCGACCTGGGTAAGATCTGCGTGCCTGAAGTCTCGCCCGCGGATCGTATTCTCCATCTCCGCATAGAGGAGAGCGTTGCCGCCAACCCCCTGGAAATCCGGAACGAGGCCGGCACCATTCAGCGCCAACCAACGGGTACGGCGCATCTCGACCAGGAGATCCACCAATGCCCAGGGTGTCATACGCCCCTTGGCCCGTTGCAGCGCCGCGGACACATCGGGGAAACCAAAGAGGAACCCCACCATCTCCTCATCGTGGACGATGATCTTGATAAGGCCAGGATCAGACAGTGCGATGGCATTATCCATCATGAACTGGGCCTCACGCGCGGTAAGCGGCTGAAACTCCCAGTTACTGACGAACGTCCGATTGTATGCTTGCCGAATCCGCTCGGTCCAGGCCCTGATCTCACGCCGGCTGGCGAACCGCTTGACCTCCAGCGATCCGCGCTCCATAACTCGTTGGGCAATCCGATGGATACGCTCCGGAAGCTTAAAGACGTCAACGCCGATGTAACAGGAGACGAAATCCACTTCTTTCTCGAAACCCAGACTCTCGAGCAACACGGGGTAGTAGGCGTAGTTGTAGTTCATCATCGTCATCATCTGACGATGCTCGTAGCCGTCGACGAGAACACCGTACCCATCCAGGCTCCCGAATCCCTTGGGACCGACGAGTCTGTTCAATCCGCGTTCTCTTGCCCAGGCGATGACACGGTCAAAAAGCGCCCGAACGACATCGATGTCATCTACGGTTTCGAAAAGATAGAAGTTGGCTGTCGAAGCCCCACGATAGCGATTGTATCCGCGGTTCTCCAGGGCCGCGATACGCCCCACCACCGAGCCGTTCTGAACGGCGACGAAGAAATCAGCATCCGAATGCTCGTAATACGGATGTTTGTCCCTGTTCAGCATCGTCCGGATATCAGCGCGAAAGGGAGGGACCCACTGTGGATGGCCGGCATACAGACGATAGGGGAAGTCGATGAATCGTGCGACATCGCGCCTATCCTTGACGTTGATCTGTTCGACCGCTACCATTGCCCTCCTTACCACCGTCCCTGTTGTACGACACGAAGATTCTCTTGGCCCACCTCTGCCACGATCTGCTGACGCAGATCCGGGGTGCAGCGCGTGCGCTCATTGGGGAAATCGAGCTCAATGCGCTTACCCTCGCCTCCTTCGAGGATCACCACGAAATGGTCGGGACCCTGTTCTGTCCTGAGCATTTCGTGAAGCCGTGATAGCTTCTCGAAATCGCTGACGTTGTTGCCGGATCGTCTCAAGGTGATGTACAGTGTAGTGGGCGGTTCCGGCGGCTCCGGTGGGGACATGCCCGGCGCAGATCGTGTGGCGCCCCGCATCCGCGACTTGGCCAAAACCGGAGGCGGGGTCGCCGGATGCGTGGCCCGTCTGAGCGTCACCACCGAAGGCGCGGGCGCTGCGCTTTGCTCTGTAGGGCCATCCCCGTTCCCGCCATTCGACAGATCGGGCACAGATGGCTCGTCGTACACCTCAGCCGGGGGGTTGTTGCCGTAAGACGGAGGTTCAGGTTCCGAAACCCCTGATGCTTGCCCGGATGCGGGACGCAGGAAGTCGTGAGGCGCCTTGAACCACTCAACAATCAAGGGATGCTCATCGCGATCCGGACGGCTATCCAATTTGCCACTGGCGACAAGGACACGACTGGGCACCAGCACATCCCTGAACCGCTCAAAAGCTCTGGGGAATACCACGGTTTCCAGCGTGCCACCTGACCCCTCCAGAGTCACAAAGGCCATCGTGTCACCCTTCTTGGTCGTGATCCGCCGCATGCGCTGCACCATCCCTACGACCGTCAGGACCTGACCCGGCATCTCTGTCTCGTGCTGACCGATGATCGTCGTGATCAGGTCGGCCGCCAACAACTCACGTTCCTGATCGATCAACGGATGCTTCGAGAGATACGTCCCCAGAAGCTCTTTCTCCCATTCCAACAGTTGACGATCGGGGATTGGCGGGGCGAACTCAGGCACCTGGATTGCCTGGCGCATATCGACCATGTTGTCAAAAAGCGTGAACTGCCCTACGTCTCGGGCGCCGTGAATCTGGTTGCTCATCCCGAGAAGCGCATCGACCAGTGCCATCAGGCCCGCACGGAGGCCGAACTCGTCCAGCGCCCCCGCCTGGATCAGGCACTCCACTGTCTTGCGGTTGAGCTTCCGCAGATCGACGCGATCGACAAGATCGTCCAACGACCGGAACGGCCCCCCGCTCCGGCGGATATCGACGACCACCTGCATTGCTTCGTCACCCACATTCTTGATCGTGCCCAACCCAAGGCGGATATAGCGGTCGCCGCCCGCGCCGCGCTCGATGGTGCAGTCCAGGTCCGAGCTGTTGATCGACGGTCCGGCTACCTCGAGGCCGTTACGGCGGGCGTCGGTGATAAGAAACCCCAGTTTCTCGGTGTTATGGCGCTCGGTCGTCATCAGTGCGGTCATGAATTCGAGGGGATAGTGCGCCTTGAGGTAGGCTGTCTGCGCGGCAATCACCGCGTAGTCTGTGGCATGTGCGCGGTTGAACCCGTAGCGCGCGAAGAACTCGATGTCCTCCCATACACGATCGGCGACTTCGCCATCGATGCCCCGCTTGGTCGCGCCCTCGCGGAACATCTGCTGATGCTTATCCATCAACGACTTGCTCTTCTTCGCGACCGCTTTGCGGATCATATCCGCTTCGCCGGGCTCGTATCCCGCCATCTCTACGGCGATCTGGATGATCTGCTCCTGGTAGACAATAATGCCGTAGGTATCTCCCAGGATATCCGCCAGAATTGGGTGGTGATAGGTCACTGCTTCCTCGCCGTGCATGCGGCGTATATAGAGGGGAATGTTCTCCATAGGCCCAGGACGATACAGCGCCAGCACTGCGATGATGTGTTGAAACTGCTCGGGCCGCAGTTCGCGCAGCGTACGCCTCATCCCCGCACCTTCTACCTGGAAAACTCCGGTCGTCTCACCGGTGGCCAGCAGCTCGTAGAGCCGCCGGACATCAGCATCCCGTTCCGGATCGTCGGGAACTCGTTCGTACGGAATCGTCGCGAGATCGAACTTACGACCGTGCTCCTGCTCGATCAGTTCGCAAGTCTTGCGCATATGGGTAAGGGTGCGCAAGCCCAGGAAGTCGACTTTGAGCATTCCCATGCTCTCAACCACCGCCATGGGCCACTGCGAGACACGATCGACGGGGCTATCTTCGCCGTCACCTTTGGTGGGCCGGTGGAGCGGCAGATAGACATCGAGGGGTTCGTCGGAGACAATGATCCCGGCAGCGTGAGTGCTGGCGTGCCGGGTCACGCCCTCTACCTCCTTCGCGGTCTCCAACAGGCGCTTGATGTAGGGGGTCTTGGCGGCTTCATCTTTGAGTTCCTGAACAGTCTCCAGTGCTTCGCTGATCGATACAGGCTTGCCCGGAACATTGGGCACCATGCGAGCCACCTTGTCGACATCACCCAGTGGGATATCCAGCGCTCGACCGACATCGCGGATTGCGGCACGCGCTCCCAGAGTCCCGAACGTGATGATCGCCGCGACGTGGTCAGCGCCGTAGCGGTCCTTGGTGTAGGCGATCAGTTCGGCACGCCGGTCGTCAGGGTAATCCAAGTCGATGTCGGGCATCGACACACGCCCCGGGTTCAGGAAGCGCTCGAACATCAGCCGGTTGCGGAAGGGGTCGACGCTGGTAATGCCCAACGTGTAGGCCACCACACTGCCCGCACCCGACCCACGTACGTTCCACCAGATGTCTCTCTCTTCCGCAGCGCGGCACAAATCCCAGACGATCAGGAAGTAGTCGTCGAACCCCATCTCGTGGATGACGCTGAGCTCATACTCCAGCCGCTGGACATACTCAGGTCTGTCGTGCCGCGCTCCGTAGCGGGCCTTCATCCCGTCAAAGCACAGAGAGCGCAGGTATTCCTGTGATGTCCCCATGCCCGGCGGAACCGGGAATCTCGGTAGATGATACGGCGGTGCGAACTGCAGGGTAACCTCGCACTGCTCCGCGATCTGGACCGTGTTGGTCAGAGCTTCCGGAAGGTTCTCGTACAGCGCCCACATCTCCTCAGGTGAGCGCATATAGTAGGAGTCATCGGTCATCCGCAGTCGATTAGGCTCATTGACGGTCTTGCCGGTCCCGATGCACAACAAGACATCGTGAGCATCCGCCTGCTCCCGTCTGGCGTAGTGAATGTCGTTCGTGGCCACCAGCGGCACCTGCGTTTCGTGGGCCAGGTGTATGAGCCTCCGGTAAGTCTCGTCGTACTCGGGGATATCGTGTGTCTGCACTTCGAGGTAGAACCGCCCAGGGAAACGCTCCTGATACCAACGTAGCGCACCCCGTGCCGAGGCATCCTGCCCCCGGTAGAGCAACTGAGGAATCTCGCCTTGGACGCATCCCGAGAGGGCGATAAGGCCCTCGCTATGAGCCTCCAAGACTTCCTTGTCGATGCGAGGTTTGTAGTAGAAGCCTTCCAGTTGTGCTATACTGGCGAGCTTCAGCAGGTTGCCATAGCCGGCTTGACTTTGGGCCAGCAGCACCAGGTGGTGGGGCTTGCCGTCGTCGCGATCACGGCTGAAGCGCGATCCCTGTGCAACGTAGGCTTCGATGCCAACAATCGGCTTGATGCCATGGGCTTCGCACGCCTGGTAGAAATCGACAACGCCGTGCATCACGCCGTGATCGGTGATCGCCAATGCCCGCATTCCCTGCTCAGCGGCATACTGCGCCAGAGCAGAGCACGAGCTCAGGCCATCGAGCAGGGAAAACTCCGTGTGGTTGTGCAGGTGGACGAAATCCCGCATCACAGCCCCTCCCCCCAACGCTATCACTCAAGTGCAGCGAGCACTGCCTCGGGGGAGACCCAGGTGCCTTACCCCCGTCAATGGTACCGCGTCGCCAAGCACCAGCCGCACCACACGCCACACGCTCCAGAGGAACTCCAGCCCTGGTTCAGGGTAGCGCCGGACCGGCGAAACCGACCAGGGACGCCGTACCTCGATTATACGGCAAATGGGACATACGTTCAAGAAAACAGGGGGTGATTTTCAAGCTCTCGGTCACGGCACCTGCCTGGCTTGGCGGTGCACCCGAGAACGATGGTTGACTATCGCTCTACAGCAGCGGGCCTATAATCTGCGCAGCATCCTTCATCCTTTCGGTTCATTCTAAGGAGGACACTATGTTGGAGCGCATCATCGGTGTTTTCAAACTGGATAAGAAGGTCTTCGCAGAGATCGAGCATGACGAGTCTGCCACGACCCAAGCCGCCATCATCGTTGCCATCGTCGCGGCGCTCTCGGTGGTTGGTTCCGTGATCGGAATGCTGTTCTCGGTTGTCGGCGGCGGTGACGTCGCAATCGGTCCCGCCCTGCTGAACGCCGTCGTTACATTCGTGGTCACCTTTATCAACTGGGCCATCTGGGCGGGCGTGACTTACCTTGTCGGCACCCGGCTCTTCAAGGGGCAGTCGACCTTCACCGAGATGTTGCGGCTAATCGGTTTCGCCTACGCCCCGCGCATGCTAAGCATCATCCCCTGCATCGGCGGTGTTGTCGGTGCTATCTGGTCCCTGATCGCCAGCTACTTCGCGATCAAGGAGGGGCTCGACCTCGATGACACGGGGACCATCGTCACAATCCTGGTTGGCTGGCTGATCACGGTGCTCATCGGATTTGTCCTGGGGCTTGTGGGCCTCGGGGGCAGCCTCGGCCTTGGGGCTATCAGCGGGCTCCTCGGAAACTAAGCATACACCGCTCTGCAAGCCGGCACGTTATACGTGCCGGCTTGCCGTGCAGCAGCACCGTTGAATTAGAAAGACAATCTTGACAAAAAAGTGGAGTCGCCTATACTCAGGGCGAGGTTCCAGCTTTCCCAAGGAGAAACACGGATGGCGCTAGAGATACGTGACCTGCACGTCACGGTCGAGGGTAAGGAGATTCTGAAAGGCGTGAGCCTGGTGGTCGAGCGGGGGCAGACCTATGCATTGATGGGGCCCAATGGCTCAGGCAAGAGCACGCTTTCGTACACCTTGATGGGACACCCAAAGTACATCATCACCCACGGCGACATCCTGCTCGACGGCACAAGCCTGCTGCCCCTGGCCCCTGACGAGCGCGCACGCCAGGGTCTCTTTCTGGCTATGCAGTATCCCGTGGCCGTCTCAGGGGTAACCTTTCACTCGTTCTTACACGCTGCCACGAGCGCCGTGCGTGGGTATGGAGACAAGGCGCGGGAAGCCGTCAGCGGGCGGCTGAACGCACACCTGATGCCGATGCGCGAGTTCCGGCAGGAAGTCAACGAGCAAATGGATCTCCTGAAGATGGATCCGTCGTTTATGCGTCGTTACCTCAACGAAGGGTTTTCGGGCGGTGAGAAGAAACGGGCTGAGATCCTCCAAATGGCGATGCTCAAGCCAAAGTACGCCATCCTCGATGAGACGGATTCCGGTCTGGACATCGATGCGCTGCGCATCGTGTCCGAGGGTGTGAACCGCCTGCAAGGCGCACTCGATATGGGTCTGCTGGTCATCACCCATTACCAACGAATCCTCAACTATATCCATCCCGACGTGGTCCACATCTTCTTCGACGGGCGGATCGTCAAGACCGGCGACGCCAAGTTGGTCGACGTGCTCGAAGAACACGGCTATGAGTGGGTGCGGCTGGAAGTGGAAGGCTAGGACGAGGTGGCATGTCGGTAGACCAGGAAGCCTTACGCCAAATCAAAGAGCAAGAACGCTACGACTTCCAGACCGAGATCGACTATAGTCATCGATCACGGCGTGGTATCGGCCAGGACGTCGTGCGTGAGATCTCGGCCTTGAAGAGTGAGCCCGAGTGGATGCTCGATTTCCGCCTCAAGGCACTCGACATCTTCTTCGATATGCCAATGCCAACGTGGGGCGTGGATCTCGAGGCATTGGACTTCGAGCAGTTCTATTACTTCATGCGGGCAACCCCCACCAAGCAGCGCTCCTGGGATGACGTGCCTGAGGCTATTAAAGACACGTTTGAGAAGCTCGGAATCCCCGAGGCAGAGCGCAAGTACCTCGCGGGCGTCGAGACTCAGATGGACTCTGAGGCCGTATATAGCTCGCTGAAGGAGGAATGGGAGCGCCACGGGATCATCTTCGTGGATATGGACACCGCAGTGCGTGAGCACAGTGACCTCGTTCGAGCGCACATCAGCAAAGTTGTCCCGCCACGCGACAACAAGTTCGCTGCCCTGAATAGCGCCTTTTGGTCAGGAGGAAGTTTTGTCTACGTCCCCCCGGGCGTTGACGTCGAGATCCCACTCCAGGCGTATTTCCGCATCAACGCCCAAAGCCTGGGACAGTTCGAACGTACCATTATCATCGCCGACGAGGGAAGCAACGTCCACTATATCGAGGGATGCACAGCACCCCAATACACCGAGGCGGCCCTGCACACCGGCGTCATCGAGATCTTCGTCAAGAAAGGTGCCCACGCGCGCTATACAACGATCCAGAACTGGTCTCGCAACGTGTACAATCTCGTGACGCAGCGCGCAGTCGTCGATGAGGACGGCCTGATGGAGTGGGTCGACGGCAATCTCGGCAGCGGCGTGACCATGAAGTATCCAGCCGTGCTGTTGAGAGGGCCACGCGCGCGGGGTGAGGTCCTATCAATCGCCTTTGCCGGAGATGGTCAGCACTACGATGCCGGCGCAAAAGCCATTCATCTAGCTCCTCATACAAGCTCGATGATCACTTCGAAATCGATCAGCAAGGGAGATGGGCACTCGGGCTTCCGTGGCCTCGTGCGTATCGCCCGTGGTGCTGAGGGCGCCCAGTCGAAGGTCGTGTGTGATGCCCTGCTCCTGGACCCCGCCTCCCGTTCCGACACCTACCCCTACATCGACGTCAATGAGGACAACGCCAAAGTCGAACACGAAGCGACGGTAAGCAAGATCAGCGAGGATCAGCTCTTCTACCTGATGAGTCGCGGACTTACCGAGCAACAGGCTTCCGCAATCATCATCAACGGCTTCCTCGAGCCGTTCGTCAAGGAGCTGCCTATGGAGTATGCCGTAGAGCTTAACCGGCTGGTGCAACTGCAGATGGAAGGCTCGGTAGGGTAAGGGAGCCTGCGGAATGAGCGAACGTCTCAACGATCCTCTGGCCGACACAACTAAGTCGGGCATGGCTACGCCGCCGGATCCGGCGCCGGCGACGCCCGCGCTGGCAGGCGTTGCTGGGCGTGCGGAATCCTATGCCGCAGTGGCGAACTCCAGCCAGGTATTGGCGCCAGGTCGGGAAGCTGTCGACGCCCTGGCCGACCTGTACGATGAGCCCGACTGGATGCGCGAGGCAAGGCACGCAGCGTGGGACCTCTACACTGGCATGGGGCTGCCTCACGCCAAGGAGGAGGCGTGGCGCCGCACCGACCCCACGGGGTACCCGCTGGGTTCTCTGCGCATTGCGTTGAGCGAGCGCGAGTTGGATGGAATCTACGAGATCCCCCCCTGCTGGAACCATGTGTTGGCCCCGGTCGAGCAGGTCTCCGGCATCCTCGTCCACTGCAATGGCGCGTGCGCGCATACCGCGCTTCGACGCGACGACGCCAAGCACGGGGTCACATTGCAGAGTCTGCACGCTGCCCTGAAGACTCACGGTGATCTGATCCGGCGTCATTGGATGCGGGGGACGACAACGCGACCTGACTTCAACAAATTCACAGCGCTCAATGCAGCGCTGTGGCACGGCGGCACCTTCGTCCATGTGCCGGCAGGCGTGAGCGTCCTGCGCCCCCTCCAGTCACTGGTGGCATACGATCAGGCTGGAGCAACGGGCCTGCACCACACCCTGGTGATCGCTGAACGTGGTAGCCGCGTCACGCTGATTCAGGACCGTGTCTCACAGGAACAGCAGCCTGAACTCAACGCCGACATCGTCGAGATCCACGCGGGAGAAGGTGCGTGGGTACGTTACGTGAGCTTGCAGCACTGGGGCGAGCGACGCTATTCCGTGAGCGTGCAAGAGGCGTGCCTGGCGCAGGATGCCAACCTAGTGTGGGTCTCCGGTTCGCTGGGCGGCAAGATCACGAAGGACTTCATCAGAACCGATCTCTTGGAACCGCGAGCGCGCTCGACAGTCGCGGGCTTCAGTTTCATGCACGGCGACCAACACCTGGACCAGAGCACGTACCAGTATCACGCAGCACCGGACACGTACAGCGACCTGCTGTTCCGTAACGTGCTGCGCGACCACGCGCGTACGGTTTTCTACGGCATGATTCGGGTCGATGCGGGAGCTGGCGGCGGCACCGAAGGATACCAGGCCAACAACAACCTGCTGTTGGACGACGGCCGTGCCCATGCGATTCCCGGGCTGGAGATTCTGGCTAACGACGTCCGCTGCAGCCACGGGGCCACCGTGTCGCACCTTGACCCTGAAGAGCGCTTCTATCTGCAGGCCCGTGGGCTGCCCCGGCCCGAGGCTGAGCGGCTCATTGTCCAGGGCTTTATCAGGCCCATCATCGAACGCGCACCGTTGGCGCACATTCGCGATAGCCTGGAAAGCGAGATCACCGAACGTTTTTGGCGCTAACCCCGGCGCCGTATCGAGCGACACTTTGACACCCCCGCCAACGACCATGGCTATGCGCGGGGGTGTCGTTTTGCCGATCCCTTCGCTATACAGGAATCCAAGGTCGCGTATACTTGGAATAGTAAGAAACTGGCTAGACCGCCGCTAGCTCGCGCGGTCGCACAAGGAGGAAACCAGATGTCCGCGATCGTCTCGTTGCATTCTTTCCGTGGTGGCACGGGCAAATCCAATATCTCCGCAAACGTGGCAGCCCAGCTCGCTACGATGGGCAAGCGGGTCGGTGTCATCGATACAGACATACAGTCGCCGGGCATTCACGTGCTCTTCGGGCTGGATGGGGATCGCATCAACAGATCCCTCAACGATTATCTCTGGGGCCACTGCGCGATCGAGGAGACGGCTTACGATGTCAGCAGCAAGATCAGTAGCGCCTCGGAGCTACCCAAGGGCGCCAAGCTGTTCCTCATTCCCTCAAGCATCCGAGCTGGCGAGATCACACGAGTGTTGCGCGAGGGGTACGATGTTGGGCTATTGAACGAGGGATTCCGTGCCCTGATCGAGAAACTGGCGTTGGACTACTTGATTATCGACACCCATCCAGGACTCAACGAAGAGACCTTGCTCTCGATCGCCATTTCTGACATTCTCTTCATCATCCTGCGCCCGGACCAGCAGGACTTCCAGGGAACTGCGGTCACAGTGGACGTGGCCCGCAAACTGGAGGTACCCAACGTGTTCCTCATCGTCAACAAAGCGCTCTCATCGTACGACTTCGCCGGCCTGCGCGGGACGGTCGAAGGCGCCTACGGCACTCCTGTCGCTGCCATCCTGCCTCTGTCTGAGGATGTGGCCAGATTGCAGTCGGCCGACATCTTCTCGGTGCGCTTTCCTGACCACCCGGTGTCCGCAGAACTGCGCGGAGTGGCCCAACTGATCCACAGCTTGGAGTAGGAGAATACGATGGTCTGTCACAAGTGTGGGAAGGAAGCGGTTGGGATCTGCAAGTTCTGCGGGCGCGCTGTTTGTGCCGACCACTACACAACCGTCACGCCGACGATCCTGGCGATGTACGTGGGGCGTGACAGCACGCCCAAAGCCGTCGTGGTTTCCAATGTGCTCTGGTGTGGCGAATGCCAGCCGCAACCGGAACCGATTGAGATTCCCGAGTTCTTCTAGGAGGCCAGGAATGGGCATCTTCAGACGCATGCAAGACGAGATCGACAAGCGCGAGAAACGGGAAGGGATCTCGGTTGCCGAGCTCCTCGACCTCTCGCCCTCCCTGCGCCGCCTGATGAACCGTGTGACACGACGTGGAGAGATTACCGCGGAGCAGGCCGCTGAGGATCTCAACCAGCCGCCGGAAGAGACACGTGAGATGCTCAATGCGTTAGTCGAAAAGGGCTTCCTCCTCCGTGAGAAAAGAGAAGCGCAATGGGTCTACCGCATCTACTTGGCACATAAGCGAGGCACCTCGCTGCCGCCAGGCATATGGTCGGCCTTAGGATCAACCACCCCGAAGGAAGACGAAGGGAGCTAGCGCTGCATGACCCCCCTGCAAATCGTGCTTGCGGCGCTGATCTCGATAGGGATTCCGGCGGTCTTCCTCCTGATCATCTACACACTCGACCTGTATGCCTCGCGCACCTTCCGACTGGTGATGGTCAGTTTTGTATGGGGAGCGGTGGGGGCGGTAGGATTTGCGTATGTTGTCAACAGCTATGTGGTGATGCCGCTCATCCGCACACTGAGATTGGACCATGTCTGGCTCTATGTCGCCCTTGCCCCGATTGTCGAGGAGATCCTCAAGTCGCTAGCGCTCCTCTACGTCTCCCGCCAGACCGATTTCACCTACTTCGTCGACGGTGCAATCTACGGCTTCGCCGCCGGCATCGGCTTCTCGATCATGGAGAATTTCATCTACGTGCTTCAAAACCCTCAAGCAGGGATCGCGCTGGCCCTCATCAGGGGGTTCTCCACCTGCTTGATGCACGGGACCGCAGCAGCCCTGGTGGGCGTCGCCGTGGGACGTTTCCGCTTTCAGCGTAACCCGCAACGTCTCCTGGCACTTGGAGGGGGGTGGTTTGCCGCTATTGTGCTGCATGCCAGCTTCAACGCAGTCTCCAAGGCCGACCTAGTCCCTCCAGGCCTGACGATGCCGCTGGCCGTGGCATTGGGCCTCGCGGGCGTAGGCCTCATCGCGACCTTCATCTCATGGGGACTGCGTGAGGAAGGACGGTGGATGCTGGAGACGCTCGACCGCAAGGTAAACGTCTCGGCGGCAGAGGCCAGAGCAGCGCGCTCCATCGCCAGTCTCGATGAGGTGCTCGAGCCGGTGGCTGCACAATTCCCTCATAAGGCTGAACAGGTCGAAGCGCTGGTGCTGTTTCAGGCACAACTCGGAATCAAGCGCAAAATCCTGCAACGACTCGATGATGCTGACCTGAGGCGAAAACTCCAGAGAGAGATCGATCAAATGCAGATCGAAATGGAGCGCTTGCGCCGCGAGGTCGGTGCCTACGTTATGGTCTACGTCCGCAGTGTCTTCCCTGAAGGCGCCTTCAACCTCTGGAGCAATCTGGAGTCTGTAGCACTGAAATCGGGGCAGCCGGACCTGCAACGCTGGGCCGCGATGTTGACAACCCGGCAGACGGCCCCTGCCCAACGCAGCATCTTCGGGAGCATTCGGGAGCGCGGCGAAGGCAGCCGACCGGATGGCGCATAGCAGCCGTCTTGCTTTCAGGCTGCCGGTCACCGAGCGACTTGCGCTGCCCTGTATCCTGGCAAGAATCGGCCAAAGGAGGGTCAGTGGACGACAACATAACCGTCGATCTCGAGAAGGTGGCACTATTCCAGGGGTTGGGGGATGCGGTCCTGTTGCGTATCGCGAGCGCGCTGGTCGCACGGGAGGTGCCGGCGGGTGAGGTGCTGTTCCATATGAACGCACCGGGCGACGAGATGTTCATCGTCAGGACAGGACGGATCGGCATCTACGTCCCGGATGAGAAGAACGCAGGCAAGGAGCAGCCCATCCGGGTTTTCGAGCCTGGGGAAGTGTTGGGGGAGATGGCGTTGATCGATCAGCAGCCCCGCTCCCTAAGCGGACGGGCGCTGCTGCCCAGCACAGTTTGGGTGCTGACAGGAGCGGATTTCCGAGCGCTGATTGGACAAAGTCCCGATATGGCGTTGGCCGTGATGGGAGGATTGAGCGATCGCGTGCGCTATACCACCCAGTTCCTCAATGAGGTCCGCGAATGGGTGAAGCGCATCGCTGAGGGGCAATACGACCGCAGCTTCACGCCGGAGCAGACCTACGACGAACCCTCCATCCGCACACTGGCGGCCGAGTTCGCACAGATGGCCGCGCAGGTCGAGAAGCGCGAGCAGGAGTTGCGCAAGGAGGTCTTCCGCCTGCAGATAGAGATCGATGAGGCCAAGAGAGAACGCCAGGTGAGCGAAATCGTGGAGAGTGACTACTTCCAGTCGCTGCGCAGCCAAGCCAAGAAGCTTCGCGGTCAGCAGTAAGCTGCCGGCACGCCGGCTCATGAGGATGCGCTGGGCCAGCGGCAGAAGGAGAAGTCCACAGTGCGATGCCCAGACTGCCAAACGTCGAACCCCGGCCAGGCACGGTACTGCATGGGGTGTGGTCGTCTGCTGGTCAGTGGCCTGGTCTGCTGGCAATGCCACACGTTTCTGCCGGTCGAGGCCCGCTACTGCTATCACTGTGGCGCTTTCCAGGCCCGCCAACCAGAAAGGTTCCCGGAACTCCCCCTGGACCGTCAACAGCCTCTGCCCGCCTTCGACTCAGCAGTGACCTCGATGGAGATGGCGGAGCGGTGCGACCAGTCGCACAGTACGGCTGAGGCCGACCGCCCCAACGGAGTGGCAGCGATCGGCGGCAGCGCGTCCCTTGTCGCTCGTGATCTCGGCGAACTGCTGCCTTCGCTCAAGGCGCACCTGCCCGAAGCACTCTACGAACCCTTGGAGCGCCGGCCCAAGCCCCGCGACCTGATAGCAGTACGCGACCATCTCACGTCACTCCTGCAGACGCTCAAGACCTACCTGCCCCACCCCGTCGCATTGGCACCACAGCCGCCCGGCAGACCCAACGGCGGCATGGTCCAGGGCACCTTTCTGTTTGGCGATGTCTCGGGATTCACACCGCTCTCTGAGAAACTCAAGGTTCTGGGGCAGGAGGGCGCTGAGCGCATCACCGCGATCATCAACCATCTCTTCTCCCAACTGGTCGATGTGCTTTTTGCCCACGGGGGAACGCTGCTGAAGTTCGGGGGAGATGCCTTGCTGGGTGTCTTTCCTGCCACATCTGCGGACGAAATCGCCGCGGGGGCGCTCCACGCCGCCCAGGCCGGGCTGGCAATGCAGGCGATTATGCGCCAAGAAGCGTTCTCCGCGATCAAGCCGTTCGGCGATGCCCCCGGTAACGGCTTGGGCCGGTTGGCGACCACCCCTCCGGGCGCCGACGATACCTATGCGCTGAAGATCAAGTGCGGGATCTCAGCAGGACCGTACTTTGCTGCCCACGTGGGAACGCTCCCCGACGCGGCGTCAGGACGCCGCAGCATGATGGCTTACGTAACTACCGGCCACACGGTCAATCTGGCAGAAGAGGCCGAGGGCCACGCCGACCCAGGCGAGGTCGTGATGACACTCCAGACGTATGAGCTCATCGCAGATCAGGTCGAGGCCGCGCCAGTGACCAAATCGCCTGACGCGGCATTCCTTCGCCTGCTGGCCGCGCCGCCTAACCCGGAAGCTGCACAGCGACCGTATGTACAGGAACCTCCGGACGGGGAGGTGCTGGCACAAGTGACCTATCTGATCGACAGGCTGGATCAGCTCACACCGTATCTCTCCGAGGAACTCTCCACGCGGATATCGTTGAACCCCACAGACGCCCGGATTATGCCCGACCACCGCCCGGTGACGGTGATGTTCGTCAACTACCTGGGCATTAGCCCCCTGATCGAGGACATGGGAGAGAGCCATCCAGGGATCATCGTCGCGCAGCTCAATGCCTACTTCAACCGTATGGCCAGCATTGTCGAGAAGTATGAAGGATCGCTGGCCCGGATGGACCAATATGCGGTCGGCGATCGCCTGGTCATCTTCTTCGGCGCGCCGCGCGCCCACGAGGACGACCCGATCCGCGCCATCCATGCGGCCCTTGAGATGGCGGTTGTCACACGAGACCACTTCTCGGCACTCCAGACTCCCATGGGCATCTACCGCTTCCGGCAGCGCATCGGCATCAATACCGGCACCTTGTTCGCCGGGAACGTTGGCGCGCCAGACCTGCGCCAGGAATATACGTTGATGGGCGATGATATCAACACTGCTGCCAGGCTGATGTCCTATGCCGATTGGGGCGACATCTATATCAGCAACAAGACCGGGGAATTCGCCAGAGCCTTCTTCGAGCTAAGCGAGCCCTTCGATCTCAAGGTCAAGGGCAAAACAAGCGTGATCACGACCTTCAAGGTGCTCGGTAGCCGCCGCGAGGTGGGACGCACCAGAGGGCTCTCCGATAGCGGCACGCCCCTCGTCGGTCGGGAGTCGGCCCTGGCATCGCTGCAAGCGGTCAGCGAGCAGTGGACGGGAGGGCGAGGGCAGATTGTCGCGGTGACAGGCGGCACCGGACAGGGCAAGACCCGCCTCATTCGCGAGTACAAGAACTGGCTCGAACAGAGTCGCTCTCCAAACACAGCCACCCCCAAATTCACGTGGATCGAGGCACGCTCGCTTTCATTCAGCGAACAGATGGCCTATTGGCTAGCCCAGGAGCTCTTCAGGAATCTGCTGGCCATCGAAGCCGATACGAGGCCTGACGACCAGCTATTCACGCTCTGGGAACAGGGAGAGGCCTTGTTGGGCAAGGAACGAGCGCGAGAAACCGTCCCCTTCCTGGCCGACATGCTGGGCCTGGCCCTGGAGGGAGACTGGGCCAGCGTCGTCTCTGAACTGCCCCCCAAGGTGCGCCAGAAGGAGACATTCTGGGCGGTCCGCGAGATGCTGACCGCTATCGCGAGGACTTCGCCTCTGGCCATCGTGCTCGATGACCTGCATTGGGCCGACGAGGCGTCCCTGGCCATGATCTCCGAGTTGCTGAGCGTGACCGATCAGGCCCCGGTGTTAGTCCTAACTGCCTTTCGCGACCGCCGTGACAAGGGGTGTTGGGACCTGCGCAATCACGCCCACGCACACTATCCACATCGCACGCGGGAGATAGCGCTCCAGGGGCTGGACCGTGCCCAGAGCCAGGCGCTGTTGGAGGGACTGCTTCCCGGCGCCAGGTTCGACATGGATACCCTCCGCAAGATCATCGACAAGGCGGCTGGCAATCCTCTCTACCTGGAGGAGCTGGCCCGCTCTCTCATCGAGACCGGCGCGGTCATCCCGTCTGAAGGCAGGGAGCCCGGGATGCCGGTACACTGGGCAGTCAACACCTCCATCGGTGAGATCACCGTGCCTGACACACTGCGCGCCGCGATCGTCTCCAGAATCGATCGTCTCTCCGAGGATGCGCGCTATGCGCTACAGATGGCCTCGGTCATCGGTCGCCAGTTCAAGGTCGAGTTGCTGAAGGGGCTGATCGAGGCCGAGACTGAGATCGATTTCGCCGTGAGGACCTATCAGTGGTTGGCTCAGCTGGAGCGCGGGGATCTGATCAGGCCGAGCGCCAGCAGCCTGCCGAGCGCCAGCGGCCTGGCGAGCGCCAGCAGCCCGGCGAGCACACCACAGACAGGCAGCGCTGCCGCCAGCCCAGTCTATACATTCCCCGACGCTATGGTGCAGGAAGTGGCCTACGACAGCTTGCTCGTCCAGAGCCGGGCACAGTTGCATGCCCGGATTGGCGAAACGCTGGAGGGTGTCCTGGGTGAGCAGGCCGAACAAGAGTGCGAGTTGCTCGCCTACCATTTCGGGCGTGGCAACGACGACGCGCGTGCACTCCGCTACCTGGCAATGGCCGCCCACAAGGCCCGCCGTCAGTATGCCAACGAAACCGCCATCCAGCATTACGAGCGGATTCTTGGGTTGCAGCGCAAGCGCGGCGACCAGGTAGGCCAGGCCGATACCCTTTACCAGATGGGGGTCATGGCTTACGAAATCGGCGACTATAGGCGGGCACGATCCTGGCTCGAGGCATCCATCGATCTCCTGAGAGCATTGGGCGATCCCAAGAATGAAGCATGGAGCGTTATGTATCTTGGGATGATTGATCTCAAGCAGGGCTTCTACGCGGACGCTATGCGCCATCACGAGCACGCCCTGGCCCTCGCAAGATCCAGAGGTGACACGGGGCAGGAAGGAATCCACCTGACCAACCTGGCGCGTGTGGTTATGCGGTTGGGGAACTACGAACAGGCACTGAGCATTTTCGACCGTTCGCTGACCATCAAGCGCGCCAACAACGACCTAGTGGGACAGGGCTTCGTCCATTTCTACCAGGGATTGATCCAGATCGAGCTCCAGGGGCTCGACGCAGCCGAAGCCGACCTGGCCCAGGCGCTTGCGGCTTGGAGCCAGGTTCCACACAACGACCGGGTTATGAGCTACTATCATTATGGTGTCGGGCTGCTCGCGCTGGCACGCGAGGCATGGGAGGATGCACAGCAACATCTGCGCAACGCTCTGGCTGTGAGCGAGCGCCTGATGCTGAATGCGGAGATCGTGGAGATTCTGTCGGCGCTGGCCCAGGTGGAGTTCGGGCTCGGGCGTCTCGAGGAAGCCGTGCAGCTCTCCACACAGGCGATGGTGGCGCTGGACAGGCAGAAGGACGTCGAGGAGGTACAGCGCATCTACTTCAATCACTACCTGATGCTTAGGGCATCGGGCAATCCGGATGCCAGCAGCTTTCTGGAGCAGGCGCACGCATTGATGCTGGATCGCGCCGAGCGTATCGAGCAGGACGCCGCACGCCGCACCTACCTGGAAAAGGTGGGATCCAATCGGTTGATCGCGAACGCCTATGCCTGATGAAGTCCGCCCTAACTCGGGGACGTCAACGCCAAACGGTGACTCACAACCGTCGCTTCTCACTCAGGCTGCCGATGCGCGTGAGGAAGGCCAACGCTTTCTCTACCGGCTGAGCGAGGAGGAACGCAACGTACTTACGGCCCAGTTCCCCCTGCAGCGGCTCGCGCGCGACTCCGTCGTCTTCCGCGAGGGTGAGCAAGGCCAGACTCTGTTCATTATCTGGCAGGGCCGCGTCGCCATCCTCAAGGAACAGGAAGATGCGACCTTTGCGCTGCTCGCCTACCGGGCCACTGGTGACATTGTGGGCGAAATGGGCATCATTGGACAGCGCCCCAGATCCGCTTCAGTGGTTACGGTGGAGGACACAGTGCTGATCGAGATCTCCGGTGAGGATTTCCTAACGCTCGTCACCGCTTACCCGGGGATCGCGATGGCGCTGCTCAATGTCCTGAGCGACCGTCTCCAGGCTGCTGACGAAGTACGCACAACCATCGCCCAGGAGAGTTTCGCACTGTCGCAACGGCTGCGCGCCCTCGCGAGCGAGACCGAACACCTGATCACCGTCTCACAGCTTCGCCAGGATACGATCGACCTCATCGTCCACGACCTACGCAACCCCTTGAGCGTCATCAAGGCGTCCCTGGAGCTTCTGGGAACGACCCTGCCGGCTACGTCGTTGCAGGAGCAGAAGCTGGTCGAGCTGGCGCGGACAAGTGCCGACCGGCTGCTCCAAATGGTGGAATCGTTGCTGGAGGCGGCTCGCCAGGAACACAGTGGCATCTCTCTGGTCCGCGATCGCACGGCGCTGCCGCCGCTTATCGAGGCGGCGGTCGACAGCGTGCGATCGACCGCGGAGCAGAACGGTCTGGCGCTGGACGTTACGCTACCGGCTGACTTCCCTGAGGCGCTTGTGGATGTAGAGAAGCTGCAGCGGGTCGTCATCAACCTCTTGGACAATGCGATCGCGTACACACCCGATGCCGGGACGATTACGGTGGATCTAGAGACAGCGGGCGAAGTGGCGGTCGTGAGCATCACAGATACCGGGCCAGGCGTTCCCGATGCGCATCGAGAACGGATCTTCGAGCGTTTTGGGCGGGTGCCGGGCACGCGAGGGCGCCGGCGGGGGTTCGGTTTGGGACTCTATTTCTGCCGGCAGGTGGTCGAAGCCCACGGCGGGCGTATCTGGGTAGAGTCCGGACCGAAGGGGATTGGCAGCCGGTTCAGATTCACACTTCCCCTACCGCCATAGGTGACGTCGAGCGATTCAGAAATGGGGCGGGTGGGATTTGAACCCACACGCTCTTGCGAGCAGAGGATTTTAAGTCCACGGCGTCTGCCTGTTTCGCCACCGCCCCAGGTTCAGCGCGCGTCGTCACAAGCACCAGAGCTCTCCTTCTAAAATAAACGGGCATCCTGTGCGATGCCCGGAGATTGGTGCTGTGTGTCCAAAAGGCGACGGTCGGAATCGAACCGACGAATAAGGCTTTTGCAGAGCCCTGCCTTACCACTTGGCTACGTCGCCGAGAGCGGGCTAAGGGATTTGAACCCTTGACCTTCTCCTTGGCAAGGAGACATTCTACCGCTGAACTAAGCCCGCGTACGATTGGGATTATACAACAATCTCCACGATTTGACAACCCCAAAAGCGACCGGATATCCGCTTGCCTCAGGAGCCCAAAAAGGAGCGAAGCCATCGGTAGTGTATCCTTCTCGGTGGAAATTAGGGGACGGGTTGAGCGTCATGAAAGTGGCGTATTTCCTGTGCCATCATGGCCGTCAGACCTGCTTCGGAATGGTAGGCATTGGCAGATCGGGTACGAC
>JAXDDO010000018.1:0-5571 GCA_034676805.1 Anaerolineae bacterium | reverse complement strand
ATCCTGTTCGCTCCCCTAGCTTTCGTCTCTTAGCGTCAGGCCCACCCCAGGGCGCCGCCTTCGCCACTGGTGTTCCTTCCGATATCTGCGCATTTTACCGCTACACCGGAAATTCCACGCCCCTCTGGTGGCCTCTAGTTCAGCAGTCTTGTACGTCCTCTCCGGGTTAAGCCCGAAGCTTTCACGCCCAACTTACTGTTCCGCCTACAGACGCTTTACGCCCAGTAAATCCGGATAACGCTCGCGTCCTACGTCTTACCGCGGCTGCTGGCACGTAGTTAGCCGACGCTTATTCCAAGGGTACCGTCCTGTCTCTTCCCCCTGAAAAGGACTTTACAACCCGAAGGCCTTCTTCGTCCACGCGGCGTCGCTGCATCAGACTTCCGTCCATTGTGCAATATTCCCTGCTGCTGCCTCCCGTAGGAGTATGGGCCGTGTCTCAGTCCCATTGTGGGGGGCCGTGCTCTCACACCCCCTACCTGTCGTCGCCTTGGTGGGCCGTTACCTCACCAACTAGCTGATAGGCCGCAGGCCCCTCCTGAAGCACCGAAGCTTTCCTTGAAGTTCTGATACCTCAAGTTCATTGGGTATTAGCGCATGTTTCCATCCGTTATCCCCATCTCCAGGGTAGGTCACCTACGTGTTACTCACCCGTCTGCCGCTGATGGCACCCGAAGGTGCCTCATCGCTCGACTTGCATGCATTAAGCGCGCCGCTAGCGTTCATCCTGAGCCACGATCAAACTCTCCGTTTGATCTTCAGCAACTCATTCGAGCTGCCGGTCTGTGTTCGCTGCTCTCTGCTGTTTCCTGTTACTATTCAGCTGTTAAGGTCCCCGCTCCCGACAGTAAAGCCGATGCCTTGTGCTCCCGCACTGCGCATCGGCCTGGGCAACTTCCAGATGTCTCCACCTGCTGTCTTGCCGGCTCTCTTCTGTCTTGAGCGCCCTCTAGTATACCACATCCGCGCGCCCCCGTCAAGCTCACTGCCCCTGCCGGCCCCGCGCCCCTTAATGTGCTCGCTGCTCTTGCCTTCACCGCAGCTCGATCCGGGATTCTACCACTTCCCCCGTCCCTGTCAAGGCCCCCAGTGCTCCCCCGCTCCCGCGGTCGCTCCCTGTGTTCCCCTCCAGCGGTCGCAAATCATACCACCTCCTCCCTCCCTGTCAATCCCCAGTTTCCTCTCCAGAAAGAACTGCGGCTGGGTCGCTGTTCGCGTCCCCGGATCTCAACAGGGGGCATAGTCTCGCCAGATCCCTGGAGCTCTTTATAATGGCCATACCTTCCAACATGGCATCGACATTCGGAAAGGCAGGATATGCCACGTCGACACGCACAGGAATACGACGTACTCGTCATTGGCGGTGGGCTCTCGGGCGTTATCGCCGCTACAGCTGCCGCGCGGAACGGTGCAACAACGTTGCTCGTCGAGAGAGACGGCGCCCTGGGCGGAACGATGACAGCATGCCTCGTTGGACCCATGATGACCTTCCACTCGGCCACAGAGCAGGTCATCCGCGGCCTGCCGCAGGAGCTGGTGGATCGCCTAGTCGCATACGGTGCCTCGCCCGGACACATTCTCGACACCAGCGGCTACGTGGCTACGGTTACACCCTTTGACGCGGAAGGGCTGCGGCTGATCGCACAGCGCATGGTCCTCGAGTCCGGCGCCGGCGTTCTGTTTCACGCCAGCGTCACCGGCGTCGAGACAACCGATCGGCGCGTCACTGGCGTGCGCCTGACCAGTCAAGGTGTCGAGCGCACCCTCACTGCTCACACCGTCGTAGACGCAACAGGGGACGCGACCATCGCTGCGCTCGCCGGCGCTCCCACCGCGTACGGTCGCCCCGAGGACGGACTCGTGCAGCCCGTCACACTGATGGTCAAGCTCAGTGGTTGGGATCGTGAGACCTTTACCGACTACGCCATTGCACATCCCGATGTACTTCGCCTCAGCCGACGTGGAGTGGCACCTTACCGCACCGAGCATCTCGTTGCGGTCTGCGGCTTCAGCGACGTGTTGCAGCGCGCCATCGCGGCAGGCGAGCTGGGCAGTCTGCGGCGTGAGCACGTACTCTTCTTCAACACCCACCGGCCCGACGAAGTCATCGTCAACATGAGCCGCGTAGCCGGCGTGAACCCACTCGACCCGGACTCGCTTAGCGCTGCCGAGATCGAGGCGCGCGAGCAGGTTCACGCGATCGTCACCTTCCTTCGGCGCCACATTCCAGGCTTTGCCAACACTTGGGTCGTTGCGACAGGGTCGCGCGTCGGCGTACGGGAGTCACGGCGAATCGTTGGCGAGGTCGTACTCACAGCCAGCGCCGTCCACGAGGGTCGCCGTTGGCCCGACGTCATCGCCCGCAGTGCTTACCCGATCGACATCCATGCCCCCACGGGACTCTCGGCAGCGGATGATCCGGGACTGCACGACGACTTCGTGAGTCAGGGCGTGACCTACGAGATTCCCTACCGAGCTCTGCTGCCCCAATCGGTCGATGGCCTGCTTGTGGCGGGACGATGCATCTCGACGACGTCGGCGGCCCACGGTGCGACACGTGTGTCCCCCTCGTGCATGGCCTTCGGGCAGGCCGCAGGCACAGCCGCGGCACTCGCGGCACGGTATGGCAGCACGCCTCGCGAGGTCAATGTGTCCGAGTTGCAGCATCTGCTCGCCCAACAGGGAGCCAGCCTCGCATAGTTCGCCCCAAGTCCGCACACTTCTGGGTCACCCATCCGGTCTCTCGTCGGAACCAAACGGTGCTCTCCCGCGTCTGTACAACAGAAGCCGCGATGATGAGGAGGCCACCGATGAAGGTCAACTGGGCCCTGGTTGCTGTATTGCTGCTGTCCTTTGCTACCGCCGCACCTGTGTCGGCCGATGGAGTCATCATCATCGACCCACCCCTCCCCGGGCCGGCACCTGACTTCTCGAAGTGGCTGACCATCCGCTACCACCGCGTCCACGTGACCATCGAAGGGCAGGTCGCCACCACGGAGGTCGACCAGGTTTTCCGCAACGATGCCGCTGTCCCGCTCGAGGGCACGTATGTCTTTCCGCTGCCCCTTGGCGCAGCCGTTGACGACTTCACCATGTGGGTTGACGACCAAGCGCTCGAACCGGAGATCCTCGCTGCCGATGAGGCGCGTGCGATCTATGAGAGTTACGTGCGTCGGAATCAGGACCCGGCGCTTCTCGAATATGTGGGCCGCGAGACCATCCGGGCCAGCATCTTCCCGATCCCTCCCCGGGAGGAACGTCGTGTGCGGCTCCGGTACACACAGGTACTTCCTTCAGAAGACGACACGCTGGTCTATCGGTACCCGCTCAACACCGAGCGCTTCTCAGCTCGTCCCCTGGAGCAGGTCAGCATCGACGTTGAGGTGAGTTCGCCTGCGAAGCTTGGTGCCCTGTACTCACCAACTCACCAGGACGAAATAGCCATCACGCGGCAGGGAGATCAGGAAGCCAGAATCAGCTATGAGGCCACCGACATCTATCCAGATCGCGACTTCGAGCTCTACGTGGGTGCGCGCACAGAAGCTTTGGGGGCCAGCCTGCTTTCCTTCAGGCCCCTGGACGACGACGGGTTCTTCCTGCTTCTACTGAGCCCAGCGCTGACCGACGCCTCCACTGAGATCGTTCCGCGCGATCTGATCCTGGTACTGGACACCTCTGGTTCCATGGAAGGTGACAAGCTCGACCAAGCAAAGGCTGGCCTGGCCTACATCCTGCGACACCTCAACGATCAGGACCGGTTCAACATCGTCGCATTCTCGACGCAGGTTCGTACCTACGCGCCATCCCTGGTGAGCTCTGACCAAGCGACGGATGCTATCGCGTGGATCGAAGCCCTCGAGGCAATCGGTGGCACCAACATCTATATGGCGCTCTCCGAGGCATTGGCACAGGTAGGCACCGAAAGGAACGCGACGATCGTCTTCCTGACCGACGGCCTGCCCACAGAGGGCATTGTAGATGAGGATGTGCTACTGAGCACACTGGCAAACGAGGCACCTGACGACGTCCGGATGTTCCCCCTGGGCGTCGGATATGACGTGAACGTCCTGCTCCTGGATCAGCTCGCTGCGGACCACCGGGGGCGCCCGACCTATATCGAACCCGACGAGCGCATTGACGAGAAGGTCTCGACCTTCTTTGCACGGATGCGGAGCCCCCTCCTCACCGACATCAGCCTCGACTTCGGAGCCGTGAGGATCTACGACGTATACCCCTCCGCACTGCCCGATGTCTACGCTGGCACACAGCTGATCGTCACCGGGCGCTACGAAGGCAGTGGTCCTGAGACACTCACCATCACGGGCCAGGTCAGCGAGCGTCGCACGGCACTCACGTATGACGTTAGCTTTACAGCACACGACGGCGAAGCCTTCGTACCCCGTCTGTGGGCCGCCCGGAAGATTGGTCATCTCTTGACCCAGATTCGGATCCACGGGGAGGAGAGCGAGTGGGTGCAGGCCATTGTCGAGCTAAGCCTGGCTTACGGCATCATCACGCCCTATACGAGCTTCCTGATCGAGGAACCGGCTGAGGCGCTATCTCAGGAAGGGCGGGCCCAGGCGGGCGAAACGATGCAGGAGGAGCTCGCTGCTATGCCCACGGCCGTGTCGGGTGAGAAAGCGGTTGAAGATGCCAACCTTCGGCTGGGGCTCGGCGGCGCCGAAGCACCGGCTCCTGGTGGCGCCTATGCGCCGGTGGACGATTCCTCACAAGGTGGCGTTGCGGCAGAACGGTCGATCCGCTACGCTGGCAATCGAACATTCATATGTACACCCAGCCAGTGTGCGGACACAGCCTATGTACCTGACACAATGCCGCTGACCGACATTGGCTTCCTCTCCGATGCCTATTACAAGCTACTCTCAACCGAACCCGCACTGGCCACTGCGTTCTCCCTTTCGACCGAAACGATCGTCCTTGGCGCAGACGGCGTCGCCTACCGGTTCCTGTTGACAGAAACCACGGATGAGCCACGGCAGCCGGAGACTCCTACCGCCACGCCGGGTACCACGCTGTCCCCACCGTCTGGAGAGACACCGCAGGTAACCGCGGGCGTACCCGAATCCAACACCGAAACGCCAACGCCCAACCAAGAGCCAGCGCCGGCGCCTCGGCAAGGCCAGTGTGCTACCGCCCTTCTTGCGCTGGTGCCTCTCGGCGCCGTCGCTCTGAAACGACGAGCCCGCTCGCTCTAGATCGTCCGGCGATCGACCTGGACAAAAAGCCCCACAGTACACGACTCAGCACTGCCGGTCACCCCTGTCGCCACGGAGCCTGCAGAGGATGCGGACACCCTCTGCAGGCATTTCCAGGGGATCCAGCGGGAGTTCGGCGCCTGCAGACTCGCTGGCCCGCCATAGATGGTGGAGTGTGGTATACTCTTAACCAGATGCCTTCTTCGGGGCAGGGCTAAGCATTGAAGTGATGCCGAATCCCGACCGGCGGTAAGCGAGCAGCTAAGTCTCGCAAGCCCGCGAGCGAGGGACTTCCCTCGTAGATCCGGTGCAAGACCGGAGCCGACGGTGTAGTCCGGATGAAAGAAGGAGCGCA
>JAXDDO010000017.1:0-12036 GCA_034676805.1 Anaerolineae bacterium | reverse complement strand
CCGGTTTACCGGGGGGCGCGCTTCTGTATCTCACACCGCGGGTCAGGCCTGCAGTCCGAGTAGCCTCCGGAGTATGGGCCCTGAGTCCAGAACATGGTCCACAGCATAGTCGATGCCATCTGTGGCCGTGCCCCCCTCACGCACCCAGATCGTCCGCATCCCTGCCCGGGCTGCCCCGGCCAGGTAGCTGGCCTGATCGTCCAACATCACACATGCCTCTCCTGGCAGCCCGAGGGTGTTCAGTACTTTGCTGTACGCGTGTGGATCGGGCTTGCTGTGGTAGTCGACGGCACGCACGTCGAAGATCGTATCAAAGCACTGGCGGATGCCCAACTGCGTGGTGACCCGTTCAGCCCAGCTCGTAATGCTGTTTGTGAAGACCGCTTTGGAGACCGGCAACGCCTGCAGCATTGAGGCCAGATCCGGGCTGGGGGTCAGATAGCGAGACACATCCACATCGTGCACGTAGTTAAGATAGCTGTCGATGTCGACGACATCGGCGTGTTCCCGAAGTAGGCCCGCCATTGTGGTGCCATAGGCGGTGTAGTAGCGGCGCCGCAAGGCACGTGCCTCGTCAGGATGGATGCCCAACGTGCGCGCGGTCCAGGACTCGATGCGCGCGCCTACTTCCACAAACAGACCCGACGTGTTCGTATAGAGTGTGTCATCCAGATCGAAAAGCAGATATTGGATCTTGTCCATAGGCTTCCTCATCTGTTGCGGCAGTCACCCACACAACACCGGGGCAGAGCTTACGCTTGTCCCGGTGTTGGCTCCGAAGATGCGGATTGGTTACCGCGTCTAGAGCGTGTCGGATAGAGGCAACATAACCAGTCCGCTGATGACTTTCGGATAGAAATCCGTCGACTTCTGGGGCATCCGTTCACCGGCGGCTGTGCATGCCCGGATCTGATCCATGCGTGTGGGGTTGAGCATGAACAGGAAGTTCGCCTCTCCTCGGTCCACGGCGGAGATCCCGGTCATAGGATCGCGGAGGTAGTCGATGTTCTCGCGGCGCGCCACGCTCTCCTTGGTCAACCCCATCGTGCGCTCAAGGACCAGTTCGTGCAGGATCGTCACGTCGAGCCCACGGATGGCGGGATCTCGGTCGGGCAACGCCCTCTCTACGGTCTCCAGGCCCGCGAGCGTAAGCACCCGGTAGCTACCGTCATAGAACCCGAAGCGTGGGCGGTCTGGCGTAGCCTCTGCCATCGCGTGTTGGACTTCCTCAAGTGTGGAGACGGACTCGATCGTGAAGATGGGCTGCAGCGCTGCCAGCAGCTCGGAGCTCTCCATCGCCGTGTACGAGTGGATGAGCCGGTGCGTCGGCAACACGACCAGCCCCGGATCACTCATGCTGACCAGCGTGACCAACGCGTAGTTGAAGGCAGCCCCGGCCGGCGCAGAGGGCTGCGCCTGTAGCATGCGATCGCGATAGGCCAACGCTGTCTCATACCGGTGGTGTCCGTCAGCAATGATCAGAGGATTGGCCTCGCGCATAGCCGCCGTCACCTCGGCGATAACGGTTGGATCGTTGACTACCCAGAAGTTCTGCTCGATCTCGGGTTCGATGACGCTCTCCCGCACGAGTGCTGGCATGTGGCTATCCAGGAAAGGCTGCAGCAACCCGTCGACGGTGTTTTCGGGATCCGGGTAGAGCATGAAGACGTGCCCCCAGCTGGCCTGGGTCGCCTCCGTCAGGCTCAGCCGGTCCACCTTGGGCCCGCTCAGGGTGCGCTCGTGCGGCAACACGAGCTTGTCCTCGAACGGTGAGAGTGCCAACGCCGCCGTCAGACCGCGACGGACGTGCTCGATGCCATCCTGGGTTGTAAAGCGCTGCTCGATCACGTAGAGTGCGGGTTCCGGATCACGGAGCAGCACCTCCTCAGCGATCCAGTTGAGCATATAGCCACGGGCGCGAGTGTAGACGTTGTTGTTCTCGTCGTCTTCCAGCGTGCGCAGGCCCTGGATGATGCGCACCAGGTTGTACGCCGATTGCTCGTAGTAGCGCGCCTGTTCGGCTTCGTGAATCCGATCGTAGGGCGCGGTGATGACGTCCGAAAGGTCGCAGAACTTGATCGGGTTGTACCGTAGACCTCTGAAAGGCTGAATGTGCGCCATAGCATCTCCTCGCCACTCAGGCGAGATGAGCCTTCGCTAACTCAGCTATCTCGCCCCCAACGCGCCCCAAGGCCTCGTCAGTCGCCGCGCCGATGTGCGGGGTCGTGATGACCTGGGGCAATGCCGTGAGTTTCAGCAACGCATCGCTCTTCGGCGGCTCCTGGGTGAAGACATCGATTGCCGCTCCCGCAAGTTGGCCGTTCACCAACGCCTCGTAGAGCGCGGTCTCGTTGACTGTCCCTCCACGCGATGCCTGGATCAGATAGGCCCCGGGCTTGATCTTGCCGAGCGCCTCTGCGTCGATCAGGTCCTTGGTCTCTTCTGTCAGTGGGACGTGAAGACTCACGTAGTCAGACTGCGCCAGAAGCTGATCCAATAGGGTGATGTCGTTGTGCTTGACGTAAGGGTCGTACGCGACGACCTTCATCCCCAGCATCCTGGCTTTGGTGGCGAGCAGTTGCCCGATGCGACCGTAGCCAACGATGCCCAGGGTCTTGCCCTCCAGTTCGGTGCCCGATAGTGCCTTCTTTTCCCACTTGCCGGCCTTCATCGAGTTGTCTGCCTGGACGATGTGCCGGGCCAGAGCAAGCATCATGCCCAACACCAGCTCGACGACCGCATTGCTATTCGCCGCCGGTGTGTTGACCACACGAATGCCCTTGCGCTCCGCATAGGCGACATCGATACTATCCAGGCCAACGCCACCACGGATGATGATCTTCAGCTTTGTCGCGCGATCCAAGAGCGCCGCCGGAACTTTGGTGCGGCTGCGAACGACCATACCGTCGTAATCGCCAATGATGTCGGCAAGCGCCTCGGGCGTGATATCGTCGCGAACGTCAACCTCGATGCCTGCTGCGCGCATTTCCGCGATAGCGAATGCGTCAACGGGATCGCAAATCAGCAGCTTGTTCATTGTCACGCTCCCTATCATTCTAGACCGAGAATCTCGTTGATCAGGCCCAAGACCCACCGGATGTCCTCGACAGTGAGGTCGCCCATATGAGCGATGCGGAAGGTCTGCTCCTTCAACTTACCATAGCCGTTGGAGATCATGGCACCGCGCTTGCCAAGTTCCTTATTGAGGTCAGAGATGCTGACCCCGCGCGTGTTTCTGATGGTGGTGACCGTGTTGGAGAGAAACGCCTCACTCGGGAATAGCTCCCAGTGCTTACGCGCCCACGCTTGAACGGTCTTGGCCATCTCGATGTGCCGTGCCCAACGCGCATCGAGTCCCTCGGCGAAAATGTCGTCGAGCTGCTGATTGAGCGCCCTGATCAGGCTGATTGCTGGCGTCGCCGGGGTCTGATTGCGCTTGAAGTATTTGAGCATATCCACGAAATCGAAGTAGTAGCCCCGGTTGGGAACCTGCTCCGCGCGCTTGAGCGCACGCTCGCTTACCGCCGTGATCGTTAGCCCCGGCGGCAGCGCGAAGCATTTCTGAGAGCTGGAAAGTGCGACGTCCGGGCCCCATGCGTCGAATTCGATCTTGACGCCAGCCATCGCCGAGACAGCATCCACGAGGATAATGACCTCTGGATACTTCTCGCGGACCATCGCCGCGATCTCCTTGAGGGGGTTCATAACCCCTGTGGAGGTCTCGTTCAGCGTCACCGTCAGAACGTCATACGCACCGCGGTTTAGCGCCTCGTCGATCATCTCGGGCGTGAAACCCTCGCCCATCGGAACGTCGATACGGTCGGAAGGGATGCCGTTCGCCTGCGCGATCTCATACCAGCGCTCAGAGAACGCGCCACATACGGTCATAAGCGCTCGCTTCAGGACAGCCTGACGGATCGAGCCTTCCATCACGCCCGTACCCGAGCTGGCGAACATGAAGACCGGCTGCTCCGTATACAGCACTTTCTGAAGCTTTGGGGTCACCTCTGCCTGAAGATCAGAGTACTCGGTGGCTCGGTGCCCAACCATTGGCGCGGTTTGCGCTTCCAATATCGACTCTCGGACATGTGTGGGACCTGGGATGAACAGCTTCTTGTACATTGTCGGACCTCCTGCTGAATGAGACTTGCCTTGCGTATGGACCCCACTTCGCTTCTACCTGAAGCAGCGCAGCTCACGCCTGGTACCCCGCCAGGGAAGCCAAACGAGGACGAACCGCGCTGAACAGCACAGACAAGTGACCGCTCCGGCTGAGTTCCGCAAGGCCAACGGTGGCCCTCACGTTACGGTAATCCAGGGACCCCGTCCACGGTCCCGGTCAGCCAGAGCCGCACAGATACCATCACAGCTACCACAAATATAGCAAAGACCACACCCCACGCGAGAGGCGACCAGGCATCGCGCCACCCTGCGACGCTGCCGTCTCGCTGCAGGACGAGCACAAACATCATCGCTCCCAGAAGCGTGAACATAGCCAGTACGCCGAGGACGCTGTAGATGGAGATACCATAGAGCACCAGCGCCGACGGTGAAGACTCCAGGACAAAGATGAGTCCCGCCATGGCGAGCTCAATGACAACCAGTAGTGCTAACTCATGCCAGGATCGAAGCGCAGGGCTCTCCTCCGCATCCGACCACAACGACTGGTTGAACGCGGGTACGAGAACGACGCTCATCGACATACCCATAAGCGCTCCGCTCACCAGACGCAGTTCGGGGCGTGGTGCGTAGCCCAGAACACCAATCCCCGGCGGTCGGTTCCATATCCGCTGCGTCAGGTCGAAGATGTGGCTGTCGGAAGTCGTGGAGTTGATGCCGTCGAGCCCCCACGCGGCGGCAATGACAATGATCGGGATGAGCAGAGGCCACTGCGGGAATCGGCTGGCGCGTCTGCGCCGCCAAAGCCCCCAATGCACCAAGACCCCGGTCAGCGCTCCGGGGAAGGTCCCGGTGCAGCGCTGGCAAAGCGGCAACTGATGCCCCGCAACGGTGAAGGAGTGGCTGGGGCGGCGGTGACATACGGCGGCCCCGATGAAATCGAACTCGCGAAGCAGGCCGCCCGGCGTCGCGACGATGAAGGCGATAACGCCCGCCAGGGCCAGCCCGACGCCAAGCCAGCCTAACAGTGGTGTGACTGGGCGCCCCATCACGAAATCCTCATTCTGACCCAACGGGGTCTCCGTGGAACTGCCGCTCGGACTGCCCGTGTCGGGCCACTAGAGCTTTCATGAAGGGAGATTATAATAGCCGGTGATGAAAAGACAAGCATTCCCGGGAGGGGGCATTGATGGCCAGTGTCATTGTTGAGATCCTCTCGAAGCTAGAGGAACGGGCCTCCTCTGCAACGCCCTACGAGGTTCGCATCGGAGCCCATTGGACCTTCGTGGGCCTGCAGATCAACGGAGAGCGATGCGGTGGATTGGCGACTACGCTATCTGGTGGAGACCACGCCGCCCATGCCGCTGGCGGGCCCCCTGTTCGTCAAGCCGGAAGGCTTCTGCATGCAACCGCCTTTGAGCTGGCCAGTCTGGCACAATCCAACAGCCTGCTTGAGACGAGCGTGGGCATCGCCACAATCAACGCATTGCTCGAAGTCGATGAGGCGGAGTGTGTGGACGTGAACGCTGCGGACGTCATTGAGGCGCGCGGCGCCGGGCGGAAGATCGCTGTCGTGGGTCACTTTCCCTTCGTGTCGCGGCTGCGGACGATAGCGGAGACGTTGTGGGTCTTGGAACTGGAACCCCGGGAAGGAGATCTGCCTGCTGCACAAGCGCCCGAGGTATTGCCCCAAGCTGATGTTGTGGCACTTACGGGGAGCTCGTTGCTCAATAAGACCTTTGATAGCCTGGTGCGCCTCTGCCGCAGTGACGCGTTCTTGGTGGTTCTGGGCGGTACCGCGCCGCTTTCCCCTGACTTGCTGGTCGCTGGGGTCGATGCGGTTGCGGGCACGCGCGTTGTTGATCCTGAGGCAGCGGCGCTGGCGGTAGGCCAAGGAGCCACGTTCCGGCAGATACCGGGCAAGCGCTTGCTGACAATGTTCCGCGATGCTGCGACCCGTAGGTCCTTCAGCCGTCAGGATCGAGCGATCCGGGATCGAGCGACCCAGGATCGGGCGATCCAAGATCCTGGGAAATGAAGGGCACGAATGCCACCCCACCCAGATCGATCTTGCGGATCTTGTCTTTCTGCTTGATTACCTTCCACAGCGTTTGAAAGGCGGGGCGTCGCCCCACGGGAATGACCAGACGCCCTCCCTCTGCCAGTTGCGCCAGCAGAGGCGGAGGTATCTCCGGCGCAGCGGCGGTCACGATGATCCCGTCATAGGGCGCGAATTCGGCCCATCCTTTGTAGCCATCGCCCAGCTTCAGATGAACATCATAGCCCAACCGTGCGAGGCGTTTCTGTGTCTCTTGATGAAGCTCAGGGATGCGCTCGATGCTGTAGACCTCCATCCCCATCTCTGCTAGGACTGCTGCCTGATATCCCGACCCGGTGCCGATTTCCAGCACGCGGTTTCCCGGCTCTAGTTCCAGCGCTTCTGTCATCAACGCCACGATGTAGGGTTGCGAGATGGTCTGCTGGCAGCCGATGGACAGGGCAAAGTCGCCATAGGCCGATGCAACGTCAACCGTCGGCACGAATTCGTGCCGGGGGACGATCTCCATCGCCCGAAGCATACGCTCGTCTTTCACGCCCCGGCGCCTGATGAGTTGTACCATGGCCTGTCGGTCCATCGCAAGCTACCTTTCACACTCAAGAGAGACGCCGGGCAGTGCTCGCACTCACTGACACCGTTCTGGCGCAGGATAGGGTATTTCGCCGCTCCAGTTGAGAGTTTCCAATCCGGAGAGTATCAAAAGCTGAACTGGAAACGCCTCGCAACGGCGCCACGTGAACGCGAGTCTGTTCTCGATCAGTTCGGTGCCCTCTCCGATTTTGCCCTGGTAGATCCTATAGCTCCCGTTGCCGCCAGTGGCCTCGAACACGACGGTGGCGGACCAGCGGCCCTCCCCCGGGTCATCTTGCCACGAGACCATCTGTGGTTCGTGCAGCGCCAACGGCTCGGGCGCGCGAGTCTCGACCGGCTCTAGCGTCACAAGGACCGGCGTTGAGGTGGGCACGTCGTCAACGGTGATCTCCACGACGATGCGGCTGCCGAAGTCGCGCCCGCTGGCCTCACGCATCCACCACACCGACTGATAACTGCCCAATTCCTCGGGCGCAGACATCGGTATGACGACCTGGACGGTCTCTCCAGCAGCTAGCGCTCCGATTGGGAAGATCGCCCGAGCGCCCATCTGAACGCCTTCCCTGTAGTAGAGGCCTGCATCGGAGGACCATGGACAGCTGCCGCTGTTGCGGAGCGTGATATAGGCGACCAGGGGGGTTCCAGGCGCCACAATCTGGGCGGGCTCCACGCGCACATTGTCCAGCCTCACCCGTACGGCGCATAGGCCAGTAGGCGTTGGCGAAGGCGAGGCCGTTGCTGTGAGTTGAGGGGTGGCAGAGGCTGCGGCTGCGGAGATGAGGGTGCCTCCGGACGAGACGGTCGCTGTGCTCGCGGGTCGAAGTGCGGCAGTTGGGACTGTCGCCGTTGGGTGAACAGGCTGCAGGCTCGCCAGAAGTGCTTGAATGCGCGCCGGGCCGGACCAAGCGACAACGACTGCTGCTATCACGATGAGCGCAAGCACGGCGCGCCAAAACCAGCGCACAGCACCGCGGGACGCATGGTCGTGCGGGCCAGGCGCCGGCTCCTCGTCTTGGACCTCGGTTGTTGCGTCCATCGCTCGGTGAGACAATGGAGACCACGATCGGACGAGTCGTTCGTCAGCCAGTGGATCACCCTCCGGCACCGGCGCGCTGGTCACCGCCTTGTTGCCCCGGGATGGCGCGGTGTGTAGCCACTCGGACACGGCTTCCAGTCCCTGTCCATCCGGCTCTGGTGCAACCTCGGCCGGGGCTCCATCGGGCGCGTCGATCGGGGCTGCGGCTCGTTCAGCCGTGAGCGGCGCGTCCGCAGGACCGAAAGCTCCTGCGCCATTCACAGGGCTCAAGGCTTGCTGCAGTGCCATTGCCATATCCCTGGCTCTGGCAAAACGCCCCGCAGGCTCCTTCTCCAGAGCTCTAAGGATTACGCGCTCGAGTGCTGGCGGGAGGCCGGGTTTATAGCGCGATGGCGGGGGCGGTGTGTTGTTGATGTGCTGCATCACCATGCCCATCGGTGTATCGGCGCTGAAGGGCAAGCTGCCAGACATCGCTTGATAGAGCACCACGCCGAGTGAGTAGATGTCCGACGAAGCGGTGCCGGCCTTGCCGATCCCGATCTCGGGTGCCATGTAGGCCGGAGTTCCGACCATCGCGCCGCTCGCTGTGAGGCCCGATAACGTGAGCATCTTGGCGATGCCGAAATCTGTCAGGACGGGCTCTATGGTGTCAAGGAACATGATGTTGGCCGGCTTTATGTCTCGATGCACCATGCTGTGCCCGTGAGCATAGTCCAGCGCGTCGGCGATCGCTGCGCCTATCCGCACGGTCTCTTCAGGGGAAATCGGCCCGTCTTCCAGCAGGTCTTTCAGCGTCGGCCCATCGATGTACTCCATCACCATGTAGTAGATCCCCAATGCTTCGTTGTAGTCGAAGTCGAAGACCTGGACGATATGGCGATGGCGCAAGTTAGCCACTATGCGCGCCTCTCGCTGGAAGCGCACGACGAACCCCTCCTCATCGGCCAAGAAGGGGTGCAGTACCTTGATGGCGACCATGCGGTTCAGCTGGGCCTGCTGGCCTTTGTACACTTCGGACATGCCGCCATGGCCAATGTGGTCCAGGATCGTGTACTTGCCTAGGGTCTTTCCGATCAGGTATTGGACGCTGCTCACAGCCGTTCAGAGCCTGTTAGGATGGCGGGATTGGGTAACATCACCGACATTATACCGGCTTACAAGTGCTCTACAAGGCATCGGCTTCTCTCGCGTGCCCTTCTACCGCCTCTCCCGATCTGAATAGGTCGGATTTCTGGTATAATCTTTGCCTATGGCACTCCTTTCTGCATCCAACCTGACGAAGTACTTCGGCGCCGACGACATCTTCACCTCGATTTCGCTTGAACTCCACGAGCGTGAACGTGTTGCCCTGGTCGGTGCGAACGGCTGTGGTAAGAGCACGCTGCTGGATGCACTTGCCGGAAAGCTGGAACTCGACGACGGCACGGTGAGCAAGGCGCGCGATGCTCGCCTGGGTTATCTCCCCCAGAACCCCGACTTTGAAGGTCAGGGATCGCTGTGGGAGGCGATGGAGGCTGTCTTCGCCGACCTCAAGGCGCAGCAGGCCCAATTGCGCCACCTTGAGGCGCAGATGGCGTCGTCCGACGAGGCTGAGCGCGAGTGGGCCCTCGACCGTTATGGCAAAGAGATGGAGGCTTTCGATCGCTCTGGAGGCTTCACGTACGAGGCGCGCATCGGTCAGGTCCTCGGCGGATTGGGCTTCCTGGAGCACGAGTTTCACCAGCCGGTTGCTCATCTCAGTGGTGGTGAGAAGACTCGGGCGCTGTTGGCGCGCTTGCTGCTGGAAGAGGCTGAAATTCTGCTGCTTGATGAGCCCACCAACCATCTCGACCTCGAGGGAATCGAGTGGCTGGAGGATCAGTTGAAGGTCTGGAAAGGGGCTATGATCGTCGTAGGTCACGATCGCGCTTTTCTGGACACCATTGCCACCCGGGTTCTGGAGATGGACCGGGGCAACCTGACCAGTTTCCCGGGCAACTACAGCGCATACGCGGTCCAGCGCGCGGACCGGCTTAGCCGTCAGGCTGCCGAATACGAGGCGCAGCAGCGCCACATCGAGGAGACCGAGGACTACATCCGCCGCTACATGGCCGGCCAGCGCTCGACGCAGGCCAAAGGCCGCCTCAAGCGACTGGAGCGACTGGAGCGCGTCCAGCGACCCCAGGATGCGCAACAGATCCACGTTGATCTCCAGGCTACGTTGCGCAGCGGTGACCTGGTCTTGGGGCTGTATGACCTGGAAGTCGGCTACGATTCGGGGCGTCCCTTGGTGCGAGTTGATGAAGCGGAAGCCCGCCGGGGGCAGCGGGTTGCGCTCGTGGGCCCCAACGGATCGGGGAAAACCACGCTCCTGCGCACGATTATGCGCCGGCTGCGGCCTCTGAGCGGGCGCGTCCGGGTAGGATCAGCTGTTCGCATTGGCTACTTCTCACAAGTCCAGGATCACCTGGCGTCTGGCAAGTCGGTTCTCGAGACGCTGCTGGATGCCGGGATAGAGTCCGTGGCGGAGACCCGCTCTTTCCTCGCCCGTTATGGCTTCCGAGGCGATGACGTTTTCAAGGATGTGGGAGTGCTTTCCGGAGGCGAGCGTGCCCGGGTCGCCATCGCAATTCTCTCCCTGGCCAAGGCGAATTTCCTTCTGCTGGATGAGCCGACCAACCACCTCGATATCCCCTCTCAGGAAGTGCTACAGGACGTGCTGCTCAGCTTCGGTGGGACGATTCTGATGGTCAGCCATGACCGTTATCTGATCCGCGAGGTCGCCACGCAGGTGTGGGCCATCGCTGACGGTATGCTGCATGTCTTTGCGGAGGGTTTCGAAACCTACCATGCATGGCACGAGCTGTGGCGGAACGCGCCGCGCAAGGCCCGGCAGGAGGATGAGGACGCTCGCACGCAGCGAGAAGAAGAACGGCGCGCAGATCGCGCGCGCCAGCGCGCGCTGGCGCGTCAGCAGGCGCGCCTGGAGGAACTCGAGACCCAGATCCAGCAGCTCGAGATCCGGCTCCAAGAGCTGACCTACGCCCTGGATGTGGCAGGCCGGGCCCAGGATGTCCCGCGCGTGTCCAGGCTGGGCGTGGAGTATCGCCAGGTGGAAGGAAAGCTCAGCCAGCTTCTCGAAGAGTGGGCTGAGATAGCGGACTCACCGCCATTTGAGTCGTCCCTGGGAGCCTAAATGCTATGCCAACTGCACCCTGCTCCGGCTCGCCCTATCGCATCGGCCTGACAGGCAACATTGCCACCGGAAAAACGACGGTGGGCCGCATGCTCAGCGCACTGGGTGCCGAAGTGATCGATGCCGATCAAGTGGCCCATGCCGTCATAAGTCCTGACGGCGCGGCCTATTCCGCTGTGGTTGCGGCGTTCGGCGATGAGATCGTTGCCGATGATGGAACGATCGACCGGCAACGGCTCGGTGGAATCGTCTTCTCGGACCCTGCCGCGCTACGTCGTTTGGAGGCTCTGGTCCATCCCCCTGTCATCGAGGCCGTTGAGCGCCGGATCGTTGCGAGCCATGCCCAAGTCGTGGTTGTGGAGGCCATCAAGTTGCTCGAGAGCGGTATGGCAGATGACTATGACGCGATCTGGGTCACCATCTGTTCTGAGGCGACGCAACTCCACCGCTTGATGGTGTACCGCGGCCTCGACCGCGATGGTGCGCTTCACCGTATCCGTGTTCAGCCGGATCAGGCTGAGAAGCTGTCCCGTGCTGATGTGGTCATCAACACCGAGGGGACGATCGAGGCGACGCGCCTGCGTGTCACCACTGCATGGCTGAAGACAGTTCACGGTGCATGCGGGACGCCTAAGGCTAATGGCACGCAAGTACCTGCGGACCTCTGATGTAGCCCGGGCCGCCGGCGTGCACCCCAATACCGTGCGGCTGTACGAGCGGGCAGGCCTGTTGCCTCCCATCCCGCGCACCCCGAGCGGCTACCGCATGTATAGCGAGCTGAACGTTGACCAAATGCGCCTGGCGCGTATGGCCTTCGAGGGCTCTTGGCCAGGGCGTCCGATCCGCCGCTCCGTTGTGGCCCTGGTCAAGCAGGCCGCGTCCGGCGATTTGGGCGGAGCGCTGGAGAGGGCCTATCAGCACCTGGCGCTGGTGCAGTCTGAGCGGGCACAGGCCGAAAGCGCAGTCAAGCTCTTGGAGCGCTGGGCTCGGGGGACGGCAGCCGACGCTACGTCCGCCCAACTGCGCATTGGGCAGGTGGCGGATCTTCTCGGTGTA
>JAXDDO010000010.1:0-85631 GCA_034676805.1 Anaerolineae bacterium | reverse complement strand
CCCCGCTACCTTGTTGTGAGCGGGGCGGGTGGCGCCCGGGCCTGGGCGTTGACCGGGCCCGTGTCGCCCACAGAGGAGGTCCAAATGGCCGATACACGCTCCCCAACAGTTGCCGGTATGTTCTACCCGGCAGACGCGGAAACGCTGCTCGCCACGATTCGACAGTATCTGGAACAGGCAGACCCTCCCGAGATCTCGCCCGTTCACGCGATCATCGTGCCCCACGCTGGCTACATCTACTCGGGACCCGTCGCCGCCTTCGCCTACCGGTTACTTCAGTCGCAACCGTCCCTTCCCGGACGCATCTTCTTGCTTGGCCCCTCACATCGCGCGTGGTTTCCCGGCGTTGCGATTGCCGATGTCGACGGGTTCGCTACGCCGCTAGGCATACAACCGGTAGACCGAGCCTTTGCGAGGGCTCTTGCCAGCACGCACCGCGAGTTTAGCGCCATCAACTCACCCCACATACCAGAGCACTGCCTCGAAGTTCAGATCCCATTCATCTATACCTTTGCCCCTGACGCGCCGATCGTGCCAATGCTCTTCGGTGAGACCAACCCGGCAAGGATTGCAGAACTTATCGAGGCGAGCCTGGAGCCTGACGACCTCATCATCGTCAGCTCGGATTTGAGCCACTACCACAGCAATGAGCAAGCCCACCGCCTCGACAGCCACGTCGTGCAAGCAGTCCTGGAGGGGGACGCGCGAACCGTTGCGACCGGTGAAGCGTGTGGGCAAGCGCCGATTCTGACACTGATGAAGATCGCCCAATCCCGTGGATGGCAGCCCAACCTGCTAGACTATCGCACATCAGGCGACATCGCAGGTGACACGTCCCAAGTCGTCGGCTATGCCGCGATCGCCTATACCGAGGGAGGCTGAAATGCCGGAACGTCCGCTTACCGAGGAAGAAGGGCGGTATCTCGTCAACCTGGCCCGGAGGACCCTACAGGCGGAGCTCGGTGTTCCGGCACTTGCGCTGGAAGAACCGCCCGATCCGGAACGAGTCCGGCAGCCAGGCGCGGCCTTCGTCACCTTGCACACACGCGGCGGCTCCCTGCGAGGGTGCATCGGCTCTCTGATTGCACGGCGAGCCCTGATCGAGGATGTCGAGGCCAATGCGCTGGCAGCGGCTCTCGAGGATCCTCGCTTCCCTCCCCTAACCAGCGATGAGTTACCCAATGTGCTCGTAGAGGTGTCGGTCTTGAGCAAGCCCGAACCTCTGCACTACGCGACGGCTTCCGAGCTGGTGCAGAGCCTGCGTCCAGGCGTGGATGGCGTCGTGATTGAGCGTGGATGGCACCGCGCGACCTTCTTGCCCCAGGTATGGGAACAGCTCTCGCTGCCCGAGGACTTCCTGGCTCACCTATGCTACAAGGCTGGACTCCCATCTCTGGCCTGGCGCGAAGGCGATTTGAAGGTCTCCATTTATCAGGTTCAGGAATTCCACGAGACTCGCTAGCGCTAAGGCTAAGCTGCTGTGGGGCCCGAGGTGGATTCGGTGCAACCTCCTCCCGCGATCCACGTAATGAAATGTAGAACAGCGATCCTGGGAGGAACTATGAACACAGAAAACGAAGTCCGTGAAGAACATGTAGAAGCCTCGGCCGTGCAGCCGAGTTCGGCACCCAGCATCACGCCGAACGCAGCCCCCGTCTCCCCAACCCCCCAGCCACTTTCGCCCGGCGATGAACGCACGTGGGCAATGTTGGCGCATCTCAGCGTCCTCCTCAACTTGGTGACGGGGTTCCTCGGCGTCGCCGCAGCGCTGGTGATCCACCTGGTCTACAAAGACCGGTCTCGCTACGTGGCCTACCAGTCGATGCAGGCCTTTCTCTTCCAGCTTATCTTCTGGGCGGGCGGTGGCCTCTTGATTGGCGTGATGTGGGCCGTGGTCGGTGCGCTAAGCGCGGTGCTTATCGGGATCCTGCTGATCCCCTTCGCGGTGATACTCACGCTGGTCTTCCTGATGATGCCGCTCTTGGCGTTGATCTACGGCGTCGTAGGCGCCGTCCAGGCTTCGAATGGTGAGGATTTCCGCTACTGGCTCGTCGGCGACTGGGCCTTGAACCTCATCTAGCTCCGCATCATCAAGTCGCAGGGGACATGATGGGCGAATCGTCACCCCGGGCCCGCTCGTATGAGACTCGAGTGGGCCCGGGCTCCTGTATTCCGGAGGCAAGAATGGCGCAGCCCCCTATCGCCGTGCATCTCATGGGCGTTCCAATCCACGGCGTTACGACAGAGGAGACGATCGGATGGATCGCGCACTGGATCGCCGAGGGAAGCGCTCACCAAGTCGCGACTGTCAATCCCGAATTCCTCATGAAGGCGCGGGAGGATGCCCAGTTCCGTCACGTGTTGCACGAAGCCGCGCTCTGCATCCCCGATGGGATCGGCGTGCTGTGGGCGGCACGCCTCCGTGGAATCCGCCTGCCCGAGCGCGTAGCAGGCTCAGACTTGGTGCCACGACTGGCCGAGGAAGCGGCAAAGCGCGGATGGCGTCTGTTCTTCCTTGGGGCAGCGCCGGGAGTAGCAGAGCAGGCAGCGGACGTTCTTGAGCGCAGTCACCCGGGTCTGTCGGTCGCCGGCTGTTACGCCGGTTCGCCTGCTCCGGAAGAAGAGGCAACCATTGTAGATCGCATCCAGTGCGCACAGACCGATCTCCTACTGGTCGCGTATGGCGCACCGAAGCAGGACTTGTGGCTGGCCCGGAACCTGGCTCGCACAGGTGCCGCCGTGGGTATCGGCGTCGGCGGGTCATTCGACTTCATTGCAGGCACGTCGCACCGAGCGCCCCGTTGGGTGCAGCGTCTCGGGCTCGAATGGCTGCACCGGCTCGTCAGGGAGCCGTGGCGCTGGCGCCGCCAGCTAGCTTTGCCCCTTTTCGCGTGGCTCGTTCTCGTTGGCCGCGATCGACCGACCGACTCCCTATCCTGAACCCAGCTGCGTTCCTCGGTCCCCCCAATTGTGGTAAGATTGGCACGCGGCGACCACGGTCAACAGACCGCGACCTCGCCGATCACGGGACAAAGGAGTCAGCTCATGCACAACCCCAACGAAACCACCGGCGCACTGCTGGCAGCGGCGGAACCTCTCATCTCCTTGGCCATCGAGGAAGACATCGGGTCGGGTGATGCCACAAGCCTCTCCACCCTGGAACCCGATGTCATCCTTCAAGGTCGAATCATCGCCAAGGCACGGGGTGTCATCGCTGGCCTACCGGTGGCCGAGGCGGTGTTCTGTCGTGTGGATCCCGAGCTGCAGTTCGTCACGCACGTCAGCGAAGGCCAGGCTGTGGAAGCTGGAGAGGTCGTGGCCGTAGTCACCGGCCCCGGCCGCAGCCTCCTGGCGGCTGAGCGTACCGCACTGAACTTCTTGCAGCGGCTATCGGGAATAGCCACACAGACGCGCAAGTTCGTAGCAGCCGCGGCGACAACGCAGGCCACGATCCTGGACACGCGCAAGACGCTCCCAGGCTATCGGGTGCTCGACAAGTATGCCGTGAGGATGGGCGGCGGGAGCAACCACCGCATGTCACTAGCTGACATGGTCCTGATAAAGGACAATCACATCGATGGATCGGGCGGCATCGCTCAGGCCGTGCACCGGGCACGAGAGCGGTATCCTGATCTGGCTATCGAAGTAGAGGTGCGCGACCTCCACGAACTTCGCGAAGCAATCGACTGCGAGCCTCCGCTCGACCGCATCTTGCTGGACAACATGACCCCCGATCAGATGCGCGAGGCCGTCGCTCTGGCCGGCGGTCGCGTGCCCTTGGAGGCATCGGGGAATGTGACATATGAGCGCGTTCTCGACATCGCAGGGACTGGCGTGGATTTCATCTCGGTCGGGGGCCTGACGCACTCGGTAACGGCGCTTGACCTGAGTATGAAGATCGGCTCTAGGGCCGTACACAGCGATGCTGACCAGGCAGCGAGAATCCGCCACATGAAGGCAGCCTTCGGCGAGCGACTGCTCATCTTGGGACATCACTACCAGCGCGACGAGATCATCGAATTCGCCGACTTCCGCGGGGATTCCCTCGAACTCTCGCGCAAGGCCTCTCAGACAGATGCCGAGACCATCGTCTTCTGCGGCGTGCACTTCATGGCCGAAGTCGCGGCAATCCTGGCACGGCCGGGACAGCACGTCCTCATTCCGGATATGACCGCTGGCTGCTACCTGGCCGATACTGCCGATGCCGACAGCGTCTCGACTGCCTGGGCAGCGCTCGACGCAGCCTTGGATGACGTCGAGGCCGAGGTCACGCCCATTACCTACGTGAACTCGTCGGCCGAGCTCAAAGCCTTCTGCGGTCGCCACGGCGGCATCGTATGCACATCGGGCAACGCTGAACGTGTCGTCCGTTGGGCCTTGGGCCAGCGTCCCCGTGTCTTCTTCTTCCCAGACCAGCACCTTGGCCGCAACACGGCGCTCGAACTTGGGCTTGCGCCAGCCGACATGGTTGTTTGGAGCCCTCGCACGCCGCCTGCTCCTCCGACGCTCAGATCGTGCAAGGTGATTCTGTGGCCGGGGGTCTGCAATGTACACCAGCGTTTCCGACCCGAGCACGTCCACAGGATACGCAACCAGTATCCTGGTATACGCGTGATCGTGCACCCGGAGTCAAAGGCCGAAGTGGTGGCCCTAGCGGACGACAGCGGCTCCACCTCCAAGATCATCCGCGTAGTTGAGGCATCCGGACCTGGCGCACGGTGGGCCATCGGAACCGAAAGCCGGCTTGTGAATCGACTACAGCACGAGCACCCAGAGCAACTCATCCTATCCCTGGCCGATGTGCCACCCTTCTGCGCCTCTATGAGCCAGATTACACTGAGCAATCTGGTCGGCGTTCTGGAGGCCCTGCAAGCGGGACGCCTCGAGAACGAGGTCACGGTTGCGCCCGACACAGCCCACTGGGCGCGCGTGGCACTGGAGCGCATGCTGGCGCTCTAGCATGAAACTACAGCAAAGGGACATCTATGCCAATTGAGACCGACGTACTGATCATCGGCTGCGGGATCGCGGGTGCAACGGCGGCCCTGCGGCTCGCACAGGACTCGCAGCGCCAGATCCTGATCGTCACGCGCACCTACGAACCGGAGGAATGCAACACCCGCTACGCCCAGGGCGGTATCGTGGCACGCGGCCACCAAGATACCCCTGACCTCCTCACCGAGGACATCCTCCGCGCCGGTGCTGGCCTCAGCCTCCCCGAGGCATCGCGGATGCTGGCCGAGCAAGGCCCTCCACTCGTTGAGCAAGTGCTTGTGGAGCAACTCGGCGTGCCGTTCAACAGAGACGCAGAAGGCCGGTTGGCCTATACCCGTGAGGGTGGACATTCGGTCTCGCGCATCCTCCATGTGGAGGATGCAACCGGGCACGCGATTGAGAGGGCCTTCATCGAGCGGCTCAACGCTCTCCCCAACGTGCAGTTACGCGCGGGCCTAACTGCAGTAGACCTTATCACCTCATCGCACCACAGCAATGATCCTCTGGCTGTGTATGATCCGATCACGTGCCACGGCGCCTACATCCTCGACCGCGCGGCGAACAAGGTCGATCGAGTGTTGGCCAAGGCCACAGTGCTCGCCACCGGCGGCGTTGGCCGCATCTACCGGCACACCACGAACCCGCCCAGCGCGCGGGGCGACGGGTTAGCAATGGCTTACCGCGCCGGCGCGCGGGTGATCAACGCCGAGTTCATCCAGTTCCACCCCACAACCCTGGCGGTTCCCGGTGCGGACAACTTCCTGATCTCCGAAGCCGTGCGTGGTGAAGGGGCCCGCCTCTACACGCCGGATGGCCGGCACTTCATGGACACCTATGCGCCCAAATGGGGCGACCTTGCGCCACGCGATGTGGTAGCGCGCGCCATTCACCAGGAGATGCTGCTTCACAGCTACCCTTACGTGCTGCTCGACCTGGCGAGCGCTATGGATCGATCGAGAATCCCGGAGCGCTTTCCTACGATCTATGAGACGTGCCAGCGAGTCGGGGTTGACATCACGAGTGAGCCCATACCGGTCGTGCCGGCAGCCCACTACTTCTGCGGCGGCGTGCATGTAGACCGCAGAGGACGCAGCACGATCAAGGGCCTCTACGCGGTGGGCGAAGTGAGCTGCACAGGCGTCCACGGCGCCAACCGCCTGGCCAGTACATCCCTGCTTGAGGGACTGGTCTGGGGCCACGCCGCGGGAAACGACCTGGCACAGCGAGCCGACCTCCACCTGGTCGACCAAGGCAGCATCCCACAATGGCGCGATGTGAGCGAGGGGGACGGCGCTGACCCGGTTCTGGCCTACCGGGACTTGCGGACGATCCAGAACATCATGTGGCTGTACGTGGGGTTGGCTCGCAATACGCACCGGCTCGCCCGAGCGCTGAGGGATCTGAACCACATTTGGGAAGTGATCGACGACTTCTACCGGTCGACGCGCCTGAATGACCAACTGATTGGTCTGCGCAACACGGCGCAAGCCGCCTGGATCGTCACGCGGGCGGCTTGGCACAATCGCCACTCACGGGGCGCACACTATCGCGAGGATGCCGAATCAGCTCACTTTGTCAGCCGGCACGATGCAGAAGGACCATTCCTGAGCGGCGTTTCAGAGAGCTGACCTGCGCTCAGCAAGCTACCGTCCCGCCGGGCCCGTAAAGCGAATGTCGCGCCAGATAGCGGGCGACCGATGGGATGAGCAGGCCCTGCTGTTCCAGGGTCTGCGGCGACACACCTTCGCGCATCTGGTTGCGCAGATCCGTCGCCGAGATATCAGGAGTCTCGACCTCCGGCAACACGATCACGTGGGCCCCGCGCTCGACGAGACTGCCTACGAAGTCGTTGTTGAGGGCATAACCGGGCCTGGGACAGATTGCCAAGGCTGCTACGTTCAGTATCGTGTCCACCTGATACCAATGGCCAAACTGTGGATCGACGCCCGATACAAGCTCGCTGCTGATCAGGAAGACGAGTTCGGCACCTGGCTCGGAACGCGCCTTTAGCAGCGACAGTGTCTCCGCCGTGTAGTTGGGGGCCTCGCGACCCCGGGCCAGTTCAGCTTCAATGCTGGAAACAGCGAAACTCCCCTTCGGAAGCGCAAGCCTGCGGTTGATGTAGCGAGCAGCCAACTGGCACATAATGCACCTGTGGTGGAAAGTCTCGGGCAGTCGCTCTTTGGAGGCCCCAACGGGGTTACGCCGGTAGACGGGTATCAGAAGCGCCCCCGCGATTCGATATCCTCGGTCGCGGAGGCACTGATAGGCCTGAGACAGCATCTCGATGTGTCCCATGTGGATGGGGTCCGCCGACAGACCCAAGATGAGCCGATATGCGACCGTTAGTCGATCCTGGACCATGGTCTGCAGCTTCAGCGCTCCCCCGAATGGAAGCCGGCAAGGGCAAGTTCACGCATCACCATGTGTGCCATCTCACGCGCCCGTTTGGGTGCATCTCCGATGTGTCCGCGAGCGTCGAAGAGAGCCAACACACGGTCTTCGGAGAGGTGCGCCCGCACCCGCGGGTCGCTGGCCAGACGTTCGGGCAGAGGGTTCTCAAGATCCCCGGCGTGCACTGCCTGCCAGGCAGCCATCGCGTGCTCCCGAATCACCTCGTGCATCTCCTGGCGATCCGCTCCCGCGGCGACCAGCACCATCAACAGCCGCTCGGTCGCCGCAAATACGCCGTACTTCGTCAGGTTGCGCTCGATCGCCTCGTCGTGAATGCGCAGATCCCTCATAATGCGCAGAGCAGTTGCCAGCAGTTCGTCGACCGCAAGGAACGCTGAAGGCAGGACCTCGCGGCGGTTACCGGAGTCATCCAGCGTTCGCTCAAGGAGCGAGTGAGCGGCGTTGTCCCAGGCAACCCGGGGCAGGGCGGCCACATATCGGGCGAGTGAGTCGATGTTCTCCGAGCGCACCGGGTTGCGCTTGAAGGGCATGGCCGACGAACCAACCTGGCGCTTCCCGAACGGCTCGCTCCACTCCCCAATGGGCGGCGATTGCAGCAGCCTCAGGTCGAACGCGAACTTGTACAGCGACCCGGACAGGCCCGCAAGAGCGTTGAGCACGAGCCAGTCCTGTTTGCGGGGATACGTTTGGGTCGCTACCGGGAAGGCCTCAAGGCCAAGCGCGGTCATGACCTGGTGCTCCAGTTGCGCCGGCGTCATGCTAGTGCCCTCCAACAGGGCCGCGTAAGAAGCCGACGTACCGACAGCACCCTTGATTCCCTTTCCTCGCAGGTTCCGTCGCACGTCGACCAACTCACGGTAGTCGATGAGCAGATCCTGGGCATACTGCGCCAGCCGATAGCCAACCGTCGTTGGCTCGGCAGGCTGGATATGCGTGAAGGCCATACAGACCTGATCCGCACGCATTTCCATCATGGTGGTCAGAGTATCCAACAGCGTCTGCAACCCGGTGATAAGCAAGTCCAGTGACTCAGCCAGCCTCAGCACTTCGACATTATCGGAGATGTCCATACTCGTGGCACCAAGATGGATGATGCCCCCGCCCACAGGGCACTGCTCGGCGAAGGTCTTTACCTCTGCCATCAAGTCGTGGTGGATCTCCTCTTCGATCTCCGCCGCTCGCGCGATGTCCACGTCGTCGACATGAGCGCTGAGATCCGCAAGCTGTGCCGCGGTCACCAGTCCGGCCTCGTGCTGCGCGCCAGCCAATGCCACCCACACGCGCCTGAGCAAGTGACGCTTGTAGACTTCCGACCATATCACCTGCATCGCCTCGCTGCCGTAACGCCAGGTAAATGGCGAGAGATAGTCCTCGTGCGTAAACACCAGCTTTGCCATCACGTGCCCCCTCGCCCTCACATAACGATGATCTGGTCGCGTTCCGGGCCCACCGAGATGAAGCGCACCGGGGCCCCCGCCAGTTCGCCAATGCGCCTGACGTAGGCTTGGGCATTTCGGGGCAGCGCATCCCACTCGCGCACGCCGCTCGTGTCCGAAAGCCAGCCCGGCCAGGTCTCATAGACCGGCTCCACCTGCTCCTGCACCACCGTGTCCGGCACGTGGTCGAGAAGCCGGTCCCCCAGGCGATAGCCCACACAGATCTTGAGGACCTCCAGCTCGTCCAAGACATCCAGTTTCGTAACAGCGACGCCGGTGAAACCGTTGAGCCAACTGGCATACCCGATGGCGACACCGTCGAACCAGCCACAGCGGCGCGGACGGCCCGTGGTGGCGCCGTATTCCTCACCGATAGCTCGAAGTCTATCACCCACGGCGTCGGTCAATTCGGTCGGGAACGGTCCGCCCCCTACGGAAGTCGAGTAGGCTTTGACAATGCCCAGGACCTCGTCGATAGCTCGCGGGGGAACGCCCGCACCGACACAGCCCCCGCCAGCGGTTGGCGACGACGAGGTTGTATAAGGGTAGATGCCCCAGTCCAAGTCCCGCATGACGCCCAGTTGTCCCTCCAACAGAACACGCTTACCTGAACGCACAGCATCGCGGACCAGGGGTAACCCATCGACGATGCGCTCTCCAAACTGGTCCCGCCAGCCCTCGCAAAGCGCCACGAGTTCATCAACCGACACCTCCTGAAGGCCGAAGTACGCCAGTTCGCGGTTCTTGCGGGGCACCAGCATCGTCAGACGAACCCGCAACCGATCGATGTCGAGGATGTCACCGATGCGGATTCCCTGCCGTGCAGCCTTATCGGCGTAGACGGGGCCGATCCCACGCTTTGTCGTGCCCACCTCCCAACCTTCGATCCGCGCGGCCTCCTCGGCACCATCTAGCTGTCTGTGAAACGGGAGAATCAGATGCGCACGACAATCGACCACCAGTCTGCTGACATCCACCCCAGCCTTGGTCAGGGTGCCAAGCTCGTCAGCCAAGGTGTCCAGGTTTACAACGGTCCCCGCCCCAATCAAGCACTGCGTGACGGGGCTGAAGATCCCCGACGGAACAAGATGCAGCGCGAACTTACCTCGCTCGTTGACGACTGTGTGACCGGCGTTATCGCCCCCCTGAAAGCGGATGACCAGATCGGCACGCTGTGCCATATAGTCAACGATACGGCCCTTTCCTTCATCCCCCCACTGCGCTCCCACAACCGCCGTTACTGGCATCCCAATCCTCCTCCATGCACGGAAAACCTACGAGCTGCGCGCGGTAATGAACATCCCCGGGAGCCCATTATAGCCGATAACAGACGAAGCTGAATCGCGGTGAGGCCGGAAACAGCAGTTCGCCGCCTCGGGAGAGCCTTCCTGTTCCGGCAGAACGGGAGGTGCGTGCCACAAGCAGTCACAACACGGGTATGCACCGGCATTGCAGAAACCGCCGGGCCACGAACGAGGACATCGCGCACCGGAGATGAAGCTGGCGGCTAGTCGGGGTTCACGGCATCTAGTTCCGTCCCAGAAACCGGCGCAGCCAAGACACATGCTGGCGCTCCGGCGCAGGACACTGATCGGGTTCTTGGGCTACGTCCTGTTCGCCCATCAGAGGCTGACAGTTAGCCAGGGCGCGCTCGGCCGCGATGGCCACGTGGCGCACCTTGTCATCCTGAAGCCGCCGCAACGCATCGATGACAGCAGGCGTCTGACCGTCGAGCGTACTCAATGCGTGGGCGAGTGCGGCACGGAGATAGGCGTTACTGTCATCAACGAAGGGCAGCAGCTTCTCGATTGTTCGTCGATCTCCGATCAGGCCCAAGGCCTCCACCGCCGCAGGCCTAACCAGGGGACTGTCATCGTCGCGAGCCATTCTCAGAAGCCTCGCAACGGAATCCCTATCTCGGAGATTCCCGAGCGTCATCGCAGCAGTCCGTCTCATACGGGGATCTGGCGCATCGAGGAAAGGGCGGATCGCTGGTACCGCTTTATGATAGCGCAACTGCCCCAGGCTTTTCAGAGCCGACAACTGGAGACTCTTGCTCTTGTCGTCTTTCAGCGCCTCCATCAGGGCGCCGGCAGCTTGGGCGTCGCCGATTCTGCCCAGTGACTTGGCTGCCAGCGAGCGCACGCCCACGTAACCTCGCATAACGCGAACCAGGGTGGGCACGGCTTCGCCAGCTCTGAGTTCGCCAAGAGTGACGACGAGTGTCTTCACCACCGGGAGATCACGCTGATTTGGATTCAGCAGGTAGGACTCGAGGATCTCGACCATCCTCGGGATTCCGTCATGGCTCTCCAGGCGGCGCAGCGCGATGATCGCCGTGCGCCGGATCCTGGGATCGGGAGTGTCGAGCGAGGGCAGGAGCATTGCCGCATGATCGGCAACCCCTAGCTTGCCGACAGCGTTGATCGCGGCCCGCCGCACGTAGAAATTGGGATCCTCGAGCGCTCTGAGGAGTGCGCCCTGCGCCTCCTTGGCCTGCATCTGTCCCAGAGCGATAGCTGCAGCTCGGCGGACAAAGGAGCAAGAGTCGCGCAGCGCGTCCATTAGCGGGAATATCCCGCGAACATCGCCGATGCGCCCCAGAGCCTCCGCGGACGCACTGCGAACGTAGGTGTTCACATCTTCCTGGAGGCGTTCGATGAGTGCCGGAACTGCTTCGTGCGCAGCCAACTTGCCGAGGTCCTCCACTGCCTGGGAGCGCATCCTCGGGTTAGGGCTCTCAAGGTTCTCCACATGCTGCTCGACAACGGCGCTTCTATCCGGTGAAGTGTCGGTAAAGCCCACGTGATCCGCCTTTTTCTCTTTGTGATGCCCGACCCTTAGTCAGGCGTGCCTAGTATAGCACAACGGACATGAGAAAACAACGGCTGGGGCCACTCGTCAGTACAGCCATCAGAGAAGAACACGCGCCACACCTGCGAGCTCAGGCTGGAACGCTTGTGGGCTTCCAGCGGCCCTCGCAGGTGCGGCTCAGGCAGGATCCATGCGGGCAGACGCCCCCATTGGCACAACTATCACGCGGTCTGGCGAGCCAATGCCCGAACAGAGAACACAAAAAACACGATCGTGAACGCTGCCAACACGGCCAAGTCCAGTAGCGCACGATCTAGTGGCCCGTTGTTCAGGGCCACGCTCAATGCTTCCACGCTGTACGTCAATGGCATAAGACGTGCGACGATTCTCAGTCCCGTTGGAAGCGCGGCCACAGGCACAAAAGCACCACCTAGGAACATCATCGGGAATCGGAAGGCATTTGCCAGCGTTTGCGCTTCGAAGACCTCCTTCACCGCAACCGAAACCAGCACCCCCAAGGCTGCAAACGCTGAAGCGGAGAGCACTAGCGTAGCTACCAGCAGCCCCACCCGCACGGCTCCCAGGCCGAAAGCCACGGCAGCGATACCAAGCGTGACCACCGTAACGATCAGGCCGAAGACCATCCCGCCTAGGAGTTTACCAACCAGGAGCGCGGTGAGACGCATCGGCGCCAAGAGCAGCCGTTCGAGAGCTCCAATCCGCCGTTCAAAGGTGATCACAATCGCCTCCATGCTCGTCGTGCCGAAGAGCAGGGCGAGAGCCAGCAAGCCTGGCACCAACTGGTCGGGGTTAGTGGGAGTACGCAATGTGAAGGCTAACAGGAAAGCCAGTGGGAACAGAATACCCCAACTTATGTTAGGGGGCTTGAGGTAGTAGGCGCGTAGGTCCTTGATGAGAACGGCGTAGGCACATCGGAGGTCGTCACTCAGCATATCACTTCGCCTGTCCGCTTTTCTCGCTGCGCATCACATCCGCGTTAAGGCCGGTGAGCTGGACAAAGACGTCCTCTAGGTTAGGCCGGATGGTATCCAGTGCCAGCACACGGCGCCCCTCGGTGCGCGCGTCGGACATTGCCTGCGCGATCAAGGACTCGAGGTCCGCCCCCACCAGACGCCGAACCTCCGGCACGCCTCGACGGTCCTTGCTCTCCAGCGTGATCTCGATCGCTGCCGCACCTTGGGACCGGGCCTTCAGGCCGTCAACCGTGTCCAGAGCAACAATTCGGCCTCCCACCATCAGCGCAATACGGTCACACAGGCGTTCTGCTTCTTCGAGATAATGCGTCGTGAGGAAAACGGTCACCCCTTGATCCCGCAGCGCGGCAACCATCTGGCGCAGACTGCGGGCACTGACCACGTCCAGGCCGGTTGTCGGCTCATCCAGAAAGACCAAGGACGGGTGGTGGGCCAACGCGGTCGCGATAGTTAGCGCACGTCGCATGCCTCGCGAAAGACGGCCAAAGCGCACGTCACGCTTCTCTCTGAGTCGGAACCGGGCCAACAGATCCTCCGCACGGCCAGCGCGCGCCCGCCGTGGCACACCATAAAGCTGCATTGAGAACACCAGATTGTCGAATGCCGTCAACTCATCATAGAGATTCGAGTTCTCGGGCACAACGCCAATCTGCTTCTTGATTCGAGGCAGATCACGCGCGAGGTCCAGACCGAGTATCGAGACAGATCCACCCGTGGGGCGGGCCAGCCCGGTAAGCATCCTGATCGTAGTCGTCTTGCCGGCGCCGTTGGGACCGAGGAAGCCAAACACCTCCCCATGGCCTACTTCAAAATCAATGTGGTCAACCGCAAGCAGGCCGGTCTCACCCGAGCCATAGCGCTTTGTCAAACCCACAGCTCTGAGTGCAAAGGGCGCATCATCCATTAGGCATATCCCCGTTGTCGTTCTCCATACCGCCATCATCTGGCCAACACGTGTCGCGAGATGGCTCTCCCTTGGTACGCGTCCAGAAGCAGGGCAGCAAGCCGCGATCGCGCAACGCTCGAACCAGATGGGCCAACCCAAGCCCAACCACAAACCCAATACCAATGTTTGTGACCGTCGAAACCACAGCCGTGAGGAGGGCCATCGCCAGCGCCTCCCCCCGTAGCCGCAGCATGGGCGCGCCGAGTTGCAGGCTCACCAGAAACAGCATTCCCCCCACCAGGGCCATCGGAAAGGCCACCATCACGTCGGCGATGGAGCGGCTCAGAAAGATACCAATGGCGACCTCGATCAAGCCCTCGAGAATGGGCGTGCCGCCCGTGCGGGCACCGAAGTAGACCTGTGCTGCCAACCCACCGGCGCCATGGCACATCGGCATCCCGCCGAAGAAGGACGCCGCGATGTTCATAAAGCCCATATTGATCATCAGTTTGCGCTCGCTGATCGCTCTGTCGGGGAAGTAGTCCCGTATGGTTGCCGCCGTTGCCATGACCGCATTGGTCACGGTAAGCGGAATCTGGGCGAAGCCCGCCAGGAGCATCGCCTGCCACACATCGGCGAACCGAGGCAGAGTGATGGGAGGAAGAGTGACCGCAAGTCTTAGCCCGCGCAAGTCGCCACGCCACGCGGCAAGGCCGACCCCGAGCGCCATCAGCACGATAGAGGCGGGGGCGTAGCGGTTCTGCCGCAGCAGGATGACGATGGCGATTGCCAGCAGTCCCAACAGTGGCGAAGGCGCCATCATTTTGAGTGCCTGCCAGCCCAACGTCAAGCCCAGCGCAAGCTGGATGCCGCGCACCAGGAATGTTGGTGTCCAGTCGACCAGCTTCTCGAGCAGCCCGGTCAGGGTGAGCAAAAACCACGTTAACCCCAGCCCCAGCCCCGAGGCATAGACCATCGACGGTGCCCACCCTTCGCTGATCGCCACAGCAGCGATGACTTTCTTAGGCTGGAGGGGCATCGGCAGACGATAGACCAGGCCGAGGGCAATGTTGGTCAGCCCCAGCATGACGAAGAGCCCCGCAGGATTCAGACCATTGATGGCGATGTAGCCGATCGCCAGGGGAAATAGCGTGCCGAAGTCGCCGAGCGAACCGGCCAGCTCACGCAGGTTGAACTCGAAGTCGCGATGTGCGCCGAACGGCCCTGGGCCAGAAGGCTCATTGGATGGCGGCGCTGGCTGCTCGCCCATCGTTACCGATCGGCCCACTCTCGCTGGTAGAGGCGCCGGTAGACGGCGTTGTCGGCAAAGAGCGTTTCGTGCGTTCCTTCGCCCACGACCCGTCCATCTTCCACGACTATGATCCGATCGGCCTTGCGCAGGGTAGAGAAGCGGTGAGCGATGATGACGGTCGTGCGGTCCTTCCGGATCTCGTCCATAGCCTTCTGGATCAATTCTTCGGTGTAGGGGTCCACATTGGCAGTGGCCTCATCGAGCACCAGAACCTTGGGATCGGCGAGCAGCGCCCGGGCGAAGGCCACCAACTGGCGCTGTCCGCCGGACAGCATTGCACCGAGCTCACCGATTTGGGTGTCGTAGCCGCGCGGAAGTTGCGCGATGAAGGCATGCGCCTGTGCACGACGAGCCGCATCCTCAACCTCAGTATCAGTGGCCTGCGGAGCGCCATAACGGATGTTCTCGCGGATCGAGTCGGCAAAGAGGTAGACGTCCTGCTGAACCAACGTGGCGAGGCGGCGCAGATCGGCCAGCGCGATCTGGCGTAGGTCGATGCCGTCAATGGTCACAGTGCCTGTCTGTGGGTCGTAGAGGCGGGCGAGCAGCTTGGCGATGGTGCTTTTGCCAGCGCCTGTGGCGCCGACGAGAGCGATGGTCTCGCCAGCACGGATGTGTAAATGTAGGTCGTGCAAGACCGGTGTGTCTTCATACGCGAAGGTCACGTGGTCGAACGCCAACTCACCACGGAAGCCACCGGTGGGTCGCAATGGCTGGGGCGGGTCGACGATTTCTGGCTGGCGGGCCATGTAATCGGAGATCCGGTCCAACGAGGCCGCTGCCGCCTCGAAGCTATTATAGACCAGGCCCAGCTCACGCAGCGGGCCGAAGAAGCGGTAGACGTAGCCGAGGAAGGCCAGCAGGCCGCCAATGGTGAGCGCGCCGCTGCTGACGAGGATCCCGCCGTAGCCCAGGACCAGGACGATCCCGAGCATATTAGTCACGGTCATGGTCGGGAAAACGGCCGCGAAAAGCAACCCGGCGCGCAGATTCGCCTTCATGTTCTGCAAGCTCAGGCTCTCGAACTGCTCGACGGTGAATGACTCACGGGAGAGAGACTGTGCCACACGCATGCCTACGACGCCCTGCTCTACGCCGGTGTTGACGTCGGCCAGCGCCTGCTGGACATCGCGATAGGCACGGCGCATCTGCTTGCCTAGGTAACCGATGCTCAACAGCACCACAGGCACGGCGATCAGCGTGACAAGGGTCAGCCGGACGCTCAACGTGGCCATGATAACGATGATGCCGACCAACGACACTAGGTCGCTGAGCAGGTTGAGGGCGCCGCTAGAAGCGACCTCGGAGACAGCGTTCACGTCGTTGGTGATGCGCGACATAATGCCGCCGACGCGTTCCTGCTCGTGGAAGCGAATTGACTGCCGCAGCACGTGGTCAAAGAGATCGCGTCGCAGATCGTAGACAACGTGTTGGCCTACCCAGGCCGATAGATATCCCTGCCAATAGATGGCCAGCCAGTAGAGGCCGTTGAGCGCCAAATAGAGCAGTGAGATCCAGGCAAGGCCCGGCAGGTTGCGCTCCGCAATGTGACTATCGACCGCGATCTTCATCAGGTAAGGCATAGCCAACGTGGTCGCGCTGACGGTCAGCGTAGAGAGCAGGGCAAGTCCCAAGCGTCCTGTGTATCGGCGCATGTAGCGCCCCAGTATCCCCAGGGCCTCCCGATTCAGGTCGGAGAGCCGCACGCGCGCTCCCTCATCCTGACCCTGCAAACGCATCATGAAGCCCCCACGAATCGTCATGCCGCACCTCCTGGCACCGGCTCGACTTCCAGGGCAGCAAGCTTCTCGCCCACCCGCTGCAACTCGAAGAGCTGATGATAAAGCCCATTCGCGGCGAGGAGTGCCTCGTGGGCCGAACGACCCTCGCTACTGCGGGCCTGCTCAACAATACGTCCGTCCTGAAGGACGAGGATCTGGTCGGCTTGCAGCACCGTCCACAACCGGTGTGCGATCACAAACGTGGTCCGCCCAGAACGCACGCGATCGAGCGCCTCTTGCATCTGCCGCTCGGTAGCCGCATCGACGCTGGAAGTGGGCTCATCGAGAATCAGGATGCGCGGATCGGTGAGCAGCACACGGGCCAGAGCGATGCGCTGTTTCTGACCTCCGGAAAGCCGGACCCCGCGCTCGCCCACGGGCGTGCCGTAGCCGAGAGGTAAGCGCTTGATGAAGTCGTGCATCTGCACCACGCCCGCGGCCCATTCGATCTGTTCTTGAGTAGCGCGGGGGTTGCCATAGGCGATGTTCTCGCCGATGGAGGCGTCGAAGAGGAAGACCGACTGGAGGGCAATACCAATAGCGTCACGCAGGCTCTGTACTGTGACCTTGCGAATGTCGTGCCCATCGATCGTGATCGTGCCCGACTGTGCCTCATAGAAGCGGGGCAGAAGATGCACCAGCGTCGTCTTTCCGGCACCCGATGGCCCCACAAGCGCCACCATTTCGCCCGGCTCGGCCTCGAGGCTCACGTCCCGCAGCGCCTCAACACTCTCACCGTCCGCGCCATAGGCGAAGCTGACATCATCAAAGCGCACGCGGCCCTCCACCATCGGAAGCCGATGAGCATCGGGGGCGTCCCGGATCTCGGGTTGCGTATCAAGCACTTCGAAGATGCGCTCCGCAGCGGCCAACGCCTGCAGCGTCATGCTCAGCATCATGCCCGTGGAGCGGATTGGCCGCAACAACAGCTGAATATAAGTTGTGAATCCGATTAGCGTGCCCAGCGTGACCACCTGCGCGATCACACTGCGCCCCCCGAACCATAGCACGAGCGCCGTTGCAACGCCCATCACGACACTGGCATAGGGCATCCAGAGCGACGTGATCCGCGCAGTCTCCAGGTTGGCCTGCAACACTCCCTTGCTCTGCCGGTCGATGCGCTGTCGCTCAAACGCCTCGCGGCCGAAGAGTTTGACCACGAGCGAGCCGGCGAGGCTCTCCTGAAGCGCTGCGGTCAGGTCGGCGAGCTTCCGGCGCACACGCCCCATCGCCGGGCGCACACGCCTGGCGTAGACTGAAATGCCGTGGGCAATCAGAGGCACACAGGCCAGATAGATAAGGGCCAGGCGCCAATCCCAGATGAGGAGCACCACGAGGATGCCGATGAGCGTAAGGACATTGGTGAGCACGATGACGGACGCACGCCCAAAGAAGTTACTCAGCGCGTCCACGTCGGCCGTCACGCGCGACATCAGATCGCCGGTGCGCGCCCGGTCGTAAAAGGAGAAGGAAAGCCGGCTGAGGTGCTCAAAGACGGCGTTGCGGATCCCGAAGACGATCTGCTGACCCATATAGGCGGTGAGGTAGAGCCGCAGGAAATCGATGGCGCCTTGCACGATCGCCAACAGCAGGAGGCCGCCTGCGGCCCACCAGATCATGTTGGACTGTCCACCTAGGATGAACTGATCGATGGACCGGCGGATGATGGCTGGCGGGGCAAGCTCGGCAGCCGTCGTCAGCAGAGCGGCCAAAACGACCGCAGTAAAGATCCCCGCGTGGGGCTTGATATGAGTCAGCAATCGTCGTAGCGTCGGACCTACCGGCCCTTTCGGCCCAGGTTTTGAGCCCTGTCCGGGACTCTGTCCGGAACGACCGCGACCACCTGGGTTCGCGCCCTTCCCATCACTCGATGGCTTCTGATTCTGCGCAGCACCTTTACGCTTTTCCGGTGAGTGAATAGCCATCTTCAGCGCCTCCTGTGGGCAACCTATGTTTCTGGAGGTTAGTCGCCGAGTAATGCTGGCACCAACTCGGCGTAGTATCGGAACCGGTCCCTCGCAAGAAAGTAGTGAATCCGATAGCGGCGCCGCTCTCCATAGACCAGCCCGAGATCCTTGAGAACACGGAGGTGCTGTGAGACATTGGGTGCACTCGTCCCCAACTCGCGCGCCAGACGGTTCACGCACATCGCTACACCCGGCTCCTGCTGTGCCAGCAACATAACAAGCCGCAGCCGGGTGTCATCCGCGAGTGCTCTTAGGAAGGGCGCCAGTTCTGCCAGATTGGGCATCGACTTTAAGCCATCACTTAAACACGGTTATTGTAACAGGTTTGCTGTTGCCGCCAAGGAGGCACACGTACCCGGATTGTCATTGAGCCTAACATGGCACTTCGCTCAGAGCGTGCGACTGGGATGTTGGTCTTGACAGACGGAAAGGACATCGCTATAATCAGAGATAGAACGTATGTTCTATAAGAAGGACGACCTATGCCAAGGAAAATCAGGCCCTATCTGGAGTACCAGGCCGACCGCGTCGAGGCCATCCTCGCCGCTCACCGCGCCCCCGGTCGTGTCACCGGCGGCACCGTCGGCCCACGCCTCATCCGCTTCTTCCTCAACCCCGCCCCACACACCCGCTTTGCCACCATCAAGCGCCTCGCTGATGACCTTGCCCTCGCCATGCGCGTCCCCAACCTCCACATCGACCGCGACCCCAACGGCGTCGTCCTCTCCTTCCCCAATCCCCACCCCAACCCCGTCGACCTCCTCTCGCTCCTCCAGGCCGTCCTACCCCTCCCGCGCGCCACTGCCACCCTCGGCCTCACCGACGCCGGTCTCCCCCTCCTCGCACGCCTCTCCGCCCCCGACGTCGCTCACGTCCTCGTCGCCGGCACCACCGGCTCCGGCAAGTCCGTCCTCCTCCGCTCCATGGCCGCCTCCCTCATCCTCACCAACTCCCCCCTCGCCCTCCGCCTCGTCTGCATCGACCCCAAGGCCCGCACCTTCGCCCCTCTCGCTCCCGCTCCCCACCTCGCCCGTCCCCCCATCGCCGACCCCAACGAGGCCGCCGAGGCCCTCCACTCGCTCCTCCGCACCTTGCTCACCCGCGACCGCCGCGGCGAACGTCCCGACGACTCCCCCGCTACCCCTCGCATCGTCGTCTTCATCGACGAGCTCGCCGATCTCCTCATGGTCGGCGGCGCCCCCGTCTCCGACGCCCTCACCCGCATCGCCCAACGCGGCCGCGAGGCCGGCATTCATCTCGTTGCCGCTACCCAACACCCCGCCGCCGCCATCCTCGGCGCCGTCATCCGCGCCAACTTCCCCCTCCGCCTCATCGGCCACGTCACCTCCGCCCAGGACGCCCGCATCGCCTCCGGGCGCGCCGCCACCGACGCCCACCTCCTCCACGGTCGCGGCGACTTCATCGCTGTCTCCGGCGGCGACGCCCCCATCCGCTTCCAGGTCGCTACCATCTCTGACCCCGACCTGCGCGCCCAGCTCCGCGACCTCGACAGTCGCCCCGCTTCCCTGGCCCTTCCCCCTCCCCGTGACCTCTGACGCGTGGCGAGCGCCCCGGCTCCCGCTACGCGTCAGATGTCAACCGAACAGGAGGTTCACCTATGCGACGCGATCGATATGACTACCCGTCCCCGCAGGAGCCCGCGCTCCCCCTGGGACGCCGCCTGGCCCGCTTCTGCGCCCTGCTGGCCGCGCTCTTCGCCATCACCGCCGCCATCATCGTCACCCAGCGCCTCAGCCGCGATTCCCTCGCGCTCCTCATCGGCCTCTCCTGCGGCGTGATGGCGATGCTCCCCACCCTCGCCCTCGGTCTTCTCATCTGGCGCCGTGAGGATGCCCGCCGTGCCGAGCTCGCCCAACGCCAGCCGGCGCCCTACCCCTCCCAGCCCCCCGTCATCGTCGTCACCCCCCAGGCGCTCCCTGGGTATGGGCAGCAGAACCCTTACGGCACAGCACCACCAAATCCATGGCTCCCCGCCTCCGGCGAGCGCAGCTTCACCATCGTCGGCGGCGAAGACTGACATAGTCCCGGGTCCGCGGCTGCTCTTGTCAAGCCGGCGTTCAGACCCAACGCCGGCTTCGCTCTCTGCCGGCCCCCGTCCGGTTCGGCAACCTCCCAACCGGGTGTACAATGAATCCCACACCGTGTTGGATTGTCCTGTCGGTCCTCCGCCCCAAGGTCCAGACAGGGCAACGCTGCCGTATGTCCAGCGATGGCTCACACAAGGGCGCCCGCATGTCCGAAAACATCGCCCATACCGCTCGAGCCCCGACGTAGCCAATCCAGCTACAACGATTGCACGCCCCTGTCGACGTGGTATACTTTCGCCGCCTATCGCGACGACACACGGAGCGATCCTGATTAGGAGGAAGCATGGTTGACGCCGATCTGCTGGAGATTCTGCGCTGCCCTTATTGCGTCAGTGGGGAAACCCGCCGCACGGACAAGGAAGATCCTGGCATACTCGATCTCGTGCGGAACGACTCCTGGCTGGTCTGCCAGGACTGCGGGCGGAAGTATCCGATTCGGGAGGACATCCCCGTTATGCTGATCGAGACTGGCGAGAAGTGGATGGCCACCGCGGTCGAGGACCTACCCGTCCCGCCACCCGAGGAGGACTAGTGGCCTTACAGCGGGGAAATTGGCTGGTGGTCGCAACCAGCGCCGCCGGGGTCCTCTTCATCCTGCTGGGACTCATCACGCTCGCGCTGCCGCCCTCACAGGAGGGCGCGCAGGTCTGGCAACTCGATCCTCAGCACTCGATCAACTTGATGGACGTCGCCGGTAGCTTTGTCCTGGGCCTGGGGATTGCCCTCACGTGGCTTGGGGGCAAGCTCTGGAACCGCCTCTTGTTGGCCTGACGCGATCCCTGCCACCTGCACCGGGCACCTATGGGCTCGCCCTGGAAGTGCCCGCTGCGCAGGCGCAGGCCCTGCTACGCATCCCCGTCGGGGCGTTGGGAACGTGGGCGTTCCCGCACGGTGTCTACCTCTATGTGGGCAGCGCGTGGGGTCCCGGGGGGTTGCGAGCCAGGGTGGGGCGCCACGTGATGGGCAGCCCCCGTCCCCGCTGGCACATCGATTACCTGCGATCTCATGCGTGCCCCGTCGCCCTATGGCTGGCTCCGGGCGCGCACCTTGAGTGTGTGTGGGCGCAAGCCCTCTCCGAATGCCCGGACTTCCGGGTCATCATCCCCCGCTTCGGCGCCTCCGACTGCCGCTGCCCGGCCCATCTCTTCTACCTGGGCAAACACCGCCTCGACACGGTGCATCTGTCAGGTAACCCGGAGTTCCTGGCGCTTACAGTCTGAGACAGAGGCCAACTCAGGGAGCCGAGGCCGGCACAGTCACGCCTTCTTCGAGGACGGGACAGGCCTCCTCGCGCAGATAACGCGCGCACTCCTCTACCGCGAACCCACGCGTTAGCCGGCTACGAGCCAGGCTCGCAAGGTCGTCGAGGTGCGTCAGGTAGAGATGAATCCCGTGGCCGCTGCTGACGGCCAGAAGACGACCGTCGGGACTGAATGCAACACTGCTCAACCACGTATCGTCGGCTACATGCAGTGATAGAAGCGAGCTACCCGTCGCGACCTCCCAGATGCGGGCGGTGCCGTCCATGCTAGCTGTAGCCAGCTGTGCTCCATCGGGGCTGAACGCAATGCCCACAACTTGGGCTGCGTGACCGGTGAGGAAACGCTCGCTCGCCACGCGGAGTTCCCCCCCTGCTTCCCGGTCAAGCGACCAAACTTGGACTGTCCCGTCTCCCAGGGCAGCCGCGATCGCCGTCCCGTCCGGGTTAATGGCAACGTCGTTCACAACGCCAGGGCCCACCCTGAGAGCAAGCAACTGTCGGGAACCGTCTGCGCGCCAGATGTCGACACCCGCAGTGCTCCCAATGACCAGCAGGTCGGCGGCTATTCCATTGGTCGTGGCGGTCACGGTGCTGTAGGTAGTGGGATCTGCCAGTAGGGGGAACGCAACCGCAACCACATCAGCATTCCGCGGCACGAGAGTACGCACTCGCGGCCCTGTGGGAACGCTCCAGAGACTGGCAGTCTGGTCACGGCTGGCCGTCACGACAAGCAGGCTGTCGGCACTGAAGGCAATGTCGTTGACCCAGTCGCTGTGCCCCTCCAGGACGATCGAGGTCTCCCCCGTATCGGCACGCAGAACGCGAGCGGTTGCATCATCACTCGCCGTCGCCACCCACCGTCCATCCGCACTGAAAGCGAGGCTGCTCACACGCGCACGATGGCCGGTCGCCAAGACGCGACTCTGCCCCTTCGTACGGACGTCCCAGACCCACACCGTGCCAGTTTCCCCGACGCCAGCCGCTATGACGTCTCCTGAGGGGCTGAACGCGAAGCGGAAGACACCATCCGGCACGGCGAGCGTGGCATACTCCGCGTTGAGACCGAGGTTCCATGCGCGCACCGTGCCATCCCCGCTTGCGGTGTACAAAAGATCGCCGTCCGGTGCGAAGGCTACCCTCGCCACATCGCTCCTATGTCCCGCCAGCGTTAGCAACCCCTGTCCGGTCTGCGCATCCCAGACTCTTGCCTTGCGGTCGATCCCACCTGTCGCGATACACTGACCATCGCTGCTGAACGCGATGCTCAGAATAGCGCCTTGATGCCCATGCAACGCCAGCTGTTCACCGGCGCTGCCGGGCCTATCGAGCCGCCATATGCGCGCCGTGCCATCCAGGCCTGCCGTCACCATACGATCGCCATCCGGACTGAGAGCGATCCGTGTTATGTCACCCGCGGCGCCTGCAATGGTGGCCAGCCGTGCACGTGTAGCCATATCCCACAGCGATACGCCATCGCGGAGACTTGCCACGGCCAGCATGGTTCCGTCTGGCGAGAAAGCTAGATCCACAAGCTGCTGCGCGCTGTCGCCAACTTCAGCGACGATCTGGCCGGTGACAACGTCCCAGATATGAACACTCTCACCATACCGCAAGAAAGCGACAAGGGTTCCTGAAGGGCTGAAGACCAAGGCCCTGACGGACGAACTGCCCTGCATCGTCTCCAGTGGGTGCCCCTCGGCCCAGTCCCAGATCGTGATGGTTCCTCGATCATCGACCGAGGCCACCATCGTGCCTTGGGGATCGAAGGCGACGGCAGTGATCGCATGGAATGCGCCACTTGACAAGACGCGCAACGCTTGGCCGGTCTTCACGTCCCAAACGTACACCGCCCCGCCGCGGCCCGCTACACCCAGCCACTTCCCGTCTGGGCTCAAAGCCAGATCGGTGACCTCCTGTCCCTGCCCCGTGAACACAGCGCGCAGCCGCGACGTTATCACAGCTTTGTGCAAGGATTCCACCGCCTCCGGTACGGCGGGTAGGTCACTTGCCGTCGTCTCGGATACGGCACGCAAGGCCAGGAGAATGCTCAACTCCGGGTCAACGGTGAGAGCACTGACTGAGGCCGCCGCTAACTCACGGGCCCGGGCGAGGTGCGCCTGCCTCTCAGCACGACTCCGTTGCTCAATCGCCAGACCTACCGCGAGCACAGCCATCAAGAGCGCGCAACTGAGCCCCAAGACCAACCAGCGGAGACGGTGCCCGTATTGCGCGTGAGCCTCGGCCCGAGCCCGTTCGGCCTCCGCCGCCCGCCGTGCCGCCTCGATATCGCGTTCTTGTTGCGCCTGATGTTCGGCGACCTCGCCCGTTCGCTGGGCCACAGCGGCCTCGAGGAACTCGTATTCCAAAGGATTGAGTGTCATCGCATGCGATTGTGCCCAGAACTCGGCCTGGACAAGCCGTGTCCCGCGATAGAGCGCGCCCGGGTCACGATCTAAAGCTTCCCAAGCCTGTGCAGCCTCGGTGAGGTGATGGTGAATTCTGAGCCCTTCACGATCCTCGGCGAGCCAACGCCGCAAGGTGGGCCATTCACGAATCAGGGCCTCGTGGGTCACCTCGACCGTCTCGATCCCAAGCGTAACCAGGCGGGCGTCAGACAGGAGATCAAGCACGTGCGTGACCTCCGCAGGCGCAACCCCGGATAGCGCTAGTTCGTGGCGCGCCACCCGCCGACGTGTGGGCGGCCCGTCTTCACCTGGTTCAGTCAGCCGGAGGAAGATGGCGCGCGCAATCCCTTGCTGTAGCGGCGACAACCGGCGGTTGTAGAACGCCTCCGCTGTCCGGGTAACCGCACCGCGTACTCCGCCAGCTTCGGCATAACCCGCAAGCGTCAGCATGCATCCCGTGCGACGCTGCCAGGTCTCCAGGAGCGCATGCGATAGCAGCGACAATGCGCCCGGTTCGTTCCGAACGTCGTGCAGGATCAAGTCAACGAGTCCCGGCTCGAAGGTCCATCCTCCGCGCGCGGCTGGCTCCTCGATCGCCCGGCGCAACTCCTGAGGTGTCATCGCCCCCACGTAGACCTGATGGTCACTGAGTGCATCGCGCAAAGCCGGGAAGTCAGCACAACGGTCGTAGAAGTCAGCTCGCAAAGCTATTACGACGCTCAGGACACCATCTATCGACGGATCAATCCCCTGCACAAGCGCATCGACAAAGGCGCTGCGCTCCTGCTCATCCCGGCAAAGCGTGAACAACTCCTCGAACTGGTCAACGACCAAGAGCATCCGGCTTGCACCTTCCCGCTCCAGAAGCGCTTCAACTGCGCGTCGGATACCGAGATCCTCTTCCAGCGGTTTTTCCATAGCTAGGGTTTCGTTGGCGCCATCTTGACCAACGAGAGCAATCGCCAATGCCTGCAGCGGATGCGCCGTAGGGTCTAGAATCCTAACGGCCCAGCGTTGACCCTCTGGGCCGCGCATGATGGCTGGCACGAGACCGGCCCGCAGGAGCGAGGACTTGCCAGAGCCCGACGCCCCCACGATGATCAGCAGCGGTGGATAGGTATGCAGCCGATCGACAAGGTCGCCGACCAGCCGCTCGCGCCCGAAGTAGAGATCCGTGTCCTCGACATTGTAGAAAGCTAGGCCCTTGTAAGGAGGCAAACCCGTTGTCGGGGCGAGCCCTGAAGGGGCACAGCTCCACGCCTCGGTCTCGACCAGGGGCACGGTCGGCACAAGCAGAGGGGGTGTTCCATGCCCAAGGCGTTCCCGCAAGCTGCAAACCTCGTCCGACGGCGCCATCCCCAGCTCACGATCCAACGCCTCCGCAAGACGCTCGTACGTCATGTGCATCGCGGGAATGTCGTCCAACCCGGCATGGGCGGTCATCATCGCGACATAGGCCGGCTCCGGAACCCGGCTCAGGCTGACCCAACGCTCAGCCCACACAAGGACATCATTCCAGCGCTGCTGCGCCTGGAGATGGTCGGTCAGCAGCCGCATCTTGCGATCAAAGGCGGCCAGGAGCCGCTCACGCTCGACCACCGTCCACTCGTCGTAGAACCCTGGGAGAAACTCTCCCCGGTAGGCGGACACCGCGGCTTGGAGTTCTTCCACAGACCAACCCCCGGAAGGAGACAACTCGAGAAGCACCGCAGCATCGAGCGAGTACGGGGCCTCAGCGGGGAAACGCAGCGCCAGGTCATCGACCTCCAGGTAAGTCTCACAGCTGATCCCAGCGGTTTCCATCGCCTTCCGCACCCGCCAAAGCGCCTGGCGGAGATATGTCCGGGCGTTGCTCTCCGTCGAATCGGGCCAGAGTAGGCCCGCCAGCTTCTCGCGGCGATGGGTGAGCCCCGCGTTCATCGCGAGGTAGGCAAAGAGGGATTGCGCCGGCCGAGAGGAAATACCGATCGCGCGATCATCGCAGCGAACGTCAAACTGCCCCAGCACACGGATCTGGAGCACCTTCCGGATCATCATCGACCGCCTCCCGCCTACGAACACCACCGGCGCGATCGCACGAACAGGTCGCCCAGTCCGTCGTCAGCCCCCAAGTACATCCGCAACCAATATACCCTTTTGTCATTATAGCACTTATGGAAGCAGGAAATCACGCTGGAGAACGCCTCACAATACGCTGCAGGACGCCCGTGCCGTATGCTGCATCTTAGTAAGTCACCGAGAGACATCCAGAATACAGGGTGACAAGCAGGGGGGTGCTTCCATGACACAGCACGCACAGTTTACGACCAGACGATCATGGCGATGGTGGGGGTTACTGGGTCTACTTCTCGTGGTCTTGGCCTTAGCAGGCCTGTTGGTTCGGGCACAGACACAAGGCGCCCGCAACAGCCCTGAGACCGCAGATCGTGCTCAGATCGCCGCTGCCGCCCGGCTGACCGGGTTGGCGGCCTACTATGAGGCTTCCGTCAACCCAAGCCACCTTACTCGCGCCCAGGCGGCAGAGGCCGCGCGGCTGACGGGAATCGCGCTCTACTTTGGGAGTCGACCGGCGTTGCCGCCAGAGTCACATCTTCTTCGAGCACGAGCAGCGGAGACTGCACGCCTCACGGCTCTGGCTGAGTCCTACGCTGCTGCGCGAGCAGCCCGGCTGGCCCGCGCGCACCACGCCGATGCCGCGCGGCTTACAGCTTTGGCGGAACACTACACCGGAATTGGCAGCTACAATGGGCTTACGCGCACTCAGATGGCTGACGCGGCGCGCTGGACCGGCCTGGCTAGGGAGCTGGGCGCGAGCCCTGACAGTATGTCACCGGAGATGGTGACCTTCCTCGCCCGCTAACACACCGCACACTCATTGAAGCCACCGCCCCGGACGCGATGGGCATCGCGTCCGGGGTCAGTTGCGTGCCGCAGCCGGCCGAGATCTGGGCCCACGCCAAACTCACCATCGTGCATCACGCTAGAAAACGCCCCAACAGACGCCCTAGAACGACCTAGCCTTATCATGTATGCAGGATGTAGGCCACACCAGAGGTCTGCGACAGAGAAGGTTCAACAGGAGGTCATGCATTGACGCGCCAAACACGACCGATAGCTAGACGATCACTACGGTGGTGGGCTTTGCTTGTGGGCATCACGACAATCGCGCTCACCGGAGGGCTGTTGATACGCCTCCAAACACAGGGAGCCCCGGAGTCGACCCCCCTTTCGGTGATGCCCGCCGACCATTGCGCTGGGGTCTCAAGGACCAGTGCACTCGATTACTGCTCTGAGTTCGTGAGACTGTCCGCCATATCCGGGGCCCAAGCGAGAGCGCTCGCGGCGAGGCAGCCCCGGCTGGCAACCTTAGCCGAGCTCAACGCAAGGGCACGCGAGGAGGGTCTACAGGCTTACAGGGAGAATGTGGCACGGCTTTCGTCCATAGCCGGGCCCCACGCCAATCGCCGGGCGCCCGTACGATCTCAGTTTGTCACACTCGCCGAGTTCTATGCGAGGGCCCGCGCAGAGGGCATGCGCGCCCACAGAGAGGACGTCGCGCGCCTGACCGCCATTTCGGGAGCTTACCACTGATAGGTGGCTTCAGATGGATCGCCCCGAGCCCGTCGAAGGGACAGACTCGGGGCGAGGATTGGGATGAAGTTGGCCTGGCGACAGGCCTCCAACAACGACAACCGTAAGTTTGACTTCCCATCCCCGCATGCTATACTCCTGCCCACTTGGGTCGTTAGCTCAGTCCGGCAGAGCAGGGGCCTTTTAAGCCCAGGGCCGCAGGTTCGAATCCTGCACGACCCATTGATTGGGCGGCCTGGCACGTTGATGTGCCGGGCTCTTTTTTTGCCGATCAGACCGGCGGATCCCAGAGCGGCCACCGGCTAGCCAGATCCCCCCGCCTGTGCTACCATCACACCAAATACTATCACCGAGGTCCTACAACCATGCAGCTCTCAGCTGTGCTGCGCGGCGTGCGCGCAAACGTGCGGTGGCTTCAACCCGGGCAGCTCTCGCTCGAAAACCGCAACATCCTGTACTTCACGGTCGATACTGCCCTCCAGGGCGTGATGACCGGCGGCGTTTTCAGCTTCATCTCGGTTTTTCTCGTGCGGCTGGGCGCTTCGGAGTTGCAGGTCAGCCTGCTGACCTCACTGCCCGCCATTGTCTTGGCGCTCTCCTCGATTCCCTCCGGCCAGATCGTGCAACGACAGCGCGACCTGGTGAAGTTCACTAACATCGTCCGCGCCTTCCACCGAGGCTCAATTCTCGTCACGGCGCTGCTGCCCTTTCTGGCCCATGACGCGCTCGTGGGGCTCATCATCGGCCTCTGGACAGTCAAGGGCATCGCCAACGCGCTGCTCGAGTCATCCTGGATGGCGGTCATTGCCGAGATCATTCCACCCCATCGCCGCGCCGCCGTCAACGGAATGCGCTGGACCCTGATGAGCATCGTGACGGCAGTGTCAGTCGCCGCATTCGGGTTCATGCTCGATCGGCTGCCCTTCCCGCTTAACTACCAGATCGTCTTCCTCATCTCGTTCGTGGGGGGCTCGTTGGGCATGATCGTCTGGGGCCTGATGCGCATCCCGGAGAACGTTCAAGCGCAGGCACAGGCTGTGGAACCGCAGCCCATCGGGCGCCAGATCCGTGCGTACTGGCGGAGCCTGCAGGTGCCGGCCTTCGTGCGCTACGAGCTGACAACGACGGTGCTGCGTCTGGGCCTGAACCTGGCCACAGCGCTCTACAGCGTCTATTGGATCCGGCATCTGGGTGCCTCAGACCTGTGGATCGGCTGGCAAACGACGACGAACCAGGTCGCCCTCATCGCGGGTTATGCGTTGTGGGGACGGATCGTAAGCCGCAAAGGCCATTTCCGCCCCCTCATCATCTGCACCGTTGGCGTGGGGTTTTACCCGGTGATTACCGCGCTGGTGCCAGGTCAAGTGTGGCTGCCGCTGGTCGCCCTCGTTCAGGGATTCTTCGTCACCGGCGTCAACCTCTCCTTTTTCGACACGTTACTGGCAGTCTGCCCGGCGGACCGCCGGCCCAGCTTCATCGCCGTCAACACGATGCTGGCCAGCCTTATGATCTTCGCCGCACCGATGCTGGGCACACTGCTTTCGAGCTGGATCGGGATCCGTGGTGTCTTCTTTGTCGCCGGCGGCATCCATCTTGTGGCAGCGGCGCTGTTCAGCATCTTCCGGGTCGCCGAGGAAACAGGCTGATTGCCTGAAGGGGGCTCGCGGCGGCCGAGGAGCGCCTCATTGTGAATGAAAGATGCGTACGAGTGAATGGAGACGAGGGAGGGATGATGGATACGCTGACCCTGGAGAATCAATCACTGCGCCTGACCTTTGATCGGGCGACCGGCGCGTTGGTGGGCCTGTCGAGCGTGGAGACCGGCTGGGCCGTGCTCAACCGCCCGCACCTGGGGCTTTCATTCCGGTTGCTGGTGCCGCTGCGCCGATCGGAGGACAACTGGCTCAGCGGCCGACGGAACAACGCCGTCCTGGGCGAGAAACAGCGGCTGACCGCCCTGGAGGCCACCGCTGACGGCCGCAATGCCACTTTTGTATGGGATGGGGTGACGTCAGAGATCGGCGGTCCGCTCGATATCGCCCTCACACTGCGTGTTGGGCTAAGTGCACGGCAGGCCGTCTTTGCGCTGACGGTCGACAACGGCTCCCCCTACACCGTCGAGGTCGTCTACTGCCCTTACCTGGGCGATGTGGCGCATCCCCAAGGCGCCGAGTGGTTCAACGGGTTCCTCTATCAGTACGCCACAGCAAGCGAGTGGCCGATGTGGCCCACCTTCCAGAACATGCGCGGCTACTACGGCATCGACTATCCGACCCAGGTCGCCCAGTGGAGCGCGGGGGTTGGTACGCCCATGTCGCCCTACATCCTGCTGCGCAGCGCCGACCAGGGACTCTACGTCGGCGTGACAGAGCCCAGCGCCGAACTTGTCGCATGGCACGCCGAGTTACGTCCCGGCTACGGGAGCTCGATCGATGCGCGCGTGCCCGAGACGCCCACCATTGCCGGACACGACGTCGCGACACGCTTCGCCGCGGTGCACGTCCCCTATATCCTGCCCGGCGAGGCTCGCGCGCTGACTCCGGTAGCAATCGAGGCCTTCCGGGGCGGCTGGCAGCATGGTGTGGACATCTATAAGGCCTGGCGCAACACGTGGATGGAGACGCCGGAGCTGCCCGCCTGGGTGCGCGGGCCCCACGCGTGGCAGCAGATCCACCTCAACTCTCCGGAGGACGAGCTCCGCATTCCCTTCCGGGAGCTGGCCAAGGTGGGAGAGGAATGCGCCCGGCATGGCGTCAAGGCCATCCAACTGACCGGCTGGAACTTCGGCGGTCAGGATCAGGGAAATCCCTCGCACGACCCCGACCCACGGCTGGGCACATTCGAAGAGCTCAAAGAAGCCATCGCCCAGATCCAAGCTATGGGCGTCAAGCTCATCCTCTTCTCGAAGTTTACCTGGGCCGACCGGGCGACCGAGTGGTTCCGCAACGAGCTGGTGAAGTACGCCATCAAGGATCCCCACGGCGACTATCAGGTGCACCCCGGTTACCAGTACCAGACACTGACGCAGTTGCTCGACATCAACACCAAGCGCCTCGTGCCGATGTGCTTCTTGAGCGAGGAATACCTGCGCATCTGTGAGGCGGAGTTCCGCAAGACACTCGACCTCGGCGCCGACGGCATTCTCTTCGATGAATGCCTGCACCACACCCCGGCCCTGCTCTGCTTCGACGAGAGCCACGGGCACCGCCCGGGCGCGCCGGTCTACGCCAACGACCGCCTGCTCATCCAGCGCTTCGCCGCCATCGCCCGCGAGCGCAACCCGGACTTCCTCTTCGCCGCTGAAGCGGCGTACGATTGGGAGTTCGAGGCCTACCACGTATCGTACCACCGCAGCGAGAGCAAACACCACATCCCCCTCAGCCGCTACATGCTGCCCGATGTCCCGCTCATTACCGCCGTGACCGGCTTCGACGACCGCAACATGGTCAACCAGTGCCTGCTCTACCGCTATTCGATCAGCTACGAGCCCTACAACTTCAAGGGGCACCTGGACGACTATCCGATGACTATGGCCTACGGGAAGCAGATGGATGCGCTGCGCACCGAGCTGCGCGACTACTTCTGGGACGGCGAGTTCCGCCACGAAGTGGGCGCGGCTGTCACCTGCGACGGCAAGCCGCATCACCCCTACGCCGTCTTCATCAATCGCATCACCGGCAAGCCGGGCGTTGTTATCGCCAACTTCGACGAACACCAGACCATCACGGTCCAGGCTGTGCTCGATGACGGTGTACGCCTGAATCGCTATCGACTCGTTGACGATGGTGCATGGCATAGCGCGGAGCAAGGGATTGAACTGCCGCCCTGCTCTGCCGCCGTGCTGATCGACTGAGACAAGCAGAGAGAACCGGGGACTACACCCATGCAGACAGACCCACACGCCACCGCGCGCCTCTGGAGCAGCGAAGACACCGATGACGGCACGATCCACGCACTGGGCAACGGGCAATTGTGTGCCTACGCCCAGGGCCCCAACCTCGCCCAGGTCTTTGGCCCTCCCTACAGCGCGCCCTCGCTCTACCAGCTTACCCTCGCCATGCCTGAACGCATCACAGCGTCCGGCCACCGGACGCCGGGCACGGCGATCTGGACTCACCAGCTGCGCATAGCGGGAACGCCGGCCGGCGAGATCACCGACTTCGTCGACGCGGACCTGCCCTGCCTGGTACGCCATCTGCGCCTAACCGACCCCCTGCGCTTCCGCCTGACGCTTACGGTCCCCGCACAGGTTGTCGACAACGGTGCCCGATTGACAGGGGCGGACGGAGGCCTGCTGCTCCAGGCGCCCGCGGGGCTCCCGTTCTACCACACCTATCCGTTTCCCGGCCCGATCTTCCATCAGATCGCCTGGCGCGGGCCGACACGGGCCGTCGTGGATCAAGCCGGGCACACGATCGACCTGATCTGCGAACCTGGCGAAAGCTGGCTCTTCCTGGTGGGCGGACCTGCCTACCCGGAAGCCATTACCGGCGCAGAGATCGCGCTCCATACGCCTCCCGATGCCCTGCTCGCCCGCACGCAAGCCTGGTGGCAGGCCTTCGCTTGCAGCCGCAGGGACTGGGAAGACATCCTCCCAGAGGGCCTGCCCCAACGAGCGCGCCTGCTGCGCACCTGCGATGACGTCGCCGTCCTCATCCGCGCGCAGCAGGCACGCGAGGGCGGTGTGCTGGCGGGCTATCCCTATCATATGGGGTATGTGCGCGACCAGTATGGTACCTCGCGCGGTCTGCTGGCGCTGGGCCAGATTGCGCAGGCCCGCGAGATCCTCCAATTCTACTGGGGCGTCTGGCAGCGCCACGGGCGCATCCACAATGCCCAGGCCTTCGGGGTGGACGGCGCATTCCACGTCCACGAGAACGACGCCGTCGAGATCACGGGCTATCTGATCCGGCAAGCTTTCGACTTGGCAGCGGTCGGGGGTGACGAGGAGATCCTCGACACGGTGTTCCCGATGCTGGAGTGGGCCTGGGACGCGCAAGTGCCGCACCTGGTCGACGATATGCTGCCCTTCAACGGCGACGAGACCTATGTCGCCGGTGGCATCCTGCCCCGCACGACGCTCAACGACGGCTCGGCGGAGGCGACGTTGCTCTTCTGCGATGGCGGCGCTCGGTTGCTGGACTGGATCGCGCAGCACCGCCGCTGGCCCGACGAGCGACTGGCCGACGCGTACCGAACCCTGCACCACGTCCAGGACAGCTATCGCCGCAACTTCTGGCGCGACGGGCAATTGATCACCAACAACCCTCAGCGGGCCGCGTCCGCTGCGCTGCCGCGATTCCGCCACGGCGTCTGCGAGCGCTGCATCGCCGAGGGCCGCTTCCGCGGCATCGAGTGGACTGAGCACACCGAGACAGGGCGCTATGTCTGCCCCACGTGCCTGGCGCTTGGTTCCTTTCCCGCCGCGCCACCTACGGTCTACGCGCTGCAGTCGGTGAGCCTGACGCCGCTCTATTTCCACACCGGGCTGCTTCCGCCGGAGGATCTGCGACCCCAGATCAACGCGCTCGTCGCTCGCTACCAGAAAACGGGGCAACTGCCCTCACGGCAAGACCAGGACGCGGATGGGACAAAGGTGGGCAGGACCGACTCCGCCGTCGGCTATGACTACGGCCTGCTTCTCTACGCCCTGACAGAGCTGCGCCATCCATTCGCCGCCGCGTTCTACGAGACCACGCTGACGCTCGCCGACCCGGTTGGCGCCTGGGCCGAGTACTACATCAATGGGCGCCCCGCGGGCACCCGCTGCCGCCCCTGGGAGAGCGCCATCTCGCTGGAGGCCCTATTACACTGGTCAGCGCCCTCGGTGTGAGGGCGCTGACCGACAACTCTGTAGAACTTGGGGCGCTTCCGGCGGACCAGCTACCTTCTCCAGCCGGAGCGCTCAACGATCGTCTGCTACGCCGACTCCCGCTCCAGGATCGCCTCCTTGCGGTCGAGCCCCCACCGGTATCCACCCAAGCCGCCGTCGCTGCGGACCGCACGATGACACGGGATGGCAACGGCTAGCCTGTTCGAAGCACACGCCCGCGCCACAGCCCGCGCCGCCTTGGGCGCGCCAATCCGCGCGGCGATCTCGCTGTAGCTCGCGGTGGATCCTGCGGGAATCTCCTGCAGCGCGGTCCAGACGCGTCGTTGAAACGCCGTCCCCTGGATGTCCAGCGGCAGTGAAAGGCCGCGCTCGGGCGCTTCCAGGAGCGCGACAACCTCCGCGAGGACCTGGTCGAAGCCCGTGCCGTCGGCCTGTAGGTCCGCTTGGGGGAAGTCGGCCCTCAGGCGGGCCTCCAACGCCTCCGGCGTCGCGTCCAGATCGATCCTGCAGATCCCCTTGTCCGTGGCCGCCACCAACACCCAACCCAGATAGCACCGCGTCACCGCGTAGCGGATCGCCATGCCCACACCTCCCTGTCGGAATTCCGACGGCTTCATCCCCAGCGAGGCCGTGGCCGATTCGTAGAAACGGCTGCTGGACTCGAAGCCGGCACCGTAGATCGCGTCCGTCACAGAGGCCTCTTCGTGCAGGCCATTCCGTACCCGGTCGAGCCGTGTCTCCACGGCATACTGCTTGGGCGAGACGCCCACGATACGCTTGAACAGCCGCTGGAAGTGATAGGGACTGAACCCTACCGCATCGGCCAGCGCCTGCAGCGTAGGCGCCTGCTCCGACGTCTCGATGATCCGACACGCCTCGACCACCGCCCGCGTCGCCGCATCCGGCTCGTCGGGCGATTGCGGCGTGCAGCGCTTGCACGGGCGGAACCCGGCAGCCTCGGCCATCTCCCACGTATCAAAGAACCGCACGTTCTCCCGGTTCGGCAGCCGCGAGGGGCACCCGGGCCGGCAGTAAATTCCCGTCGTCACTACGCCGTAGACAAAGGCCTTGGCCGCCTCGGTGTCCCGTCGAACGATTGCCTCCCAGCGGCTTGATGTTGTTGAGAACACAGCGAGCTCTTTCATCTCCATTAGAACCATGACACACCTCCGCTATCGCGTCACCTGTGATAGGTGACCAACTTGTCTATCCTCCATGATAGCGAAGGCGATCCGCGGTAAACTCCGTTTCTTGCGCTCTAATTGCCCCCGTCGGGGCACTCAGCCCCGTCACCCGGGCCCAGACTGGGGCCGATGACGCGTGCGCTTCATTCTACCTTGCACGGCGAAAAGGGCTATAGGCCCGGACCGAAAACCTCCGGGCGACGCGCACGCACGTCGAAGTCCTGGACGGTCGTGGCCGAAGATGGTCCTGGGCCAATGACAAAGCCCGGCACGCACGACTGTGCCGGGCTTGTATGCTAGCCCAAGAGCGAACACGGACGCCTGCGGTCTACACCGGTGCCAGGGTCCCCGCAAAGATCTGCCACGCCAGCGCCGTCTTCGCCAACAGGCTCAGGATGATGTAGACCCGCTCGCCGAAGAGATAGTCCTTCCAGCGCCCCACCTTCTTGTACTGCAGCACCATATTGATCGCGAAGGAGTTGAAGAAGACGAAGATCGTGGGGATGATCGCGTAGACGAAGGCCGGCGGCTCCGCATCAGAGGAGTTCAGCGCACTAAAGAAGTACAACAGGATCACGATCCACGGGATGATCCCAGCGATGCTCCCATAGATGAATGAAGTCCAGTTCGTCTTCTTGGTATACTGGTTGTGATACTCCATCATGATGCCGAACAGGTTCATCATCGCGTTGATGCCGAACATCAGAATCATGCTGCCCAGATCCCAGATGCCCACCAGCATCCCGATCAGGACGATCATCAACGAGGAGCTCAGCGCGTACTCGTAGAACCGCACAGGATTCATCCCCTGCTTGAGGTTGGTCACGTAGCGCCGATATCCCAGGGTTGAGAGGTAGAAGTGCGCTACCGCCGAGATCAGCAGAAACAAGGCCACTGCCGGCCCAAAGCGGAGCTCATAAGCCAACTGCGGGTCTGGGACCAGGCTGAAGGTCGCCCGGTCGAACTTCAGGAAGTTGGTAAAGATCGGATAGGTCGTGTCATTGCTGAGCACGATCATCAGAATGCCCTGGATCAGGTGCAGCCCCCCCATAATCAGGTTGAACCGACGCAAGCCGCTGTATACCTTCTCGTCGCTTTCCCTTTTCATCTCGGTTTCCTTTCACGTTAGAACTAGCTTGATTATAGCACGATGAACAATAAATGTCAATATATTCTAGTCATTATCTGTTCACTACTGATTTGACATTCCGTAGGTTGGCGCTATAATCTAAAACATCCTCAGGAGACGATCGACGCAATGAGCCGGGATCTCTACATCGTTCACTAGCCTCTATCGGGAAGTCTGTCCCACCGGACAGGTCTCCGGCGGGTGCCTGTTCGGGTACCCGCCCGCTTCGAACACCAGGCCACCCTGGGCTGATCTCCGGTAGATGCTGGGGGAACGTACCGCTATTCCCGTTACAGTGCGTCGATTGAGCATCACCGCTATCGCCTAAGCAACCCATCGGGCCACGGACGTCTGTGACGTCCGTGGCCTTTTTGCGTGCATGGAAGCATAAGGATCAGACCATGAAGGTACCCATCAAGCGCTATTGGACCCTGTTGCGCACTTACCTTCGCCCCCAGTGGCGCCGAATCATCATCCTGTCCGCACTGCTGATCGCCAAGATCGCGCTGCGCCTGGTCAACCCGCAGATCATGCGTTCGTTCCTGGATCAAGCCTTCGCCGGTGCCCAGGTAGGGAGTCTGCTGCGTCAGGGCAGCGCGTTCTTGGCAATCGCTGCCGCCACGCAGGTCCTGACAGTCGCCAACGTCTACGTGGGTGAGACCGTAGCCTGGACCGCCACTAACGCCCTGCGGCTGGACCTGCTGCGGCATCTTCTGGGGTTGGACATGACCTTTCACAAAGCCCACACCCCTGGAGAGCTCACCGAACGCATCGACAGCGATGTCGATGCTCTGTCGAGCTTTTTCTCGCAGTTCGTCCTGAGCGTCATCGGGAACGGCGTACTGGCAACCGGCGTGCTCGTCATGATATTCCGGGAGGGATGGCTGGTAGGCGCGAGCTTCACGGTGTACGCGATCGTCGGGCTGCTCGTGCTGATGCGCTTGCGTCACATCGCGATTCCCTACTATGCCAGGTTGCGCGAGGTCCGTGCCCAGTTCTACGGCTTTCTCGGCGAGCAGTTCACGGGCACTGAGGACATCCGGGCCAACGGTGCTCAGCCCTACGTGATGCACCGCCTTTTCGAGTTCCTGCGCCGCTGGTTGCCCATAGACCGCAACGCGAGCGTCGCGGCCTATTCTGGCTGGATGACCAACGCCGCTCTGGTGGCGGTTGGCGAGGTCGTTGCTTACGGTGTCGCCGGGTATCTATGGCTCCGCGGCGAGACCACCCTCGGTTCAGCCTACCTCATCAGCGACTACATGGGGCTGTTGTTCGGGCAGATCGCCGAGCTGCGCTGGCAGCTCACGGAGCTCCAGCAGGCCGATGCCGGAATCGCGCGCATCCAGGAGCTCTTCGACACCCATTCCAGTCTGGTCGACGGAAGTGAAGGGCCGCTGCCGGCCGGCGCCCTCGCAGTCGCGTTCAAGGGCGTATCGTTCACCTACGCTGATGCCATGCCACAGGCCAGCGGAGGAAACGGGTCCAGCAACGGGCAGTCCGCGATAGAGACCCTCACATCCGCCGGAGGTCAGGACGATCGGGTCCTGCGGGATCTCGACTTTACCCTGGCGCCAGGGCGAGTTCTGGGGCTTCTGGGCCGCACGGGCAGCGGCAAGACAACGCTGGCCCGTCTGCTCTTGCGGCTCTATGACCCCACGGCGGGCCAAGTCTGCCTCGGAGACGTTGCCGTGACCGACATCACTATCGGAGAGGTCCGCAGGCGGGTGGCGCTGGTAACCCAGGAGGTCCAGCTCTTCCAGGCCACGGTTCGCGACAACCTCACGCTCTTTCAACCGGGGATCCCCGATGCCAGGATCTGTGCTGTGCTCGATGGCTTGGGTCTAGGGCCTTGGCTGGAGAGCCTCCCGCAGGCCCTGGACACCGAGCTCGGCGCTGGAGGAGGCGGCTTATCAGCAGGCCAGGCCCAGTTGTTGGCCTTTGCCCGCGCATTCCTGACAGATCCGGACTTGGTCATCCTCGATGAGGCCTCGTCACGTCTCGATCCGGCGACGGAGCAACTGATCGAGCAGGCCGTCGATCGGCTCCTGGCCAACCGGACCGGCATCGTCATCGCGCACCGGTTGAACACCGTCCACCGGGCCGACGAGATTCTCATCCTCGAAGACGGGCGCATTCGCGAGATGGGCGACCGAGTTCGATTGGCTGAGGATCCTGACTCGCACTTCCGCCATCTGCTGGAGACGGGGATGGCAGAGGTCTTGGCCTGACGTAAGGGGGACACACAATGACTGCCACAACGCAAGAACCAGCACTTACCGCAGTGCAGCGAGCAGAAGACGCCCAAGGCCGGACCAGCATCCTATGGATGGTCTGGCGCCTGCTATCCTACCGGCCGTGGCTTTCACTGGGCTACGCCGGTATCTGGCTGATTATCCACATCATGGAGCTGGCCCCGCGCCTGATCCTCAAGGCCTTCTTCGACACACTGAGTGGAGACCGGCCTTTCCGCTTTGGCATCCTGGGAATCCTTATCGTGGTCTTGCTCTCGCGCGGCTTCCACATCGTGACGATCGGCACCGGTGCAGTGGTGAGCGCGCGTCACCGCTTTACGATCGCTGGGCTGCTGCGCCGCAACCTCCTGGCACACATCCTGAACCAGCCCGGCGCGCGGTCGGTGCCCGGGTCGCCGGGAGAAGCGCTCAACACCGTTCGCGATGACGTCGGCGAGGTCGAGGGCCTGATTGGGTGGCTGGTCGACCAAGTTGCGGTGTTCAGTTATACCGCCGTCGCCCTGGGCATCATGCTGACCATCGAGGCTCGCATCGCGCTCTTCTCGTTGCTGCCGCTCGTGGCTGTGATCCTGATCTCTCGGGTTGCCTCAACGCACGCTGAACGCTACCGGCAGATCAGCCGCGAAGCCACCTCCCGCGTCAGTGGCGCGCTCAACGAGATCCTGAGCGCGGTACAGGCGCTCAAGGTTGCCGGCGCCGAGCCCCATGCCGCCAACCACGTCTACGCGCTAGGCCGGCACCGGCAGCGCGCGATGGTCCGTGACCGCACGCTTAACCAGATGCTCTATGCGATGTGCGACGAGGCGGGCGCACTGAGCCACGGGGTCATCCTCCTGCTCGTCGCCAGTGCGATCCGGAACGACGCCTTCACCATCGGCGACTTCGCGCTCTTTCTCACCTGCCTCGACAGCTTTACGATGCTGATCGTGGAAGCCGGCGGCTTCACGACGCGCTTCAAACAGTCCGGTGTCGCTTTCCGGCGGGTCATCGAGCTGATCCAGGGCGATCCGCCCGCCATGCCCGCACCGGCAGCCAGCACCACGCTCCTGGCGCACAAGCCCATCTATCTACGGGGTGCACTGCCGGTGATAGCCTTACCGGAACACGCTCCGGAAGACACGCTGAAGAGCCTGGAAGTCCGCGATCTGACGTACCGGTACGGAAGCACAGGCGCAAATGGCTTGCGCGGCATCGAGGGGGTCAGTTTCTCCCTGCGCCGCGGCGACTTCGTTGTCGTCACGGGGCGGGTCGGATCTGGCAAGACGACGCTGCTGCGCGCGTTGCTGGGTCTGTTGCCCGTCGAGTGCGGCGCCGTCTTGTGGAACGGCCTATCAGTAGCGGATCCGGCGTCCTTCTTCGTGCCGCCGCGCAGCGCCTACACCGCCCAAGTCCCCCAACTCTTCAGCGAGTCGCTCCGCGACAACATCCTGATGGGCCTGCCCGAAGATCGCGTCGATCTTCGGGGCGCAATCCGCCTCGCTGCGTTGGAGTTCGACCTGACCCGCATGCCTGACGGGCTCGACACCATCATCGGCCCCAGAGGCGTCAAGCTCTCGGGAGGCCAACGCCAGCGCACAGCAGCGGCGCGCATGTTCGTGCGCGAGCCCGAACTCCTGGTCTTCGATGACCTCTCCAGTGCGCTTGATGTCGAGACCGAACAGGCGCTATGGGAGAACATCTTCGGGCGGAGTGGGAAAGCGCTGGGGACGACGTGCCTGGTCGTCTCGCACCGGCGCCCCGCACTGCGCCGCGCCGACCACATCATCGTGCTGAGAGACGGTCATGTCGAAGCGCAAGGGGCACTCGATGACCTACTGGCAGGCTGCGAGGAGATGCGCCAGATCTGGGGGTAAGCCATTTCACACACGAATCCATTGGAGGTCATGATGACTGTCAAACACCGGCAATACCAGCGTTCTGCAGATTTTCACGCCGCGGGCGCGTTCCTGATCGCTCACTACCAGCCCGACAACCGCGACGGGAACTGGTTCCAGCCGACTTGGGAGTATATGCACAGCCACCCGTCGTTGGATGAGTCCAGCCTCGGCAAGATCCGCATTTGGGAGGATGGCGGGCGTATCGTCGCCGTCGCGCACTACGAGAGCAGCCTGGGCGAAGCCTTCTTCGAGGTTCATCCCGACTACGCGTACTTGAAGCCCGAGATGCTGATCTATGCCGAAGCCGAGCTCTGTGGCACAACAGCCGAGGGGCAAGCCTACCTCCAGGTGTACGTCAACGATTTCGACACGGAGTTCGAAGCCCACGTGCGGGCCAGGGGCTATGCGCAAAAGCCCGGTTGGTCGCGGCCAACCTCGCGGTTCATCATCCCTAACCCGTTTCCGCCGATCCCCCTCCCCGAGGGATATCGGCTGAAGAGCCTGGCGGATGACAACGACCTGCGCAAGATCCACCGCGTCCTCTGGCGAGGCTTCGACCACGACGGCGAGCCACCCGAGGACGGGATCGCGGAACGACGCAAGATGCAGTCGGGCCCCAACTTCCGGCACGACCTTACCATCGTGGTGGAAGCGCCGGACGGCAACTTCGCCTCGTTCTGCGGTATGTGGCACGACAGGACCAACCACATCGCCTATGTGGAGCCGGTCGCCACGGATCCCGATTACCGCCGCATGGGACTCGGCAAGGCGGCGGTGTGGGAAGGCATCCGTCGCTGCGGTGCGGAGGGGGCCACCGTCGCCTACGTGGGATCCGATCAGGAGTTCTACAAGGCCATCGGCTTCACGACCCTCTACAGCAGCAACTGCTGGATGCGGTTCCTGTAAGGGCCCGCGACTTCAGACAGCGTGGCTCTGTCCATGGTTGCCGTGGTTGACATCGACCCCGATGCGCTGTAGCCTAGCCCATAGATGAGGCGCGCCAGGCGGTCAAGTGCAAACGCGGCTTCCATCCTGGCCCGAAGGCTGAAGTGAGAGATGCAACCCGGAGGAGAGAGCGCCATGCCCAGCTTATCTGAACGTAAGGTCAGAGTCGGCGTCGTGGGATGCGGCGTGGTGGCCACGGCCTACTACCTGCCCTACCTGATGCGGATGGACACCGTCGACCTGGTCGCCGTCTGCGACCGCTTTGAGACGCGGACCGCAGCGTGCAGCCGGCTCTTCGGCGCCCGCGAGCAGTACCTCGACTATGACGAGATGATCGATCGGGCCGACATCGACGCGGTCTTCATTCTGACCGCGCCGGGTACGCACGTCCCCTTCACAATGAAGGCCGTCGAGGCCGGCAAACACGTCCTCATCCAGAAGCCTCTGGCCACTAATATGGGTGACGCGCGTGCCATCGCCGCAGCCATTCGCTGGGCAGGCGTGAAGGCCATCGTCGAACCCAGCTCCAGCACCCTGCTCGACCCCGACTACGCTCTGCTCCGCGACCTGGTCAAGCGGGGCGTCCTGGGCGACACTCTGTGGTTCTCGCTCGGCTGGACCGGCCCCACAACCTACGGGCCGGCCTTGGGCAGCAATCCCTACGGTCAGGACGCCTTCTACACCAAGAACAGCGGCGGCTTCCTCTTTGATCTTCCCTATGCCCCAACGCAGATCGTGACCGTCCTGGGCCCCTGCAAGAGCGTCTATGCCAAGGCCACCATCGCTGTCAAGGATGCCTTCATCGTGCCCGAGGAGCAATACGACGAGTTCCTCCAGGGCGTCACGGATCCCGATGCTGCCAATTACTGGGATGTCGTGGTCGACCTGCCCCGTACCCAGCATGTGCAAATGGAGGCTGTGGACCAGGCCTACTCGCTCTACGAGATGGTCGACGGCAGCGTTGGTACGTGCCACGTCGGAAGGATCTACCACCCGGTTCTACCGGGTACCGGCGGCGGCGCGTTGCAGATCTTCGGCACCGATGGCAATCTGTTGTTTGGCGCGGGCTACACGGCGTCGATCATTTCCAGACACACCCACCTGCTGCCCCGTGTGGATGCCGATGGATGGTTCCACATCCCCGCGCGCGGTGACCCTACCAAGGCCAAATGGCCTCAGCCCGTGCCCGGCGCCTTCAACTACTATCACCAGTCGACCCAGCACCTCATCGACTGCATCCTTGAGGATCGCAAACCCATTGTCAACGTCGACTGGGGGCTCCACATCACCGAGATGATGGCTGGAGCACTGGAGTCGTCTCGTACGGGCCAGCGGTACGACATGACGACCACGGTCGAGGTCTAGGCACCAAGCCGCTCTTCATTGGGATAGAACACCCTCCCCAGGAATTGACTTTGACGGCTTCTCGTCTACGCTGATTTGCAGACGTCAAGAGAATGCCACGATCAAGGAGGTTTGACCATGACAGGATATGTTGGGCCGATCGAAAAGGAAACCCTCGAGAACGATTACTTCCGCAAGGTGTTGTTCACGGGCCCCTTCAGCCAGTTGGTAGTGATGTGCCTGCAGCCAGGCGAGGAAATCGGCAACGAGATGCATTCAGACGTGGACCAGTTCTTCCGGATCGAGCAAGGCGAGGCCAAGTTCGTCCTGAACAACGCTGAAGAGCACATCGTCCATGACGGCGACGCCGTCGTCGTGCCGGCGGGCACCTGGCACAACGTCATCAACAACTCTGACACGGAGGCGATGAAGCTTTACACGGTCTATACACCGCCCGAGCATCCCGACGGCACCATACACAAGACCAAGGCCGAGGCGGACGCGGCAGAACACCATCACTAGTCGTAGAAGCAGCTGCGTCGGACAGCTTCATTGGGGCGCCGCACCGCCAGCCTCACAGAGTCTTCCACGAACGACCGGCAGGAGCCCAGGCTCCTGCCGGTCTGTTGAAGGGAGGCCCTGGGGCCTTTCCGAAAGCACGCACGTCATATCACGGGCGCGCCCCCAGTGTAAGCGGCACCGTGACCGTTTCGCCGCCTCGCACCACCGTGAGCTGAACCGTCTGCCCCACCTCGGCCTCCAGCACCAGATAGGTGTTGAGATCCGAAAAGTCGCGGATGGGCCGGTCGTCGATGGCAATCACAAGATCACCTCCCCTGCCCGTCTCGGCGTTGGCCGCCACCAGCCCGGCGTCAGCCGCCGGGCTACCTGGTGAGACCAGGAGCACGTACGCCCCGTGAATTTGTGAGAGTCCATAGGTTTCCTGGTCGTCCAGGGTTATCTCACCGTCGAAGGTGACGCCAATGTACGGATAGGCGACCTCGCCGTCCTCGATGAGGCTTGGAACCACGCGTTTGACCACATCAACGGGGATGGCGAACCCCACGCCGGAGTTGGTGCCGGACGCACTGGCAATGGCTGCATTGACCCCAATCACCTCGCCCGCCAGGTTGAGCAGCGGCCCTCCAGAGTTCCCCGGGTTAATCGGCGCATCGGTTTGGATCACCTGCGGCAGGGAGTACGTCGTGCCGGTTGCGGTTGCCCGCTGCGAGGGAAGGCTGCGTCCCAGCCCACTGATGATGCCCAGCGACATCGACCCTTGCTCTCCAAAGGGACTACCAATCGCTATGACGAACTGCCCGACAGCGACGCTCTCCATATCCGCCAAGGGCAACGGTGTCACCCCGTCAGGCAGGCTGTCGACCTTCAGCACGGCCAGGTCGGCATCGGGGTCGGCACCGATGAGTTCGGCGCGCCGGCGCTCGCCGCCTGCGAAAACGATCTCGTAACTGCTGCCCGCTTCGACGACGTGGTCATTCGTGACGATCGTGCCGTCACTGCTGTAGACGAAGCCGCTGCCACTGCTACCGGAGAACGGCAACCCGCCGCCTGTTGAGGTGACCCGGATGTAGACGACGGATGGGTTGACGGTGCGATAGAGCCGCATCAGTGCCTCTTGCAGCCCCTCGGCGTCAGTGTCCGGGCCCGGCAGTTGCGGACTGATTGTCACAGTCGGCGCCGTTGTCTCGACCGCCACCTCATCCTCGATCGTCGCAGCGACCGGCACGAGGTTCTCCGATCCGGTATCCTCTTGCGTCTGCCCCGCCAGCGAGCCAATCGAAACACAGGCCGTGGTCGACAGAAAGAGCAGTACCACCAGCGATATTAGCCAACGATAGACGTGTTTGCCCTTCATTGCATTTTCCCTCCAATGAAGTCCCAAGTGGACGAAGAGCCCGGCGCCGATCGCCAACCCCCCAGCCACTTCTGAGACCGCCGTTTTCAAATACTCTATCCTATTATACCCACCGCTGCTTAGAAGACCCTGAAGACCCGCTTAATGATCGCTGAGAATGTGTCGATCGCCCCTCACCTATAGCAGCGTTGGTCCCGGCGATGGCGGTCGCCGGGACCAACTTGCAGCGGGAGGCCTGTCGGCGCCCGTGATTGCGGGTCGCCGACCCTCATCGCCTTTGGCTACAGGTCGCTGCCGGACCGGAACCGACTGCGACCGGGAGAACGGAACCACGTGTCCGAAGTATCGTCCGTGTTCTCTCCGCCCGGGATGGTGCCCCGGAACCCACCGCGCCCACGTCCCCGCAGGCCACCCCGGCCAGGACCCATCAGCATACCACCACACCCAGGTGCAGCTTGCATCGCGTCAGCCTGCTCTTGGGTGATGACGCCGTCGGACACAGCTTGGGCGAGGGCGTCTGCATACGCCTGTTGCAGCCCTTCCCGAACAGCCGCGGCGTCCAACCCTCTCTCAGCCATAAGATCAGAGAGGCTCTGGCCATCGGCGTACGCGGCCCGCAGCTCTTCCACGGACATCCCCAGGGCCTTCGCCAGCAGGACATCGCGCTCCAGGTAGTCCCTGAGCGCTCTGCGCGCCAGCATCTCATCGGCCTGCTCCTGAGTGAGGATGCCTTCCTCGACCGCCTGCGCGACCGCGGCTTCGTTGGCCGCTTCGCGTGCGGCCTGGAGGTCCGCTACGCTGATCCCCAGGGCATCCGCAAGCAGTGCCTCCTCATCGATGGTAGCGCCCGAGACGCCCTTCGGGCCACGCCCCAGCCGGCCGAGAAGACCGAATCCGTGCCGCCCCACACCGTCCCAGACCAACATCTCATCGGCTTGTTCCTGCGTGATGAGCCCCTGCTCTACCGCCTCAGCGATCGCAGCCTCGCGGGCCGTCTCGTAGGCCGACTGCAGCTCGTCGACCGAGATGCCGAGCGCATCGGCCAGCAGTTGGGCGTAGTCGATAGAACCGCCAATTCCCAGGCTTCCCACCGGATCCCAGCCGCGCCCGCTCGAGAGATACCCGACATTGAGCAAGCCCGGGGGGGTTGCGGCCTGCACGCGGGTCTGTAGTTCTTCGGCCGTCGCCGTAGCCGCGCTGACCATGCCGGTAGCGCCGAACACCGCCACAGCCACGATGGTCCCCACTACCATCAGGCTCCCCAGAATCGAGAGCGTGACCCATTTCCTTGATCGAGTCATGTTTTACCTCCTATCCACTGTACGAGTCTACCATCCAAAAGGACGCCCAGTTCCGACCGAGCGACAGGTATACGATAATCGATCAGGCTGAGAAAACGGTAAGAAGAGCCTGAGAGTCCCGTGAGTGTCTACGGTGCCCGACGTAGCGTTAGGAATCTACCCAAGCCTCTTGTATGGGGGGGCACAATGCGCGCGGAAATGTGCCCACTGAATATCCTCAGTCGATTCTCAGGAAACTCCCAGTGGCCTCTCAGGGAGCACGGTATAATAACAGGAAAGCATAACACGCCGCTCTTGGAGCAGCGAAATTCGGCTGCCGTGTATATGCGACGTTTCCCGCCTCATGCGGCAATGGCCATCCTGCAGTCATCGGAGGCGGGAGAGGAACAGAGGCTATGGCGAGAGTGTTGGTGGTCGACGATGACCGCAGGCTGTTGAAGATGCTGGAGCGAACCCTCTCTTACGAGGGATTCCAGGTCATAACGGCAGAGGATGGACAGGAAGCGCTCAACCGCATGGGCAGTACACCGCCGGACATCATCATCCTCGACTGGATGCTGCCCAAGCTCGATGGGATTGGCGTGCTGGAGGCATTGCGCGACGAGCACGACGACACGCCCATCCTGATGCTGACGGCGCGAGACGCCGTGCAGTATCGCGTCGAAGGCCTGGAGCGCGGCGCCGATGACTACCTGATCAAACCTTTCGAACCCATCGAGCTGGTGGCCCGGGTCCGGGCGCTCCTACGTCGCGCCGGCACCGATCCCGAAGCGCCTCTGGCCTATGCAGACCTATTGCTGGATCCGACCACGCGCCAAGTCGTGCGTGGCGACCGCAAGATCGATCTGACGCCCACCGAGTTCAGCCTCCTTCAGTTCTTTATGCAGCATCCCCGTCAGGTGCTGGAGCGCGGTCAGATTCTCTCCAGGGTTTGGGGCTTTGGCTTTGCGGGGGATGACAACATCATCGAGGTGTACGTCGGCTACCTGCGAAAGAAGCTAGAAAACGGCGGCAAGTCGCGCCTGATCCAGACTGTGCGTGGCGTCGGTTACGTATTGCGGGAGGACAGCTAGTGTCGATCCGGCTGCGCATGACCCTGCTCTACAGCGCAATCCTGGCACTGACGCTGTTCCTGTTCAGCGGCGTGCTCTATGTGAGCCAGGCCCAGTACACGCTGGAGATTGTGCGCAACGATCTGGAGATGAACGCCGCCAAGCTCGTCGGGGCATGGGTGCGCTTTCACCGGGATTGGTATGTCAGGTTGCCGCGAAACGCACCGCGCGACGATGCCTATTTCGATGCAGCGCAACAGGTCCTGCAGCCACTTATCCGAAGCACGATTCTGCGCGATGCGGTGCACATCCTGGACCGCGACGGCATGCCGCTCGCACTGCCGGTGAACGAGCAAAGCGAGAGCTTGCCTATCAGCGATGAAGGAATGGCCCAGTTACGGCAGGGCACAGCAAGCATGGAGATCTCCCAAGGAGAGCAATCCCGGTGGCTGGTCTACAACCTGCCCGTCATCCTGGAGGACGACGTGATCGGCATCGTCCAGTTGGCCCGCCCACTGGCAGATCGTGACCGGTCCCTGCAATCATTGGGCCTTATGCTCTTGGCAGGCAGCGGCCTCACCATCCTGGCCGCGTTTGGCGCCGGATGGATCCTCGCGGGAACAACGTTGCGCCCCATCCAGCGCATCACACAGACCGCCCAGGCCATCGGAGACGCCCGTGACTTTGGGTCCCGCGTCGCCTACAGAGGCCCCAAGGACGAGTTGGGCAGGCTGGCGACAACCTTCAATGCAATGCTCTCGCGCCTGCAGGCGGCCTACGAGCAGATCACGCACGCGCTTCAGGTGCAACGTGACTTCGTAGCCGATGTCTCTCACGAACTGCGGACCCCGCTCACCACGATCCGTGGCAACCTGGCGCTTCTGCAGCGCGACCCACCGGTTCCGACCGACGAGCAAACCGATATCCTGCGAGACCTAACCGAGGAGAGCGAGCGGCTGACTCGACTGGTCAATGATCTGCTCACCTTGGCCCGCGCCGATGCCGGGCGAGAACTGGAACTCGACACCGTCGATGTCAGGGGCCTTGTCGCCGACGTGTGCCGGCAGGCCCGCCTGTTGGCCCCAGACCGCGAGATCAACTGCGAGACGCCAGACACGGTGACCGGCCTGGTCAACAGCGACGCGCTCCGACAGGTGCTGCTCATCCTCCTCGACAATGCCATCAACCACGCGCACGGCCCCGTCTACGTCGCGGTGCAGGACGGCGACCCGTATATCCGCATCAGCGTCCAGGACAGCGGGCCCGGTATGAGCGCGGAGCTTCAAGCGCGCGTGTTCGATCGCTTCTACCGCGGCGACATCTCGCGGTCGACGCCGGGGTTCGGCCTGGGTCTCTCGATTGCCCGTGCGTTGGTCCAGGCTCAGAAGGGGACCATCGAACTGGAGAGCCAGCCTGGTCAGGGTAGCGCCTTCGCGATATACCTCCCCTGCGCTCCAAACTGAGGCAACACGAGGGCCTGGCAGCGCGCCGTCTTGAGCTAGCTAGAGCCGCCCCGCGTACGCCACACGGTAGGGTTGAAGTTGCCGGATCGTGTAATCGCGCAGCAGGCGGATTAGTTGTTCCATATGCCATTGACCATGGACGACCCAAGAGGCCGCCATGTCACCTGCGCGCCACGTTCCATACTCATTACTGACCTCCACATCCAGGTCCGGCGAGCCCAGGGTGTTGAGCCAAGCCAGCGAGGCGCCGCGCTCGGCGAGCAGGGCCTCGAAGGATGTCTGTAATTCACGCTCGTTGTAGTGGCGCTCAGTGATCCATCCCATAGGGTCAATCGAGGGCCAGGGATCCCCTGGACGGTTCAGGATGATGTCAAGATATACACGGAAATCCTGCCGCTCCTCGTCATATAGGTGATTCACGACTTCCAGGATCGACCAGCGGTCCGGCGCCGGTTTCCAGTGGGCCTGCTCCTGCGAGACGCCCGCCACTAGCGCGGTCAGCTGCTCCACCTGGTCCGCTAGCATCTGCTGCAAGGTCCCGATGTCCATATCTCTCCTCCCTGTCGCACGCCGGTAGAAGTGTGCCACCCCATCCGGCTGGTGCCCATTGTACCTTGCGCCTGTCACAAATCGACTAGGATAGGATCAGACCACGCAGCGCAGAGGAGGGATAGACGTATGCCACGGAGAGACATCATCGCTGGACCTTTCCAGCCCAACTGGGAGTCGCTGAGACAGTTCGAGTGCCCCAAGTGGTTTCGGGATGCGAAGCTCGGCATCTGGTCGCATTGGGGACCGCAGGCGGTTCCGATGTACGGGGATTGGTACGCCCGTCACATGTATGTGGAGGGATCGGACCAGTACCGCTACCATTGGCGCACGTACGGCCATCCGTCGAAGTTTGGGTACAAGGATGTCGTGAAGCTATGGAAAGCCGAGGCTTTCGATCCCGAGGCGCTGATGGACCTTTTCGTCGACGCCGGGGCGCGGTACTTTGTCGCCCAAGCCGCGCACCACGACAACTTCCACAACTGGGCCTCCAGCCATCACCGGTGGAATGCCGTCGAGGTTGGCCCGCGGAAAGACATCGTCGGGCTCTGGCGAGATGCGGCCTTACGCCGTGGCTTGCGCTTCGGCCTTTCGGAGCATATAGGAGCTAGCTTCACCTGGAGCCGCCCGAACAAGAACGCCGACCGGGCAGGCCCCTATGCCGGTGCTCTCTATGACGGCGCAGACCCCGACTATGAAGATCTCTATCTGCCGAACCAAATGAGCCAGGATCTGAACGACGGTGGTGGCTGGTATACCGACAACACCTGGTGGCACGAGCGATGGTACACTTACGTCAAGGAGACCATCGATCTTTACGAACCTGATTTGCTCTACACCGACGGCGGCGTTCCCTTTGGCGACTACGGTTTGGCGGTCATCGCCCACCTCTACAACACCAGCGCCAGCCGTCACGGCGGTACCAACCAAGCCGTCTACACCCAAAAAGACCGCGATCCCGACGTCTTTGCCGTGAGCGTGCTCGATCTGGAGCGCAGCAACCAGCCGGATATCCGCCCCTACGTCTGGCAGACCGACACGAGCGTGGGCGACTGGTTCTACAACGTGCGCGACGTGTACAAGACGCCGAAGCACGTAACGGAGACGCTGGTAGACATCGTGAGCAAGAACGGCAATCTCCTCCTCAACATCCCTCAGCGCCCGGACGGCACCCTCGACGATGAGTGTGCCTACATCGTCCGGCAGATGGCGCGCTGGATCAAGGTGAACGGCGACGGCATCTACGGCACCCGCCCGTGGAAGATCTCTGGCGAGGGACCCTCACGCGTAGTCATCGAGGGCTTCCGCGAGGACGCGGTCGACTGGACCGTAGAGGACTTCCGCTTCACGACCAAAGCAGGCAAGGTCTACGCCTTCACGATGAGGTGGGCCGAAGGCGGCACGACCGTCATTCGCAGCTTGGCCACCGAGAACGTGCCCAAGATCGCCCAGGTCGCTCTATTGGGCCACGAGGGGCCGATCTCGTTCGAGCAGACAGGCCGCGGCCTCGCCATCACCCTGCCCGAGGTCAAGCCCTGCGACTACGTGCAGTGCTTCTGCGTGACCTTCGCCGGGTCATAGACAATCCCACAACCTTCTCGCCGGAAGGGGGGACGGTCGCTTGTAATAGAGCCCGTCCCCCTTCGTATAATAGGGTGAAATGGACGCCAAACTCGATGCCGCCAGCCGCACGGTCAGCCGCACGGAACCGCTGGACTGGGACGCTGCCTACCGCGAGCTCCTTCCAAAGGTGTACCGGTATTTCTGCTACAAGGTCGGCGAGGGCCAGTTGGCGGAAGATCTCACGGCGACCACTTTCGAGAAAGCGTGGGGCCGGCGAAGGCGCTATCGCCACAACCTGGGCGGCTTCTCGACCTGGGTCTTCACAATCGCCCGCAACGTCGGTATCGACTTCTTCCGTACCGCCAAGGAGACCGCTCCTACAGATACGGCCCAACTGTCCGACGAAGCAACTCTGTCGGCCGAGGCGCAGATCGCGGCGAAGGACGACTTCCAGCATCTCGCTGCGCTTCTGAGAACGCTTGGCGAGCGCGAGCGGGAGCTCTTGGCGCTCAGATATGGGGGCGGGCTTACCCAGCGGGAGATCGCCGACCTGACCGATCTCACACCCACCAACGTCGGCGTGATCCTGCACCGGACTGTGAAGCATCTCCGTGAGGTATGGGAGGATACTGATGAACGATGACTTCCTGATGCGCTATCAACCCACACCGCGTCCCGAGTTTGCTAAAGCCTTGGCAAGCCGATTGCGCAAGCAGATGCGCCGGCAAGCCCTGGGCCGCAGCATTGGCGCGGCACTGGCAGTCGTGGTACTGACACTGAGCACGCTGATCGCCTTGCCTCAGACCAGGGCGGCCGTCCTGCACTTCATCCGGGAAGTCGGCGGTATGGGTTTCATCGAGTGTGCCTGGGATGAATGCGTGGAGATCGACGCCAGCCTCAGAGCTCAGGAGGGGCAGGGACAGGAGATGTCTAGCGCATCGCTCGACCTCGCCGAGCTTCGCGCAGCCTATCCCGCCATCGATGCCTTTCTGCCCACCTGGATACCGGAAGGCTTCCAACCCTACGATGGGCAGGTCCACATCTCCTGGACTGGCGAAAACGTGACCGCTGGAATCATCTGGGCAACGTCGACCTGGCCTGACACCGGGATTCCCTACATCGGCTTCAGCGTATGGACCCATGAAGGACCGCTTATGGCCATCCCCGGCACACTAGAGGAAACCACGGTCGACGGTCACACGGCAGTGATCTTCGAACACCACGCGGGAGCCGCCTATGATGAACCCGTCCTTACGCTGAATTGGCGACAGAACGGGCTCCACTATAGCCTTGCCTGGCCCTCAGACCGAATTCCCAGGGAGCAGGTTCTGCAGATGGCCGCGTCGTTCCCTGAGGATGACCAGCTTCCTGTACCACCCGGGCTACTCGTCGATCTTGTCAGCCAGATACCCTCCGAGCAGGAGTAACGACCGGTCACCGGGGTCCGCGACGCCAGCGCTAGCGCACGACCTGGAGGTTAGCGCTTTTCGGCAGGCGCGACGTCCGGCTTCAGGGCAAGGCCGCCCAGTGCTTCTGAGAGCGGATCGGCGTCCTCGGCGCAGAACCCGATGTGCAAATGGCGGCGCCACCCCTCGGCGTACGTGAACCGGCCTGAGAGCCCCCCGACCTCGCAGTTGAGTTCGGTCATCGTGTCCAGATAGGAGTCCATCCCCTGGGTCGCGTCGAGCCAGGCCTTTTGGCTCGCGTGGTGCGCCAACATCGCTCGCTTGCGATCCATCACCGCCGTGATGTCGACGAAGAGCTCGGGGACGACCAGACGTCGCAACGGGTCGCGGTTGCCGTGCGGCTGAGCGTGGTAGACAGTGACATCCTGCCTTGTCGGCGGGCGCGGCGGCTCGGTGGTGAAGTTCGGGATGCTGCGAACAAAGACCCCCGTCACCGCCAGTCGCCCGGCGTTCTGATGGTCTTCCATATAGTCAACGGGCGAATGCACCAGCAAGATCTCCGGCGCGACCTCGCGCATCACCGCGGCGACGCGTGCCACCAGCACCGGCTCGTAGAAGATCGCCAGATCGTCGACCAGGCCCGGGTGGTACGTCGCCCCGATCGACGCGGCTGCTGCGCGTGCCTCTTCTCGCCGGATGCGCGCAATCGCCTCAGGCCCATGCTCCATGGAACCAGCCGAGCCGTTGGCGACGGTCATAATGTGCAGTTCATAGCCGGCCTGTCCCAACAACATCAACGTGCCCGACATCAGGAACTCGACATCGTCGGGATGTGCTCCTACCGCAAGTGCGCATTTCGTCATCGTGTTCGCGTCCTGTTGGCGTACCGTCCCATAGCTAGTGCATTTCGGCTTGGCACGTGCCGATCCCACCCCGGTAGAAGTTGAACTGCACGTTCGGGTGGTCGGCGAGCAGCGACATCGGCACAGCGCTATCGGGCAGTCGCTTGCCGATCATAAGCGTGGTCAGCCGCATCCCGAACGGGTTGTCGTGGGTACCGGCCTGCCAGATCGAGACCTTCTCCACCTTCCAGGTCTCCACAGGCCCGACCGTCAGCGCCTGCGACGGCACGTTCTGCACCACGCCGCCGCCCGACGTGCGGGCATTCTGGATCAGCGTGATCGGATGCAGATCGACGATCCGTGTCTCGAGTTGCCGGTATGCCTCGGGGCTGGGCGGCGTCTCCTTGTAGGGCTCCTCCCGGCGCGGGGGATCGTTGAACGCCCAATGTTTCACCTCGCCCTGCCCGCCCTGCATGACCACACAGCGTGCCCGATCCCAACTGGCCTTGTACTCGCTCAAGTCCACCGCCGGAAAGTGCAGGTTCGCCTCGGGCATCCGCAGCTCCGGGCGAATGCGGTTGAAGCAGAGCGCCATGTCCGCGCGCTTGAAACTCAACGGATGATCGACGGAGACCTCCTTGCCATCAACGACCCACTCATCCATCCCCCAGAAGTGCGCATAGCGCAGATCGATATCCAGCTCATTCACCAGCCGCGCCACCAGAGGGAGCTGCTCGGTCGGCCCAATCGGGCCGCAGATCCCCGCAGGCGATGTCTCGGTCGCCTGTTGCCAGGCCGTGATGTACTCCAAGGCCTCCGCCAGGTAGAAGTCCTCCAACGTATCATAGAAAACCACCTGAAAGCCGGGACGGGTCAGCGCAAGCATATCCTCCGGCGTCAGCCGGGCCGCATCGTCCAGGATATCACGATCAAGGGTTGTGTAGTCCCACCAATCCGGAGCCACTTTGCTCAACGGTCTCATCCTACGCCACCTCCTTGTGGGTGCCCCATCTTTTGGAACTGGGCACCCTACCTGTGCCTGTCGCTACGCACCGTTCCGCTACACGAACAGGACGTCTTACTCCGCGTAGACTGCCTCGCGCAAGCCCTTGATATACCCAATCGCGAACAGGCGCGAGATCCTGGCATACCCGGTCTTGCTTTCGTCGTCGCCTTCCATGATCGGGTAATGATCGGGGCGACAGACGCCCTCAAACCCCACCTCCTTGTAGGCCCTCATGCAGGCGAGCATGTCGGTCTTGCCCTCATCGTGGAAGGTCTCCACGAACTTCTCCGGCGTGCCGCGTACGTCGCGGAAGTGGACAAAGAAGATCTTCTTCTGCGCGCCGAAATGCCGGATCGCACCGGGCAAGTCGTCGGTCATCAGCGTGAAGTTGCCCTGACACAGCGCGATGCCGTTGACGGGGCTCGGCACCAGGTCGAGCAGCTTTTGATAGTTCTCGATGCTGCGTAGAACACGGGAGAACCCCCGAATCGGCGAGAGAGGCGGGTCGTCTGGATGCGCAGCCAATTGAACGTTGTACTCCTCGGCGACCGGTACCACCTGCTCCAGGAAGTACTTGAGATTGTCCCAGATCTGGTCGTCAGAGACCTCGCCGTGCTCGGTCAACGGCGCGTTCTTCATCAGGTCGTGGTCGTAGCCCGTGGCCAGCGCGCCCCCCCTGACGGGGATCGTCGTCGACGTGCGGACAACATGGACGTAGGGCATGAACTCGTAGCACCAGACGCGAATCCCCAGCCGTCCCATGTTACGGATCAGCTCCTTGATGACCTCGATCTCCTCATCGCGGCCCGGCAGGCCCAGCTTGGTCTTGTGCATAGGGGGGCGGCTCTCGATGACGGCCAGATCGAACCCGGCGTCGCGATAGGCGGTCTTCATACGCATCAGAGACATGTAGCTCCATGGCTGCTGCTCCTCGGGAGCGCCCTCGATGGGGTGGAGCCCAAAGCCGCCGACGACATAGTCGACGCCACACTGCTTTACCACGGTCCACAGGGCTCTGTCCCTGGGATGAAAGACTTCCGCGATCTTGATCATGTTGCCTCCTAGTCTATTGAATCGTGCGATAGGCTAACACAGGCGCACGGGCTGGCCCGTCGCCATGGACTCATAGGCCGCGAGCACGAAGGCCAACGGCCGGCGCTGCTGGCGCCCGCTGGTCTGCGGCTCCTCCCCTGTGCGCACACAGGCAAGGAAGTGCTCGATCTCGAGCAGAAAGGTGTCCTGGGGCGGCACGACGATGTCGTGCTGAACGAGCCGTTCACCCAGAAAAGGCGTCTCGGCCTCGGTGAAGAGCTGGATCGTCTTGCCGTCCGTCACCACCAGGCTGCCCAGCTCCCCGTCGATCCGCAAGGTGTGCACCTCCGGGCCCGAGGCCGTGGTCAGGCTCTTCATCACAAAGCTGAGCACGAAGGTCCCCACCGCGCCGCTCTGAAAACGCACGACCGCAACGCTGGTGTCGTCGCCCTCCAGCTCGTGGAACCGCTGCGGCGCGCGCAGCGCGTAGACGCTTTCTGCCTCGCCCACCAACAGCCGGGTGGTCTCATAGTCGTGCACCCCGCCCGCCATCATCATACCGCCGGCGGCTGCCCGGGCATCGAGAAACCAGGGCCGGTCTTCGACGAACGAGCGGGTCAGGTAGCACTCACGCGTTCGCTGGACGAGCGCCGGCGTGCCGATCACACCGCGGTCCAGCAGCGCGCGGATCTTGCGATAGAGCGGGTTGAAGTGCTCGTTCTCGGCGATCATCAACACGACGCCGGCCTCGTCTGCTGCTGCGATCATGCCGTCTGCCGCCGCAAGCGTGTCGGCGATGGGCTTCTCGCACAGGATATGCTTCCCCGCTCGCGCCGCGTCGATTGTCACAGGGGCATGCAGGTTGTGCGGCAGGCAGACGTCGACGGCATCAACGTCAGGGTCCGCCAACGCCAGGCGATAGTCAGCGGCTGTTCGCGGCTCATCCGGGCTCATCCGCAGCCCGGCGCGCAGCGCCTGTGCCCGTCCGTCATCCAGGTCAATGGCCCAACGAAGCGTCGCGCCGGCCTCCGCAAAGGCCCGCGCGTGGCGGGCGCCCGCCCAGCCACACCCAATGATGGCTACCCTGACCGGAGCCTCGCTCATACGACCTCCATCGGCATCATCCGAGATGCCCTCACCGGTTCCCGGGCACTGGTCGGCGACACCAGGGCGATGCGGCGCGGGCAAGGTCGACCCAGCACGCGGTCGCCCACGTAGCGCTGGCGTCAGTCCTCCATCCGGGCATAGAGCGCTGCATTTTCGGGCCGCAGCGTCTCGTAGTACGCACGCAGATTGCGCAGGGGCACGTCGGGCTGAATGGCATGGGACGGCGCAAGGATCAGGCCACCCTCACGCCCTACCACCTCGATCCGCTGCCGCGCCTCGGCTGCGACATCCTCGGGCGTGCCGTGGGGAAAGGTCCCCTGCACATCCATCGTCCCCCAGAAGGCCAACCGGTCCCCATATTGACGCTTCAACTTGGCGGGGTCCATCGACTGCGGCTGGACCGCCTGCAGCACGTCCAGCCCGATCTCAATGAAGTCGGGGATGATTGGCTCGATGTTCCCATCGCTGTGATGCGCAATCAGGATATCGGGGTTAAGTCGCTTGAGTTCGGCATAAAACGCAGCATAGCGCGGCTTGAAGATGCGCCGCCACATCGCAGGCGAGAGGAGCATCTTGTGCTGCGCGCCGAAGTCGTCGCCCGTCCAGATCATGTCGACGCCCCTCTCGACAAACAGTCGCGCCAGCGCCAAATGATAGCGCATGCCCACATCGATCAGTGCCTCTGCGAAGGCCGGTGCCTCCACCAGGTCGATCATGAACTGCTCCAGTCCGCGCAGCATCCACGCCGTCTCGAACATCGTGCCGACCGGCCCACCAACGATCCAGTGCGTCTTGCCATACTCCGCGAGCAGGCCGTTGATGCCGATGCGCCGAAACTCATCCTCGGGATCGGGAAAGTCGACCGCAGCCAGGTCGTCAGCGTGGGCGAGCGGGTACTCCAGGATCTCGAGGTACTCACCAGGCCCGTAGTTGACGTTGTGCCAACGGATACCCCACGAGTCCACCAACCGCTCGGGATCTCGCCAGTCGCGGCGCCACATTCCGGCAATCAAGACCAGAACGTCGTGTCCCAGGAGCGCGTGGAGCTCGTCACCGCTCACGCCATAGAGGGCGCTTAGCTTATCGTGGACCTCGGAGGTGAGGAAGGCCAGAAAGGGCGTCTTGTCGGGCTGCTGGCGCAACACCGCTGTGCGAACACGTTCTTTGGAGTTCATTCCCGGCTCCTCGCCTGATCTTGTTGGACAGCGCACGGCTCGTGTCCCATGATGGGGCAGCCGGGAGCCGTGTCAAGCGCCACAGGAATCCGCCCGACTGGGCCACCTGCTGTGCAAGATCGAGACGCTGCTCTATACTCCCATTGCCCAGGGAGAAAGCCCTATGAACAACGACTTACCGGACGGAGGACACGTGCCGCCCACCGAACCCACACCCACAGCAGAGGGGAGCAACCCAACCGGCGACCACCGGCTGCCCACTTGGGCACCGCGCGTGCCCAAACACAAGATTCGACGCCTTTACGAGCTGGATGCACAGGGCATCATCGACGATGACCTCATCGATGATGTCGGCTACGGGCTATGGGCGCGCGGCAAAGCGTTCATCACCGCCTGCGCCGCCGTTCGCGGCGAGGTCGTGTGCCCGGCGTGCGGCGCGATACTCCATCGGGCGGGTCACGACAAGACCCAGGTGATGGTCTGCGGCTGCCGGTGGTCACTTAGCTGGGGCGACTACTTCGAGACGATCCAGCGCAAACAGCTCAGCGGCGCAGAGCCTGTGTTGGCACTCTTCGGCTCCTACGTCGACCGCTTCCCGGAAGCCACGACGCCACGCGCCCGGATGCTCCTGATTGACGAACTGCTCCACGGCTTCCACTGGTACTACAAGACCGGTACCCCGACGCGCCCGGTCGCGATCAACCTGATCGAGGGCCGGCTCTCCGACGTCATCGACTTCCTCGACACCCTCACCTACGGCAGCGGCAGCACACCAGGGCTTCGAGACCGGAAAGCCGAATGGGATGAGCGTATCGTGTATGCTCGTAGCTGGGGACGTGACGCCCCATGACCTGACAGCAACGCAACCCGATCAAAATGATAGGAGGCAGACAATGACCGTTCGCAACCTGAGCCCCAACCAGATGTTTGTCGAGATGGCGAAAGCCCATCAGCCGCAATACCACTTCACAGGAACCAATCCGGAGGACTTCGCGGCCTGGAAGGCGGAGGCCCTGCCCAAGGTACTGGCGACGCTGGGAGACTCTCCGCCCACCGTGCCACTGAACCCACAGCTTCTCGCCGAGTGGCGACATAGGGGGCTCGTGCGCCAGCGTTGGATCATCGATGTTCAGCCCTATCTCTCAGCCACCCTCCTGGTCAACATCCCCGAGGGGCTTGGTGCGGACGAGAAGCGCCCTGCCATCCTCTGCTGTCACGGTCACGGGCAGTTCGGTAAGGAACCGGTGATGGGCAACGACGCCAGTCCCGAGCTACGCCAAACGATCGAGGCCCACGGCTACAACTACGGCGAGGTGATGGCGCAAAAAGGCTTCGTCACCTACGCGATCGACTGGATCGGCTTCGGCGAGCGCAACGACGCCCAGAAGCCCAACCACTCGGCGGTGGCCCGCACCCGCGACTGGTGCAACCTCTACTACCTTCACGCAACGATGTTTGGAATGACCTCCCTCTCGATCAACGTGGCGCACGGCAAGGCGGCGACGGACTTCGCCTCCACGCTGCCCAATATCGACGGGGAGCGTCTGGGCGTGATGGGGCTGAGCGGCGGTGGCACGATGACGCTGTGGATGGCGCTGTGCGACACCCGCTTCAAGGCCAGCGAGATCATCTGCTACAGCGACCTCTGGTGGGCGTTTGGAATGCGCGACATCAACTACTGCGGGATGCAGGTGGCGCCGGGTCTCTTCAAGCTCGTCGACCTGCCCGACCTGCAGGGCCTGCTTGCCCCGCGCCCGCTGCTGGTAGACATCGGCGCCAACGATACCTGCTTCAAGGTGGACACGGCTATGCAGTGTTATCGGCAGGTAGAGCGCATCTACGCCGCCGCGGACGCTAGCACTATGCTGGAGCTCGACTTACACCCCGGCGAGCACGGCTGGGCCGGGACGAAGTCAGAGGCATTCTTCACACGGTATCTGTGCTAACGGTTGATCGCTAACTGCCCGCCGGACCCGCCACAGCATGAGCGTGCCTACGAGCGTGGCGCAGGCCGCGAGGGCGAAAGCAACAGGATAGCCCACGAAGGTCCCGGGAAAGAGGGCGTTGACGCCATCGATAATGGGCCCGCCCAGGCGACTCGCCGCACCGGCCCCCGCCGTTGCGATGTTCGAGAGCCCGAGGTACTTGCCACCTTCGGCCGAAGGAATCAAGTCGGTTGCCAGGGCCCAGTTCACGCTCACAAAGATCCCTGTCGCCATCCCGATCACACCGCCGAACGCGTAGACGCCGGTGATGGATCGCACCGGAACGAGCAGGGCGATGCCCAACGTTGCCAGGGCCCCTGCCGCAGCGTTCAGGGGCCAGCGCCCGATGCGGTCTGAGAGCCAGCCCGCGGGGAAGACCAGCGCCGTCAGTGCGACGCCGATCGTCGCCATCAGGTTGCCGGTGACCACGATGGGATCGGATGCGCCGACCCAGTCGCGGATGTAATACTGGGCAAAGCTCTGCACCACATATACACCCAGCAGAATCAGGAAGCGTGAGGCTAACAGCCAGGCGTAGGCGGGATAACGACCCAGACCAGGGTTCAGCAGGTCAGAGAGACGCTCCGTCACGACCGGCTCGCCGCCCGTCGGAGACTCGCGCGTCGTTACGATCGTCGTCGTGGCGCTGACCAACAACACGGCTGCGACGACCGCAAACGCGAGGGCGGCATCACCATTGTGTACCAGCCGCCCCGCCACCAGCGAGGTCACTACAAGCCCCCCCATATCGAAGAGGTTCTTGAACCCCGAAACAAGACCCCGATGATGCGCGGGCACAAGGTCCGGGATCAGGCCCTGCGCCGGACCGTGTGCTGTGTTGGACGCCACCTGCAGCAAGATGTAGCCGATCACCAGCCCGACCAGGTGCTGCGCGCCGGCGAGCAACGCCAGGATCGCCAGCGATGCCAGCGTCCCGCCTACCATCCACGGGCGGCGGCGTCCCCAACGGGTCCGCGTGCGATCGCTCAACGCCCCGGCGATCGGCTGGACGATCATCGCCAACACCAGGCCCACGAACGTCATCGCGCCCAGGTAGGTGTTCTTTAGCGCGTCAGGCACAAAGTGCAGCAGAAGTGCCGGCAGCACGAGGGGATGGAGGGCATTCCACATGAAGGCCAACCCAAACCAGTAGACGTTCATCGTCAGATAAGTGTGTGCTCGCAGCGTCATCGGCTTTTCACTCCGTGCCATAGGGTGTAGGATGCGCTCCATGGTACCGTCAACTGGCGAAAGTGCGCAACCGAATTCCAACCCCCAGGATGACGCATTGCCCTACGCCCAGGGCTCCGGCCCAGCCTACCATCTGCCGCGCCGGGTGGCGGCAGACCTGATCTGGGCCGCGGGCTGGGGCCACAGACGGTCGTTTGCCTACGACTCCCGCCGGGCGCTGCAGGGCCTGGATCCTCCGCTCGAGGTCCTCGGCGCCGCGCACATCCCACCAGAAGGACCGTGTCTGATTGTCTGCAATCACTACAGCCGTCCGGGTTTCGGAGCCTGGTGGATCGCGGTGGGCATTTCCGCAGCCGTCGCCGCCCAACGCAGGCCGGGTGCGCCTACCGACGTGCACTGGGTGATGACCGCCGCATGGCGCTATCCTGAGGGCGACTGGCGGCGTTGGGTCATCACCCCCGTCACAGCTTGGGCCTTCGCCCGTGCGGCGCGCGTCTATGGCCACGTAACGATGCCACCGATGCCGCCCCATCCGCAAGAGATGGAAGCCCGAGCCGCGACAGTACTGCGGACGGTGCGACTGGCGCAAGAGCTCACCGCGAGCGGAGGACTGTTGGGCCTGGCTCCGCAGGGATATGATACGGCGGACCCGTTGGGCTGCCCGCCCAAGGGCGCCGGGGCGTTTATCGCGCTGCTGGCCAACGGGGCCATGCCCATCTTGCCCGTAGGCGTCACAGAGCAGGATGGCCGGCTGCGGCTTAGCTTCGGCCAGCCATTCGCACCGAGAATCCCTCCCCGCCGCGCCGACCGGGACAGCGCCGTGATCGAGCAGGTCATGGCGGCGCTTGCCCATCAGCTAGGCTGGACAAAAAGCACAACCGACTGTATCACCGGGAATCAGGAGGCCCCATGACATGACAACGACGCTATCTGCCGGAACCGCCGAACTCGACATTACCCCGCCGGTTGGGGTCGACCTGACGGGCTACGTCGCGCGCGAGGGACCATCCGTGGGCGTCCACGACCGGCTCTTCGCGCGGGCGCTGGTGCTGGACGACGGGCGCACCCGTGCGGCGCTTGTGGCCTGCGACCTCGTGGGATTCACGGTAGCGCTTGCCGCCACGGTGCGGGCCACCATCGGCGACGCTATCGACATCCCCGTCCACGCCGTGATGCTAACCGGCACCCACACCCACTCTGGCCCGGCGACAATCCCGTTGCACGGATGCGGTGAAATCGATCCAGCCTATCTGGCAAGCCTGCCGCCGCGCCTGATCGAGGTAGCGCGCCAGGCAACAGCCAATATGACTCGCGTGCAGGTGGGCGCTGGGCAAGGCGCGTTCCCGGACGGCCTTTTCAACCGGCGCCGTGACGGCGCGCCGGTTGACCCCGGGGTGGGTGTCGCCTGCCTGCGCACGCCGGACGGCACGACGGTGGCGACGCTCGTCAACTACGGGTGTCATCCGGTCGTTCTCGACGCGACTAACCTCCACGTCTCCGCAGACTACCCCGGGTATCTCGCTGCTGCGCTGCAGCGGACGGTTGGCGGTATGGCGTTCTTCCTCACCGGCGCCTGTGGTAATGCCGATCCTGTCCGCCGGAGCAGCTTCGAAGCAGCCGCCTGGTTGGGCGAGGCGCTGGCGGACGAGGCGATTCGCACGATCCGGCGGATGGACTTCCTGCCCGAGCCTACTCTGTGCAGCGCCGCGGAGCGCATCGCTCTGCCGTTGCAGCAGCTACCCACAACCGAGACGCTAACCCAGGCGGTCGCTGACCATAGCGCGCGATTAGCCCAAGCCGAAGCCAGCGGTGACTCCTTGGCGGCGCGTGTGGAGCGTGCCATGGTGGCATGGAGCAAGAGCACGCTCGCGGCGGTGCAGTCCGGTGAAGCCGCCGCGACGATGGAAGCTGACGTGCAAGTGCTCCGGATCGGCCCGTTGACGCTCGCGGGCATCCCGGGCGAGCTCTTCTCCACCCTGGGAACACAGATCAAGACCGGCCCTCCCGGCTCACATATCTTCATTGCCGGCTATGCCAACGGCGACGTGGGGTACATTCCCAGCCGGTTGGCGTATGGATCGGGCGGCTATGAGGTCAATGACGCGTACAAGTACTACGGATATCCTGCAGCCCTGGCGCCTGAAGCGGGCGAGGCTGTCGTCGAGCTAGCCTCCAGCCTAATACAACAGTGCAAGGAGTGAACAATGACAGGATCACTGGCTATCCTGGGCGGCGAGCCCACAAGGAAGACTCCGTTCCCCGCGTGGCCCCTGTGGGACACACGTGAGGAAGACGCTCTGATCGAAGTGCTCAGATCGGGGACGTGGGGGATCGCTGCCGATGGCGGAAAGATCGCGGCATTCGAGCAGGCCTTCGCCCAAGCGCACCATGCGGCTCACGCCCAAGCCGTGTTCAACGGCTCCGTCGCGCTGGAGGTGGCGCTGCGCGCGCTCGACGTCGCCTATGGCGGCGAGGTGATCGTGCCAGCCTACACGTTCCTTGCCACCGCGACCGCGTGTCTCATGGCGGGAGCGATGCCGGTATTCGTGGACATCGACCCCGACACTTACAACATCGATCCCCAGGCGATCGCCGCCGCCATCACGCCGCGTACCCAAGCCATCATCCCCGTGCACATCGGGGGACTGCCGGCAGATATGGACGCCATACTGCAGATCGCGCACGAACACGGGATTGCCGTCATCGAGGACGCCTGCCAAGCCCACGGCGCAGCCTGGAAAGGGCGACGCGTGGGGGCCATCGGCGATGTAGGATGCTTCAGCTTTCAGTCGTCGAAGAACATCAACGCAGGCGAGGGCGGCGCGATCCTGACCGACGACGAGGCGCTTGCCGAGCGCTGTTGGTCGGTGCACAACTGTGGGCGCGTGCGTGAAGGGCGCTGGTACCAGCACGAAGTCCTGGGCGGCAACTACCGCATGACCCAATGGCAGGCGGCCCTGCTGCTGGCCCAGCTTACCCGCTTCGAGGAGCTGGCGCAGCGCCGGGAGGCCAACGCACGTTACCTGGCGGACCGGCTGGCTCAGATGACCGCGTTGCGACCGCTGGTGCGCGACCCTCGCGTTACGCAGCATGGCTATCACCTCTTCATCACCCGCTACGATCCGGAGGCGTTCGAGGGACTTCCTCGGGCGCGCTTTCTGGAGGCGCTCCGTGCTGAGGGCATCCCGTGCAGCGAGGGATACGTGCCCCTCTACCGCATGCCGGCCATCCAGAACGGCATTCGCCGGCTGCGTGCGGCCTTTGGCAGGGCCGATGCGGGCGAGAGCGACCTGCCCAACTGTCCCGTGACCGAACGTGCGTGTGCATCCGAGGGCATCTGGTTCTTCCAGACCATGCTCCTCGGAACTGAGGCGGATATGGACGACATCGTGGCGGCGGTACAGAAAGTGCAGGCTGGGGCCGGGAGGCTGGTCAGCAACAGCGAGGTCTAGCGAACCGGGAGATCACCATAGCCCCGCGGAGTAACATGTCCTGACAGGGCCAACGCTGCGCCCCTTGGCCCTGGTCCTGGACTGTTGGCAAAGCCGGCGCCATGCTATACTACTTGTCAGGGTTGGATACGCGACGCCGCTCTTCAGTGGCATCAGGCCGCGTCATCGCGCTTAGGCGACGGCGAGCGCGGATCCTCCTGCGAAAGTCTATGAGTGACGTCCCCCGCCAATCACTGAAAGAGATCGTCCGGCAGTTCGGTCGCCAGGTGGCCGACGAACCGCGCCGCGTCGAGGCGTTGCTTCGCGACTTTTGTGGTGAGTATCGCCGCGAGATCTTCGTGTTGATCAGTGCCCTGGAGCAGGGTGTGGTCGAGGATCTCGAACGGCTGGTCCCGCAGCTCCCTTTTAGCGTAGTCCTGCCGCGCCTGACAGCAGAGCTGCACGACACCACCGCGCTCTCCGAAGAGGCCGCCCGCTGGGCCGTGACGGCTTGGGCCGATGCGCTCGGCCTGGTGTCGGAGGCGGATCTTGCCGCAGCGGATGTCTCGCCTCCTGGAACATCGGCATCCGCCAGGACACAACGTGCTGCCGGAGCGAGCACACCGGGTGCATTCCAGTTGCTGCGATCATGGCAGGCACACGAGAACGAGGTTACCGACATAGCCTTCAGTCCCGACGGACGCCAGCTAGCCAGCGTGGGGTTGGATGCCGCTGCCCGTATTTGGGATACCAGCGGCGAGGAACGGCTGGCCCTTAGCCGTCAGGCAGGAGTTCTGACAGCGGCGGCCTGGTCCCCCGACGGTCTGACACTCGCGCTGGGCGGCGGCGACACAGGCGTCTACCTCTGGCGGTGGACGGAGACCGGCAGTGAGGTGCCGCGGCTGAGAGGCCACGCTGGGGGAGTCACAGACGTCGCGTTTACGCCGGACGGTGCAACTTTGGCCTCGTGTGCACAGGATGGCGTCATCAACCTGTGGGACGTGGAGACAGGTGCGCTCCAGACCCCTCTACGCAGCCATAGCCAGGCTGTCCTTGGCATCGCCATCAGCCCTGATGGTCGCACCTTGGCCTCAGCGGGCGGTTGGGACCGCACGGTACGGCTATGGGATATGGCACAGGGCCAGGAACTGTGGACACTCAGCGGCCACACAGCCCAGGTGACCTGCGTGGCATTCGATCCTCAAGGACGGCTGCTGGCCTCGGGCGGCTGGGATGAAAGCGTACGGCTCTGGGACCCCAAGTTCGGCAAGCAGCAGGCACGCCTGACAGAGGACGGTGAGGCCCTACACCTCGTCGCCGGCATCGATTTCGCGCCGGGGGGCCATCTTCTCGCCACGGGAGACTGGAGTGGCGAAGTGCGTCTCTGGGATGTCCGTCGCAAAACCGTAGTCGGGCGGCTGGTCGAGCATGCGGGACGCGTGCGCTGTGTCGCCTTCAGCCCCGACGGACGGTGGTTGACCTCGGCAGACGATCGGGGCTACATTTGCCTGTGGCGCCAGACAGGCGGCGGGGCGCCGTGATCCTGTTCGGTATCGGGTCGATGAACCTATCCCACATCTACCCGCGGGGCCTCCGGGAAAGCACCGCAACGTTCAGCACGGGATTTCGTAGTAAGATAAGACCGTGCCTCGCGTCACCGGCGAGACACGTGATCGCATAGGCCGGGTACAGCTAGTGCCTGCAGCCCGCGCCGGCCCAAGTCCACGGGGCATCTGGCGCACAGGCGACAACTAGCGTACGCCAGGCAGCTTGGATATGTTCTGACAGCTAGACCGGGGAAAAAACATGAACCGTACACGCTGGATTTTCGTAGGCATTGTCGTCGTCGCGCTGATCATTGTGGGCGTGTCTCTGGCAGTGCAGGGCCTACGTCCCGATGATGGCGGGCAGGGCCCATCGCAGACGGAGGGTGGTGCCATTACCGTCGATCGCCCTGACGACATCACCGTCAGGGTCATCACCGCCCTGCCGGTAGAGGCATGGGTCACCAACGCCGCCGCGGCCTACAACGCGACCTCACCCACGATCGAGGGGGTGCCGGTTTCGGTCGAGATCGTGGCCATGGACGGGCTGACCGCTTTGGGACGCTTCGACCGCAACACCTTTGGTGCGTTGGAGGTTGGCATCACGCCAGAAGACCTCGACGCGGCAGGACGAGCCGCATTGGCGGAGTTCCCGACGGCCTGGATCCCCGAGAGCCGCTATCTCGTCGAGCTTGCCAACGCCTCGTACAAGGAGCGTCTGGGTCGCGATGTCTTCCTTACCGACGGAGAGTATCGCGCCCGACCGATCGCCACCAGCCTGCTCACCTGGGGGCTCTACGAGAGCCGGGCGCGTGTCCTGCAGACCGAGTTTGGCCAGATCAGTTGGAACACGATCCACGACGCCGCCATAGCGCGCGGCGGTTGGCCCGAGCTCGGCGGTGAGGCCGGCTGGGGATACTTCAAGCTCGTCGTACCCAACCCCAACAAGAACGTCGCCGGTCTGCACGCTATGATCGCCGCGGCAGGTGAATACTACGAGCGTCCCGACATCAGCACCGCCGACGTAACGAACCTCGAGTTCCAGGCCTGGCTCGAGGAGCTCATGGGCGCGGTGACCGATTTCAGCAGTGCCAGCGCCTACACGGCGGAGGACTTCGCGCTCTTCGGCTACAGCGTGGGCGATGGGGGCCAGCTCCTGGAGGCCGATCTGCTGTTGAACATGGAAGGCATCCTGACCCGCTGGGAAGACCCGATCAACCTTTACTACCCGCGCTACGTCACATGGTTCGATTTCCCCTTCTCGGTGTGGGTCGGCCCCGAGACCACGGCGCTCGAGAAGAACGCAGCGCTCGATTTCCAGCGCTATCTGTTGAGCGATGAGCAGCAGCAAGCCGGGCTGGCCTATGGCCTGCGCCCTGCCAACCCCCGTGTCCCATTGGATGCCATTGGCGACAGCCTGTTCGTCAAGTGGCAGAATCGGGGAGTCGAGGCCGTCATCCCCCGCGCTGACGCGATGCGCAACCCCGACCGTGAGGTGCTCCTGGCCCTGTTGCGCTGGTTTGAGCTAAACGTGGCGGAGTAATATGAGCAACACAACCCAATCGCCGCTGAACCTGCCGCCGGACCCGCGCCAGCAACGCCGGCAGCGGAGCCTGGCGATGATGCTGGTGGGACTGGGGCTGGCGTGCCTCCTGCTGGGGGCCTTGATCTACGGCGGTCGGGCAGCCCTGCGCTGGCTCGATCAGAGGGTGCCCGATCGACCCCTCGATGGCGGCACGATATCCGATGCGCAAGAGCTCGTCATCGCCGTCTCCCCAGCGATGAAGCCGACCTTCGACCAACTCGTGCAGCAGTTCAACGACCGCGCCCGAACCGAAGGGCCGGAGGCGCCTGAAGAACGCCCTCTTTCGGTCCGCACCATCGAACTCTCTCCGGACAAGATGGTCGAACAAAGCCTTGATGCGGACCCCGCGTTTCAGGCCCTGGCGCCAGATAGCAGCCTGTGGTTTCACCAGTTGGAGCAACGCTGGCAGGCGACGCTGGAGGCAGATGAGAGTTCGGTCATTCCGATCGCTCACCGGCGCACGAGCGACCCCGTGCGTTACGCGGTGAGCCCGATTGTCGTCGTCGCCTGGGAGAGTGTCGCTCGCGAGCTGGGCTGGCCCTTTGAGCCGCTGGGCTGGCAGCAGATCCAGCAGAAGGCGACGCGCGACCCGGCATTCAAATGGAACCATCCCAGCACCATCAACGCCAGCGGCATGCTGGCGACCCTGGCCGAGTTCTATGCCGGCGCCGGGATCACGCGCGGCCTGACCGAGGCGACAGCGACGGCGCCGGAGACGCTGGAGTACGTCCGCGCGGTCGAAAGCACCGTGCGCTTCTACGGCGAGGGCGAAGCCGTGATCCTGGAGCGGTTGCGGGCTGAGGGTCGTGACTTCCTCGACGCCTTTGTAGCACAGGAACAGGTCGTGATCGCGTGGAACCAGGCGCAGTCGGGGGACCGTCTGGTTGCCATCTACCCGGCAGAAGGGACACTCTGGGCCGACCATCCCCTCGCGCTCCTCGAACTGCCCACGCTCAACGAGGCGCAGCAGCGCACGTACCGGGCTTTTGTCAGCTATATCACCGGCGATGACGCGCAGCGCCTGCTGCTGGCTCAAGGATATCGTCCGGCGGATCTGTCGCTGGCGCTCGATAGCCCCGGCAGCCCCTTCGCGGAAACCGATGCCGTCGACTGGCGCCAGCCCCAGACCACGCTGCAGATGCCTTCGCAGCAAGTGATCGAAGTGGTGCAGAATGTATGGTGGTACACCAAGCGCCCCACCAACGTGATCCTGGTCGTCGACACCAGCGGGAGTATGCAGGATGGCGACAAGATGGTGCGCACCAAGGAAGCGCTTCTGGCCTTCCTCGATAACATCCGCGGCGATCGCGATCAGGTCGGCCTGATCGAGTTCGGCACCGGCGTCAAGCGCGTCGAACCGCTGCGCCCTGTGACCGACGAAGGTCGTTCCCATCTCGAGAATGTCATCCGGGCGCTGAGCCCCAGCGGCAATACTGCCCTTCTGGATGCCGTCTGGGAGGCGCACCGTCAGATTACCGAGACGGGCGATCCCGAAGCGATCAACGCGATCGTGGTGATGACCGATGGGCTGGAAAACGCCAGCAATCGCACGCGATTCGACCTGCAGCGGGCATTCGATGACAGCGTGGAGCGCCGGATCGTGGTCTTCACGATTGGTTTCGGCAGGGACGCTGATCGCCGGCTGCTGCAAGAAATCGCCGAGACCGGCGGCGGTCAGTTCCGGCTCGCCGACGAGACCGATATCGAGGAGCTCTACCGGACCATCTCGACCTACTTCTAGCCGCCATCGTGACCGGGAACACGGACTACGCCGGTTCAGTCGGGACCGTTTCCGCATAGTCACGTCTCTCGGCCACGCGAAAGTCTCGTGACCATGGGCAACCTGCGCAGCGAACTACAACGCAAAGCAAGCTGGGCTTTCGTCCAGTACGCGATCTTCCGATGGGAAGGTGCGGTGATCGTGGCTGGCACAATTGTCCTGGCGGTCTTTTGGCCCCCTCTGTTCGAGGCACGGGTTGGCCCAGAATGGCCCACATGGATATGGCCACTACTGGGGATCATCGGCTGGGGCGCGATCATCTTCGCCAGCATGACCGATCCCGACACGTCGGGCAAGGTGATGTGGCAGATGCTGCGCGACCGGCTGGAGCTCGACAAGATCAAGGACGGTGGCCTGCGCGAGCGCGCAGAAGCGATGTGCCGCTACATCCGGGCGGTGGAGGCCGATCTGTACCACCTCCACCAGAAGTCCAGCGGGGCGCCGGCCCTGGAGGGCGCAGCCAGCCGCATGGTCGACTGGGTGGAGCAGGGCGTGCTGTTCGCCAAATACGTGGACACCTACCGGCGCGATCACCGGCTGGAGCAGCGCCGGAAGGAGATCCCCAACCTGATTGAGACGCTGGTGGCCCGGCTCAAGTACGAGAAGAACCCTGACATCGTCGCGCGGCTGAATAGCGAGATGGAGGCCCTGGGAAAAGATTGGGCGAGTCTGAAACTGCTCGATGCTCAGATGCGCCAGGCCGAGTCACAGCTCTCGCAGTCGCTCACCGCGCTGGCACGGGCCACGAGCGAACTGCACGTCATCGCCGGTGAACGCAGCGCCGGAGGGGCACATGTCGACCATCTGAATGGCGATATCGAGCGCCATCTGGGTCAGATCACGGATCTAGTGACCCAGATGGAACAGCTATACTCCGATGCACTAGATAAGGGCTAGACGCCATACGAACTCCGGGGAAAAGGCGCGCGGTAGAGGGCCAGCGCCCGGAGACGGGAGCGTGGAGGCAACAACTATGAAGCGATGGATATGGGTATGCGTAGTGGCAGCTCTGCTGGCCTCGTGCACCTCAGGCGCCGGCGCCAGAACCCCCACCAGGGGCGATGCAATGGTCTTCGTCGCGGTGCCGCTCAGCGGCTTTCAGGCCAACGGCGGACAAACCGTGCTGGGCGGGGTGCGCCTTGCCGCCGAGCAAATCAACCGCAACGGTGGTCTGGACGGCTATCGCGTCGTCGTGAGGCCGCTGGACGACGAGTCGGACAGCGACGTCGCGCTGGCCCAGGTCGATGAGATCGCGGCCGCCATGCAGGGCGGCGAACGCGTGGTGGCCGTGATCGGCCATCTGAACAGCGGCCAGACGCTGGCCGCGATGACGCGCTACGCCGAGATGGACCTGGTTGTCATCACGCCGACCGCCTCGGAGCAGAGCCTGACCCAGAAAGGGTACACCAACTTCTTCCGGGTCAATGCCAATGACGCAGTTCAGGCCGAGGTGGATGCCCGGTTCCTGGTCGAACACCTGAACGCAAGGCGTGTGGTGGTGGTCTTCAACAACACCGAGTACGGACAGGGGCTGGCAGCATCGCTGATCCAGGAGTTGCAGGCGTTGGGGGCAGAGGCCGTAACGCAGGTCGAGGTTGAGGAAGGCCAGGGCACGTACGCTACCGAGGTCGCCCAGATCCAGGCCGCCGCGCCCGATGCGATCTTCTATGCAGGCTACGAGATCGAGGCGCCCTACCTGCGCGCCGAGTTGGTCCGCGCCGGCATCGCTGCGCCGATGCTGTGCAGCGACGGCGCCTTCCTCGCCGCCACGATCGACGAGGCCGACGGCACAGCAGAGGGCATGTATGTTAGCGCCTTTGCGCCCAGTCCGCGCGCCGTCGGTGATGCCGCGTGGTTCGAGGCCTACCAAGCCGTCGAGTACCGCAACCCCGATACCTATTCCGTGAATGGCTACGTGGCGATGCAAGTCCTGGCCGAGGGGGTCAAGCAAGCCGGCTCCTTGGACCGCGATCAGATCGCCCAGGCGTTGCGGCGCAACGCTGTTCCGACCCTGCTGGACAACCTGGAGTTCGACGCCAACGGCGACCTGGTCGACCCGCAGATCTGGATCTACCAGGTGACCGAGGGGGAGTTCGAACAGATCGAGTGGTAGACACCGATCCGAGAGGAGAGCAGGATGGATATCGTACGCTTGGGGCGGTCAGGGCTGAAAGTGTCGCGCATCTGTATGGGGACCATGACCTTCGGATCAGGGGCCGATGAGACAACGGCTTTCGAACTGCTCGACCGCTTCGCGGAACTGGGCGGCACCTTCATCGACACCGCCAATGTCTACAACGGCGGCCGGTCCGAGGAGATCGTCGGTCGATGGATCAAGGCGCGGGGTGCGCGGGACTGGATCGTCCTGGCTACCAAAGTCTACGGCCCGACCGGTCCGGGGCCCAACGAGCGCGGACTCTCGCGGCTGCACATTCAGCAAGCAGTCGAAGCCAGCCTCAGGCGGTTGCAGGTGGACGTGATCGACCTTTACCAGATCCACCGTTGGGATTTCGACACACCCCCGGATGAAACCCTTGAGACGCTCGACGATCTGGTGCGGCAAGGCAAGGTCCGCTATATTGGCGCATCGAACCTGAAGGCCTGGCACCTGGCGAGCTACAAAGCCCTGGCGAAAGAGGCGCACCGCTCGTATTTCGTCAGCCTGCAGCCGCTCTATAGTGCCCTCAACCGCAGCATTGAGAACGAGATCCTCCCCTTCTGCGCCGAGAACGGCCTGGGCGTGATACCCTACAACCCCCTCGCAGGAGGTGTGTTGACCGGCAAGTACAAGCGTGGTGAGCCACTGCCGGAGAACACGCGCCTGAGTGACGCCGAGTCCTACCGGCGCCGCTACTACACAGAGACCGCATTCGACATCGTCGAGGACTTCGTAGGCGCTGCGGCGGCCCGCGGCGTCACCCCGGCGCAGTTGGCGTTGGCGTGGGTATTGGCGGAGCCCCGCGTAACATCTCCCATCATCGGCGCGCGCACGATGCGGCAACTCAACGACACGCTGGGGCGGCTCGACTTCACGCTGACCCCGGACGAGCGCGCCGCGATTCCCGCAGTGCTGCCGGGGCGCTGGGTCGGGCAGGATCTGGTGTACGATCGCGGCGCCTAGAAACCGCTCGCCAAGGAGGCCATGGGGTTCGGCATCAGCCCGCCAGGATAACGAGCGGCCCCTGCTGGTGTATACTGGCCCTGTCTGTCCATCATCCCCCGTTCTCAAAAGGAGACCCAAGTGGATATCCTGCTCATCTACACGAGCCCAAACCGCGACGGCCTGACGGCAGCGTGCGCCGCGGCCGCGGCGGAGGGAGCGCATGGCGCCGGCGCAGCTGTGGAAGAGATTCGTCTGAACGACCTCGACGTGGGCCTGTGCCAGGCCTGCAACAACGGCTGGGGCACCTGCCTGCCCGAGCATCGCTGCCAGGTAGAAGATGACTTCCAGGCGCTGCACGCGCGAGTCTGCGCTGCCGATGCGCTCATCTTCGTCTCGCCGGTCTATTGGGGCGAGATGAGCGAGTCGGCCAAAGCCTTCACGGACCGGTTCCGCCGCTGCGAGGCAACGCGGGGCGACCAGAGTGGTGTTGCTGGAAAGCCCGTCCTCGCCGTTGCTGCAGCCGGAGGTAGCGGCGGTGGCATGATCACGTGCCTCGCGAGTATGGAGCGCTGGATCCAGCACATCCGCGCCAGGGTGTGGGACCTGATTCCGGTCAATCGCTGGAGCCGGCCCTATAAGCTGGAGGCGATTCGCGAGGCTGCACGGACGCTGGTGGAACACCGGGCATAGTCTGCATGCTATAGGCCGCAGCGCGCGGGCAATCCGCGCGCTGCGGCCTGTGAATGAGATCGCCACTCGTCGGCCTAGCTGTAACCGTGATACGGATCGAACATCTCGCCAACGCTGCGCCCGGCGTGCACACGCTGGATCACACCAGAGAGCAGCGATGAAACAGAAATCACCGTCATGTTCAGCAGGCGCTTGTCTGCGGGGATGGGAACGGAGTTCGTGGTCACCAACTCCCTGAACGGATGCTGTCTCAGCAACCGAGCAGCGTTGCCGGAAAGGATGGGGTGTACAAAGCAACCGTAGATGTCGTTCACACCCGCATCTGCCAACGCCCGGGCGGCATCGCAGATCGTCCCGCCGGTGTCCACTTCGTCATCCACGATGATCGCGTCCATCCCCTTGACCTCGCCGATGACCGTCAACGCTTCAGTATGGGTGTCGACGCGCCGCTTCTCCACAAAAGCTACCGGCAGATCTAGTTCGGTGGCGAAGGCCCGCGCCTTCTTGGCGAAACCTAGATCCGCTGCCACCACAACCGCGTTCTGCAGATCCTTCTTGCGCATGTAGTCGGCGAGCAGGGGGAACGCCGTGATGACGTCGCCAGGAATGCTGAAGAACCCCTGGATCTGGCCTGAGTGCAGGTCTAGCGTGATGTAGCGATCGGCACCGGCAACTTGCACCATATCAGCCACCAGGCGGGCGGTGATCGGCACGCGGGGCTGGTCCTTCTTATCAGAACGTGCGTAACCCAGGTAGGGGATCACAGCGGTGACCCGTCCCGCCGACGCTCGCTTCAACGTATCGATGAAGATCAACAGCTCCATGAGGTTGTCATTGGTAGGCGCAGAGGTCGTCTGTACGATGAAGGCATCCTGCCCACGCACGCTTGATCCCAACCGGACAAAGAGATTGGTGTTTGGAAAAGTCACCACCTCCCGCCGTCGAAGCTTGAGACCAAGATTTTCCGCTATCTGCGACGCAAGGTCCGGCGACCCCGTCCCACCGTACAGCACGATCTCGCCGTAACACTCTGCGCTGGTCATTCAGGCACCCCCTCATACTCGCGATCCAGAACGCTCATGAGCAACAGATCCCGGTAGACACCGTTGACGAAGGCCGCCTCGCGCAGTGTGCCTTCGTGCTGGAAACCGACCTTCTCGTAGGATCGCACGGCACGCGCATTGTCGGTGACCACGCGAAGATAGATGCGATGCAAGTTGTACCAGCGGAACCCCACCTGGAGTAGCGTCAGCATCGCGTCGGTCCCGTAACCTTGGCCCCAGTACTGTGGGTCACCAATCACGACACCTGCCTCGGCATCACGGTCCCGCCAGTTGATGTCCATCAGAGAGATAACGCCAATGGGTACTCCCTGTTCCTGAGTCTCGATCACGAAATGCAGATCCGAAGGCGCGCCGCCACCTGTCTTGTCGAGAAGTCGCTCGAACCAGCGCTCCTCCAGCGCCTCGGAAATGTAGCGGACCGTGATGTAGGCCCGCAACTCGGGATTGCTCAACCAGGTCACAAACTGCGGCAAGTCTTTGCGCTCCGGGGGACGGAGACGCACGCGTTCTCCATGGTACAGCATAGGATCCTCCTCCCGCTATCGCAAGATTCGAGTTTCACACCGGTGCCCGCCCGACTGTCCAGACGCCTCTCCGCATATGGGGGCGCGGCGGCGTGGTCAGATGCTAGAGCGTGCCGGCTCGATCCAACTCGCCCGAACGCAGACACTCTAGCAGCACGTCCACCAGTTCACGTGCTGCCGATGCCGGGTCACAGTCGCGGCGCACAACGGCGTCAGCAGCTGCGCCCAAGCGCTCAGTGCCGACACAGCGCTCCACAAGGATCTGCACATATCGCTGTAGCCAACCCGCGACCTCATCTTGAGCGCGCTGCAGGTGCAGAGACTGCCACGTGTTCGCAGCCTCCAGGTGGTGCCGGTGCGCTGTGATGGCATCGACGACGGCATCGACGCCCCATCCTTCCAGCGCACTGGCCTCGACGATGGGCACGGCCCACGGAGCAACCTCTTCGCTGGCCTGCGGTGTGGGACCTGGCCCCTGCCCCGCAGTGGGTGGAGCGTACTCCGCAGCCAGGGGCCGGACCGCGCCCGCTGGCACGGTTCGCGTGGCCTCCCGCAGCGCTGCGCGCAGGGCGCTCATTGTCTGCCGTGCCTCAGGCCGGTCGGCCTTGTTGACCACGATCACGTCGGCGATCTCCATGAGACCCGCCTTGAGCATCTGGACGTCGTCCCCCATACCGGGGGCCTCAACCAGCACCACCGTGTGCGCGAGTCGTGCTATATCCACCTGAACCTGACCTGCCCCGACGGTCTCCACAAGGATCACCGGGTATCCGAGCGCATCGAGAACGGTGACCACGTCGCGGGTGGCATGGGCAATGCCGCCGGGGTGGCCGCGAGAAGCCATACTGCGGATAAAAACAGCGGGGTCATCCATCAGGTCACGCATGCGCAACCGATCACCCAGCAAGGCGCCGCCGGAGAAAGGGCTTGTAGGATCGACAGCCACGACAGCCAGAGACGGCACACGCTGACGGAACTCGACCGCTACACGGTTGACCAGGGTGCTTTTGCCGACGCCTGTGGAACCGGTGAAGCCGACGATATGGGCTCGCCCAGTTTGAGAGAAAAGCCTGGCGAGAGCGATCTGCCCCTCGGGGTGGCCGTTCTCTACCAGCGTCAGTAACCTGGCAATGGCCCGGCGATCACCTTCCAGCGCCAGGCCCGCCAGCGTCAACCCGTCAAGGCAGCGGCTGAGTCGTGGCGTCAAACGACCCGCTCCCCGCCGCCTTGCGAATGTAGGTGATGATCGTACGCGTGTCCGTTCCGGGACCGAAGACCTCTTGGACCCCCATCTGCTTCAGGAGGAGCGCCTCGTCCTGAGGAACGATGCCCCCCACAAAAACCGGAAGGTCGCCGATACCGCGATGCGCAAGCTCCTCCATGATGCGGGGCACGAGCGCCATATGCGCTCCCGAGAGGATCGAGAGCCCCACGACATCCACGTCCTCTTGAAGCGCTGCCTCGGCCACCATCACAGGCGTCTGACGCAGCCCGGTGTAGATAACCTCCATCCCGGCATCGCGTAGGGCGCGGGCGACAACTTTGGCACCACGGTCGTGGCCGTCGAGGCCGGGTTTGGCGATCAGCACCCGAATCTTGCGCCCCAAGCAAACACCTCCCTGGACAGACGAGTGTAATCGTTATGACTTGAGTTGAGCGCTGCAGTTGACACACAACGTGGCCTGAGGCTCGTTGAGAAAGCCGCATCGCCCGCAGACGATCGGTTGAGCCTCGGCGAGAGGCGCACGGCAGGCTTTGCAATTCTGAGCACCCATATCATTGGGCGTACCGCAATAGGGGCAGACTACGTGCGTGAGGATGCCTGCCGTGCCACGCGCACTGCCCTGTGTGCGGCAGTATTCGTCCACCGCGGTCCATATCTCAGAACGCAGTCCTAGCCAGCGCACATTGCGTGCGATATCGTCGATTTCGCTGAGAAGCCGCATAGGATTAAGCCACGCTTGCACGCCGCTCTTGGCCATATCAGCAGCCACGCCCAACACCTTCTGCTCGCTCACCGAAACCGTGATTCCGGTCTTGGTGGGGGAGATGTGAACGGTTACAGCCGTTGTCGGATCACCGTACTCAACTTGCCGGTTTTGAACCTGCACAACGGCACGCCCGGCCTCGCCCGGCAACCAATGCGCACGCGTCTCGCCCTCATTGAACCGCAAGACCAGCGTTTGAGCCAGCTCTTTGGGATCGAGGTCGCCGTGGTAGGCGCGCTGCTCGACTTTCTCAGACATCGGCTATCTCCCCGACTCAGCCCAACTGCACGAAGTCCTCAGCGGGCAGCACGAAGATGGTGGCCTTGTGTTCCTCCGGGTTCTCCGGTGGCCGGCATGCCGCCCGGATCGTGCCGAAGAGCAGTTCCAGTTGATCTTCGTCCACGCCGATGAGCAGCGTCACGTTGCCGCGACGCAAGAACCCCCCGGTGCTGGCAATGCGCGTCATGCGAAAGTCATTCTCCACAAGCGCGTCAGAGACGTCCATGGCATCAGAATCCTTGATAATGGCAACAACCAGTTTCATCTTCTGATCTCCTCACAGTTGCACAAAGCGGTCCACCGGTAGCACAAAGACCGTAGCCCCCCCTACGCGGGCCTCGATCATCATCGGGTACCCGGGAGAGAGAGATAGCTCGACACCCATTGGCACATAGCGTGTGCGGCTCGGGCACTTCTCGCGGACCAACGCGAAGAAATCTGACAAACGTTCTGCAGAAGTGCCCACGATCAAGGTCACCATCGCCTCATGAAGAAACCCCCCAACGGCGTCCAGGGTGGTCACGGGTAGATGGCGCTCGTTCAGGGCTTTCAGGAGGTCCCTCGACTGCCCCCCGTCAACAATGGTGATGGCCATACGATCGATCGTGTCGTCAGGCATACCTTCCCCCAGGTTGCAGGTCTGTACGCCATTGATTATAATGCCTATGCAGCGATTTGTAAAAACCGCACATAACCCAGCCGAGGCGAACCAGGTGCAATCTCCAGAGCCAATGCAGTCTCCCGACCGGAACTACGTTCAGGCCGGCGATCTTGTGCTTATGGTAGGCGGCGACCGCAAGCCCGCCATCGTCCGCATACAGCCCGATCTGGAGTATCAGACACACCACGGCGTTCTCCAGCATAGCCAGATCATCGGCAAGGGATGGGGCGCCACCGTGGAGACTCACCTTGGCTATGCCTATATGATCCTCCCGCCGTCTCTGGATGACCTGGTGCGCGACATCCAGCGCGTGACCCAGATTGTCTATCCCAAGGAGATCGGCCACATTCTGATGAAGATGAATATCGGCCCCGGCACCCGGCTGGTTGAGGCTGGTACCGGCAGCGGAGGCCTGACGCTCGCACTCGCGCGCATGGTCCAGCCGCACGGTCACGTGTATACCTATGAGGTGCGCCCGGAGATCCAAGCCGTCGCCCAGAAGAACCTTGCTCGCCTGGGCCTGGAGCCTTATGTCACCTTCAAGGTGCGCGACATTGCCGAAGGGCTCGACGAGACAGCTCTCGATGCCGCTATCTTGGATGTCCGCGAGCCCTGGCTCTATCTGGAGCAAGTGCGGAAGGCCCTGCGTGGTGGGGGCTTCCTGGTCTGCCTGGTGCCCACCGTTAACCAGGTGGGGGTTCTGCTTCGAAACCTCGAGATGCAGACCTATGGCTTCGTCGAGGTGGAAGAGCTGCTCGTGCGCCCCTACAAAGCCGTCGCCGCGCGCCTCCGCCCCTATGACCGCATGGTTGCCCACACCGCCTACATGATCTTCGCGCGGGCCCTCATTCCCGAAACCCAGGATCACACGCCAGCCGATCAGCCCGACGCAGATCAATCCTAGACGACGGTGCCACGGGCAGCGACAGGCCAGACCACCTCGACCATTCCGTCACGCACACCCACGACCTCGTTAAAGAGGTTGCTCACCGGGCAACAGTGATTGGGGATCACGGTAACGCGTTCACCGACCTCGGGCTTGCGCGGGCACGCAGCGAAGTCCACGTGACCGTGTTCCTCAGACATCCCGTAGAAACGCGCCTCGGGATATTCAAGGATCAGCCCGTGGCCTTCCATCCCCAGAAGGTCCGATGAAAACGTCTTGCTCCCCCCGTCCAGAATGCCCCGATCCGCTGTGGGCCGGCTCACCACCGTGGTTACGACGCTCAATGCGATTTGGTCCAGCGTCATCGCGCCGGATTGGTGGATCGACCGGTCGCCGTAGACATAGGTGCCGGCGCGGTATTCGGTGACCTCAGAACGCTCGTGCGCCTCCCACATCGCCGGCGTGCCGCCATAGCTCACGCGACGGATCGCAATGCCGTCTTCACCGAGCAACGAGCGGGTCTCGCCTACGAATGCATCGCTGGAGGCGTTGTGCGGAAAAGTCATCAGACCCTCGAAGGTCAACGCCGGCATGTGCGCGATCAGCCGGGCCAGCTCTGCCGCCTGCTGTGGTGTCGCCACGCCGCAGCGGTGCATCCCGGTGTCGAACTCCACCAACACCGGAAGCACCATCCCTGCCCGCAGCGCGGCCTCTGCATACCCCTGCACGACCGGCGCTGAATCGGCCGTGACGCTCACTGTGACGCGCGCAGCCAGCCGCATCAGGCGCATCAGCTTGGTCTCGCCCACGATGTTGTAGGGTATGAAGATGTCGTTGATTCCGGCATCTGCCATCACCTCGGCCTCGCTGACCTTCTGGCTGGTGATACCAGTCGCCCCCGCCGCAATCTGCTGCAACGCGATCTCGGGGATCTTGTGAGTCTTGATATGCGGGCGGTTGGCGATCTGGTGCTCGTCAAGGTAGTGCTGAAGGCGGGTGATGTTCGCCTCCAAACGCGCCAGATCGACCACCACAACAGGCGTGTCCAACTCGTGGGTTTTCATCACGGATCAGTCTTGCGGCACAACCGCGATGCAGTCCACCTCGATGAGCATGTTCGGCGGCAGGCCCGCACGTACCGTAGTCCGCGCAGGATACGGTGCGGTGAGATAACGCTGGTAGATTTCATTCAGTTCGGCAAAGTTGCCCAGGTCGGCCAGGAAAACGCCGACGCGCACCACATGCGCCCATGACGTTCCGGCAGCCTCCAATGTCGTCGTGAGATTCTGGAAGACCAACTCAGCCTGCTCCCTGAATGTCCCCAACTCCATCTCACCGGTCGCGGGGTTCACGGGCCCTTGCCCGGAAACGAACACGAGAGGCCCTTCGGCTACGATTGCCTGAGAATACGGGCCCTTGGGCGGTGCTCCCTTTTTCGAACGGATTTCCTTACGCATAGTCGGATACCTCCTTGGGTGTGTAAATGTGATTTCCGTCTGTGGCGGCTGCTGCCACCACCAAAAACCCCGATCAGATGTTGCGACGTTGGGCCTCGTGCAGAGCCATCAAGACCCCGCTGCCGGAAGGCGCATCGTAAACGTGCTGCCTACCCCGAGAACGCTCTCTGCTTCAATCTCACCGCCGTGGAGGCGCGCCAGGCCCTGCGCAATCGCCAGCCCCAAGCCCACGCCCTGCTGCTCGACCTTGTCTCGATCGATCTGCCGAAAGCGCTGGAAGAGGTGCGGCACCTCTTCAGATGCAATGCCCGTGCCCTCATCGATGACGCGGATCTCAACCCCTTCCTCGACAGCGCGCGCTTGCACGGTCACCGCCTTGCCCGGTTCGCGCGTGAACTTGATCGCGTTGTCCACCAGGCGCCCCAATGCATCGATGAAGATCTCCTCATTGATCCTGACCGCCGGCAGGTGCTCGTCGACCTCCAGCCGCAGGGTCAGATCCCTCTCTGAGCACCGCTTCTCGTAGGGGAGAACCGCACCGTCGAGAATGGCTCGCAGGTCGTTCCGCACCTCGGCAACCTGCTGGAAGTTCTGCGCAAGCTGGCCTTCGTCCAGACGGATGAGCAACAGCAGATCATCCGCTAGGCGTGTGATGCGTTCGCCTCCTTCCATGACGTGCGATAGGAATTCCTGCAGCTGCTCCGGTGGAAGGTCGCGTACATATTGCACCACCAGTTCCGTGTACGCCATAATCCAGGTCAGCGGTGTGCGCAGTTCGTGGCTCAGTGCAGCGACGATGTGGCTCTTCAGCACATCGAGCTCTGCCTCCATATTGACCCGAATCGATTCACTGCGCGCCAGCCGTGCGCGCACCACGACGAGCAGTTCCTCCGGGTCAAGCGGTTTGGTCAGATACTCCTCGGCACCCAGGGACTTGCCCTTGAGGATGTCTTCACGCTCGGCGCGCGCCGTCAGGAACACAAAGGGGATCGTGTTCCAGGCGGGCTTGGCCCGGACTGATTCGTAGAACTCATAGCCGTTCATCCCGGGCATGCCGATATCGGCGACGATCAAGTCAGGCAGGACTGCGGTCATAGCCAGGATGCCGTCATTGCCGTCCGCCGCAGTCGTCACGCGGTAGCCCTCTCGCTCAAGAAGCATCTGAATGGCCGCTCGTAACGGGGCATGATCCTCTACCACGAGAATCTGCTTTGTCTGCATAGTTCAGCCATCTCCTATGTAAGCTGCTATGGCCTCGGTCTGCATCCGGAACGCTGCGCACATCTGGGCGTCAGTGCGCCGGCATCCATGGTCTCTCGCTCCACGCCACACGGCCCGGCCTGCATTCTTGGCTCAGTGCTCTGATGTCGCAGCCACCTCGCCCCCTGATTGTAGGTCGAGATCGACCATGCGCAACCACCAGGCCCTAGCCTCCAGGCCAGTCCCTGCGGCCTCCGAGGAAACCACCTGCGCCCTCAAGCCATAATCTAACCCACATTATACCAGACAAGGCGGAACTCCGGGATTAGAAGAGACCACCCACGAAAACGGGGAGAAGCTTTGAGGGCTTCTCCCCGAGGATGTAGCTGAGCGAAGTAGGGGCTAGAACGTGACGCTCACCGCGTTCGAGCAGATATCCGTGCCTGCCTCGCACACCTTGTAGACATACGTTCCCGTCACTCGCCCAAGTGAGTCGGTGTAGGCCGAGTCGTTCGGGGTTGTCGTCAGAAGGACGTCATTCCGGTACACGTCCACGCTGGCGCCCGCCGCTCCGGACCACGCCAGGTCGGCATACGCCTTTCGGCCCTGCACGCGCGTTGACACGGTCAGGGTAATCTCCCCACCGCCAGAGCCGCCACCGAGGGTATCCAACGCGTCCTTGGCTTGCACCAACCCATAGCCATAGGCGATGTCGCGGCCGATGGCGCCCAGATCATAGGCCGTGGACGTCATCGCTTCGCGGATCTGTGCGTTCGTCAGCTCCGGATGGGCACTCCACAACAGCGCCGCCACCGCCGAAACGTGCGGCGTCGCCATCGAGGTGCCGTCCCAGGCCTCGTAGCCGCTTGCGGGCTTCTCAAGCGTGCTGACGACGAATCCGGTAGCCCCGACCTTATCAGCGACCAGGTATTGACCATCCTCCATGCTCAGGCTCAGCGCGGGGATTAGCGACGAAGCGCCCTCGCCAAGCGTGCCCAGGAAGTTCCCGGGCTCGTTGTTGTAGATGATCGCAGCCACACCGCCAGCGTTCTGAACCGCCATCACCTTGTCATAGAAACTCGTGTCCCCGCGCTGGCACAACACCACACTGCCGGTCCAGGCCCCCTGAGTCGTGCACAACCCCCCATCGACGAGGTCTCCACTCACAGACCCTGTGGCGGCATACTCAATGTGCTGGCCCGTGTAGGTAACGCCGTCGACGGTCAGTGTATCCGAGGCAATCCAGGGCACTGTGCTAAGCACAGCGACGCCTGGCGCCGCGAGTTCGACCTGGTCGTTCTGCTGCGAGAAGTCGGCGACGGCCGATTCCTCATCGAGAGCTGCCACTGACACCACAGAGCTGTAGGAGGCAGGATAATTGTACGCGGTCGTGCCCTCATTGCCTGCTGCCGCGATCGACAGAATCCCTGCGCTATAGAGCGCATCGAACTGCCGCTGCTCAGATTTGACGCTCTTCGATCCGCCCAAGCTCATGCTAATGATCTTAGCATCGGCCGCGACACATTCCTCGGTAGCAGCTATCAGCGTTGAGCTATACGCCCAGGAGCAGTCGTCGCCAAAGACCTTGACAATGTACAGTTCAGCCGCGCCAGGCGTCACGCCGACAACCCCGAAGCTGTTATTCACGGCAGCAATCGTCCCGGCGACGTGCGAACCGTGTCCGCAGGCGTCAGTGTCCCAGCCAAGGGCGCTCCCGCTCACATTCAGGCCGGCAAAGTCCTCGTGGTTCACGTAGAAGCCCGAGTCGATGATGCACACCTTAATGCCGGCCCCGGTGGCTGCGCCGGTATCCACGGCACCATCGCGGTCGACATCCCAGACATCGCGAGCCTGCACAGCATCGATGCCCCACGGCACCGTCTGGTCTGCCGTCACGGTCATCGGGAAGCGTGGTGCATCCTCTTCCACCGCGACGACATTGGGATTCCGCCGAATGCCCTCCACGGCTGCCGCCGGGAGTGTCACTGCGATAACGTTCAACCGTCCAAAATCATAGTGGATCTGTCCGCCGGCTCGCGCCAGGGCGGCCCGCACCGCGGGGCCGCGCCCGGCCTGGAACTCGACCAGCACCCGTTCGGTACCAGGGCCTGCGGAGAAAACTGGAGCGGCACCAAGGGTCATAGAGAAGACAAGCAGGGTGAGAAGGACATAACGGAGCACGCGTTTCATGGCAGAGATCCTCCTGGTTGGGACTGTGATTGACGCAGTAATCCGGGCCGTGTGGACAGACACGGATTACATATACAGACGTCCGGCACTCTCAAAAGGTACGGGCATGGGCGAGATTCCAGAAAATCCGTTTTGGGACTTGAAATAGAACACAAGTTCTAGTATAATAAGGGCGTATAGAACATACGATCTAGCACGGACATAGGGAGGAGCGCGATGGTCAGGAGAGAACCCCGGTGGAGGCTGATCGATTGGTGGTCGCTGGTCTTGGCAGGCGCAGTGCTGATTGTGACAGTGCTGTTCGGCTAGCCGATTACGTAGCGGTCAGGGCTCGCTCTGGGCCTGGATACGGCCACCAGGCGCGGTGAACCCGCGAACTTATCTACGCAGCGCGCACCGTAGCGGTGCGCGCTGCGTTCTGTGTGTATCGTCGCAGGCTTGGGTTTGCTTACTCCACCGTCACGCTCTTGGCCAGATTGCGTGGCTGATCTACATCTGCGCCACGCCGCACTGCCATAGCGTACGCCAGCCACTGAAGCGGGATGACGTTGAGCACCGGCGTCAGGAACGGCGGTGCCGCCGGCACCTCGACCACGAAGTCGGCTATGCTACGCGCGACCTCGTCGCCGGTCTGAACGAGTCCGATGACGATGCCGCCCCGTGCCTTCACCTGCTCGATCTGGCTGAGCATCTTGTCATAAACATGGTCCCGGGTCGCGATCGCCACAACCGGCATAACCTTGTCGATGAGCGCGATGGGGCCGTGTTTCATCTCGCCGGCAGGGTAACCTTCGGCATGGATGTACGAGATCTCCTTGAGCTTCAGCGCGCCCTCTAGCGCAATGGGATAGTTGATGCCGCGCCCCAAATAGAGAAAATGCTCGCGATCGTGGAAGGCCTCAACAAGCACATCGTAGGCATCACCCTGCTCCGAGATGCGCCCCACGAGATCGGGCAGGCGCGCCAGCGCCCCAACGCCCTCACGGAGCTGTGCCTCTGAGAGTGTACCCCGGAGCTCGCCCAGGTAGAGTGAGAGCAGATAGAGGTCAACAAGGCTGGCGCTGAAGGCCTTGGTAGAAGCCACCCCGATCTCGGGACCGGCCTGCATCAGGATATAGCCATCGGAGATCCGCTGTGCCTGGCTGCCCAAGACGTTGACGATGGACCAGAGCCGTGCACCCTGCTCACGGCTTTCGGTCATCGCCGCCAACGTATCCACGGTCTCACCCGATTGGGTGATCGCTAGCACAGCCGTGTCGGTGCCGATAAGCGGACTACGGTACCGGAACTCAGAGGCATAGTCGACCTCGACTGGCACACGCGCCAGATTCTCGAGCATGAACTTACCGACCAGCCCCGCATGGTACGACGTGCCACACGCCACAATGGTGACCTTGCGGAGCGCCAGCGCCTCGTTGCGCGTCAGTGGGAGTGTGTCGAGGCGCACTCGCCCGCCGCTGAAGTCCACGCGACCGCGAATTGTGTCGGTGATTGCCCGCGGCTGCTCCGCAATCTCCTTCTGCATAAAGTGGCGGTAGGTGCCCTTCTCCGCAGCCACTGGATCCCAGGGGATCGTGTAGAGCCGTGGCGTCACGGGCCGGTTTTCGAGGGTGAAGACGACCGCACCTTCGCGCGTCACCTGTGCCACCTGCCGGTGCTCCAGGAAGATCACGTCACGGGTATGCTCCAGAATAGCGGGGATGTCGGAGGCCACGAACATCTCGTCCCGACCGCAGCCGATCACGATACCCCCTGCGTTCCCCAGGCGGGCGGTCACCAGACAATCCGGAGCGTCTACGCTCATAAAGACGAAGGCACTCGCGCCCTGGATGCGGGATAGTGCGTGCTTGACCGCACCCAACAGATCCCTGCCACCGGCGATTTCTGCCTCCACCAAGTGTACCACTACTTCTGTGTCGGTATCCGACGTGAACGTCACTCCCCTGGCTCCCAGCTCGCCGCGCAGCTCCTGGTAGTTCTCGATGATACCGTTGTGCACAACGGCAACGCGCCGCGCCATGCCGATATGAGGATGCGCATTCTGCTCCGTCACCCCGCCATGGGTAGCCCAGCGGGTGTGGCCTATGCCGACATGTCCTTCCAAGCAGCATGCTGCCAGTTTGTCCGCCAGGTTGCACAGCTTGCCCACGGCACGCTCCACACTTATGCCCCCATTCGGACGCAGAACCGCGATGCCTGCAGAGTCGTAGCCGCGGTACTCCAAGCGGCGCAGCCCACCCAACACCACAGAGGCTGCATCTCGCAGCCCGACGTAGCCAACGATGCCACACATAGGAATCCCTCCTGGTGGATAGGATGTTCTGAGGATGGTATTAGCAGCACCCGTTGCTCGTTGCAGGTTGCACAGATCGACGAACCACAAGGCGAATGTCCAGCGATAGTAGGGCTCTCTGCGCGTGCTGCAGAGCGTGCGTGGCTGCAGTCTGGCGATGCGCTTGCACGCCACCACCGGGACCCACACCGGGGTCCGGTGGGAGTCGACGCGCCCTGTTACACCTTTTGTGGGGCGGTTACCCGCCGGCTTTGAGATGCAACTTGGCTATAGGGGGAAATAGGGGAGGGCCGTGATCCCCTGACGGTCATCCGCCGAACAGATCCATTTCGCTATCGCCGGTGGCGATACCATGCCGGTGGATCGCTTCGATTAGCCGTCTCCTCGTCATCCCGCGCCGCTGAAACATAGGCAGTACCGGGATCTGGCGCTGTTTCCCCGCGAACCAATCCTTAGCTCTGGGCGATAGGCAACCTCCTGGATCGAGTGGATTACCGCACGATAGCACCGCGATTTGGGTCGCGTTCATTATACATAGATCTGCCGGGGCCACGAGTGGCACGATGGGCCAGGGCGCTGGGCATAAGAAGACCCGGCCCCTAGGGGCCGGGTCTCTGAGACGATTAGGAGCTGATCCGACTATTCCTCCATCAGCTCGACTTGCAGCGCGTTGGCCTCTTCGGTGAGAGTCGCCAGAATCGCGTCCATGTCACCGCCCTGCATGATCTCGTTGAAGGCCTGCTGGGCTGCGTCGCGCGCGTTCTGGTACGAAATCAGCTGCGGCTCGAATGCAGCATAGGGCAGCAGATCCAGCGCAGCGATCCACTGCGGGTCCATGGCCTCCATATCGATGAACTCCGCCGTCGAAGCCCGCGTCG
>JAXDDO010000008.1:0-78628 GCA_034676805.1 Anaerolineae bacterium | reverse complement strand
ACAAGATATTCCGCAAAGGCCCTGTCGACATCGTAGTCGGGCGCCCACCCCCAGTCGCGTCGCGCTGCGCTGTCGTCTAGATCAGCGGGCCAACTGTCTACGATGCGCTGACGCTTCAGGTCGGGCTCGAAAGTGATCTGGGCGTCCGGCAGGTACTGCAGCACCTGATCACGGAACTCGCCTGCCGAAAGGCTAAAGCTGGTCACATTGTAAACGGGCCGGCTGAGAGATTCCTGGGGCGCCTTGGCCAAATCCACCAGGGCCTTGACGGCATCGGGCATCGCCATAAACGGGATGCGCACATCCTCACGCACAAAACACGCGTAGCGCTTGCCCTGCGCCGCAGCGTGGAGCATTTCCGGCCCATAGTCGCTCGTGCCGCCGCTCGGGACGGTGAATGCGCTTACCAGGCCCGGGAAGCGCACGGAACGGAAGTCGAGGCTAGTGGGGCGGTCGGCGGCAAGCTGGCGGTAGTGGCGGCTGAAGTAGATCCCCAGCATCTCGCAGTAGAGCTTGTTGCAGCCGTACATGGTTGTGGGGTAGTTCCACTCCCATTCACGGACTCGGGCGTACTGTTCCTTGGTCGCCAAATCCGGAAGGCCGAAGACCGCAATTGAGCTGGGGAAGAGAAAACGAACCGGCTCACCGCGCCACTCCGATTGTTGCGCAGCCAGATGCAGTAGCACCAGCGTGCCTTCGACATTGACACGGTGCGCGGCATCAGGCGAGAACTCCGCCCGGGTAGAGAGCAGCGCCGCCAGGTGGAAGATCTCCTCGATCTCGTACTCGCTGACGAGCCGGTCCAGAAGTCCTGTGTCCAGAACGCTACCCTGGACGTGGATAACCTGCTCGGCCAGTTCGGGCGGCAGCGGATTGAGATCCAGCGTCAGTATCCGGCGTTCAGATTGTTCGCACGCGGCGCGTTCGGCAAGAGCTCGTATGAGCGCCTGCCCCACCTCACCGGCTGCCCCCGTGATCATCGAGACTTTCGCGCGCATAGAGCCTCCTTCGTTCACAATTCCGTCCGATGCCGTCCGAGTGGTCATCGCATCGCTGTCGGGCCGTGGTATCGGCCGGGCGACGCGACATCCATTATCTTACTCGTACGCCGGATTTGTGCGAAGTGTCGGTGCGCATGAGCTTGCTTTCCATTGCTCACGTGTTATACTGAAGTCGTTAACAGAACAAGCGAATAGCTTTGCGGTTGGGGTGCGCCCCGCTCGTGCTGCCGCAGTTTGGCCAGAGCAGGCGCTTCAAGTGAGGAAGTCCGGTGAAAATCCGGCGCTGTCCCGCAACGGTTACCTCTCGTGTGTAGAGGAAAGCCCGACACTCCGCCTCAACCGGTGCTGGCTGCCCTTCGCGGAAAGGAGGTGGCACGCGACAGAGGTCATAGGCAATGACCGTGTCGGTGAACTTCCCACCCTTATGGCGGGAAGTTTTTGTTTTTCTGACAATTGTTGAGTCGTTTTGCCAGCCCGGGCGCGGCCTCGCGCCATAGAATGGAGGACATCGAGATGAGAAAGTATGCTGTCGTGTTGGTGGTGGTCTTGGTATCCATGCTGCTGGCGGTGTCGGGCGGCGTGCAGGCCGCGGCGTTCTCGCAGACCGACGCTGCATTGGCGTGGATGCGCGACGCTCAGGAGCCGGATGGCGGATTCTCTTCGGGGTTTGCAGAGGGATCCGACTTTGGCACAACCGCTGAGGTCATCCTGGCGGTTGCGGCGACGGGTCAAGACATCAGTACCTGGCTCAGCTCGGATGGGCTTTCGCCTCTCGACTACGTCGCTTCTCAGGTCTCCTCCGGTCAGGTGACCGACGTAGGCAATGTCAGCAAGGCGGTATTCGTAGCGGTGGCTGCGGGATTGGATCCGCGGGATTTCGGCGGTAGGGATCTGGTGGCCCAAGTGATGGCGGCGCAGGATTCGGCGACCGGGATGTTCGGCGACACGCTCTTCAAGCATGCGTACGCGGTTCTGGCACTGCATAATGCCGGTGAGCCGCTCCCATCTTCCGCGGCAGCGGTTCTGACTTCTCAGTTTACTGACGACGGCGGATGGGCGCTCTTCGGCGGTACGACTCCGGGGATGGCGGACACCAATACTACAGCATTTGCCATGCAGGCGTTGATCGGCGCAGGCGAGCCTGGCGCGGCCGGTGGGGCGCTTTCCTATCTCAGACGGATGCAGAATGAGGATGGCGGTTTTCCGTACCAGAAACCTTCGGCATGGGGTACGGAGACCGACGCAAACTCAACGGCAGTGGTCATCATGGCACTCAACGCCCTGGATGAGCCTATGGGCAACTGGGTGGTCAATGGCACCGATCCGCTGGGCGCGTTGCTAGCGCTCTGGGATGGATCAAGTGGCGCCTACTTCTGGCAGGCCTCGGTGCCGTTCGCCAATATGCTGGCGACGGCGCAGGCAGTACAGGCAGCCGAAGGAATGACGTTCGCGGCCGTGCCGCGGGTCGGGGCGAGCCGCCCTCCGTCGGCTGCGGTCGGGGGCGCAGTACAGGTGCCGCTGATGCCCGAATCGGGCTCGATCTACGGGCCGGGCGTGGGCCTGGCGTTGCTGGGTGCGCTGGTGTTGGTGGGAGCTGCCGCAGCTTTGCGGCGCAGCCAAATCCCGTGCGCTGTGGTGTCGGGCCGTCTCCGGTAGCAGTGGCGCCGGTTAGGTAGGCAAGGATGCAGCGTTGAGCAGCCAATGAGCCCTATCGCGTTGATGATCGCTAGAGTGACAAGAGGGGCAGGGCGGATGGTGACAGCCGCCTTGCTCTTCTTGCTGCCGGTGTGGCTGCCCGGTGCGCCGGCCCAAGCCCAAGAACTCGACAACCAGGCCGGCCTTGTCATTGTCCATAGCGACGGCCGGGTGATCACCCGCTGCGTCGCCTTTGATGAGCCTCAGATCTCGGGATTTGCGCTCCTAGAGCGTGCTGGCATGGCTTTTGAGGTGCAGGCTGGCCCTCTCGGCGCTTCCGTTTGTACCTTGAACGGTGAGGGATGCCCTTCGAGCAACTGCTTCTGTAGCTGCACGGGGCTGCCTTGTCTCTACTGGAACTACTACCACCGGACTGCCGATGGTTCGTGGGCCTATTCGGGCGTCGGGGCAACTCTGTGGCAAGTGAGTAACGGCGATGTCGATGCGTGGTTGTGGGGCGAGAGCTCCCAGCTCCCCCCCGCGGTGAGCTTCGATGAGATCTGCGGCGCACCGTCGCAAGTGGATCCAATGCCACCCGCCACGCTTGTTCCCGACACGACAGCAGGCCCCACCATGACGGTGACGTCGCCGCCTTCGACAGTCGCGACTCAGCCGGCGCCTACGCCCACATCGCCGGAAGGCGATGCTGGCGCTGCGACAGAGACACCCCTGCCATCGGAGACGCCACTGGAGTCGTTGACGCCGCCAGCGTCGTCCACATCGCCAGCGTCGTCTACGCCGCCAGCGTCGTCTACACCGTCGATGGTCCTGTCGCCCACATCGGCGCCGACGCGAACGGCGACGCCCGTCCCTGCAGTGTCGACGTCGCCGGTTCCAGCCGCGGCGACAGATACGCCGGTGCTGGCGGATCCTGCCGAACCGCTGCAAGGTCGGGAGCACGCGCCGCAGTCGAGTTACCCAATCGAATACGTGGTGTTCGCCGTTCTGCTGGCCCTGGTAGGCGGCGCCTTCGTGCTTGTGCGCATGCGGCGTGGAGGGTGAGTGGGCGATACCCTTGTGCGGCGTTTGCTGCGTTGGCTGGTCTACCTCCTGGCCTCTCTGCTCGGTGTAGGCGCCTTCCTGTACCCCTTCTTCGCTCGAGAGGCAGGCGCAGAAGCAGTCGGAGCGGCGGCCTCGCCGGTCTTTCTCACCGTGCTGGGGGGGCTCTCACTGGTCGCCCTGCTGCTCGAAACCCAGGGAGAGGCGACTGCTGACGCCAAGCGGATTGCCTTGCTAGGCGTGCTGATCGGCCTCAACGCCGCGTTGAGTTTCCTGGAGACCGCCCTGCCAGGACCCGGGGGCTTCAGTCCCGTGTTCTTCCTGATCATCCTCGGGGGCTATGTCTTCGGCCATCGATCTGGCTTTCTCCTCGGATCGCTAACCCTCTTTGTGTCGGCGCTCATCACCGGGGGCGTGGGGCCGTGGCTGCCCTACCGCATGCTTGTGGCGGGGTGGATCGGTATGACGGCCCCCTTTGTTGGTCTGCTTGTCAGGCGCCTGCGCGCGCAGGCGCGCCCTGCAGAGATCGTGATCCTCGCCGCATTCGGCGGGCTCTGGGGGCTGGCCTTCGGCGCGCTGATGAATCTCTGGTTCTGGCCCTTTGCCACGGGGGCCGCCGACCAGCACTGGCAGGTCGGTCTCGGCCTTCGCGAGACTGCGCAGCGCTATCTCGCGTTCTACGTGACGACCTCGCTGGTGTGGGATCTGGCGCGGGCGGTCGGTACGGCTGCGATGCTTGTTGTGTTTGGACGGCCGACGCTGCGAACGCTGTGGCGATTTCAGCGGCGGTTCGAGTTCCAGGTCATCGCTACGGTGGATGGGGCTGTCACCGGCGATGACGCAGCATCTGTGGCTGAGGTCCACGCGTGATGCATCCGCTCGCCTGGTTTGCCTGGGTGGTCGTGGCATCGCTGAGCGCGCTCTTGACCCGCAATCCGCTCTACCTCGTCCTGCTCTTCGGCATCGCTCTGCTGGCGCTCGAGGCGGTCAGTGCCGCGCCACGGGCCGGGCAACTTGCGGGAACCGAACGCCGTGGTCGGGCCACGCCAGTTTCCCCCGTGCGATTTGCGCTCTTCGCTATCCCTGCTGGTGCCGTGTTCAACGCGGCGTTGAGCCACTTCGGGGAGACGGTGCTCTTCCGTATGCCGCAGGGATGGCCCCTGCTGGGTGGTCCCATCACGGTCGAGGCGCTGGTGTTCGGCGCCGTCAATGGCCTGGTGCTTAGCACATTGTTCGCCGCCTTTGCCGTTCTGAACGTGGCTGTGCCGGTGCGAGACCTGATCGGCTATCTCCCGCGTGCCTTTTACCCTGTAGCCGTCGTTGCGGCGATTGCGGTCACCTTCGTGCCGAGCACGCAGCAGCAGGTTCGCCAGGTCCGTGAGGCCCAAGCGGTCCGCGGGCACCGTATGCGAGGGTTGCGTGATTGGCTGCCACTGTTCATGCCCGTGCTGATTGGGGGCCTGGAGCGCGCCTTGCAGTTGGCTGAGGCGATGACTGCACGCGGGTTCGCCGGGCGTCGCGCGAATGACGCGGGCTCTGCGCCCGCCGGTTCGTCTACCGCGCAGGTAGGGACGATTGGCGGGCTCGGCTGCGTGCTCGTGGGATCGGTCCTGCGCCTGATGCCGCGCTGGAGCGCGTGGTCCACGCCGTTACTTGTGGGCGGCGTGGCACTGGTCGGATGGGCAATCTGGCGCACGGGCCGGGGGGTACACCACACACGGTATCGACAGCACGTCTGGGCGTTGCGTGACTCGATCGTGGTGGTTGGTGCGGTCGTCGCCCTCGTCTCATGGGTGCTGTGGCCCGCGTCCAGGGCCTACGCGCCCTACCCACGCGTAGCCTGGCCTGGCTTCGATGTGCGCGTAGGATTCGGCCTTATGGCACTCATCCTGCCTGCAGTGATCCCCGCACCACAGGAAGAAGCGCATGCCGATGATCGCGTTTGAACACGTGAGTTTCGCGTATCCGGGTGCTGTTTCGCCTGTCTTGCGCGACATAGACTGGACGCTTGTCGAAGGCGAACTTGCCGTCGTGGCTGGGCCATCGGGCGCGGGAAAGTCCACGCTGCTGCGCTGCATCAATGGCCTGGTGCCACACTTCAGCGGCGGCACGTTCGGGGGACGTGTGGTCGTCGATGGGCTTAACCCGTTGACGGCAAGGCCGGAGGCCATGTGCTGGCACGTGGGATTCGTTTTCCAGGATCCTGAAGCGCAGTTCGTTATGGACCGGGTTGAGGATGAGGTCGCCTTTGCACTCGAGAATGCCGCAATCCCCCGCCACGAGATGCGCGCTCGCATCGAAGAGGTCCTGGCTCTGCTGTCACTGGAACGATTGCGAGACCGTGATCTGGCCACGCTTTCGGGCGGAGAGAAGCAGCGGGTGGCGATTGCAGCTGCCCTGGCCCTTCGCCCGCGTGTTCTCGTGCTCGACGAGCCGACTTCGCAGCTCGATCCGCAGTCGGCACAAGACGTGCTGGACACGTTAGCGCAGCTCAATCGAGATGCGGGGCTCACGATCGTCCTGGCAGAGCATCGCCTGGAGCGGGTGTTGCCGTTCGCGCATCAGCTGGTCCATATATCGGGTCAGACAACACAGGGGAGCACTTCTCTCGTCGCAGGGCCACCGCGTGAGGTGCTGTCGCAGATCGAGCTTGCGCCACCGGTGGTGGTGCTTGGGAGAGCGCTGCAGTGGTCGCCTCTTCCGATCACGGTGGCCGAGGCGCGCCGGTTCGGTCCGTCGTCGACCAAGCGTGCGGCACCAGCGGCTGTTAGGGAGACAGGGCAGGAAACACACGGCCTGTTATGCAGCGATAGCGCGCGCGAGGGGGCCATGGCTGCTGAAGAGACGACCGTGCGGGCCGAAGGGCTGCAGGTAGCCTACAACGGCAGGCGGGTGTTGGACGACGTCGCCCTTGACCTTCATCGGGGAGAGGTCACCGTTATGGTTGGCCGTAATGGCGCCGGCAAGAGTACACTGCTCAAAGCGCTAGTAGGGCTGGTGCCCCTTCAGCGTGGTCAGGTGTGGGTCGGGGGGCGTGAGGCGAGCCATATGACGGTGGCAGAGATCTGCCGGCAGGTCGCTTACCTGGCGCAGGACCCCAACGCCCTGCTCTTTGCCGATACCGTGATGGAAGAACTGCTCATCACGCTGCGCAACCACCGGATTTTGGCCACAGATGCTCCGATCAATCCTGACGCTCTGCTGGATGCACTGGGCTTGCGCGGCAAGGCCGATGCCTACCCTCGCGATCTCAGCGTGGGGGAGCGCCAACGGGTCGCGCTCGCCGCGATCACGGTGACAGCGCCGTCGACGATTATGCTGGACGAGCCGACCCGCGGGCTTGACTACGATGCCAAGGCACACTTGCTCGAACTCATCCACGGGTGGCGCAACGCCGGTCACGCGGTTCTGCTTGTGACCCACGACGTTGAACTGGCAGCAGCTGCGGCGGACCGCATCGTCGTGCTCGACGGGGGGACGATCGTCGCCGAAGGGCGACCTGCCGAGGTCATGCCTATGTGGCCTGAGTTTGCGCCCCAGATAGCACGTCTCTTCCCCGGAACAGGCTGGTTGACAGCTGAGGACGCGCTGGCGGGTCTGCAGCCCTGAAGACGTACGCCGGCCCGGACAGCCGCCGGCAGATCAACCTATCCCCCGAATCTTGCGCGGGCTGCTTCCTGGGCGGCCTGGTAGACCTCGCGCAACGGAACCCCGTGAGCCGTGGCCAACTGACGGCAGTCCTGATACTCCGGCGCGCTCTTGACCCGTCCGTCGCCTAGCTCAGCAATCTTGACGTGCACCGGCCCGTAGGGTGTATCGACGTGGTCGATGATCCGTGAAAGCGCGTGCCGATCGACCGTCTGCTCGCGCACGCCCAGTGTCGTCGTCTCGGTGAACAGAATCGCGGTTAGAGTCGCTACGTCATCCGGCTTACTGAGCACGCGGAGCAGAGTTGCGGGGCGGTTCTTCTTCATCTGAATCGGCGCCAGGAAGACGTCCAGCGCGCCCGCGGCAAAGAGCGCATCCATCACGAACTCGTAGGTCTCGGGGTTCATATCGTCGATGTTGGTTTCCAGCACTCTCAGTGTGGTGGTGTCCAGACAGGAATGTGAGTGCGGATGGCTGTGCGCGTGTGTGTGGTCGGTCGCTTCGTTTGCGCCCCGCTCGATAGGAGCGTGCAAGGGAGGGGCAGACTCCAGAGTGTCATGAGTATGGGCATGGTCGTTGTGCCCTTCCCCGGTTTCGTCAACATCCGCAACGCCGCCGTGAGTGTGGGTATGGTCGTGTTCGTGGTCGTGCGGGTGTGTGTGACCGAGGCTTTCTTCGTCAGCGTCAGGATGCATGTGTCGATGGAAGTGTGCGTGGCCGATACCCTCGTCACCAGCCTCGCCATGGACGTGTTCATGGGAATGTGTGTGCTCGTGGTGCTCGCCTGCTGCGTGGCTGTGCAACCCGGATGAAATTCCGTGATGATGGACATGTGGGGGCCCCGTGTGCGGCATCATCGTCTCGACGGGCGTGCCGATGAGTATGCGCAGGACGTTCGGCACTGCCAAATCGCGACTACCGGCCCCGTACCCGATGCTCTCCAGCATCATCGCCGGGATCGCGCCGAACTCATCGGCCAAGGATGCCAGCAGCGCTGCTCCTGTCGGCGTGACCGTTTCCGCCTGTAGCGGGCTTCCCACGATTGGCGCGCCCTTGAGCAGAGCGATCGTGGCCGGCGCCGGCAGTGGGATGCGTCCGTGGGCGCCACGAATGAAGCCTCGCCCAAGCGGAATGGGCGACACGACAACGCGGCCAACATCCAGTGCCGCCAACCCCACCAACGTACCCACGACATCGACAATCGTGTCGACCCCTCCCAGTTCGTGCAGATGAACTTCGTCGAGCGAAGTGCCGTGGATAGCGGCTTCTGCGGTACCGATCTTGCGGAAAATGGCTATGGCCCGCTCCTTGATCGCGTCGGGCAGGTCGCTCTCGGCTACGATCGCGATGATGTCTTGCAGATGCCGCTCGGGCACCGAATCGGCCACGACGACATCGACCTTGGTGGCAGCGAAGGCGTTCTTGGCTACCCGACGCGCTGTCAGGTCGAAACCTGGCAGGTGCAGCACGCTCAACTGCTCGCGCAGATCTGCCAGCGGCAACCCGGCGTCCACCAGAGCGCCCAGGATCATATCGCCGCTTGCGCCGGCAATGCAGTCGAAATAGGCAATCTTCATACGACGGGCCTCCTAGTGAGCGGTAAGCTGGCGAAGGATGAGGTGGGCAAAGACAGCCGCGCCATACCCATTGTCGATGTTCACCACTGCGACGCCGGAGGCGCACGAGTTGAGCATCGTCAGAAGAGGGGCGACACCCCTGAAGTTCGCACCGTAGCCGACGCTGGTGGGCACTCCGATAACCGGTGCCGCAACAAGTCCGGCGACAACGCTGGTCAAGGCGCCTTCCATGCCGGCGATAGCAATGACCACACTGGCTTCCATCAGCCTGTCGAGCTCACCCAACAGGCGATGCAGACCGGCGACGCCGACGTCGTAGGCCCGCTCGACGCGGTGTCCCACGAACTCCAGCACCTGGGCAGCTTCTTCGGCCACCGGCACATCAGACGTGCCACCGCAGACGACCATCGCATAGGGCGCATCGTCTGCTGGGTTCAGAGGTTCCCCACGGATCAGCTTGAGGAGTCGCGAGACAGGATCGTAGACCGCCTCGCTGATCTGTTGCTGAATCGCCTGCGCCATTTCCGGTGAGACTCGCGTGCCCAACACGCGGTCGTGATGAGACCACAATCGCGCCAGGATCGCGCTTGCCTGGTCCACGGTCTTGCTTTCGCAGAAGACCACCTCCGGCATTCCATTGCGAAGTGCGCGGTGGAGATCCAGTCGCGCGAATCCCTCGAGATCATCGTAGGGCAGTGTGCGCAGGCGCGCAAGCGCACTATCGACATCCACCTCTCCCCGTTGGACTGCCGTCAGCAGGTCGCGCAATTTGTCGGCGTCCATTCTACGCTATCCCTTCATTGAGACTGCCTGAGCGGAAGCCTCTGAGGTCCATCGCGACATAGGTGTAGCCGAGCGCCCTAAGGCCAGCGTCGATGTGGTGGCGATGTTCGAGGATCACGGCGAAGTCCTCCGGCTGGACTTCAATTCGGGCCACGTCACCATGGTCGCGTACGCGCAGTTGGCGAAGGCCCAGCGCGTGCAACAACTGCTCGGCCTGCCCAATCCGTCGCAACATAGCCTCGGTCAGCGGTGTCCCGTAGGGAACCCGGGAGGCGAGACAGGCCGACGCCGGTTTGTCCCAGTTAGGGAGGCTCATCTCGCGCGACAATGCTCGAACATCCGCCTTCGTCAGACCTGCCTCTAGCATTGGGCTGCGCATGCCACACTCACGTGCGGCACGCTGTCCAGGTCGATAGTCATCCAGATCGTCGGCATTGGAGCCATCGACCACGACGGCCAACCCTTCCTGGTATGCGTAGGCCTTGAGTCTACCGCAAATGTTGCGTTTGCAGAAATAGCACCGGTCAGGGGTGTTAGCCAGGATCTCCGGATCGCTCAACTCGGGCTGATTCAGAACCGCGACCCGCGCGCCGATTTGCTGTGCAAGCGCCAGTGCCTCCTCCTGCTCGCCCTGCGGCAGCAAGGGTGAGACAACGATTGCTCCCACGGCTCGCTCGCCCAGTGTTTCATGGGCGACTTTGAGGAGGAAGGTGCTGTCCACGCCGCCCGAGTAAGCGACGAGCACGCTGCCCATCTTCTGAAGCTCGCCTCTCAACTGTTCCAGTTTGTCCCACATTATCGAATATCGCCTCTCTGAGAAAGTCGAAGGGCAACCCCAAGGCTGCCCTTCATCGGTTCGCTGTATGATGGTGGCTTGACGAGGGTCGGCCTCCCAACGCTACGGCACACGGCACTCGTCCGCGACCGGCGTGATTATGACACAGAATGCGCAGCCTGCCAAGGTCATGTTGGCTGTTCCCCGAAACACGCCTCACACGACATCTATCGTTCCGTCTCCGGATAGACGCCATCCAGCGGAAGGGAGCTAGAAGATCATGACTCCATGGGGAATCACCAACGCACGGGTTTGCGCTTCTCTGCGTTCTGGCGACGAACCGCCTGCGCAGCACCACGAAAGCGCGAGGGATCGCTGATCTGACGGCGTGCTGGTTTCTCCAGATCGGGACGGACGAGACGTTTGAGCTTCTCGATGTCCGACTCGCCGGGAGATTGAGCCCGACCGACCAGCCCAAGCGCGTAGTTGGATGCAGCCAGCGCCCAATCCCATTCCCGGCGCATCTCGTCTGCCCGGACGTGGTAGGCACGCTTGTCCCAGGCCTCGGCGGACTTCTCGGCATCGTCGTAGATCTCGCGGAGTGCCGTGCCGGCGACAGAAAGCAGGTCGCGCGCTAGGTCAGGGTCTGCGTTGAGAAGCTCGGGGATATGGATAAGCAGTATCTCTGCTACGACGCGCAGTTGTTGGTTGCGATCTTTGATAGCCATGGCGGTGTTTTGGAGCTCCGTTGATGAATGGTCAACCTCCAAGGGCGGCCTTGTCTAGGGCATGCGCGACCGGATCGCTTCCTTAGCGTGAGTACCCAGTTCCTTGGCCTGTGCCCCCAACCGTTCCAGTTGTTGTTCGATCTGTTGCACCAGGCCGACGCTCTCGCGCTCAACGTAATAGGCCACGCCTATTGACCCGGGACCGGCGTGGACGCCCAACTCGACCGGGACGCGGGTCAGATAGCTCTCCACGCAGTTGATGCGCGCCTTCAGCGCTGCCAGGAGCCCCTGACCTTCGCTTTCGTCTTCGGCATAGTGGACCGTCAGGTGCGTCGGGTCGTCTTGGACCTCGTCCACCGTTCTGCCGATGAGAGCCTCGATGCCTTTGCTCCGTCGCCGCACCTGGCCTGAGACGCTGACGCGATTCCCTTCCACCTTGACCAGGGGCTGAATCTTCAGCAGGCTGCCGACTTTCCCCGCTGCACTGGAAAGGCGCCCTCCCTTCAGTGCGTAACTGACACTCTCCAGCAACGCCAGTAAGCCCACGTTGGGGACGATCGACCTGGCCTTGGCTACGACCTGTTCCAGCGTTGCCCCTTTGGCGGCTTCTCGTGCAGCCTCGACTGCTACGAATCCCTCAGCCATAGCGGTGGTCCCGGTATCGATGACGACGACCGGCACGCTACATGACTGACCAGCTACTTCGGCGGCACTGCAGGTTCCGCTCTGCTTCCCGGCCAAATGGATGGAAACAATGCCCTTGGCTTTGGTTGCCAGACGTTGATAGATATCCTGGAACTTGGCGACGGCAGGGACGCCGGTGTGCACTTCTAGCTCCGGGTCGGCGCGCAGTCTCGCGAAAAACGTTGGCGGGTCCATCGTCAGGCCCGATATGTAGGATTCGCGTCCCATGTGGACCCAGTATGGGACGACCTCGATGCTGAGTTGTTGCAGCAACTCGGTCGGGATGCCCGCCGCAGAGTCAGTCACGATGGCCACAGACACCTCGGATTCCAAAGCTCCCTCCTGATCTAGCTAGATGCAACTGAGCCCTGGTTCTGTAGTGCGACCATTTCCGGTATCGTGACCACGCGGGACCGCGCTGCGATCACGGCATCTCAACAGCTCATCGAGAGTTGATCTTTGTCTTGAAAGCTGGTACGATACCGAGCAAATCAGAACAGCGATCTGCACAAGGACAAGTTTACCCCGATCATCTTGGGGGGCAAACAGCCATTCTGGAGGAGGGTGATCCAATGGCGCGCGTGGCAGTGTTCGCCGGCCTTATCGTGGATGAGCGCGACCGACTCGTGAGCCACACGCATGTCGGTCAGGATGCGTTCTACGTCGTCGATGACGATGGATTCCTGCGGCATATTCCATCGGAGGACGTCGATCGTCAGGTGCTCGCCACATTGCAGGAGAGTGTCCTGGCCAACCGTGAGGCTGTTGTCGACGGCATGCTCAGCTACTTGGGCCAGGATGATCTGTTCACCAAGGCTGCGATCGAGGCGTCGCTCGGACAGATGGACGAGCAGATGCAACAGCTGCTCAACGTCGGCTTGCCTGAAGAGGCGCGTCAATGGTTGGGGTTGATGGGGTTTCGCGTCGTTATCGACGTTCACGGCGAGATCGTCGACCTTGAGATGCCCGGGACGGTTGAGGGGGAGTGAGGCACAGCTTCGCTCCTGATGCACATTGATGCCGGCGGCCGGTGAGCCGCATTGTGGCGCATAGACGTCGCCTTCTGGATCGCCCGTTCGCTAAGCCCCGGTCTGAGCTGGTAGACTCAACATCTCAGCGATTCTGGCCTCCAGCCGGTGGAAGTGGGAGCCACGCCAGTAAACCCGCCCACACCCGGTGCAGCGCAGATAGGCATTTTGCTCCTCGGCCACGTGCGGGGGCACCTGGCTGATCACCGCCGCTTTGTCCACTCGCTCGAGTTCCCCGTTGCATCTGAGACAGCGCCGGTAAGGCGACACGTGATCGGCGAGATCGAACCGTGCAATGACCTCGCGGGCTTGGGCTAGCGGCTCGGTGGCGCGCACCCAGTATCCATGCGTGACCGCTTTATGCTTGAGCAGGCCCACATCGCGCGTCAAGACGATCCGTTGCTCTGCTCCGGCGATGGCAACGATTTCGGCGTCTTCGTAATCGTTACGATAGAGCGTATCGAACCCCAACAGACGCAAAAGACGCGCCAGTTTGCCCAGATGGACATCGAGGACGAAACGTGTCGCGCGCAAGGGGCGATCGCGGACCCTGACCACCGGCCCGATATTCAAGCTCTCGAAGACCGGATATACCGCGACGCGGTCGCCCTCGCGCAGGGACCAATCGAATCCCACTGAGGTACCGTTGACGAGAATCAGGTCCACTTCCGTATGTGGGATTCCCAGCGCCTCGATGGCATCTTTGATCGCTGGTTTGCCCAGGAAGGCATAGGCGAACGTTCGCTGACGACGTTCTGGCGGCAGAAAGTCGTTCAGTTCCGCGTAGAAGCGGAAGGTTGCGGTGTGCTCGTGCATCGGTCACCCCTGTGTGGAGTATAGAAGATCCACAGGCCCGGGCAAGCCAAGGATTGCGAGGGTGTGATATAATGCCGCGACCGCACACGAGGTGGATATGGATTGGAGCTCCTGGATATCGACGTTTGGTCTCGTCCTCATTGCTGAGTTGGGGGACAAGACGCAATTGGCGGTGGTCTCTCAGACGTGCAAGTTTCGGCGCCCATGGCCGGTCTTTGTGGGCGGTTCCCTTGCCCTGGCGGGTGTGACCGCTATCGGTGTTGCCGGAGGGCGCTTTCTAAACGTGCTGATTCCCGCCGAAGCCATCCGCATCATTGCCGCGTTCGCATTCTGCGTTATGGGTGTCCTGATCTGGCGCGAGGCTGTGAAAGCGGATGCTCTAACAGCCTGTGAAGACATCCAGGACGAGGCGTGCGAGTCCCAAGTGGGTTCCTGGAACTGGCGTGCTTTTGGGGCGACCTTCAGCCTGCTCTTCCTGGCCGAACTGGGCGACAAGACACAGCTCGCAGTGTTGGGGTTGGCGAGCAAGGCCCCTGTGCCGTGGGTTGTGTTCACTGCTGGCGCGCTGGCCCTGACGGCAGTGACAGCCCTGGGGGTGCTGGGCGGTCAGAAGCTGTGCGAGTGGATCCCCGAGCGTCTGCTGCTGCGCGTATCGGCAGGAGCGTTCGTGGTGATGGGGGTCCTCATGGGCATCGGGGTCTTGTAGCTGGCCCGCTGGGTCGACAAGCTGATATGTGGTGTGTGGAGCCTTGCCGGGCAAGATAGCCAATGGCGTTGGGGGAAAAAGGAGCCGCGCAGAGTTCGGTCTGCGCGGCTCCTGTGCTCCTCGGGCTGGACTCGAACCAGCAACCAACCGGTTAACAGCCGGTCGCTCTGCCAATTGAGCTACCGAGGATTGTGCAACGGCTTGTATTATACCCACAGCCCGCAAAATCGTCAAGCGATCGCAGATCGCTCGGTCGCGAGATCGCTCGATCGCGAGATCGCTCGGTCTGGGGATCGGGGACCGGCAGCGTGAAAACGCGGAAGCGCAGCAGAGCCCCCTGCTGCGCTTCCATTCGCCTCGGTAGGAGAGGAAGAACTTGTGCCGCTCGACCGATTACCCGGCCGAGATGGCGATTTTCCTTGTCGTGGGCTGTACCTTAGGAAGGTGGAGCCGCAGAACGCCATCGGTCATTCGCGCTTCGATCTTGTCCTGATCGATCTGATTGGACAGGGAGAAGCTGCGCTCGTAGTCACCCACGCTGTACTCCGCATAGGCTGGCGCGTAGCCCTCCGGCCTGTACTCGCCCACGTAACCGTTGATCGTAAGCACGTTCTGCTCGAGCGTGATGTCCACCGCGTCCGCCGTCACACCTGGCATGTCGGCGATGACCACAACGGCATCGTCGGTCTCGTAGATGTCGGCCCGTGGGATGAAAGCCCGCCGTGCGCGCGTGCGCTCGGCGCCGCCCTCGGCGATCTCCTGCTTCTCGGCTTCCTGCAACTGGATTTCCTGGGTTGTCTGTGTCATAGGATTGCCTCCATCATAGCTGTCGTTCACGTGTTGCGATCGGCGGCTACTTCGCCGCGCGAACCTGGATCTTGCGGGGCTTATCTGCCTCAGCCCGCGGAAGCGAGATGTGGAGCACCCCAGCCTCGTAGGTCGCCTCGACCTTGGTAACTTCGATCTCGTAAGGGAGCTGGAAGACGCGCTGGAATCGACCCGTGGGCCGCTCGCGCCGGTGATAGCGCTCGCCGTCTTCCAGAGTCTCCGGTTCGCGGACGCCCTGCAGTGTCAGGGTGTCGCCCTGGACCGCGATATCGAGGTCTTCCAGTTTCACGCCGGGGAGTTCGGCGGTGACAAGCACGCCGTCCGCATTGGCCCACACATTCATCGCCGGATATCCGCCCGCTGCGGCAAGCCGTGGGCTGCGATCAAACTGCTCGAAGAGTGAGTTCATCTCGCGCCGCAGCCGCTCTACCTCGCGCAGACCGAACCGCATATCAAAGGGATTGCTGAGCATACTCTGGCCTCCTCTTGATGATATTTATCTGATAACTACGGCACATCTTCTTACCGGTGTGCCTACTTGCCCAATGCTCCTATCGTAAGTGAAATGTGTTAGACCCAGATAGGCGCGACATAAGAGGAGCATAGGACTCCCATTAGAGGAAGATAAGCGGCCCAGAGTCTAATCCAGTTCTAATGCACGTTGCGTATAGTTAGCATACGACATCATGGCTGTGCTGGCTTTGGCCAGACGGCACGACGGGAGGACGCTATGACCGACGGCGGAAAGACGGAGACTTCGCAGATGGAATCCCTGGAGTTCAAGGCTGAGGTGCAGCAGTTGCTGCGTATCCTATCGCATTCCCTCTACAAAGAGCGCGAGATCTTTCTCCGTGAGCTGATCTCCAACGCCTCCGATGCGCTGCATCGCTTGCAGTTCGTGATGTTGACCAACCAAGATGTGGTGGACCCTGACGCCGAGTTGGCGATTCACATCAGCGCGGATGAGGAGACGCATACGCTCATCATCTCCGACACGGGGATTGGGATGACACGTGACGAGCTTGTGGAAAACCTCGGCACGATTGCACACTCGGGGGCGATGGCGTTTCTCAAAACACTCCAGGAGGGGCAGAAGCTCGATGAGATCATCGGGCAGTTTGGCGTGGGCTTCTACGCCGTGTTTATGGTGGCCGACGAGGTCCGGGTGACCTCCCGCTCCTACCTGGCCGATGCCGAAGCGTGGACCTGGACCTCGAAGGGAGATAGCGTCTACCACCTGGCCCCGGCAGAGAAGGCGGAACGCGGAACCACGATTGAGATCCAGCTCAACGAGGAGGCCAAGGAATTCACTGCGGCCTGGCGGTTGGAACAGATCGTTAAGCGCTACTCTAACTACGTCTCCTTCCCGATCTATGTAGAGGGCAAGGTCGCCAATGATCAGACGGCGATCTGGCGCCAGTCACCCAGCGAGGTGGAAGAAGATGCTTATCGGGATTTCTACCGGGAACTGACTCTGGACTACGAGCCGCCCCTGCTGCACCTGCACATCGTAGCCGATGTGCCCGTAGACGTGCGCAGCGTCCTCTACGTGCCGAGCCGGCGTGACGCAGGGCTGATGCGCTCTCGCACGGACTACGGGCTAAAGCTCTACAGCCGCAAGGTCTTGATCCAGGAACGGAACAAGGACCTGTTGCCAGAGTACTTGCGGTTCGTGGAAGGGGTCGTCGATTCGGTCGATATCCCGCTTAACGTCGCGCGTGAGACCGTACAGGCGAGCCGGACCATCAACCATATCAGGCGAGCGTTGCGCAGCCGCCTGCTCAAGAGCCTCCAGGAGATGGGTGAGGAGAGGCCTGATGACTACGAGACCTTCTGGGAGGTGTGGGGTGCCTTCATCAAGGAGGGTGTGGCGACCGACTTCGCCGGGCACGATGACCTTCTGCCCTTACTGCGTTTCCCCACCTCCAAGTCAGAGGGGGCGTTGGTCTCGCTCAAGAACTATACCGAGCGAATGCGTGAGGATCAGTCCGCCATCTATTACATCCTTGGCGATAGCCTGGGGTCGGTAGCGCGGAGCCCGCATCTTGATGCTTTCCGTGCGCGCGACCTGGAGGTGCTCTATTTTACTGATCCCCTGGACGCGTTCATGGTCCAGAGCCTGAAGGAGTTTGACGGGAAGCCGCTCACCAACGTCGACGACCCCAATCTGGAATTACCGCAACTGGAGGAGCAAGTCGACGAATCCGCCACTCCGACCCTGGACCCTGAGGCGCTCGGAAAGCTGATCTTACGGTTCCGCAATGTCTTGGGGGATCGCGTGGCTGAGGTACGCGAATCGAAGGTCCTCAAGGGCAGCCCGTGCCGGCTCGTCTCGGCTGATAGCGGGCCAGAGCGCGAAATGCAGCGGGTGCGGCGTCTGATCGAGGAAGACTTCGAGGCGCCCGCCAAGATCCTTGAGATCAACCGCGCCCATCCGTTGATTCGGGACCTGGGGCGGTTGCTCGCCAGCCCGGCGTCGGATTCGTTGGTCGAGATGACAATCGAGCAGCTTTTCGAGAATCTACTGCTGCTGGAGGGCCTCCATCCGAGCCCCGCTCAGATGGTGCCCAGGATCCAGTCGTTGCTGGAGAAAGCCGTCTCTACCTCGGTGGCGGGGACCGAGGTGCAATAAACAGTCGCTGCGAGCCCGGCGAGACAAACCCGGTTTTGCCTTGACTTATGATCGTGAACTCCATAGAATAGGGTCAAATCCCTTGACAAGGGGGGCATATGCAGCGGGCGTTTGGCGCATTGCTTACAGGTGTATATCGACAGACTGCGGGAACGGCTGGATAGCCCCCGCAGTCTGCGTTTTATAGGCCAGAGACGTGCGTAATCTATGACGGCAAAGGAGGTTATCTCGAGAGAAGCAGACCACGCGCTGTAGGTTACACAGGTGGCAGTCCAATCTATGGGAGGATGGCACTATGTTTAGTGAGAGAGCGCTGAGGGAATTGGCTTCCGTTGAGACCCAGGGACCGATACTAAGCGTTTACCTGAATGTCGATCCGACCAGACGCACGGCTGAGGAGTACAAACTCGAGTTGCGTGAGATGCTCAGAACGGTGAACGGTGACGCGGACCCGGAGGACAGCGAGGCGATCAAGCGGTACATAGAGCTTGACTTCGACTGGTCCGGGCGGGGGTTGGCGATGTTCTCGCGGAGAGCAGACGACATCTGGTATGCATACTCGTTGGCGGTCCCAGTGCGCTCTGGGGTCACAGTAGCGCGACGACCTTACATTTCCCCGTTGGTCGAGCTAGATGGGCTATATGGACGCTATGCGGTAGCTCTGATCGATCGACAGGGCGGCAAGTTCTTCTACTTCCAGATGGGGGAGTTGGTCGACCACAAGGAGGTCGAGGGCGAAGACGTCCGGCACACGCGCCGCGGCCGAGGGTCATCGGTCGTTGGGATGCGCGGTGGTGCTCCGGTATCGGGCCGGCGAGAGGCCGGCTTGGTGCAGCGTAACTTGAAGGAGACGGCTGCCATGCTGGCGGATTTCTGCCAGCGGCATCACCCTCGCCGGCTCATCCTGGGAGGGGCGGAACCCACCTTGGCCCAGTTCCAGGAGCATTTGCCCGGCTCACTGAGCGACCTGGTGGTGGGGACATTCGGCGCAGAGATGGATATGGGAGAGGTGGAAATCCGCGAGCGCTCCTTTGAGTTGTTGAAGGAGCTCGAAGAAACACGCCATAGTCGGATCGTCGACACGGTCGTGACCGCGGCAGCTAAGGGCCTGAACGGGGTGGTTGGGCTGGACCAGGCGTTGAGCGCTGCGCACGAGGGGCGAATCCAGGTTCTGGTCGTGGAGCGTGACTATCACCAGTCAGGATACAGGTGCAACGGCTGTGGGTACTTGACCACCCAGCAACTGGACAGGTGCGTGTTCTGCGGTGGTGAGTTCAGCGAGATCTCGGACGCGGTGGAGGCCGTCGTCACCCAAGTCGTGGAGAAGGGCGGCGCGGTCGAAGTCGTCGACGACGATATCATGGAGGACACCCGCGTCGGGGCCTTGCTCCGATACTAGGTTGGCGGCAACATACGGCTATCCCCCCAGCAAGCGGCTGGGGGGATAGCGTTAATGAGGGCCTGGAAAGCAATGACTGGTTGGTCCAACAAACCCCGCGATCAGCGTGCGGAGAGAGGGCGCTCTGAGCGCGTCTTGGTGATCGGCGCCGTGATCATCTTCCTCGTCGTTGGGGGTATCCTCATCGGCTTGATCTACGGCTGGCCCTCGCTGATCAGCGGCTTATTGTGCCTCGCACCGGGCGTAGGTGCCCTGGTGTTATTGTGGTTGCTGTTACGCTTTCTGGAGTGGTTGCTAAAACGCTCGGAATCGGACGGCAAACGGTAGACCTGCCCCTAGACCCACCCTCGCAAGCGCATCGCTCGCTCGACCTGAGAGATCGCAACCCAATAGGCAGCATCGCGCAAGTACAGATCCCGTTTGAGAGCCATCGTTAGTACAGCCTTGAACGCGTTGGTCATCTTCTGGTCGAGCTTCGACAGGACTTCTTCCTCTTCCCAGTAGTAGTTCATGTCGTTCTGAACCTGCTCGAAGTAAGAACAGGTTACGCCTCCGGCATTGCATAGGAAATCGGGAATAACGAAGACGCCTCTTTGCTTAAGGATCTCGTCAGCCTCCAGGGTCGTGGGGCCATTGGCCCCCTCAGCCAGGATCTTTACGTGCGGGCTGATCTTGCCGGCGGTCTCGCCGGTGATGACACCCTCGACCGCGGCGGGGATCAGCACGTCCACGTCCTTGGAGAGCCAGGCGTCACCGTCTTCGACCGTGTAGGCAGCTGCCTGGGCCTGTCGTTTGTCAATCGTGCCATACTGATCGGTGATACTCTGCAGGAAGTGGGGATCGATGCCCTCTTCCTTCGTGTATGTATGCGCCACTCCGTCCTGGCGGTCCCAACAGGAGACGCTGGTGACCCTACCCCCCAGCATGTCGATGAATGTTGAGGCCGCGTGTTGCGCCACATTCCCGAAGCCCTGAATGGCGGCTGTCTTGCCAGGCGAGGAGATGCCCAGATGTGTCAAGGCTTCGCGAATCGTGACAGTAACGCCGAAACCGGTGGCAGCAGTGCGGCCCCTCGACCCTCCACCTCCCAATGGTTTGCCTGTGATGACGCCCGGAACATACTCCCCGCGCAGCTTGGAGTATTCGTCCATCATCCAGCCCATCATCTGGGCGGTAGTGCCGACATCGGGGGCGGGCACGTCGTTGCGTGGTCCCAGATTCTTCCACACTGCGTCGATCCATTCGCGACACAGCCGTTCCTTCTCGCCTGTCGACAGCGTCGCCGGATCGACCACGACGCCTCCCTTGGCGCCACCCAAGGGGATGTCGGCTACGGCGCACTTCCATGTCATCCAGGTTGCCAGCGCCCGTACGGTGTCCAACGTCTCATAGGCAGCGAAGCGGATGCCTCCCTTCGCCGGTCCTCGTGCGTCGTTGTGTTGGACGCGGAACCCGAAGAAGACCTTGATCGTACCGTCGTCCATTCTGACGGGAAGTTGGAAGCGAAACTCGCGGAGAGGCCAGCGCAGGATGCTACGTACTGCATCGTCCAATTGCATCTGCTCGGCCACGTGGTCGAACTGATCCTGCGCCAATTTGAACGGGTTCATCTCACTGGTCATCGTTGACACACTCCTTAAGCTTGGGCTCGTAGCCGTAAGTCCGGGACCGGGACGAGATCTTGGTCGAACCGACGCTTGCCCGTTATGAGGCGAGCGCCGGTGAGACGCAATCTCATCACCGGTCAACCTCTCGGTTCCTTTCCCAGCCGGTCAACGATCAGGGATAGCCCCTGTGGTCCGGCAAGGCCCCTTCCCCCAGAAGGATCTTGCCCACAGTGGCCCGTCCATCAGAAGTGCTGCAGCGAAGTATCGGGCAAGTCGATGATCGAGGCTGCCCTCAACGGAGCAATTGTCGCAGCTCGGTTCCTTTCTGCCAGCCCGCTAGCCGTGACGTTGCATAAAGTGAACGATCCGCTCCAACGCCATCTCGATCTTCTCATATGCTGTAGCGTACGACATCCTGACGAATCCCGTCCCCGATGGGCCGAACACCCGTCCCGGGATCACTGCGACGCGCTCTTCCTGAAGTAAGGTTTCGGCGAACGCGCCGTCATCCATACCGGTCTGCTGAATACACGGGAAGGCGTAGAAGGCACCGTGCGGCTCGGTACAAGCCAGGCCTAAGTGGTTGAGCCCCGCAACGATCAACCGGCGTCTTCGGTCGTACTCTTCATGCATCGCCTGGACATACGGTTCCCCGACCTCCAGGGCCTTCACGGCGGCCCATTGAGAGGGGGTGGGGGCAGACATGATCAGATACTGGTGGAGCTTGCGGACTTCGCCTACCAGGTCTGCCGGACCCGCAAGGTACCCTACCCGCCAGCCAGTCATCGCATAGGACTTGGAGAACCCCTGTAGCAGCACAGTGCGGTTGCGCATGCCCGGCAGGCTGGCGAAGCACGTGTGATGTGCTCCGTAGACCAGGCGATCGTAGATCTCATCCGAGATGACGATCAGGTTGTGCCGCTCGGCCACTGCCGCGATCTGCACAAGGCGCTCGCGGTCGACGACGGCTCCTGTGGGGTTATTAGGCGAGGCAAGGAGCAGTGCCTTGGTGCGCGGTGTAACGGCCTGCTCGATCGCCTCTGCGGTGACTTGAAAGCCGGTCTCTGGCGACGTGGGCACCATGACGGGAACGGCGTCGACCATACGCGCTGTGGCCTTGTAGGCGACGAAGCAGGGCTCGGCGAAGATGATCTCGTCGCCAGGGTCCAGGATGGCTGCCATAGCCAAGTAGAGCGCCTCAGAGACGCCCACGGTGACGAGGATTTCGTGGGCTGGATCGTAGACGACACCGTACAGCATGTCGAGCTGGCGGGCCAGGGCTTCACGAAGCTCGATCAGACCAGAGTTGGACGTGTAGTGCGTTCCGCCCCGTTGCAGGGCCTCGACACCGGCCCGCACGATAGGCTCCGGCGTATCAAAGTCGGGCTCCCCGATGCCGAGGCTGATGACATCTTGCATCGTGGCAGCGATATCGAAGAACCGCCGAATGCCCGAGGGTTCGATGCCCAAGACCCGGTTGGATGCGAATGAGTTCGATGGCATGTTCGTTCCTTTTGGAGGCTGGTTACGCTAGTTCTGAGGAATCCCCGATATTGACCTTGCGGAACTCGCCCGTCAACTTGGCCCACCGGCCGACGAGAGAAGACTCGATCAAGACGCCATCGAGTTCTGCGCCCTCGTCCACGAGGGCATCGCGCACAATGCTGTCACGGACCCGGGCGTCTTTATCGATCGACACGTAAGGACCGACTACCGATCGCTCGATGACGGCACGGGGATGCACGAAGACGGGGGGGATGATGACGACGCCGGGGCGCGGCGCCAGGTAGCTGTTGTCGCTGCCGTGATCCAGCAGGTAGCGCTGGGTCTCCAGCGTGGTTTCTGGTTTGCCGGTGTCTTGCCAAATCCCCACCGGACGGGTCCGGAAGTTCGCGCCCTGTTGGATCATCAGAGTAACCGTATCGGCAATGAAGTACTCGCCCTTGGTCTTGATCTGGCGATCCATCAGCTCCTTGCATGCCCGGGCCAGCCACGCACCGTCTCGAAAGTAGTAGATGCCCATCATCACGGTCTTGTTCTCGACCGACTCGGGCTTTTCGATCAGCCGCGTCGCACGTCCCGTGCTGTCGACCTCGACAACACCGAATCGTCGGGGGTCGTCCACTTCCTTGGTGAACACCATACCGTCGAGTCCCTCGGCGTCCAGGCCTGTGAAATCCACGTCGTCGAAGAGGGTGTCGGCGAACATCAAGAAGAGTGGCCCCTCTAGGTGGTCGCGGGCCAGCCATACGGCATGGGCCTGGCCCAGCATCTGATCCTGCGTGACGAATCGGGCTGGAATCGTGTAGTTTGCGTCGACGTGCGCCCTGATCTGGTCACCCAGCCATCCCACGATGAAGACGTATTCGGCAATCGGCAGGTCGCGGAAGCGATCGAGCAGGTGATCGAGTACGGGGCGACCGGCGACCGGGAGCAGGGGCTTGGGGCGCGTCCAGGTGTGGGGCCGCATACGGGTACCCAGGCCTGCCATTGGGATAACGAGTTTCATTGGAGTCCCCTCCTTACGCATGGCCATAGCATTCCCATCCTTGCCACCCTCTGTCTTGTGACCCGGGAGCAGAACTTGGGTGCTGCGCCTGGCATCAGCCCGACTCGGCTGCCGAAATCGATTATAGCATCCCGAGCAGGATCAGCAACCGGTTGAAAAACGTCCATTCTGTGACACAATGGCCCCATTGCCTCTATAGTGCGGACGGGTTGCCCCAGTGCGGCCGATGCTCTGATGGATGGCCTGCGCGCCGAGGGTAAGTAACAGTTTGGAGAGACTACGTGTTCAGACTAGATGTTCTGCTTGGCCGGGTGCTGGTCATCTTCCTGGGGATTCCCATCCACGAGTGGGCCCATGGGTGGGTGGCGCATTTGTTGGGGGACGAAACCCCAGAGCTACAGGGCCGCCTGACCCTGAACCCCTTTGCGCACCTCGATCCCATCGGCACTCTGGCCATTTTGCTGACCGGTTTCGGGTGGGGCCGCGCGGCACGGGTCAACCCCTACCGGATGTGGAGGGTGCGCAATCCCAGGGTTGGGATGGCGCTTACGGCGCTGGCGGGGCCGCTATCCAACATGGTACAAGCGATGCTGCTGGCCATTCCGCTGCGTCTTGGCGCACTCAGCTTTCTGAGCGCAACGCAGGCTAGCCGGCTCGCTGCCGTCCTGTTTGCTGCGATCTCGGTGAACGTGGGCCTGGCGGCATTCAACATGTTGCCTATTCCGCCCCTCGACGGTTCGCGGGTGCTGGCCGGGGTGGCACCCTCTGTCGTCGGTGACGTTCTCGAAAGACTGGAACCCTATGCGGCTTTCATCCTGATGTTCGTGCTGTTCCTTCTGCCGCAGATGGGCTTCGATCTGGTCGGTATGATGGTGGCGCCACTCCAAGCCTTTCTGCTACGGATGCTGCTGTCTTGACCATCCCGGTAGCGCGGTCTGCCACGGTTCAGACGATGTGCTCACGTGTTCGACATCGCGTCTCGCAGTTCGCCCAGGTCTTGATGGCCGGACTCCGACCGGTCGACGGGGCATACGTTCGCGAGCGGCTGGGCTGTAATGGCAAGCTGATCCGGCTGTTCCACACGATGTCGGTCGCGGAGCAGCACCACGGGATTGCGGTGTCGCGGGCACTGGAATGGGAAGGCCATTCAGATGCCGACCTTCTCGCCGCGGCCTTACTTCACGATGTGGGCAAGACGCTGACGCCACCAAGCCTATTGGAACGCGTGATTGTGGTGCTTGTGGAGCGCTGCGCGCCGCGGTTGGCCCGACGGTGGGGCGATGGCGAGCCAACCAAGCTGCGACGGGGTTTTGTCGTTCGCCGTCGACACGCTGAATGGGGTGCGGCATTGGCGGCCGAGGCCGGAGCCACGACCCGAACGGTAGCCATGGTGCGTAGACACCACATCGCTGCCGGTACGGACAGCCTGCTGGCTGCACTTCAAGCGGCGGACGAGGCATAGGAAGGGGGCTGCTGCGTGTCCGAGGATCGCGAACGGACGGCGGTTGCCGTTACGGGCTGCTCGGAATGTCAACGGGTGGTCCGCTCATGAGCCGTCCGCGCCGCATCCTGATGATTGCACCCACGTCGTTCTTCTTCGACTACGGATGTCACGTTCGCATTCTCGAAGAGGCCCGCGCGTTGCAAGCGTGGGGGCAACAGGTCCGTATCGTGACATACTACTTGGGCCGGAACTGGCCTGGTCTGGATATTGTGCGCTCTCGCCCGACGCCGTGGCGCGCGGATTATGAAGTCGGGTCGTCGCGCCACAAAGTGGCCTTTGACCTCTTGCTGGCGTGGCAGGTGCTGCGGGAGGCGATCCGCTGGCGTCCGGACGTGGTCCACGGTCACTTGCACGAGGGCGCGCTGATCGGCAGCGTGATGGCGCGGATCGTTGGGGCACCGATGGTCTTCGACTTCCAAGGCAGCATGACTGCAGAGATGATCGACCATGGCTTCCTAACCCCAGACAGCCTGGCCTATTACTGGTGGCGGAGGTTGGAGGAACGCATCGTAGAGATGCCTGATGTGATCCTGACGAGCACCACGCACAGCACCGAGTTGCTGGCGCGCTCGTTCGGGCGTCAGACAGGGGTACATCCCCTCCCCGATAGCGTCAACCTGGACTTTTTCTGCCCGACCTGCCTCACGCCGGAGGAGCGCGCGCGGCACCGGGCGGACCTGGGCCTGCCCCCGGATCGGCAAGTCGTCGTCTACCTCGGTCTGTTGGCGGATTACCAGGGCGTGCCGCAGTTGCTGAAGGCTGCCGCACTGCTCCGCTCGCAAGATGTGCCGGTTTCGTTTCTGGTGATGGGCTTCCCCGGCGTCGCCGCGTACAGCGAGCAAGCTGCGGCGCTTGGACTTGCCGCGCAGGACGTTGTCTTCACCGGGAAGGTGCCCTACGATCAGGCCCCAGCTTATCTGGCCCTTGGCGATGTTGCCGTGGCGCCCAAACTGTCCGCCACCGAGGGCAGCGGCAAGATCCTCAACTACATGGCGATGGCGTTGCCGGTGGTCGCTTACGATACACGGGTCAGCCGCGAGTATCTGGGCACGTTGGGGACGTATGCTGCACCCGTTGGGGACGTCGCAGGGTTGGCTAATGCCCTTGCGTCGCTACTCGATCAGCCCCAGGCAGCGCGCGCCCTGGGCCTCCAACTGCGTGAGCGGGCTCGCCGGCACTTCTCTTGGGAACGCACCGGTCGCCAACTGATGCATATCTACGGCAGCCTGTGGAATGATAAAGCCTGAGGAAACCAGGGACCACCAGACGACGGTCGCACAGGTCCTCGTCTTCCAACCTGTTCGCCTACGAGAATCGCCGTACCTCGACTATGGTGTGCCTGAATCTATGGTGCGCGAAGTGCGCCCGGGGGTGCTGGTCGCGGTCCCGCTGCGAACGCAGGTCTTGCCGGGCCTGGTGATGGGGCTTGGCGAGACCGTGACGGTACCGGGTCTGCGGGATATCGTCAGCGTGCTCGACCCCGAGCCGGCGCTCAGCGACATGCTGATACGCTTTGCACGCTGGCTGTCCCGCGAGACCTTGACCCCCCTACATCGCTGCGTCCAGATCATGCTACCCCCAGGGTTGCGCCCCCAGGTTTACCTGCGGCTGACTCCACGTGTCGATCATGTCCCCGCGGACCTGCCCAGACCGGCGGCGGCGTTGCTCCAACTGCTTGTTGAGCGCGGTCCGCTCAGAGACTCGCAGGTTCAGCGGGCCTTGACCGGAATCGACTTGACCCGGGCGCGGCATTTCCTGAAACGCCGTGGCTACATCGATGTCGAGCGTACCCTACGCCTACCGAGAGTCCAACCTCGGACAGTCCCGGTAGTGCGCCTTTCAGTCCCGCGCGCAGAGTGGCCCGCCGGGCTTGCGGGCCTGCAGAAGGTGGACCTATACGAGTCGGTGTTGCTGTTCTTGGAGGCTGAGGAAGAGCCGGTCGAGGTCAGTGTTATTCGTGCCGAGACGGGCGCAGAGCTCTATCATGTCCGCAAACTGGAGGCACGGGGCCTGGTGTCTTCCAGTCGTCAGGAGGTCATGCGCGACCCTCTGGATGACATGATCTTCACACCATCCGTGCCGCCTCAACTGACTGCAGAGCAGGGGCAGGTGTGGCAAGAATTGGTGGCGCTGTTGCGATCGGCGCCGCCCCGCGCGCCGGTTCTGCTTCTGGGGGTTACCGGCTCCGGGAAGACAGAGTTGTACATGCGCGCGGCGGCTGAGGTCCTGGCGGAGGGGCGACAAGCGCTGGTGCTGGTGCCGGAGATCAGCCTGACGCCTCAGACGGTGCGGCGTTTCGCCGTGCGGTTTGAAGGACGGGTGGGGCTCTGGCACAGCAGTATGAGTGAAGGCGAGCGCTATGACACGTGGCGCCGGGTGCGCAGCGGCGAGCTTGCTGTGGTTGTCGGCGCCCGTTCCGCGCTCTTCGCGCCCTTCCCCGACTTGGGGCTGATCGTTATGGACGAGGAGGAGGACACCAGCTACAAGCAGAGCAGTTCTCCCTACTACCACACGCGTGAAGCAGCGGAGCAGCTGGCGCGCATGTCCGGTGCGTTGCTGATCATGGGCAGTGCGACACCATCGCTGGAGGCGTACGCGCGCGCGCGTGCCGGGCGCTACCGGCTGCTAAGGTTGCCTTCACGTATCATGGGCCATCGCAGGCGCATCGCCGATTGGCTCCGGCTCCTGCATCTTCCTCGCAGCCGCTACCATCTCGAGCACGAACCCGGCGTGTCTGGGGAGGGGGGAGCCGCTGAAGTGGCTGATGAGGCCTGTACGATTCCCCTTCCAGAGGTCACCGTTGTGGACATGCGCGCGGAGCTGAAAGCCGGGAACCGGTCGATCTTCAGCACGATGCTCCAGGAAGGCGTGGACCAGGCTCTTGGTCGCGATGAACAGATCATCCTGTTCTTGAATCGCCGAGGGTCAGCGACGCATGTTTTCTGTAGGGATTGCGGGTGGGTTGCTCTCTGTCCGCGGTGCGACAGTCCTATGACCTATCATGCTCGCACTGCTGCTCTCATCTGTCACCGCTGTGGTCACCGGCGCAAGATGATAAGCCGCTGCCCGCAGTGCGGCTCGCGAAGGGTACGCGCATTCGGCTTGGGCACGGAGGGGCTCGAGGCACGCGTGGCTGAACGCTGGCCCGAAGCACGCATCCTGCGGTGGGATCGCGACGTCGCGCGCTCGCACGGCGCCCACACGATGATCATGGGGCGGATGACCCGCGGAGAAGCCGATATTCTGGTGGGCACACAGATGGTAGCGCGCGGGCTCGACCTGCCCAAGGTAACGCTGGTCGGTGTGATTTCGGCCGACACCGGCCTACATCTGCCGGACTTTCGGGCGGCGGAGCGCACGTTCCAACTTCTGGCTCAGGTTGCAGGCCGCTCCGGGCGCGGCATCCTCGGTGGGCGCGCCGTGGTCCAGACCTATCATCCTGACCATTACGCCGTGCAACTGGCGGCGGCCCATGACTATGAGACGTTCGCGCGACACGAGCTGGCATTCCGTCGCAAGGCAGGATACCCGCCCGCTATTCGCCTGGCACGGTTGGTCTTCGCCCATCACGACAACGACAAGGCGCGCCGTGCTGCCGAAGACCTGGCGACCCGGCTACGAGCAGCTCTCGCTCTGGCCGGTCTGGCGGGCGCCGATCTGATAGGTCCTGCGCCGGCTTTCTTCGCCCGCGTGCGCGGGCGCTACCGTTGGCAGATCCTTCTGCGTCACGTGGCTCCTGCGGATTTCCTTAGGCCGCTCGACATACCCGCCGGCTGGATTGTGGATATCGACCCGCTGGATATACTGTAGTTCATTTGCCCGGCCCTGGTCGCGAAAGTACAGTCTCCCTGTCATCGCGTCGCTACGGCACTGCAACGGAAGCTGACCAGCCACGGCCGGGCGACGTTCTGCCCCGAGCAATTACAGTGTTCACAGGAGGCGACGGGATGACGCTCAAGGTTGGGGATTCCCTCAGGCGGAAGATCGCTACGGCCTGGTGCATGTATGACTGGGCCAACTCGGCCTTTGCGACGACGATTTTGGCGGCGGTGCTACCGGTCTACTACAGTCAGGTCGCCGCGGCGACGCTAGCGCCCGCAGTCGCGACGGCCTACTGGAGCTTAGGCCTGAGCCTTTCATTGTTGATCGTTGCCGTGCTCTCACCCATCTTGGGCACAGTTTCGGACGTCGTGCGCGGCAAGAAGCGGTTCCTCACGTCCTTTGCTCTGTTGGGCATCATCGGGACGGGTCTTCTCGTGCTGGTCGACTCAGGGGACTGGCTCCTGGCATCCGTGCTCTTCATCCTGGCACGCATCGGATTCACGAGTGCCAACGTCTTCTATGACGCTCTGTTGCCCCATATCGCCACTGAGGAGGAGCGCGACAAGGTCTCTGCGCGTGGCTATGCCCTTGGGTACCTCGGAGGGGGGCTGCTGCTGGCGATCAACGCGGTGATGATCCAGGTTCTGCCCGGTACGTGGGGGCCACGGTTGTCGTTCCTCAGCGTCGCGATATGGTGGGCCGTCTTCTCCATTCCCCTGTTGCGCTGGGTGCCGGAACCGCCGGCGGCTGCGGCTCCGGCCAAGGCCGGTGAGAGCGTCGCCGCCATCAGCTTTAGGCGGATCGCGGAGGTCGTCAAAGACATCCGCCGCTATCGCGAGCTGTTCAAGTTCCTGATAGCGTTCCTCATCTACAACGACGCGATTGGCACGATTATCGGGGTTGCGAGCATCTATGGCGCGGAGCTAGGCTTCGGAAGCACGCAACTGGTTCTGGCTCTCTTGCTGGTGCAGTTCGTGGGTATACCCTTCAGCCTTCTCTTCGGCCGTTTGCCCAGCAAGACCGAGCCGCGTCGCCCTCTGTACCTGGCTTTTGTGGTCTTCAATCTGGTGGCGCTTCCGCTCGTGGGTGCCTTAGGGGCCAGGGCGCTTCCCGATGAGAACCTCGGTCTGGTTCTAGGGACGATTCTGGCCGTCCAGGGCGTGGGCGTGGTCTTTGCCCTGCTCCTCGGTCGCCCCTTGTTCGGGCGGCTCGCAGCGACGTTCGACACCCGTCGCAGCATCGTTCTATCACTTGTTGTCTACGCTGTTATCTCGGTGTGGGGCTATTTCCTAAACTCAGTCATCGAGTTCTGGATGCTCGCCTGGATGGTAGCGATCGTTCAGGGGGGCAGTCAGGCGCTGAGCCGCAGTCTCTACGCTTCACTCTCGCCGGCGGCGAAGAGCGGAGAGTTCTTCGGTCTCTTCGGCGTCATGGAGAAGTTCTCTTCCATCCTCGGGCCGTTACTCTTCGCGGGTGCCGTGGCGATCTTCGGGAACAGCCGCCCTGCTATCCTGAGCCTGATCACGTTCTTCATCATCGGTATCGTGTTGCTGCGCAACGTGAACGTTGACGAGGGCGCGCGCGTGGCCCGCGAAGAGGATGCCCGTGCCGGGCTGCTGACGGCGAACGAGTGAGGGGCGCCGAACTCGAGGCGAGACTCCTGACCGTCACGCGGTCGACGGTCTCGCCTGGTGACCAATGGTGTGACCGGCGGCAGCGTAGACACCGGTCTGCCCGGCATGACCTGCCTCTGCACAAGTGCCGCCTTGCCACCGCATTGAAACCCAGTAGAATGCCAGTTTGCGATGACTGACCAACCTGTCCTCTCCGGAGAGGCGCGACGGGTGACCCGCGCCGCTGTCTTGATCTCCATCGGGAATATCGCCAGCCGGGGATTGGGGCTTGTGCGCGAGATGGCCAAGTCCTATTTCTTCGGTGCTGGCGGGGCTGTGAGCGCCTTTGATGTTGCCGCGCAAGTTCCCACGATGCTCAATGATCAACTTGTGGGAGGGATGCTGAGTTCCTCGTTGGTGCCGGTCTTCTCCGATTATGCCCACGGTGAGGATCAGGAGGAACTGTGGCGAGTCCTGGGCAGCATGTTTACAGTCGTCGCCGTGCTGTTGGGCGTGGTGGTTCTGCTCCTTGAGTTGGCAGCGCCGTGGGTCGCCCGGATCCTGGGTGTTGGGCTCTCGCCAGAATATCTCGCCTTGGCAACGTCCATGATCCGCATTACGGGCCCCGCAGTGTTGTTTCTAAACGTGGCAGGCCTCGTATCGGCGGCATTGTACGCGTTGCAGCGTTTTCGACTCCCTGCCTTCACGAGCGCGGTCTACAACGCCACGATGGTGGTCGTGATTGTGATCCTGGGGCGCGGCCCACTGGGTGCGCGTACCCTCGCGGTAGGCTTGCTGGCGGCAACAGTTGCGCAGTTGGCTTTCCAGCTCCCCGGTTTGCGAGGGATCCGGTTGGCGCTGCGCAGGCCATTTGTAGTACATCCTGCGCTCTTTCAGGTGGCCAAACTGTACCTACCCATCGGTGCGGGCCTGCTTGTCGACCAAGCCGCCGTAGCCCTGAGCTACAACCTGGCTTCACGAACCGGGCCAAGCGGCATCGCCTGGATGAAATACGCCGCCACTCTCATCCAGTTTCCCTTGGGGCTGGTCGTCACGGCTGTCTCTGTGGCGATCTTGCCGACCCTGTCGCGTTACGCCACACAAGATGACGAGCCGGCCTTTCGGTCTACATTGGCACAAGGGCTGCGACTGGTGCTGATCTTGGTTCTGCCCGCCGCTGTCGGTCTGTGGGTGATGTCCGAACCCCTGGTTGCGGTGCTGTTACAGCGTGGCGAGTTCTTGCCCTCCGACACATTGGCAACGGCGCAGGTACTGCGGTTCTCGATCATTGGGCTGGTGTTTGCGGCGCTGGATCAGCCGCTGATCTTTGCCTTCTATGCCCGGAAGGACACCTGGACCCCTGCCTTGGTGGGGGTGGGCACCGTTGTGCTGTACATCCTGATGGCCGTGGTCCCCACGCAGTTTCACGAACCGAGGTTATGGGAGCTGATCCTGGCGAACTCGCTGAAGCTCGCTGCGCATGCGCTGCTTATGCTCTTTCTCTTTTCACGCAAGGTGGGCCGGCTCGCGCCCTATGGTCTGTGGCGAACGTCACTCATTGCGTTGGTCGCTTCGCTGGCGATGATACTGCCGATGACAGCTACGCTGCGTGGGTTGTTACCCTTTGTGCCCAGGGGATCGCTGGGCTATCTGATCCGCATCTTGGCAGCAACCGTGGTCGGGGGCGCCATCTATCTGGGGCTCCTGCGGGCATTGGGTGTTGAGGAGGTCACGTTGATCCGCAGCGCGCTGCGGCGTCAGCCTGCACTGTCACCGCCCCCCGTCATTCGGTTGCGAAGGGAATAAGCTTGAGGCTGATGACATCATATCCAATGAGATCGCGGTGCATTTCATTACGATCCGCCGGGCGGCTCTGGCTCCGGGCCTTCCGGCTGCTGTTGGTCATGGGGATCTCCCTGGGGGTGGTGGCGTGTGTACCTGCTGGTCCGACACCACAGCCCGACCCGGAGATCTTGGTGCTGTGGCACACGTTTACAGGGGCAGAGGCGATGGCGCTTCAGGCGTTGACGGATCGGTTCAACGACGAGAACCCCTGGCAGATGGTGCTGATCGCTGAATACCAAAGCAAGTTGCTGGAAAAGCTGCGGGTTGCCCCAGACAGCCGCCCCGATCTTGTGACGGTTCGACCTGAGGATCTTCAGACGTATGTGGCGCTGGATCTTGTAGGAAGCGCGCCCACGGACTCATCGTTGATGCGCGAGATATGGGCGGACTTTCTGCCGATGGCGCAGGCGCTCTATCAGGTCGATGGTGTGCCACAGGCTGCGCCTCTGGGTTTGGCGACGTATCTGGTCTATGCCAATGCGGAGTGGTTGGGCGATCTGGGCTACGATGTAGGGACGGCGAACTGGGAGGGTCTGCGACGTACAGCTTGTGCCGCCAGCGATCCAACTCGAGGCCACGTTGGCCTGGGTGTGCCCGCACGTGCCAGTGTGTTGCTCGCAACCCTGGCGGCGAGTGGTTCGCAGATCGTTGGCGACGATGGCTACTTTCAGTTTTCCGACGAGGTCGGGCGAGGGTCCGCCGGTGTGCTCCATGAGGTGTTCAGCGGTGACTGCGGCCTGGTCTACCAGGACCGGGAGGTGGGTACCGGACGGCTGGGCAAGAGCTCGATGGCGATGATCGTGGAGTCGAGCGAGCAGTTGACTGAGGTGCAACACGCGATCGCTGCGGGCCGCAATTTCCAGCTCGCGATCGGGGCGTTTCCTGGCCCCGAGGGCCCTGGCCCCACCCTGTGGTACGGACCGGGCCTGATGGTAACGGCGCCGGACGCGGAGCGCCAGCAAGCCGCGCTCCGCGTGATGTATTGGTTGTTCTCTCAGGAGTCGCAGACCTATTGGGGTGAGGCGACGGCGTACATTCCGGTGCGGCGGTCAGTTGTTGAGGCGGCCCTGGCCGGAGCCGAGGAGACCAGCATTCTGTCACCCGAATCCGCCCTTTGGCGACTGACTCTGACGGCTGCAGACACGGCTGCGTGGGTCGCGTGGCCACAGGCTACGAATCGGATGGCGTGTCGTGCGTCTCTGCTGCGTTGCCTGTTGGCCCTGCAGCAGACGGACGTTGACACGGTGGCCTACGTGGACACTGCTGTCACTGCCTGCAACACCGGTGTGGGCTTCCGCGCTTTGCCGACCGCGGCGCCTGCTGAAGGGGAAGCCCCATGATACACGGCCGACAAGTGCGGCGGGGCGCAGATGCGTGCGCAGTCGAGGCGGTCGAGGGCTTGCGGAGCGCTCGGCAGACGGAACAGGCGGCGATGAGACAATGCCCTTGGCGTGCCCTCGGGATGTTTATGGTGTTGGCGCTCCTGCTCTCAATAGCATATCCGGCTCTTGTCTCAGCGCAGGAAGATCCACGTGCGCATCTGTCCAGCCTGATCAACCAGGTGCGGCTTGGTCAGGGGCTCGCGCCACTGGGTACCTCAACCCTCCTTAGCCAGGCTGCCCAGAGGCATGCTGAAGATTTGGTGGGCGTGGGGACGGCGACGCACGAGGGGTCGGATGGGTCGACCTACCAGCAGCGCATCCGAGAGGCCCGCTACCATGCCTGGAATGACGGGTTACTGGTCAACGAGATTGTGTGGATCGGTTTGGGGACGGCTGAGGATGCGGTCGCCTGGTTTGCCAGCAACGCCGAAGGACAACTACTGGCAGATCCTCGCTATCGCGAGATGGGCATCGGCTATGCTGACGATGGAGGTGTTCACTACTTCGTCGTCAACCTTGGCTCCCGACCAGGCGTCATCCCCGTGTTCGTCAACGACGACGCCGCAACCACCGACTCGCCGATGGTGGCGATGCGGTTGACTAACGAAGAAGCCGTCCCGATGGGGGAAGGCGCGTGGATTGGCAGGGCGATCGAAGTGCGGTTGAGCAACACTCCCGACTTCGAGGGCATGGACTGGCAGCCGTGGGAGCCGCTTCTCCCGTGGCTCCTTGCCGGGGAGGAGCCTGGCGAGTACGAGGTGTACGTTGAGTTCCGTGATGGCGCAAACAGGACGGCGGTCGCACAAGATACAATTCGCCTGGTGTTGCCTGGTGAGGTGCTTCCCACGCCGGCGCCTGCCTTGGGCGTGCTGATGCCTACGTCCACGCCGGACGTACAGGCGCCCGCAGCGGAAGGGGAGATGCCTGCTCCGGAGTCGCCGGAGCCGACAGCCTTCGTGGCGACTCCAGCGACGGAAGCGGTTCAGGCGACTGCTGCGCCGGCGGACGACCCAGACTTGCTGGTGCCTTTCCCGACGTGGACACCTCTTCCCGAGGATGGCCCTGCGACGATCGAGGCCGAGGCGACTGACTGGCCTCTCCTGGCAGCGTTCGGATTGCAGGCGCTGGCGCTGCTGCTCGGCCTGGCGGCCTTTCTAAGGCGTCGCTGACCATCGTTAACTCATCCGCAACGGAAAGTAACACACGCTGTCCAAGAACGCTGTTAACATAGAGGCGAGAAAGGAGTATAGCCGATGAACCGATGGCGCGCTTTCATCCTCTGTGTACTGGTCTTGGGCATGACGCTTGCGGGGTGGCAACCCGTGCACGCGGCGCCGGTCGCCAATACGATCTACGTTGTGCAACCGGGGGATACGCTGACGCGGATTGCGGCACGCTATGGCGTGACCGTGAGCCAATTAGCTGCCGCGAATGGGTTGGGCTGGAATTCGTGGGTGTATGCAGGGCAGCAGCTAACCATACCCAGCAATGCTCCCCTCAATCCTGCCCCCGTACCCAGTGGCACGACCTACGTTGTTCGGCCCGGAGACACCCTGATGAGTATCGCCGCGCGGTATGGCGTGACCGCGGGGCAACTCGCCTCGCTCAATGGGCTGCATTGGAACTCGTGGGTTTACGTCGGACAGCAGTTGGTCATCCCCGGTGGGCAGACTGCACCTGCACCAAACCCCAACCCCCCGACGACGGGAGGAACCCAAGTCCACGTTGTTCAGGCGGGGAACACGTTGTTCAGCATCGCCCGCCAATATGGGACGACCGTCGCAGCGCTGCAATCTGCCAATGGCCTGACCTCGGCGACAATCTATGTGGGTCAGCGCTTGACAATCCCCGGAGGGGGGAGCACTCCCAGCCAGCCGCCCGCCGCGCAGCCGACTCCCGTTCCGAACCCCGGCACGGGAGGAGAGCGATGGATCGATATCAATCTCACCACGCAGCGCGTCACGGCGTATCAGGGTCAGACCGCGGTATACTCGGCGCTGGCGTCGACCGGGACCTGGCGTACGCCAACAGTGGTGGGAACCTATCAGATCTACGTGAAGTATCGCTACACGCCGATGAGCGGACCGGGGTACTATCTGCCGAATGTGCCCCACACGATGTATTTCTACCGTGGCTACGCCATTCACGGCGCCTACTGGCACAACAATTTCGGGACTCCGATGAGCCATGGCTGTGTGAACCTTTCGCTGCCAGATGCTGAATGGTTCTACAACTGGGCGTCGGTTGGGACCAGGGTTGTTAGCCACTACTAGACGGTTATGGTGAACCGGCGTCTGGCACTTCAACACTGCTAGGCCCCACGCTCTCGCGCTTGTTGAGTCCACCCCGCGCCCCCCTGGTGACGTCCGAACCAGGCGAGGGCGCGGGGTGTTTGCTCAGCACTCCCGCACGACGCCAGCGGGCCGCGAAACTGGAGATTGCCAACGGCTTGAGATCCGTATAATGGGGGCTGATGTAGTTGGTTGGCAATTTCTACGCGAGGATATCCTCCTGCAGAGAGAAGGGGTATCCTTGTTTTATGTGCGTTCAAGAACTCGGTGCGCAAGATGCTGGAGATCAATGGATCCTATGGTGAGGGAGGGGGGCAAATCGTACGCTCCTCGCTCACCCTGGCTGCAATCACGGGAACGCCCGTGCGGTTGACGAACATCCGGGGAAACCGGTCGCGACCGGGCTTGCGTCCTCAACATCTGACGGCGGTGCGCGCGGTGGCGAGGATTTGCGACGCGGCTGTGACTGGCGATAGCCTGGATAGCCAGTCGCTGACCTTTGAGCCGCGCGTGGCGCCGCAGGCAGGCGCTTACGAGTTTGATGTGAACGATGCGACGCCCGGTAGCTCTGCCGGCTCCGTTGCTTTGGTGCTACAGACCATTCTGCTACCTCTGGCCCTCGCCCCGGGTCCTTCAGAAGTTCGCCTGTTGGGGGGGACCACGGTCCCTATGAGCCCGCCGGTGTTGTTTCTCGATCGAGTCTACTTTCCCACGCTTTTCGAGATGGGCTTGCGGGCCAACCTGGATCACCGGCTCTGGGGCTTCTACCCTGAAGGAGGCGGCGAGGTCGTGGTCCAAATCCGCGGCGGGACGCAGTTGCACCCGGTGACGCTAACCGAGCGCGGCGAACCGATCCGGGTCGAGGGCCTGGCCTTCGCGGCCAAGCTGCCTTCGCACATTCCACAGCGCATGACGAATCGGGCGCGGTCGATTCTCGGCGACGCAGGGTTTGAGACCCGGATCGTTGCCGAGCACGTGCCGTCTCCTGGGCTGGGAACGGGGCTATTTCTCTGTGCGCGCTACGAGCATGTCGCAGCGGGATTCCTTGCCCTTGGCCGTCGGGGTCTGCCATCGGAGGAGGTCGCCGAGATTGCCTGTCGCGCGCTGCTGGCGCACCACCATACCGGCGCTGCAGTCGACGCCCATCTCGGTGATCAACTTGTGCTGCCCTTTGCTCTCGCTGGAGGAGCCTCGCGGGCAACGCTCTCACGGGTCACGCGGCACACCTTGACCCATGTGTGGGTCGCCCAGCAGTTTGGCTTTCGGGAGATTGCCGTGGACGGCTCCGTGGGCGATCCAGGCGTGCTGCGGGTTGGGTCCTGATGCGTGCGCGTGTCGTGACAGCGGGATTCGGTGCGGGCCGTCTAGACCCTGATCGGCGGCAACGTGGCGGCGAGGGGCTGTAGAGGGGCGGGCCCACGTGTACCGGTATGCGATCGCCTATAAGGCTTATAACGTCCTCTGCGCTCACCACGAAGATGCGTTGGGCCGGGAGACTTTGACAACAATGGGGATTCCGACCGGTCTGCACACGGCCGGGCGACTGGACCTCGATAGTGAGGGGTTGCTGGTGCTCACTGATGATGGCCAGACGCTACATCGCCTCACGCATGCACGCTTCAGCCATGCCAAGACGTATTTCGTGCTGGTGTTGGGTAGGCCACAGGCCGAGGCCCTGGAGCAGTTGCGGCAGGGCGTGGAGACAACACTGGGCAGGACGCGCCCGGCAGACATCGAGATTCTGGCGAGTCCACCGCCGCTGCCGCCCTTTGTGCAGCCGCTTCCACATCCGGAGAAGACTACCTGGCTGCGCATCGTGTTGCACGAGGGCATGAACCGCCAGGTCAAGCGCATGACGGCCGCGGTGGGCCACCCTACCGTGCGACTTGTGCGTGTCGCGATTGGGCACTTGACGTTACCCCCCGATCTACAACCGGGGCAATGGCGCTACCTGGACGCAGTGGAGCGCAAGGTCTTGCTTGCAGATGTATGGCCGGCGGGTGCCGCGAGGCGCCGGCAGGGGCGCGAGTGAGGCCGTTGACCGACCGCGATCCAATGGAGGCATCTTGAAACTCTCTGTCATCATACCAGTTTATAACGAGATCGACACGATTGCGGAGATCACTGCGAGGGTTCGTGCGGTTCGTCTTGACGTGCCGACATGGGAGAATCGAGCGAACGAGACGGTCGCTCACCTCGACCGCGAGGTGGTCATCGTCGATGATGGTTCGCAGGATGGCACACGTGACTTCTTGGATACTCTTCGAGCTGAGCCTGACGTTAAGGTGATCTTCCACGAGGAGAACCAAGGGAAGGGAGGCGCTGTCTGGACCGGACTCCAAGCAACGACCGGGGATATCTGTCTGATCCAGGACGCCGATCTGGAATACGATCCTCGCGATTATGTCAGGCTGCTGCAGCCGATCCTTGAGCACCGCACCCACGTTGTCTATGGTTCCCGCTTCCGTGGAGGGCCTACGAAGGCCATGTTCTTCTGGCACATGGTAGGCAATCGGTTTCTGACCTCTGTAACCAATGTGCTCTACAACACGATCCTATCGGATATGGAGACGTGCTACAAAGTTTTCACACGCGAGGTGGCCGGGAAACTCCGTCTGAGGGCACGTGGCTGGGGTTTCGATCCGGAGATCACAGCTCAAATCCTACTTAGCGGCTACCGGATCTACGAGGTGCCCATCTCATACAGCGGGCGAGAGTTTACCGAGGGGAAGAAGATCTCCTGGCGCGATGGGTTTACCGTGCTCTGGACGTTGCTCAGGTACCGGGTTCAGGGATATCGCCCCTAGCCGCCGGGCACAGTCCATACGGCTTGACGGAAAGCGAGAAATACACCACACTGTGTGCAGGCTTGGCATGCTAGGTCACCAAGCTGGATCCGTACGTTCTCTCATCGCGTCGATAGCCCCGCTCCGTGGGGCGAGTCTGACGATGGGCGCCGAGCACACACCCTAGCGTGCGGCCTGAGCGCGGTCATCCCGGCGGAGACGGTCGCGCCGAGATCAGGTTAGGCCCGGCGGACGCCGCGATGTGTCCGGGCGACAAGGAAAAGACAGGACGGCGATGACGGCTTTCAGGTTCCCCACCATCTCGCGTCCGATTCGGCATCTGCAGCGCTACCGGCAGATCCTGACGGTCTTTACGCGGCATGGGTTTGGCTTTATGCTTGCGCACCTGCCGACAGAGCCTCTCTGGCTTCGCGACCTCTACCCCTTTCCCAGGCCCGAAGCGACCTCCTTGCCGTTCCACTTCCGGCGCGCCCTTGAGGAACTCGGTCCGGCCTTCGTGAAGCTAGGTCAGGTCCTGAGCACACGTCCCGATCTGCTGCCGCCCAGTTACATTGCCGAGCTGGCCCTGCTCCAGGACAAGGTGCAGCCCGTTGCCTGGGAGGAAATCGAAGCAATCCTCAAGGCCGAGTTGGATCGACCGCTGGAGGAGGTGTTCACCGAGATCCACACGGTGCCTCTGGCATCAGCGTCCCTGGCGCAAGTGCACCTCGCCCGACTCACGACGCGCGAGCGGGTGGCGCTCAAAGTCCAGCGCCCGAATATCCTCAAGACGCTGCGAACGGACCTGGAGATCATCCACGATCTGGCGGGCTACGTTCAGAACCATACCCCCTTGGGCCAGGTCTATGATCTTGTGGAGATCGCCGAGGACTTCGCCGACACGTTGCGCCGCGAACTGGACTACGAGGCGGAGGGGCGGAACGCCGATCGATTCCGTGAGAGCTTCAGGGCCGAAGATGAGGTTCACATTCCCCTAATCTATTGGGACTACACGACCAAGCGACTCCTGGTTCTGGAGTATATCGAGGGGATCAAGATCGATCAGATTGAGGCGCTTGACGCGGCGGGGTGTGATCGGTACGCGGTCGCCACCAACGCGGCGCGGATGATCATCCAGGAGGTCCTTCAAGACGGCTTCTTCCACGCTGACCCACATCCCGGCAACTTCATCGTCATGGAGAACAACGTCATCGGCGCGATGGACTTTGGGATGGTTGGTCATCTCAGCCGGGCGGACCGAGTGAACCTCATCCGCATCTATAACGTCGCAGTCGAGATGAACGCGGAGGGCGTGACGGAGGAGCTTATTCACATCGGCGCCGCTTCCTTTGACGTGGACCGGCGGACTCTGGCACGGGACCTCCAGCGGCTCCTCCATCACTACAGCGGCATGGCTCTCAAGGAGATGCGGTTCGAGGAAGTGCTGGAAGACGTCATGCCCGTTGTGTTTGCGCACCGCCTCAAGCTGCCGGCGAACTACTGGCTACTGGCAAAAACGCTGGCTATGATGGAGGGCATTGGCCTGAGATTGGCGCCGGACTTCGATATCTTTGAGTTCTCGAGCCCTTACGTGACCAAGCTGATCCTTAGCACAATAGTACCTGATCGGCGTTGGGTCTCTGATACGATCCGACGTGGCATGGTGTGGGGTGATTTTCTGAATGAGTTGCCTCACGCCGGCCAATTGCTGCTCGACCGACTCGAGCGCCGGGAGCCACTCAAACTCTCCCTGGACGAGCGCAACCTGCAGGTCATTGACCGTCTCGTCACCCGGGTGGCGTTGAGCCTGATCGTGACGGGTATGATCGTGGCGTTGGCCTGGCTGGTGCCCGCAGTTGCTGGTGCCGCCTGGGTTGTGAGAGCCGCCGTGGTGATCAGCTTCCTGATTGCTCTGCTGATCGGCGCGGGCATCCTCTGGTCGATCGTCCGGAAACGTTAGCTTCACAGGGCGATCCGCCGCTGGCGATGTGTGCCCGACCGTGCTCTGCCTATCGGCGGGGTCGCATGGTTGCGACGGGCGGCGTCCAAACCATGCTGCCACACCATTTGCTCAGCCCCTTCACCATGTTACAATAAGCACCTATGGAACATGCTCTCCACCCTCTACTGCGTACGCTCAATGCACAGCAGCGCGCCGCCGTAACGACTTCGATTGGTCCGGTCCTTGTCCTGGCCGGCCCGGGGTCCGGCAAGACGCGGGTGCTGACACACCGTATTGCCTGGATCCTGTCTGAGATGCGCGTGACCCCGTGGCATGTGCTGGCGGTCACCTTCACCAACAAGGCTGCGCGCGAGATGCGTCAACGGCTGGACCGCATGCTCGGAGACACCTCAACCCGCGCGATGAGTCTGGGGACGTTTCATGCTGTATGTGCGCGCATCCTGCGGCGCGAAGCGGAGACCCTGGGTCTGTCGCCGAACTATCTTATCTTTGACAGCGATGACCAACTCACGGTGATGAAGCAAGTGGTCGCCGATCTGGGGCTGGATGACAAGCGCTACCGGCCACGTTCACTGCTGAACGCCGTGTCTACTGCCAAGAACGAATTGCTGCAGGCGTCTGACTATCCTGTTCGCACCTACTACGATGAGATCGTTGTGCGGGCGTACGCACAGTACCAAGAGACCCTGCGGAAGAACGACGGTCTGGACTTCGACGACCTCCTAATGGAGACGGCCAGGCTATTTCAGACTAATGCGGCGGCGCTGGCTCAGTATCGGGACCGGTATCAGCACTTACTGGTGGACGAGTTTCAGGATACCAACGTCGCTCAATATGTGATTGTCAAGCTGTTGGCCGGAGAGCATCGCAGTCTCTACGTGGTAGCCGACGAGGACCAGTCGATCTACTCCTGGCGAGGCGCGGACTACAGGAATATCATTCGATTGCGTGACGATTTCGTCGAGCTTCAGGAATTTCTGCTGGAGGAGAACTACCGCTCGACGCAGGTGATTCTGGATGGCGCCCACGCGATTATTGCCCGTAACTCGGATCGCACGCCCAAGCGGCTCTACACCGAGAAGGTCGGCGGATACCCGATTGTCCTGCACGAGGCATATGATGAGCAGGAGGAGGCCGATTACGTGGCCAACGAGGTGGAACGGTTGGTGCGGACCGGGCAGGCGTATGCCGACGTAGCGGTTATGTATCGCACCAACGCACAGTCGCGGGCCTTGGAGGAGAGCTTCATACGGCGCAGCATCCCCTATCGCCTTATCGGTGCGACGAGATTCTACTCGCGTAAGGAGATCAAGGACATTCTGGGCTTCTTGCGCCTGGCGCAGAACCCTGACGACGATGTCAGCTTCGCACGCGTCATCAACGTGCCGCCTCGCGGTATTGGCAGCCGGACGGTCAACAAGGTCACCGCGGCGGCCCAACGGCTCGATGTCAGCCTGTATCAGGGATTGCTCTCGCTCGTGCAGGCAGAGGATTTGCGCAGCCGAGCAGAGCGGGTCCTGGTGGCCTTTGCCACGATGGTTCACCAGTGGGTGGAACTGCGTGACCAATTGAGCGTTGCGGCGTTGCTTGACCGCATCCTGGCCGATAGTGACTACGAATCCTATACCCGCGATGGCAGCGACCAGGGAGAATCGCGCTGGGAGAACGTGATGGCGTTGCGCGCGGTCGTCGCCGAAGCTCCCGACATCACGCTGACCGAGTTCTTGACGGATGTGGCGTTGGTTGCAGATGTCGACGAGCTTGCCGAAGAGGTTGCTGCTGTGACGTTGCTGACTCTGCACAGCGCCAAAGGCCTTGAGTATCCTATCGTGTTCCTGACCGGGCTGGAGGAAGGGCTCTTGCCGCACAGCCGGTCGATGGATTCGCCTATGGATGTCGCCGAAGAGCGCCGGCTGCTGTATGTGGGGATGACACGTGCCGAACAGCGGCTCTATCTCACGTATGCATTCCGGCGGGGATGGCGTAGCTATGGCAATAGCGAACCTTCTGCGCCGTCGCGGTTCCTGGAGGACTTGCCCGACGAGGTGCTCCGCAGGCCCGAAGAGGCACGACATCGTGGGTCGCGGGTGAGCTGGGCTACGAAGAGCTGGGCGTCCCGGACGCGCGAGCCTGAAGCGATACCAGCGCAGCCAGAACTGCAGTATCGAACCGGCCAACGAGTGCGTCATTCCTTCTACGGTGAGGGGATGGTGCTGGAGAGCGAGCTTGAGGGTCGCCAGGAGATGGTCACGGTGCTCTTTGGGAATGGGATCGGCATCAAGAAGCTGCTGAGCAGTATGGCGCCGCTGGAACCATTGCCGGATCACTAGTGGGACATGTGGCATGGAGGCAGGTGCAAGATGACATCCAGATCCAGGGGTCCTGTAGCATTGGTCAGTCTCCTTGGCGCTATGCTCGGCGTGATTGCTCTATTCTGGATCGCGGCGGGAGATCATGCAGGAAATGCGCCAACGGGGTCCCAGCAACTTGGTTCGGTTGCCGCCATCGGCTTGCCGCGCATTGGCCTTGCCGAGAGCCTCGCGGATCGACAGCGTTTGGGCATGCTTGTCGATCCGGCTGTGATCGCTCAGGTTACCTGTACGCTGGAAATCACCACAACGGACCGCGCACCTTTCAACAACCACACGCTTGACACTGCAGCCACAATTGCGAACTACACAGACCAGACGCTGGTTCCCAACGGTGATCCCGGCGCTCAGTTGGTCACGCGACCGGACTTCTACCGGCTGGACAACGCGGCCGTCGGATATCGCTATACGATTCAGGCAAAACCAGACTGGACCACCAACTACAATCTTGGCATTATCGTCTATAACCGTGACCGGGTTCCGATCATTACGGACACGAATACCTTTGACAACAACTTCGCCAATGTGTCTCTGGTCGCGACGGACTTCGGGCCGTACTATTTCCAGGTCTTCCAGATCAGCGATCAATGCTCAGGCCACACCTATAGCCTGATCCTGGGTGTCACCGCGCCGACCGCGACCCCCACGCCAACGTCCACGCCACTGCCAGGCACCACGACGCCGCAGCCGACGTCAATGATTGGATTCGACCAGTATGAACCCAACTATGACTTCACCAATGCGACGACGATAGCGCCGGGTATCTCCTACGACCTGAACTTTATCCCGTGGGGCGGGGCCGAAGTCGACAACGATTTCCTGAAGCTCCGCGTAAAGCCGGGACTGCAGGTGACGTGCCAAACCTCAGACCTGGATCCCGGCGTCGATCCGCGTATGGCGTTCTACACGGGCCCTGGGGAGCAATACTTCGTCGCTGCAAACGATGATATCGTACTGGGCGACTTCAACAGCCGCGTGTCGTACTTCGCGACGTATGAGGGCTGGCTCTATGTTCTGGTGGGGCAGGGGAGCCGGATGGCCCGGACAGACACTGTAAACAGTGATTATACGCTGTCCTGCAGTCTTTCTGCCCCAGGGGTCGCGACGCCGGCGCCCGGCTACACGCCGGCGGATAAGGGTGCATCTCCCCCTCCCGCCACGCCGCGACCCACAGCGACGCCACGGACTTCAGTTATCGCAACGCCCACGACGTCGGCTGCGGCCCAAGTCGAGCTTACCTTCAGGCTCGTATCCAGCCCCCCGCCGGTGACGCCCACTCCGCAGCCCAATGGGTTCCGCACCTTCCGCGTGATGGTCTACTTCGATGCGAACCTGGACGGACAGATGGGGGCAGGCGAGGGGGTGACAGGGTTCTTTGTTCTGGTGCTCTCGCCAGATGGTAGTGAGGAGCTGGCGCAGGGGTACACGGATGAGCAAGGGCAACTGGCGTTCACGGTTCCCACTGTGGGGACCGTGCGTGTCTTGGTGCCCCTGCTGGGCTTCGATCGCCTGGTTCTGGCGACCAAGCCCGAAGTACGTGTCCGCATCATACCGCCTTCGCTGCCAGAAATCATCCCATAGGCCGTCCATACTCACTACCCGATTGGATCACGGTGATCTATGGCCAACAAGAGTGTTAAGGACTACTATGCCATCCTGGGCGTGCCGCCAACGGCGAGCGTCGACGAGATTCGGCTTGCCTATCGCCGGCAGGCACGGGTCTTCCACCCGGACCTGAGTGCGGAGCCCGACGCTGAAGAGCGTTTCAAAGAGGTGAACGAGGCATACGAGATCCTCGCCAACAGCGACAAGCGCAAGGCCTACGACTACTTCACTTCTGGAGCCGGGGACGATCCACCCGCAAGCCAGGTGCCGCCAGAACCTCCCTCTCCTTGGCCGGCCGGGCCATCAGTGCCACCGCCTGGCGGGCCGATGGGAACGCCGCACCCCGTGGCCGATGCCGGTGTGTCTGCTGCGAGCAAGCCTCGCCGGTTGATCTATCCGCCGACCTGGGCAATTCTGCTGATCGTTCTGGGGGCATGTATCATCGTCGCCGTGGCGATCGGCGCCATCCTTTCGCTGCAATCGAACCGACCTACCGGTGGGGCGCAATCTGTGGACGTTACCAAGCTCGTGACGTTTGTGTCGCCACCCACGATACCAGACGACCTGACGGTGATTCAGGAAGACAACACACCGGTGAACACCGTCGCGCCGGTTCAACTCAGCGTTGGGGGCACGACCTATCCGGTTGTCGCGGTGGTGCCGGAACAGGGACGCTGGCCCATGCCGGCGGAGCAGATGGAGCAGGGCCTGTGGATGTTTGGCACCCTGATCAACTATGTGATTGGGCTGCCATACTCCGAATCTGCCGAATCCCTCCTGGCGAATCTGGACAGCGGCGACCGAATAACGCTGACGTTGGAAAATGGAACACAGCTCGCGTTCGGTTCCCCACAGGTCCAGCGTGTCGATGCTGGTGACACTTCTGCATTGTCGCAGACCAGGCCGGGGCTGACACTGATGACCGTGGGCGGGGAGGGTGTGAGTCGTCTGGTCGTCAAAGCGCGCTATCTGCCTGAAGACACCCGACCGTCGACTGAGCAGGGCGCCGATGGCCTCACGGTGCGGATTCTGGACGCCGGCATCATTGAGAATGCGACGCCAGATCAGGCCGGTTCCTGGTACTTCCTGGTCGAGTACGTGGTTACGAACACGATCACGAGTAGCATAGACCCAACATTCTTCGATATGGTCCTGGAAGATGGCAGTGGGCAGCGCTACATCCGCAGCGATGAGGCGACGGCCCGAGGCCAGTACGGCCTGCTCAGCCTCCTGATCCCGCCTGCAGGATCGGCCCGTGGTAGCGCCGGATACGTGATTCCGCAGACTGCCCGGGCGCCGCTGGTGTGGGTTTTCCGCGCCGACGTCACCTCAACGGATCAGGCACGTCTGGTGGTGAACTTCGAGCCTCCTCGCCCCCGCCCGGCACAGCCGGACGTGGAGCTGTATGAGGCTTTTCTGGATGAGATCCGTGACGTGATTGTCATTTCAGGCACGGTCTACAATGATGGGGAATCCACGCTGCAGGTTGCTGAGGGTGATGTCAGCCTGACTGCAGGCAGCGGGCGGGCCACATTGATGGCCTCAACCCCGCTGCTGCCGTGGTCGGTTCCCGGCGATGACTATCAGGACTTCGAGCTTCAGTTCGGGGTGCCGGCCGGTGCCGAATCGGTGCTGCTCACCGTGTTGGGGTTTGCGTTCGAGATCGAGGGCTTGGCCCCCTGATCCTAGAGGCCGTGCTGTTCTAGCTACCCTACCAGGAATGGCGGGGACTGCTCGATTCTTGGGGAGGCCAGGCTTCAACCCAACACGGCCACAACTCCGAAGCGTCCCGTGTTGCCGCCTTCGGCGCGGTGCGAATACCATTCTTCGGTGCGGCAGGCAGTACAGAACCCACTCCGCTCGATCGTGGTCACGCCGACCATACGTAGCTGTGCGCTCACGGCTTCCGGCAGGTCGAGATGCCACTCTTCCCCGACGCGAGACGCGACCGATGAGTGTGGTGGGAGTGTGGCACGCACGGCATCAACCACATCGGCGCCGACGGCGTAATGATCGTGCCCGATCGTGGGCCCGATACCCGCCCACAGATCCGCGGGCGCGGTCCCGAACTGCGTCGTGAGGGCATGGACCGCCTCGGGGACCACACCGGCAACGACACCGCGCCATCCAGCGTGAGCCAAGCCGGCGACGTGGCGCACCGGATCGTATAGGAGAACCGGCGTGCAGTCGGCGAACCGCAGCAGCAAAGCCAGACCGGGCTGTGCGGTGATCAAGGCATCAGTCTCGGCGATCACGGTTCCGCCATCATCTGCGCTTACCGCGGCCACGCGACGTCCGTGCACCTGGTGTGGGCTCACAACGTCAGACCGGCGCAGCCCGAAGGCGGCGAACACGCGCGCGTGGTTGGAAGCGACAGCGGCCAGACTGTCGCCGACTGTGCTGCCTAGATTGAGTCCGGCGAAAGGTCCCTGGCTCGTGCCCCCCAGGCGAGTCAGCAGGCCGTTGCGTAGGCCCGGCCGGTCAAACTCATACCAGACGAGTCCCAGGTCTGGGCGTTCGATGCGCTTCAGGGGCATTGACCCTGGTCAGGCGCGGCGCGTAAACAGCGTCTTGAGCACCAAGCCTACCCAGCCCACAGCCCATGCGCCGAGTAAAATCCCCGCCAGGGCTATTCGCTGTTCGTCGACGATAGGCTGAACACGAGTTCCTTCAGGGGTGACCTCAATATAGGCAACTGGCCGAGCCTTGCCCCCGGCGCCACCCCCACCGCCAACTGGCCACTCCTGCGAGCCATCGTCCTCCGCTACCGCTTCGCACTCGCATTCGGGCTCGCCTTCGCATGCGCAACCAGGGGCGGATGCTATGCCTCCTCGGGCTCCGAACCCATAGGCTATCTCCGCCACTGGGATCACAACGCGATCGCCGTACGTCTGGGGCTTGCCGAAGACGGCATCCACACTCACCTTTTCACTGACTGTGTCCAAGCGACTGAAGAGGGTCTCGAAAGCTTCCATAGTGCCTCCACTTATGTCTCAACGTGCTCCACCAGGTCACCTGCGATGCAGAAGGTGGCTGAGGACGAGAATCACGATGCCCACGACGCCGATGGCCGCTGCACTGACCAGCATCGAGCTAAGCATCTGTGCTGTGACGTCAGGAATCTCGTGCCACTCGGCGGCATCGCCGCTCTCGGCAACCACAGAGACCGCTCGCAAGCGTGTATAGCGATACAGACCGGAGTTGCCCCAACGCCAATGCCCTTCTTGCACAAGAACCGAGGGCATCAGACGTTGCGAGCCAGCTTCTATGGGCGTTCCTGCAACGATACGAATCTGCTGCTCAGGTAGTTTCATAGCACCCCTCACCTACGGACCATCCACCGTAACTCTGTTCTCCGCCGAGATGCCTCCCTAGAGACGACTCCAGCTAGGAGATGGCTTCCTTGTCACAGTAACTGGGCCACCCGTGCGGCAGATTCATGTCACAGACGTCCGTGTCAACTGGATAACGCTCCAGTTCCATGGCCAGATCCAGCCCGTCGGCGATGTCATCGAGTGCATCAGCAAGGGAGCGGTCCCCGCCACGAACTTCCGGAATCCGTTCGCGAATCCACTGAGAGACTTCCAGGCGCTGGGCGTCGGGAACTTTGAGCAGGATGAGCTCCCCCCGCCCCACAGCATCCAGAATAGCGTCGATGCCCTCATAGCCCATCATCTGTGCGATCTCGAGCGCTCGGTTGAGCATAGCTGGTTCCTCCTTTCAATCAGAGATGACCTCTAGCCTGTGTCTTTGTCGGATCGGTCGGCACCAGTATACCCCCGACCGGGGGGTACGCATAACGGTCTCTATCTCCGTCTCCGTTCCACGACAGTCGCAGCGCACATTAGCCCCAGCGGCGGCACCGCTGAAGTCTCGCGTTCTATGCCTCAAGTCTAGCCCGACAGATCTACCTGCGGGATCAGCATGGTGTAGTCGTGGACTGAGCCGCCGTCCAGGCAACACTCGATTATCCTCTTTCCAAGAGGGTCCAAGTCATCGGTATGATAGAGCTTCAGTTGGGAGCGGAAGAAGTCATACAGGATGCGCGCGCCCGCGTCATATCCGGTGTTGTTGACCTCGGGCTGCGTGTTGACCTGCAGGAACCACCGCGAGACGAACCGCCCCTCGATTTGCAGTTGGTGGAGTGCGTATCCCAGCAACGGGCAGCGTGCCGGGCGAATCTGCTCCGGCTTGAACTTGGCGGCGCCGCGCCGCGCCAGATACTCTCTCATAATCCATTCTGCCATGAAGCCGACGCGCCAGACACCGACAAACTGGTTGGGGCACAGGACGTATCGTGTACCGGGGTTATCGCGGAACTGGGTCAGAAGAAGGTTGGCTTGGTCCACCCGACGCCCGGTCGCAAAAGGCCAGTAGGAGCCGACACCTTCACTGCTCATGCCCTCCGTGTCGATGATGCTCGGGTTGGCATGGCCCCGCGGTGCGGCCAGCCGCCACAGCCAGGCCAGGGCCGGCGGCAGGAGATGGAACAGGCCGATAATACCGTAGGTCGGGTGGTCCTCCGTACAGGGCGGGGTTCGCACGCCATAGCTGCGGATATCGACCTGGACCGGCTCGTTCACGATATTGGGGACAATGGCTCGCGGGACCACGACACGGGGATTCGGACAGGGCTTGCCGGGGGCGTCCTCGATGTGCTCCCAGATCAGGGCCCGGCTGCCGGGCACGGCATAGAGGTTCAGAAAGAGCAGCGGTACCGGGGGCTCTGCGGTCATCCGCTCCAAGTGTACGTCCGTGCCGTAGTGGTTGATGTGATTGACGCGCAGGAACCAGCCTTCCTCTGCATCGGTCACGGTGAGTTTGCCCGTCGCCGTCTGCAGGGACGGGTGGCACAGGGCCATGTCATCTGTCACCGGGTATAGCTCACAGGAGCGTGGGATCTCCAGGTGACGCCGCTCACCTGTTAGCAAGTTCTCCCCCAGCAACAGCCGACCATCTTCCTCACGCTGAAGGTGCTCCAGCAACTCGCTCTTGCCGCCTCCGCTGGCTGCCTCATGCATCATCGTTGTCACGTTATCGTATGGCGTCACAACCATCACCGTGGAGCAGTGCGTGGTCACCCAGCCCTCACGTTCTCCCTGGGTAAGCAGCATGCCATACACGCCCTTCTTTGCGCTTGGACCGGGATAGAGATTGTAGGAGAAGACCTCGTGCACGCTGTCCAAGCGGTTATGGACGACCACCTGCTTGCCGCTGAAATGGGTGTGGCGGAAGACCGGCGCTACATAGATGATGGATTCAGGCTCGAAGTCGTCCGGGATCTCGTCGGCGGGGATGATACCCTGGAGCAGCGCCAGGCTGAGGGCAAAGAACCCCGCGTTTGCCGGCGCGATCACGACTGAATCCATCCCCATGTCCTTCTGGCCCGCAACATACCCGAACATCACCAGCGGAATGGATTTCAGCCAATCGAAGGTGGCCTTCCGCACGCCCTCGAAGTCCTTGCCATAGCGCTCGCGGTAGGTCGGCTTGTCGGTGGGCTTGTCATCTGCGATGACCAGACAATCAGGATCCCGTCGTCTCATATAGGGTTCGGGGTAGTTCGCCGAGACACCGTTTCGGACCCGCGCGACGATCGCTTCGACCGTCTCCCCTCGCTCGGGCACGTCGTAAGTGACCTCGAAGTGATTGCTCCCCGGGCCCCCGCAGGCTAAGTTCACCAACTCGGGAATCGTGCTGGCGACGATGATCTCGGGAGATCCGGCGACCACCGCCGCCGCATCCTCAGGTAAGTGATATCTGTGCCAATCCATCGCTCTTTCCCTTCCTGTGCATTCCTTATGCGAAGGGCGGCGCTTCTTCCGGCGCCGCCCTTGGTACTGCTGTAAGCCGTTCTGCTACGAGATCCCCTCAGGCAACGCTCCTACTTGTGTTCTCTGAGTCTGAAGCAATCGCCACAATCGCTCCGGAGTGACCGGTGTTCGCTGCGCTACAATCCCGGTGGCGTCGTAGATCGCATTGATGACGGCAGGCGCGACCCCGTTGACCACGATTTCTGCAACCGATTTGGCTCCCACGGGATGCGAGCTCTCGAACGTCTCGACAAAGATCGTCTCCATCGGTGGGCTCTCATCTGCTCTGAAGACACGATAGTCGTCCAGGCGGGGATTCAGGGTGACGCCCCGGGAATCGTAGATCAGCTCCTCGGTCAGGGCATAGCCGAGCGCTTGGTGCATGCCGCCCTCGGCCTGACCGCTGGCCGTGAGTGGGTTGATGATCTGCCCCGAATCCAGGGCAATCAGCAAGTTATCGACCACGGTCTGCCCGGTTTCGATGTCCACGGTGACCTCAGCGAACTGGGCCGCGAAGGGGGGTGGGCTCACCGGGCTGACAAACGACGCGTGGCCCATGATCTGGTGCTGGTTATGCGTGTGCAAGGCATGCAGCGCGATGTCGCGGAGGGTCAGGCTCAAGCCGTCAGTGCGCCATACACGCCCCTCCTTCAGGGCGAAATCGTCGAGCGTGCCCCCCACCATTTCGGCTGCGACCGCTTTGATTTGGCGGGCTACCTCTTCAGCGGCCCGCGCCACGGCGCCCCCACTGATGTAGGTCGTACTCGATGCGTAAGCTCCCTTGTCAAAGGGCGTGACGTCGGTGTCGGACGAGCGGATAATCAGATCATCGAGAGCGCACCCCAGCACCTCCGCCGCGATCTGTCCCAACACAGTGTCGGAGCCCGTTCCCAGGTCGGTGGCGCCCATCATCAGGTTGAACGAGCCATCGTCATTCATCTTGATGCTGGCTGCGGCCATGTCCAGATTGGGGATGCCGGAGCCCTGCATGAGGAAGGCAACGCCAATTCCCCGTCGCAGATGAGGTTGGCCGGGTACGTTGTGCCAGCTCGGGTTACCGTATTTCGTGTACCACCCTACGGCGGCGGCGCCCTGCTGTGCCGCCTGGCGCAGGGCGTTCGTTTCGATGATCTCTCCTCTGGCTTCTCGACCTTCGCTCCACACCTTGCTCATGATGTTCTCTGTCTGCGGGGCAATGATGTTCTTCAGCCGGAACTCGAGGGGATCCCGTCCCATCTCGACCGCCGCGCGCGTGATCAGGGTCTCAGTGGCAATCACGCCCTGTGTGACGCCATATCCCCGATACGCGCCGGCACGGGGGAGGGTCGTGTAGTAGGTCTGTCCCCAGAAACGGATGTTCGGTGTGTTGTAGAGCGGCAGGGTTTTGTGGCCGGTGTTGCCCAATACCGTGAGCCCGTGCCCGCCGTAGGCGCCGGTGTCACTGATGGCGAACATATCCTGCGCCACCAGCGTCCCGTCGCTCTGGACTCCGATACGATAACGAACACGCATGGGATGGCGCGTAGTCGTGTAGATGAACTGCTCCTCGCGGGTCAGCTCCAGGAGAACCGGACGCCCCGTGGCAATGGTCAGATGTGCCGGGATGTCCTCATAGATCTCCTGTTTGTTGCCGAACCCCGCGCCAATGCGGGGTTTGATGACCCGGATCCGCCCCTCTGGAAGCCCCAGCACCGGCGCCAAGATACGACGGACGTGGAAGGGGACTTGCGTTGAGGTGATGATCACCAACCGGTCGTCCTCGTCCCAGTATGTCAACGTCACCCACGGCTCGAGCGGCACGTGTTTCATCTTCTGGGTCTCGACCGTGGTCTCGAAGGTGAAATCCGCCTCAGCCAATGCCTGGTCTACGTCGCCAATGTCGATCTTGACTCGCGCGACGATGTTGTGTGCGGGATCGCTCTCGCCGAAATCTACGTAGTCCGGCTCGTCGTGAATGACTGGTGCGTCGTCGCCGGCGGCTTCATCGATTGTCAGGACCGGGGGGAGCACTTCGTAGTCCACGTGGATCAAGCCAAGCGCTTCTTCCGCGATCTCCGGCGTGTCGGCGGCTACAGCCGCGACACGATCCCCAACATAGCGCACTTTATTGTCGAAGCTCACATAGTCGAGTGGCCCCGGAATGGGGTAGGATTGTCCCGCCGTTGAATACATCACACGGGGCACGTTCCTGTAGGTGAGCACGGCGCGTACCCCAGGCAGGCTCTCTGCCCTGCGCGTATCGATGTCCCTGATACGCGCGTGAGCGTGGGGGCTATGGAGTATCTTACCGTAGAGCATGCCAGGACGCTCGAAATCCGCGACAAAGGCGGGCAGCCCTTGCGCGAGCTTGGGTGCGTCCACTTTAGGCAGGGGCTGGCCTACGACTGCGAATCGTTGAGACTCTGCTGTTACGAACACCGTAGGCTGGGTTCGGACGCGCGTCTGCACGCCCGCGCGACGGAAACCACCTGTCTCGAGCGGCCCAATGTCGCCGCTGGTCGGCGCACCGGAGGTGGGCTCGGCTGGCGGTGTCAGCAGTTCCTCAGGCATCAGGAACAGATCGGCGCCAGAATTGCCCCCGATGGGACCCGGGTCCTCGCCTCGCAAATAGGCTGCCGCCCGCAGAATTGCTTCCACGGGCTTCACGTATCCGGTCTCGCGCGAAACGATGCCGCTGATCGCATCGCGCACGTCCTGTTCTGTGGGATAGGGGTTGCGGTCGAGCAGCGCCTTTCCCGCCAGGATCAGGGCTGGGGTATCATAGCCGCTCTGGATTGCGCCGGTCTCAATGAAGGCGCGCTGGAGTGGATGCCACGTGCCCTCGCGATTCCAGCCCAGATGCCTTTGGCTTTGCAGTCCCTCCACCGTGAGGATCTCGGCTCCGTCGGCCTGCGCCGCCAGCAGAACAACACTGTTACACAGTTTGCCGTTGAGCAAGACGGCGCTGTAGCCATCGGCACCGTCTTCGCTCCCGAACTTGACACTGCGAATGCCAAGCCGCCGGAGGAGGTGGAAGAGGGTCTCCCGGGGCTCGATGTCCAGCTCGCGCCGATCACCGTTCAGATTGATTGCGATCTGCATAGTCTCATTCTACCGAGATTGGTAGCTGTGTCAAAGTTTCGCGCAACATTTCGGGTTTTGACCGCGAATGAAAGAGCGCGGCCCCTGGCACCGCGCCAAGGGCCGCGTTGGTGGGCCGCGGCGCGGGCGGTTACCCTCGCTCGAGCTTCGCCTCCAACATTCGCTTGACGCCCGACAACGCCTGTGAGACAGGACATCCCTCTTTGGCGAGGTCAGCGATCTCGGCAAACCGTGCTTCGTCAATATCCGGCACGACCGCCGATGTGATCAGGTCGATACGCGTGATCCTGTAGCCTCCATCCGCTTGGTCAAGATGCACGCGTGCCTCAGTGGTGATGTGTTGTGGAGAGAACCCTGCCTTCGCCAGCTCCGCACTCAATGCCATCGAGAAACACCCTGCCTGCGCAGCGCCGATCAGCTCCTCGGGATTTGTGCCTGTGCCACTCTCGAAGCGCGATGCAAAGGTGTACGCGCCCTCGAAGGCGCCACTCCCGAACCGCATCGTGCCCTGACCTCTCCTCAAGTCCCCGTCCCACCTCGCAGAAGCCCTTCGAACGACCATCGTCCCTCCCTATGCACTATTAACGTTGATATCTATATTTTAAAATATCCACACCGAAAGTCAACTGTGACTGACGGAAGGTTAGCCGGCAGCCTGTGCGACCGCGGGCGAGATGCGGCGCTTCCCGCTTCCCGGCGTGGCTGCGCCGAGTATACGATAGGAGTTGCGCTAATCGGCGCTTTGCGTACGATAGGATCTGTATCCCCGCCGTGGCCATCAGTGCCGAGCTATCCCGAAGGGCGCTGTGGCCACGAGCAACAGAGCGCAATCACAGTCGAAGAGAGGACTCCAGCCATGAATGAACGGGATGCCCAGGTTGTACTCATCACCGGCGCCAGTAGTGGCATTGGCCGCATCTGCGCGGAGACGCTCGACGCGCAGGGTTACCGTGTCTATGGCACCAGTCGCAAGCCGCCGGATGAAGTTGCGTGTGGCTTTAGGCTGCTCCAGATGGACATCAATGACAGCGAGTCGGTGGCGGCTGGCGTTCAGACGATCCTAGACGAAACCGGGCGCATCGACGTTGCGGTCAACAACGCAGGATTCGGATATGGGGGTGCCGTGGAGGACACGTCGATCGACGAAGCCAAGGCTATCTTCGAGGCGAACTTTTTCGGCGTGCTGCGGGTCTGTCGTGCAGTGCTCCCCACAATGCGCAAGCAACGACGCGGCTTGATCGTCAACGTCAGCTCGATTGGCGGCCTTATGGGCCTTCCCTATCAAGGACTCTACTGTGCTACCAAGTTCGCAGTCGAGGGCATGAGCGAGGCGCTGAGGATGGAAGTCAAGCCTTTCGGCGTTCACGTAACGATCCTGGAACCGGGTGATATCCATACCCCGTTCACGGCCAATCGCCGGCACACTGCGGCCTCACAAACCCACGAGACCTACCGGGAACTGTATCAGCGGGCGCTGGCCAAGATCGAAGCTGATGAAGTCGGTGGCGATCCTCCCGAAGTCGTGGCAAAGGCGCTCTTGCACATCCTGCGCCAACGCAACCCCAAGCCGCGGTACATCGTTGGCCCCTTCTACGAGAAGTTGGCGGTGTGGGTTAAGAGCTTCTTGCCCGCGACGATTTTCGAGAAGATCATTATGAAGAACTACAATGTCTGAGTTTGCATCCATCGCGCGTACGCAACGTCGCCGATGGGGGCTCTACTCTGGGCCTCCGTGTATGCTATAATCCTAGAGCAGAAGGGCGCGATGCGTACGTGTGACGATCGCTAACAGAGGAGTGTGGATGAGCACGGACCTATTGACGGGTGTTCAGAGCAATCTGAACTACCAGTTCCGCGATCCAGCGCTGCTCGAGCTCGCTTTGACACATCCCTCATATGCTCACGAGCATCCGGAAGAGGGAGGTGAGGAGCATCATAACCAGCGCTTGGAGTTCCTCGGAGATGCGGTGCTGGATTTCCTCGTCGCTGCTTGGCTTTATCGCACCTATCCTGACTTTCCTGAGGGCCCCCTGACGCGGCTCCGGGCAACACTGGTGCGCACGGCCAGTCTGGCAAGCTTGGCCCAAGCACTTGAGCTGGGCGAAGCTCTACGTGTTGGGCGCGGCGAAGAAGAGAGCGGCGGAAGGATGCGCTCCGCGAACCTCTGCGATTCCCTAGAGGCAGTCGTGGGCGCCCTGTATCTGGATGGGGGGCTGGCGGTGGTCTGGTCACGGCTCGAGGAATGGTTTGTCGCAGAAGCCGATGCGATTATCGATGCAGAGTCCTACGTCGATGCGAAATCACGACTGCAGGAGTGGGCGCAGGCCGAGCTGGGCAAAACCCCGGCATACACGATTGTGAATGAGGCCGGCCCCGATCACGCGAAGGTTTTCACGGCACAGGTGCTGGTTGGCGACCAGGTGGCCGGCGAGGGCACCGGTGCGAGCAAGCGTATGGCCGAGCAGGCCGCGGCCCGTGCCGCTTTGGGCTGTTTCGCTGTCACCGTATCCGGAGATGGCGAGGAGCCCCACAGCGGCGCGACCTACGATCCTGCGTCGAGATGAAGGGCAGGAACAGAGTCTATGATGCGTTTTGACAGGTTTACAGAGCGGGCTCAAGAGGCGGCTCAGCGTGCCGTTGAGTTGATGACCCGATACGGACATAGCCAGGTGGATGTCGAGCACCTGTTACTCGCTTTGATTCAGCAGGGTGAGGGAACAGTGCCGGCCTTGCTGAGTGAGTTGGGCGCCAACCCGCTGGAGATGGCTGATGCTCTGGATGGCCAGTTGCGACACAACCCGCGCCCGGGGATCTACGGGGCACGGGGCGGTCAACAGGTCTTTATCACGCCACGTGTCAAGCGCGTCCTAGATCTCAGCCAAGAAGAGGCCACTGCCCTCAACGATGAGTATATCTCCACCGAGCATCTTCTGCTGGCGATCACCCAAGAGCAAAACACGCCGGTGTCCAAACTACTCAGTGATTACAACATCACGCGCGAGCGCGTTAAGGAAGCGATCGCACAGATGCGTGGTGGTCAGCGCTTGACCAACCCACAAGCCGAGTCCAGGTTCCGCACGCTGGAACGGTTCAGCCGTGATCTTACCCAGTCGGCCCGCGAGCAGAAGTTGGATCCTGTCATAGGGCGCGACGAAGAGATTCAGCGTGTCATCCAGATCTTGGTTCGACGCACGAAGAACAACCCCGTTCTCATTGGTGAGCCGGGCGTCGGCAAGACGGCGATCGTCGAGGGGCTGGCGCAGAAGATCGCCAGTGACGACGTGCCGGAGATCCTCAAGCACAAGCATCTGCTGCTGCTAGACTTGGGTGCGCTGGTCGCCGGCACCCGGTTCCGCGGCGAGTTCGAGGAGCGGCTCAAGACGATACTCGAGGAGCTTCAGCGTTCAGAGGGTGAGAACATCCTCTTCATCGACGAGCTTCACACCGTGGTCGGCGCCGGAAATGCTCAGGGCGCACTTGATGCATCCAATATGATCAAGCCTGCCCTTGCGCGTGGCGTGCTGCAATGCATCGGCGCCACCACGCTCGACGAGTACCGGCAGTACATCGAGAAGGACGGCGCACTGGAGCGACGGTTTGCGCCGGTCTACGTAGAGGAGCCCTCAGTGGACGACACCATCGAGATGCTCCGAGGCTTGCGCGACCGCTATGAGGCCCATCACAAAGTCCGCATTAGCGACGATGCGCTGGTCGCTGCCGCGCGTTTGTCACATCGCTACGTGACCGACCGCCACCTCCCCGACAAGGCCATCGATGTCATGGACGAGGCGGCCGCGAAGCTGCGCGTTACGCTATTCACGTTGCCTCCGGATCTCAAGCAGCTGGAAGCCGAGATCAACCGGCTGCGGGTTGAGGAGGAATCAGCCGGGAATCTGCGCGACTACGAGCGCGCGGCTGAGGCGAAGGTTCAGCGCTTGCGGACCGAAGAGGAGTTTACCCGCAAGCGGGACGAGTGGCTCAATACGCACCAGTTGGATGAGATCGTCGAAGCTGAAGATATCGCTGATGTGGTGTCCGTATGGACAGGGATTCCTATCTATCAGGTGATGGAGAAAGAGGCCGATAAGCTGTTGCGCATGGAGGAGGCGCTGCACGAGCGGATCGTGGGACAGGATGAGGCCATAGGCGTCATTGCTGATGCCATTCGCCGCGCACGGGCCGGGCTCAAGGATCCCCGTCGCCCAATCGGCAGCTTCGTGTTCCTGGGCGCATCGGGTGTAGGCAAGACGGAGACGGCTAAGGCGTTAGCCGCGTTCCTCTTCGATGACGAAGACGCATTGTTGCGGGTGGACATGAGCGAGTATCGCGAGGGACACACTGTGTCCAGGCTGTTCGGTGCTCCTCCAGGCTATGTCGGGTATGACCAGGGCGGGCAGCTCACCGAGGCGGTGCGGCGGCGTCCCTACCAGGCCGTGCTCTTCGACGAAATCGAGAAGGCCCACCCTGATGTTTGGAACGCCCTGCTGCAGATTCTCGACGAGGGCCGTTTGACCGACGGTCAGGGGCGAACTGTCGATTTCCGCAATACTGTCGTGATCATGACCTCCAATGTCGGTACCGACTATATTAGCAGGGGCGGAGCGCTAGGTTTTGCCCGGGGCAGGGATGAAGAAGACGAGCAGAGCCGCCGCAGGACCCTCTCAGCCCTCAAAGAGACATTCCGTCCCGAATTCATCAACCGCGTTGATGAGATCATCATCTTCAGGAACCTTATGCCGGACGACGTCATCCAGATCGTCGAGCTGCAACTGCGGGAGATCAGGGAGCGGCTGCTAGAGCACGGCCTGGACGTGACCCTGACTGAATCAGCCAAGCAGTGGTTGGCGGAGCAGGGATTCGATCCGCAGTTCGGTGCGCGTCCCCTGCGTCGCGTGATCCAGCGACACGTCGAAAGCCCGCTCAGCGTTGAACTCCTCCGTGGTCGATTTTCCGGAGGCGCCAGAGTCCTGGTGGATCTCGAGAACGATACGCTCGTCTTCCAAGAAGAGGCGGACTCGTCGACGGTTCTCGGTATGGTCGAGGCGCAAGTTCCCTGATCCACGGATAGCCCCTTCCTCTGCGGTCAACGTCGGGGGTCTGTTCGGAGCGGGTACCGGATTTGGTCTTGCCAAAGACGTCCGGTATCTCTGTAGCATCCGGTAACTGCGGATGCTGTGTCTGACCGTGACCCAACAACCGGCGGTGCGGCGTTTTGTGAGTATTGCGATCTGCTGTACAATTGACCATGGACTGCGTCGACAATTGGGGCACGGTCCACTGAGATCCCCAGTGTCCTAAGTGCCGCGCTCACTCGCGACCCAGCGAAAGGAGGTTTAGGTACTGCAGAATCCTGGTCGATGTGTCCGTCTGCGTTCCACACCATCGGAATTCAGGTCCCCAAGTCCCATTACAGAACTACAGGAGGGTTTAGTCTATGCTCAAGCGTCTTTCTAGCGTGTTGGTTTTTGTGTTGTTGGCGACCCTGATGCTCACGGCCTGTGGTGAACCCGACCGGAGCGACTACAAGGTGGGTATGATCACCGACCTCGGGGGTATCGATGACCGATCCTTCAACCAGACTTCGTGGGCGGGCATCGAACTGGCTGAGGAGGAGCTCGGGATCCAGGGTGACTATCTCGAGTCTCAACAGCAAACCGACTACGCACCGAATATCACCCAGTTCATTAACCAGGGCTACAGCCTGATCGTCACGGTAGGATTCCTGCTAGCCGATGCCACGGCGGAATTCGCCATAGCCAACCCAGACGTCAGCTTCGCGATCGTTGACTTCGCCTACGACCCGCCCATCGACAACGTGCGTGCGCTGACCTTCGCGACAGATGAAGCCGCTTTCCTGGCTGGGTACGCAGCGGCTGCCGCCACGCAGACAGGCCGGGTCGCGACCTTCGGTGGCATCAACATCCCGACAGTTTCGATCTTCATGGTGGGGTTCGAGCAGGGCGTCTTCTACTACAATCAGCAGCACGGCACCAATGTGGAGGTGCTGGGATGGAACACGGCGCAGAACACCGGTGTGTTCGTGGGGAACTTCGAATCCACCGATGATGGCCGCCGGACCGCGGAAGAGTTCCTGGCCGAAGGCGCCGACATTATCATGCCGGTTGCAGGCCCTGTCGGTCTGGGCAGCGCACAGGCCGTCTTGGAAGCCGGCAATGCGTGGATTGTCGGCGTTGACACCGACTGGACGGTCAGCGCAGCCGACTATGCTGCTGTGGTCTTCACCAGCGTGCTGAAGAACATGGATGTCGCCGTCTTTGACACCGTAGAGATTGCATCCGATCCTGATTTCGAAGGCTTCGGGGGCGACACCTACGTCGGCACCCTGGAGAACGATGGCGTTGGGATTGCTTCGGTTGCCGCGGGCACGATCTCTGATGACGTGCAGGAGGAACTGGAGGACCTTCAGCAGGCCATCATCGATGGTGAGATCAACACGGGCTGGGCGGACTACCTAGCCGGCCTCAACTAGCTGTAAGGCACGAGAATGGTGGGAGAGCGTGCTCGCCGCACGCTCTCCTGCCACTGCTACAGGAGGGGATATGCCGCCGGTTCTTGAGCTCAAGGGGATCACCAAGCGCTTCCCGGGCGTACTCGCCAATGACCATATCGACCTGCAGTTGGAGGAAGGACAGGTGCTCAGCCTGCTCGGTGAAAATGGGGCCGGCAAGAGCACGCTCATGAAGATCCTCTACGGCCTTTATGCGCAGGACGAGGGAGACATTTACATCCGCGGCAAGCAGGTTTCCATCGAAGAGCCCAACGACGCGATCGATCAGGGCATTGGTATGGTGCACCAGCACTTTATGCTGGTACCGGTGCTGACGGTTGCCGAGAACGTCATGCTCGGCATGGAGTCGATTCAACACGGCATCTTTCTAGATCGCGACGCGGCGGCGCAACGTATCCGCGAGATCTCCGATCGTTACGGGCTGGGCGTCGATCCCTATGCCCTTGTTGAAGACCTGCCTGTGGGCATCCAACAACGCGTCGAGATCATTAAGCTGCTTTACCGCAATGCCGATATCCTGATCCTGGACGAGCCGAGTGCGGTGTTGACCCCCCAGGAGGTCGAGGGCCTGTTCGACGTTATCCGCTCGTTGGTAAGCCAGGGGAAATCGGTGATCTTCATCTCCCACAAGCTGAAAGAGGTCCTCGAGATCTCCGACCGTGTCGTCGTGCTCAGAGTCGGCAAGGTCGTGGGCACCACGACGCCCGAAGAAAGCAATGAGCGGGATCTGGCGGCGATGATGGTAGGGCGCGACGTCATCCTATCGGTGATCAAGCAGCCCAAAGCGCCGGGTGACGTGGTGCTCCGCGTACGAGACCTCTACGTGAGGGGAGACCAACACAAGATGGCCGTGCGCGGCGTCACTTTTGAGGTGCGCGAAGGTGAGATCGTAGGGGTGGCGGGAGTGCAGGGTAACGGCCAGACTGAACTGGTTGAAGCTCTCACGGGCCTCCGGACGGTTGAGAGCGGTCAGGCGGAGGTCGTCGGGAAAGATATCACCAATGTCACGCCCCGCTTGATCACAGAAGTGGGTACGGCTCACATTCCTGAAGACCGGCAGCGGGATGGCTTGGTCTTGGACTACCCGGTTGCCGATAACCTGATACTCAACACATACTATCTGCCCCCAGTTGCGAAGGGACTGGTCCTGGAGGAGGGGGCAATCGCAGATCGTGCGGAACGGTTGGTCAGAGAGTACGATGTGCGAACCCCGAGTATCGCGACACCGGTTGGCAGTCTCTCGGGCGGTAATCAGCAGAAGGTCATCGTAGCACGCGAACTCAGCCGGCCTGTGAAGTTCACTGTAGCTTCTCAGCCGACGCGGGGCTTGGATGTAGGGTCAATCGAGTACATCCACGCGCAACTGGTTCGCAAACGCGACGAAGGAGCGGCAGTCCTGATGATCTCAGCCGAACTGGACGAGATCCTTTCGGTGGCAGATCGGGTGATCGTTATGTACGAGGGGAAGATCATGGGGACGCTGCCAGCTGGCGAGGCCACAAAAGAGGAAATCGGCTTGCTGATGGCCGGTATTGCCAGCCATCCTGCTGAGAGCCCCAAGTCTGCGCCAAGCACAGTCTGAGTGAATGGCGACCCGGTATAGACAAGCTCATGTCCTCACCACCAACCAGAGCGGAGAGAACAACTATGGGCAACCAGGAAGTAGAAGACCCCAGGACCGGAAACGCACAAGAACACCAGGGTGAGACAGGCGAGGCCCCTGAGGGCGGGCCGTCGCAGGCAGGTCGCCGGGGCCGGTTCCGGGGGCTGGTCCTACCTGCCATGGCGATCATCACGGCTCTGATCATTGGAGCGTTGTTCATTGCTATCACCGATGAGTCAGTCTACGAAGCTTTTCGAGATGGGATTGGCCAGGGCATCGTACGCGCCTTCTTGGTCATCGGCAGGGCCTATGGTGCCTTCTACGTGGGGGCCTTTGGAAATCCTGTGCAGATCGTTCGGGCTATCTTCAGCGGAAGCTCGACGCAGATCTTGCGTGCGATCTACCCAATCACTGAAACACTGCGAATCGCGACGCCGTATATCTTCGCGGGACTGGCTGTGGCCTTTGGTTTTCAAGGGGGCCTTTTCAACATCGGTGCCGAAGGCCAGTACTTTGTTGCCGGTCTGACGAGCGTCTTCGTGGGCTACAGTCTGCGGGGCGTGCCCCAGATCATCCACCTGCCGCTCGCATTGCTTGCGGGCATGGTGGGCGGCGCACTGTGGGCCGCGATTCCCGGCTATCTGAAGGGCAAGACGGGGGCTCACGAGGTCATCAACACGATTATGATGAACTACATCGCTTTCCGTCTGGCTGAGTTCATGTTGGACGTTGGCGGACCGATGGCGCGTGGAGATGGACGACCTGTCAGCCCTGACATCCAGCCAAGCGCCTATCTCCCCCAGTTCTTCCCCAATCGCATTGACCTGCGTGTCAACTTAGGGATTGTGTTGGCGTTGGCGGTGGCCTGGCTCGTCTGGTGGCTCCTTTACAAGACGACGCTGGGTTACGAGATACGCACGGTGGGCTTGAACCCCCGCGCCGCTCGCTATGCCGGTATGAACGTACCGCGTACGATCCTTGTCACGATGGCGATCAGTGGCGCCCTGGCCGGGCTTTCGGCTGCGACCGATATCCTGGGCGTGCTGCACTTTATGCCCAATGCCTTCTACTCCGGCTACGGGTTCGACGCCATCGCCCTGGCGCTCCTGGGCAAAAGTCACCCGGGGGGCGTGGTTCTCGCGTCATTGCTCTTCGGTGCACTGCGTGCCGGAGCCCGCAATATGCAAGGGATCGCGCGCGTGCCTATCGATATCACGTCGGTCCTACAGGGCTTGATAATCGTGTTCATTGCTGCACCCGAGATCATCCGGATGATCTACCGCCTGCGCCAGCCCGTCAAAGGTGAGATGCTCACCTTGACACGGGGTTGGGGCTAGACGGTGGCTCCCCGGCGGAAGATGAGGAGTGACCAATGACCGTGATGAAGACCGCCAGCAAGGCACGCCGTCGGGCAATCACTATGGGCGTTCTCTTCCTGCTCTTTGCACTGGCCATTCTGATCCTGTTCACACCCGGAGTCGAGCAAGGCCAGAAGACCACCTTCGCGTTTTCGGAAGCGCGGAGCGAGAGTTTTGTCATCGGCAATCTGGTCTTCGCTACACGCTTCGGTCTCTATCTGATGGCTGCGCTCTGTGCCTTCGCGGGAGCCTGGCAGCTCGCCAAGGGCTTTGAGCACGTCAATGTGGTGCTGGGGATCGTGGCTGGCTTCTTCGTGGTGGCTTTCCTGACATGGGCCGCCCGTGGCCAGTCGATGAACCTCACCGGTATGGCCCGGTCATCTCTGCTGCGCGCCATCCCTATCACGTTGGCGGCCCTGAGTGGCGTGATGTGCGAGCGATCGGGCGTCATCAACATCGGCATCGAGGGTATGATGTTGATGGGGGCATTCCTATCGGCGGTGACCGGCAGTCTCGGGCGTAGTGTGTGGGCCGGGCTTTTTGGCGCTATGCTGGGAGGAGCGCTGATGGCCGGGTTGCTCGCGATCCTCGCCATCCGCTATAAGGTCGACCAGGTCATCGCAGGTACCGCCATCAACATCCTGGCTACCGGGCTGACCAGCTACCTTAGTTCCCGGTATCTTCAGAGTGGGTCGCTTAACAGCCCCCCCACTTTCCGCCCGGTACCTGTTCCTCTGTTGTCGCGGATTCCGATCATAGGTCCGGCAGTCTTCAACCATACCGTGCCGGTGTACCTCACGATGATCCTTGTGGTGCTCATTCAGGTGATGTTGTACTACACCCGGTGGGGACTGCGCACCCGCGCCGTGGGCGAGCATCCCCAAGCCGCGGATACCCTTGGCGTGAATGTCTTCAAGATACGCTACATCAACGTGCTCCTTGGTGGCGTGGTCGCCGGGCTCGGGGGAGCCTACCTGGTCCTGAGTTCCGTGGCGCGGTTTGACGAGTTGATGACGGCCGGCAAAGGGTTCATTGGCCTGGCCGCGATGATCTTCGGAAAGTGGAACCCCGTAGGTGCGCTCGGCTCTTCGCTGATTTTCGGCTTTGCTGATTCTCTCCAGACGCGTCTGGCGATCCTAGCGGTTCCCATTCCATCCCAGTTCCTGCTGATGGCGCCGTACCTTGTGACGATGGTCGTGCTGGCCGGGGTGGTAGGGCAGTCGCGCGCGCCGGCTGCGGATGGGGTCCCCTACGAAAAAGAGTGAGCCCTGATACCGGCGTGATCGGTATGCCTGGATTGGCCAGCGGTGAGTCGAGACCATGGTGATCAATGCTGGCTCCGCCGTCGCCTGGCCTCAGGATTTCGTTGCCCGCATGGAGGCGTGGCTGGGCGATGAGGCGCAGGCTTTTCTGGCTGCGCTTGCCAAGCGCGACCAGGGATTGCGCCTCAACCCGCTCCGTGGCCCGCTGGAAGCGCTCAGGGCGCAGTTGCCTTGGGAGGTCGAGCCGGTTCCCTGGTGTCCCGAAGGTTTGTGGCTTCAGGAAGATGCGGCCATAGGGACGCATCCATACCATACGGCTGGCGTCTACTACGGCCAGGACCCTTCCGCGATGGCGGCTGCGGTCTTGCTGGATCCCCAACCTGGCGAATGGGTTTTGGACTTGGCCGCTGCTCCGGGCGGGAAAGCGACGCACATCGGGGCGCGTATGAGCGGGCAGGGCGTGCTGGTCGCCAATGAGACATCTCGCAGCCGGGCCACCGTGCTGGCGATGAATCTTGAACGGATGGGGGTCACCAACGCGCTGGTCACGAACGCCGGCGCTGACCAGTTGGCCCAGGCTTGGCGTGGCCTCTTTGATGCGATGCTCATCGACGCCCCCTGTTCTGGCGAGGGCATGTTCTCGCGCGACCGTCGCGCGTTGAAAGAGTGGAGCCTCGCCGCAGTTGCGGAGTATGCGTGGCGGCAGCAGAATATTCTCGAGCAGGGCGCCCCGCTGGTTCGGCCCGGTGGTCGGATCCTCTACGGAACGTGTACCTATGCGCCTGAGGAAAATGAGGGTGTGATTGCGAAGTTTCTGGACACGCACCCGGATTTCGCGTTGTTGGATCTTCCCGATCTGCCGCATCTGGAGCGCGGGCACCCCGAATGGATTGGGGCGCCGCCGGACTTGGTGCGGACAGGCCGTTTCTGGCCCCATAAGAGCCCCGGACACGGCCACTTCTATGCCTTGCTGCGTCGCACCGGCGACCCCCCCGACGATCTTCCTGAGCAGTGGGCGGGCCGTGACATTCCGGGACGTGTTCTGCGCCTCTATGAAAAGACGCTGGGTGAAGCTCTGACTTTCGAGCCACCTGAAGCGGGTCTCGTGCTCACGGGCGATGACCACTGTTACATCACGCCGATGGCGCCGCCGCTATGGTCACGCGTTCCCGTACTGCGACCGGGGTGGTGGGTCGCGACGCAGCGGCACGGCAAGATCTACCCTGATCATGCGTTGGCGATGGCGCTGCGCATCGAAGATGTCGCGTGTCACATTCGACTTGCACCTGACGACCCCCACGTATCCCGCTACCTGGATGGAAGCGCGTGGCTCAGTCCGGGCGAACCGGGGTTTGTGTTGACGACCGTTGATGGGTTTCCGCTAGGCTGGTCCAAACGTGAGGGCGACAGGCTGCGCAGTCGTTACCCCGTGAACTTGCGACGGCAGCGCGCATCATCCTGATTTCTGGCGGGGCTACCGCGATCGCAAGGCCGGGGCCATGGGGGGGATTCGGGCTAGCTCTACTCGTCTTCGTCGCCACCCAGGATCACGCGGCGCTTGCGGCCTGCGGCAACCTGGGGACCGACGAGCCCCATCTCCTCCATCTGCTCCATCAAGCGTGCGGCTCGCGGATAGCTGATGCGCAGGCGCCGCTGGATTCCGGAAGTGCTGATCTTCTCGTGGTCTTTGACGTAGGCGATAGCCTGCTCCAGCAGGTCAGCGTCCTCGTCCAGACCCTCGATTCGCCACTGCTCCGGGCCCCGTGCGTCAGCGACGGCGTCCCAGGGAGCTTGGGCCGGAGTGGCCCCCGCTTCCTCCTGCCAGAACTTGATGATGCCCTCCAGCTCCTCATCTGAGATGTAGCATCCCTGGATACGAACCGGTGATGCCGCGTCGGGAGGGAGAAAGAGCATATCGCCTTGCCCTAGCAGGTTCTCGGCGCCTGGAGAATCAAGGATGACCCTGGAATCGACGTTGCTGGCTGTGGCGAAGCTTACTCGCGCAGGGAAGTTGGCCTTGATGAGGCCTGTGACGACATCGGTGCTGGGGCGTTGCGTGGCGACCACCAGATGGATGCCCGTGGCCCGGGCCATTTGGGCTATCCGTGTAAGGGTACGCTCTGTTTCCTCCGGCTCCGACATCATCAGGTCCGCCAGTTCATCGATGAGCACGACGATGCGCGGGAGGGGCTGCTCGTCGTGCTCGCCATCTGAGCTGGAGCGCCGCCGGGCCAGTCTCGCGTTATAGTCGTCAAGATTGCGTGCCACGGCTTTGGCGAAGAGTTTGTAGCGCTCGTCCATCTCGTGGGCCACCCATCGCAGGACCCGAAGTGAGCGGTCAAGATCGGTCTCGGTGCTTCCGAGGAGGTGGGGTAGGCCGTTGAGGTGGCTAAGCTCGACGATCTTGGGGTCGATGGCGATGAGGCGGAGGTCTTCGGGTGTGTTGTTCATCACCAGGCTGGCAGCCAGGGCCTTGACGAAGACGGACTTGCCGCTACCGGTCGTACCGGCTACCAGCAAGTGAGGCATACGCGAGAGATCGGCAACGCAGGGCGTTCCGGCAACATCAAGCCCGAGTGCAAAGCAGAGCGGCTTCCCACATCTGCGGAACGCGTCGCTCTCGAGCACGGCCCGCAGTCCTACCAGGCTGGTCTCTGCATTGGGTACTTCGATGCCCACAACGGCCCGGCCCGGCACGGGGGCCTCAACACGCAAGGAGCGGGCAGCCAGAGCGAGCGCCAGGTCGTCGGCCAACGTGGCAATCTGGCTGACCCGTACCTTGCGCTGGTGCTCATCATCGTCGCCTCGGCTAATATAGCCAGGCGAGACGCCGAACTGGGTTACGGTGGGGCCGGTACGGACATCGCTGGCTGAGACCCGGACCGGGACGCCGAACTGCTCCAGCGTCTCCTCGATGAGATGGCGTTTGCGTTCGACTTCGCCAGGGTCCATGCCTATCGTGCGCGTCTCTTGCAGCAGTGTCAAGGGCGCCAGCGTCACCGCGGCGTTCGCTCTCCGGCGCCGTGAGACGGACGGGGTTGGCGATGCTTTCGCCCTGACCGGTGAGGACTCCTGGGGCGCGGGCGCCTGTGGCGTATGGCGTGCAATCGGGGATACGGCGACACCTGAGGCGGGGCTGTGAACCGCTCTTGTGTCCGAACCGGGCAAGACGCGCCGGGCTGCGCGTCGTTCGGCCGCGCGAGCGGCTTGGTCGGCCCGCCAAGCCGTCCAAATGTCCGACAGCCGGCGGCCGAAGATCTCCAGATCCTTACGCGTGAGGTCGAAGGTGAAGGCGAGCCCCAGCGCCACAACCAAGCCCATCAGGATGCCCGTGATCAAAGGGCCGAAGTAGTCAGTCAGGAAGAGGTAGAGCGCCCAGCCGATGATGCCGCCCCCCTTGCCTGACTCGACCAGGCGCCAACTGTGTTGATTGATGATCGTGAAGGTCAGCGTTTGGAGCCCCAGCAGCGTCAATTCGAACCCGAGGAATGGGCGCCACCGCCAGGTTGTCGAACGATGTACGAGATGTCGCAGCCACAAGAGGCCGGCTGCCATGATGAAAGCGGCCATAGGATAAGCGGCCCATCCGAATGAGAAAACCAGGAACCGCACCCACGCACCTACCACTGCGCCCGAGTTCACACCGGGAATCAGTGTAATCGCGGTGACCAACCCGAGTGCGATCAGCACCAACGCCAGGATCTGTTGGCCCGCCGGTCCAGTGGCCCAGGCTAGCAGCCACTGCGCGGCGCGAGCCACCCACGAGTCGTCCGTGTTAGGCTTCTGTGTTGCGGAAGCTCGGGTGCTTCTGGACGAGCCACTACGCGGCTTGGCCATGCGTGAGTATTTACGCGTGGGCATACATCCCTTCTGACTTGGCGAGTGCCAGCGCGATCCGGTGCTCTGACGGTGTGATATCCAGCACTCGCACAGTGATGGGTTCGCCGGCGTTGTAGACGCTGTGGAGGTTGTCGGAGGACGTCGCGGGGCCCAACTCCGAGATGTGCAGCAGTCCCTCGATGCCCTCTAGTAGCTCGACGAAGATGCCGAAGCGCTCGACGCTGGCGATTGAGCCGACAACCACGTCACCTGGTGTGAAGTGGTCGTGCACCGAGTTCCACGGATTGTCGCGCAGGCGCTTGAGACTGAGCCCGACGCGTTGATGCTCCAGATCAACGTTGAGAATCTTGACGCGGACTTCTTGGCCAGGCTTTACAAAATCCTGTGGATGCCTGACCCGCCCCCACGAGATCTCTGAGATGTGAACCATACCCTCGAGTGGGCCGATATCAACGAAGGCGCCGAATGGCCGTACACTGGTCACCACGCCAGCGCATGTGCTGCCTGTGCAGAGCCACTCTGGCCATTCCGGTTCCTCGAGCTCACACTCCGCCACCTGGCGCTCGGAGAGCAGAATGCGGTTCCGGGTCGGCTCGACCTCGATGAGACACAGCCGCAGTGTTTTCCCCGAGTATTCGGCGAAGCATGTCTCACGAGCCCCCGGGTCGGCAGGGAAGGGATAGGCGATCAAGTGTGAGGCTGGGATGAAGCACTCTACCCCCTTCCAATGGGCAATCAGGCCACCACGGTTATACCCGTCGATGGCCAGCTCCATGACCGTATGGCGGCGCTGTAGCTCCCGAGCCTCGTCCCAGATCTCAAACGGAATGGACGGTGCCTCGACCCACTCCCAGATCTCCGGTGCTTCACCCTTGCTTACCGGACCTTCGTCAAGCAGGGCCTGCCAGTATGACTCGCAAGGGGGACAATAAGGGGGAGTGTAATGTTCCATTCAGCCGCTCCTTGTAACAATATCCCGCTAAGCCGAAGTGCCATGAGCTTCCTTTTCCATATCGACCAAGATGCGCGCGAGATTCTCTATGGCGATGCGCTGCTTGCGGTAGAGGTCGGATTCACTGACAGCGAGACGCAGCGCCACCTGCCGCACTTTTTGGCCTCGGAGGAACTTCATCTCAAGGATATTGTATAACAACCACTCGGGAGCTGTCAACTTCCTTTCGCCGTCGGGTCGCAGGCGCTCAATTGCATTGGCCAACACGGCCCTCAGTCCCTTGACCACGTTGCCCTCATAGTCAGCCGCGGCCTGCCTAACGACCTCAAGCTGCAGAAGAGGGTTCTCAGTCAGCCGGGGACCACCCCAGTAGTGGGCCAGGGCGTCATGGACCCATTGTGGGAGCTCGGGAGATTGGGCAATGGAAAACCCGACAGCCGAGTCAGCGTCATAGCGCATTAGCCCGCCGCGCATCTGGATATCGCGAAGCTCGGGAAGCAGGGGGGTGAACGCCTCGAGGACAACCTGCTGAAGCCGGCGGTCGGCCAGCGCAGCGGAGGCCTGAGCGAGCAGTTGGTCGAGCCGCTGCTTCAGGTCATCGGTCAGCGGAGGTGCGATTTCCGGTGTTCGCAGCCCTACGATGCCAAGGAGATCCTGCCCGGCTTTGTCTCTAAGGGTGATAATCCAGTGCCCGTCCCAATGGATAAAGTCGTCGTCAGTGCGCATCTGCGTGACTGCGCTCAGTGGGATGTCGGTCATCTCCTCAGGAGACATCCAAACATCGCACCAGATCTCCCAATGGAGCTGCCCATCTTCCAGAATGGCCAGAAATCCTCCGGCGCTGTGCATGAGCTCGCAAATAGCGGCAAGCACGTTCTCGAGAAACTGCTTCACATCGGCGGTGGTGAGCAGTCGTTGGCTAAGCTCCTGGACCTGCATGACCTCGGCTGCCCCTGCTCGATAGAGAAGTAGGTCTATGAGCGGCTTCGCGAGCTCAACACCCAACTGCGCTAGGATGACGGCGATTGCCAGCGCCACGAGCGACAGGGTATATTGCGCCAGGCCGAGTAGCGGCTCGAGCGTCAGGCCAGCGCCAAAGGCGACGAGCGCCAGGATCGCAGCTACAGGCCCGCGCAGCAGGAACCGCACCAGACGGTGTTTGATGACCCGGTTCGGCATAAGGGCGCCGAAGAAGGCGACGCTGTAGGCCACGAGCACCAGCATCGTAGCCACGGCAATGTTACCGACGATAAGGAAGACCCGCAGCACGGTGCCCGACATCGCCGTCGGCCAGCCGGCCAACAACAGATAAGGAAAGACTCCCATGGCCGGTGCGACGAATCCGATGGAAAGGTAGGCCATGCGTCGACGGGCGGTATGGGTGTAGCAACGCTTTCGTGCGGACAGCGTCTCGCGCAACCCCCAAAGCGCAACCAGCCCGAAAAGCACGGCAAACGGGTAGAAGAGCGGGCCCGGGCGCATATGGATGGCTCCGGCTGACACGACGTGATTGCGCACGACAAGGTCACCACTGAGTGCCAGAAACGCCACCAAGCCACTCAGGGTAAAGCTCACTGGACGCAACCAGGTGGGAAAGTGATCTCGCAATACCGACTGCCTGATGGCACGCACGAACTCGAGGTAGAGGGGCGGCGTGAAGGCAATGCCAATCCACTGGGCGCGAAGGAGGGTCTCGGCGTGATCGGGACTCGCGATGTTGGTCAGCAGCAGATCCATCAAGTAGACCTCGAGCACGCAGGCGAGGAGTCCCACGAACGTGCGCGCGACGCGGCTGCTGCGGTTGTAGAAGAACAGGTAGAGCGCCAATGCCAACGCCGTGGCGCCGACGCCAGCCGTCAGCACGTCGTTAGCCCGGCTAAGAAAGTGCATCCAGTCCATAGCCTGTATGCTCCAGCGGTTCCGAAGTGAGCGATATCACCTGAGCCGTTGCCTGAAGAACAGCCCGACTTCCTGTCCCGGCCAATAGGCATCCTGGAAGCCGCAAAACGTGAAACCGTGCTTTGTGGCGAAGCCGATGGCGGGGCTGGCTTTGAGCGGGCAGACGATGACCAACTGATGGATGCGTTGGCGAAGACACCATTCAGTCGCGCGTGCCAGGAGAGAAGTCGCAACTCCCTGGCGGCGGAACTCCGGGGCTACCCCAAGATCGGTGATGCGTGCCTGATGGCGCGCCTGGTCGACATTGAGTCCAAGGAAGCCGACGACCTCACGGTGTTCAATGGCGACCCAGAACTGGTCGCGGTTCTGCCAGCTCTTCAGCCGGTTATCATCCGGGTCGGTCGGTTGGATCCGCAATGTCCGGGGCAGCCGGATTTCCCGGAACGAGGTATGCCATTCGCCTCCCTCTTGGCGTTCGCTCATCTGCCACGCAGAGTCCGTCTCATAGGCTAGGTCGATACCAAGGCATGGCTGCCAATCATCATCTCGCGCAATACGAATTAGCACAAATCCCTCCTTTACTCTTCGGATGATACGATATTCACCGGGATGGTACACGTGGTTGTATTGCCGTAAATATCCACCACCACCAACTGGAACCGATAGGGACCGCCAGGGGGATAGCGCGCCGGGTCGGATATCACCCAGCGGTTGAGCGGCCCATTCTCGACGGCCTGGTCGTACTGAGCGATGAATGTAGGTGTATCCGAGCCAGGGAAGATGACTTGGTAGCGGTAATAGGAGAACGCATTGACATTGGCCGTGCCTACGATGTCAACTGTCCCCGAGAGATCGCTTCCAGCGACAGGGAAGGTTATCTGCGCCCCCGGGCTCGGGCAGTCGGGCTGGAGCTGATCCGCGGACACCGAGGTCGCGGCCGGCAATGGCACAGCCGTCCCCGCCGAAGCCGGGGTGGACACGATCGCTGTCGTAACGCTGCCCGTCGCGCTCAGTGCGGTTTCCTGGCTACCAGGTGTGGGGGTAAACAACCCACTCCTGGGGGTCGGCGTTGCCGAGCCGTTGGCATCGACAGACGGGAGCCAGAAGATGTTCACAAGGAACACGGTGCCGGCAAGGGCGAGGAAGAGTGTCGCGACCACCCACGCGCGAGCCATGCGCTGGTGGTAGATCTCTCGCTCCAGAGAGAATTGCGACGTGTCGCGGCGACGTTTGGCGACAGTCGCTGCTGCGATGTAGCCCAATGCGCCGAACAGGCAAATCAGCGAGATCCAGAGGACCTGCTGAGTCAGCCACTCCAAAATGACGCTCATAGACGTCTCAGGACATCCTTCTCAGGACACCGCGAATGAGCGCCTCCAGTCGGGGAACGAGGACCTTACCCGCTTCTAGCACTTCCTCGTGGTTGGGAGCCGGGGCGCCCTCTTCGCCCATCAACGTGTTGCTGATGCCCGAGATCCCGAGAACGCGCATGCCACTGTGCCGCGCCACGATGGTTTCCGGCACGGTCGACATACCTACAGCGTCGACGCCGATTGCCCGCAGGAACCGGACATCCGCCAACGTTTCGAAGCTTGGGCCCGCAAGGCAGATGTAGACGCCTTGCTGGAACGGGATCTGGGCCTCGATCGCAACTTCGCGGGCTAGAGCACGCAGTTCGGGATCGTAGGCGTCGTTCATGCTGGGGAAGCGCGGGCCGTACTCGTCGAGATTTGGCCCTCTCAGGGGATTGAGTCCGGCCATGCCGATCAGGTTTACGTGGTCGCGGATGATCATGACCTCGCCAGCTCGATAGGTCATGTTGACCCCGCCTGCTGCGTTGGTTACGATGAGCGTCCGTGCGCCCAACTCGGCCATGACACGCACGGGCAGTCCAATCTGTGGCATGCTGTAACCTTCGTAATAGTGCGTACGGCCTTGCATCACCATCACAGGCAGGCCTTCAAGCGTCCCGAACACCAGGCGCCCCTGGTGTCCCTGCACGGTCGAGACCGGGTAGTGGGGGATCTTGGAGAACGCGATGTGTACAGGATCGGTCACAGACTCTGCCAGCGGATTGAGCCCCGATCCCAGAATCAACCCGACGCTAGGTACGAGGTCGGTGTGCTCTCGCACGGCTGCGGCCGCTTCACGGATCATCGCCATCGTCACGAACTCAGCCATCGTTATGCTCCTCTCGCGTGTCTGCTGCCTCTTCCTGGCCGGGCGCTTTCTTAACCGAGAATCCCGCGCGTGGATGCGCACGGTCATAGGCTTCTCTTTTTCGGCGGCTGGACACCTCGGTGTAGATCTGGGTCGTCGTAATGCTAGCATGCCCCAAGAACTGCTGCACTTCTCGCAACTCGGCGCCGCCCTCCAAGAGATGCGTAGCGAATGTGTGACGCAGGGTGTGGGGCGTGACCCAGGGGGCAAGTCCGGCGCTCTCCGCGTAGAACTGGACGAGAAACCATAGCCCCTGGCGCGTCAGACCCCCCCCAACGTTATTCAGGAAGAGCGTTTTTTCACTTGCGTCGCGGGCCAGACTGGGCCGCCCCTGTTCCATGTACCGCTGCAGGTGTGCCAACACTTCGGGATATAGCGGAAGTATTCGCTCCTTGCCGCCTTTCCCACTACAGCGCACACTGCCTGCTGCAAGGTCGACATCATCGGTCTTGATCCCGATGACCTCTGTTGCACGCATGCCTGTAGCATAGAGCAGTTCCAGCAAAGCACGATCACGCAAGCTCAACGGCGTGTCGTCCTTCGATGCCGCCTCGAGCAGCCGCATCGCCTGCTCGCGGGACAGGGTATGTGGCAAGCGCTTCTCGATCTTGGGCTGGTGAAGCCAATCGAGAAGCTCCGCTTGTATCACGCCTTCAGCATACAGGAATCTCAGGAACGCGCGCGTAGCTGCCACCTTCCGCGCAACCGTCGATGATCTATAACCTGCCGCGTGAAGCGCCGAGATGAACGCGTCGAGCTGTTCGGGCGCGAGCGTCTCCATAGACGGGAGCCCTTGCTGCTCGAGAAAGCCTACAAATTGCTCAAGGTCGCGCTCGTACGCGACCAACGTATTGGGCGCGTATCCTCGCTCGAACTTAAGGTAGTGCAGAAAGCGTTGCAGGTAGGTGTTCATAGGCGGCCATCGCAACGTGTATTATACCGTTTCGTGGCCTGCCGCCAACTTTGGGCATCTTTCACGCCACGTCCGGCGTTCTGGAGCGCGTGCATGCCAGGTGCGTAGGACCGAAGGCCTGATGGCGCCCACGCCGATCCACCTCAGGGCCGGCTACGAGGATGCAAAGGGTGAGGCGTGTAGCTCATCCTGAACTGGATAGTCGATGCCCATAGCAGAGTGTTTGGTGGCGAGCATCCAGAGGTTCCGCGCGATTTGCTCGGTGGCGAGCGGCCTTGCGAGCATCTGGGACTGACGGGCCATGGACTCACGCATCGCAGAATCTGCGAGGAGTCGCATGACGGCTCTCGCGGCTAGCCAGGGCAGGGGTGCCCAGATCCCTGCGCCACTCGCAACCACGTGATCGACGTTCCCTTCCTCCTGGCCGGGCAATGCCGCGTAGAGAACGAGCGGCAACCCCGCCACGAAGGCCTCTGCAAGCGTGTTTGGACCTGCTTTGGTCACGAGGATGTCCGCAGCGCGCATCCAGACTTCCATTTCAGTGACGAATCCCTCGAGCTGGACCTTCATGGGTAAGTCGGTCTGCTGCAGCTCCTGGTAGAGCGCCCGGTTTCGACCCGTGATAACCACCAGATGGGCCTCTGGGCGGCGGCGTGCCAGCGCGCGCACTACTTGGGCGAGCGGGCCCATTCCGTCGCCCCCACCCACGAGCAGCACTACAGGTCTATCTTGAGGAAGGTGAACTCTGGCTCGCGCCTCATGCTTCGCTAGGTTGATCGCTGAGAGGAAACCTCGACGGGTGGGCATACCTGCGACGCGGATGAGACGCTCGGGAACGCCCCAATGTAACGCGCGCGCCTTGGCTGCCTGAGTGGGTACCAGATAGGCGTCGGCGCCGGGCACGAACCAGCCCGCGTGGACTGTGACGAGGTCTACAGCCACGATTACCAGCGGCGTGCGCCATCGCATATGGCGCAGGGCCAGTGCGACCGCGTAGTTGGGCACGGGGTGGAACGACGCGATCACATCCGCGGGGTGTTGTTGAAGGAGATGGCACAGCGCCGTACGGGCGTAGGGCCAGACCAACCTTGACATAGCCTTCATGACCTCCACCCCGTCGGAGAGGTGGAAGCCGACACCCCAGGGAATGCCGTTCAACCCCACGAACGCTGGATACCAATCCGGGAATCTCCGGAACGGCCACCGCCCTACCTCGACGAAGATGTCCACCATCTCAACCCGGGCCGCGCGGCCGTAGAGCCGCTCCATCTCCCCTTTGACGGCCTGGGCCGAAGCGCGATGTCCTCCGCCGGTATCGGAGAACAGGAAGAGAAACCGGTTGGCAGTGCGTCTTGGTTGTCTCGCCTCGAGCCACGACAGGACTTCTGTCATCGCTCTTCCCCTGCTTCACCGTTGGAGGGTGGCGCCCCTCGATCCAGAAAGCGCTTGACGCGTGCCTCGAAGCGTCGCCTCGGTACGAGGACGTAGCGCCGGCACGTCAAGCACTCGATGCCGATGTCCAATCCCACTCGCAGGATGCGCCAGGTCTTTCCCCCACAAGGGTGTGCCTTGCGCATCTCCACGACATCGCCGATTCGCAACTCGATGGGTTCTGCCACGGTTGCCCTCAGCCGACCCGTGTCCAAAGAGCCAGTCCCAGTAGAACGATCTCCACAACCGCGACCAGGCCCACGGCCAGCCAGTCTCGGGAGCCCAGTCCGCTCAGCTCCAGTTGCGCTGGCAGGTCACGGCGATAGCGGTAGCGAGGCAGCAAGGCAAGGCCGACCGCAGCTCCGGCAAGCAGACCGCCCAGGTGTCCCCACCAACTGATCCCCGGCAGTAGGCCAATCCCCACATTGATCAGGGCCATACGGGCGAGCTCGCCCAGGTAGCTGCGCCCTGCTACCAGCCAGTCGCGGTAGTGCCAGAAGTAGACGAGCAGAGCGCCCAGCACTCCCATGATGGCGCCTGAAGCTCCGACAGTGGGGGTTCCGAATGCCGAGAAGAGCGTGACGAGCACGCTAGACCCCAGCAGGGCCAGCCCGTAGACGATCATGAATCGCGCCGGGCCGAAGAATCGCTCCATCAACCTGCCCAGCCCATAGACGGCATAGGCGTTCAGAGCGATATGGGTCAGGTTCGCATGAAGGAAGCCGGCAGTGATGAGCCGCCACCATTCCCCGTAGACGATAACCAATGCCGGCACCAAGGCCCCGGCGTAGGCGATCCTCCGACCAACAAGCCAATCGAGTGCGAACACGAGTACGTTGATCGCAATCATCGCATAGGCGACCCGCGCGGGGAACCGAGGGAGCCGCACCGGCTGCGGCGTTGGGATCAGGGCAGGCTCGGACTGGTCGGTCATGCGAGGAAGGCCTGGCGCGGATGAACGCGGTGGTGTTCAGCTCGGATAATCGTGAGGACTTGGTCAACTGCTCCGTCCAGTTCACACGTGCGGTTGATCACAACATAATCGAACTCCCCGATCCGTTCCAACTCGTGACGTGCGGTCTCGATGCGTTGCTGAAGCTGGACGTCTGATTCTGTCCTCCGTCGCTTGAGACGCTCGACAAGCTCTTCCTCTGATCCTGCAGTCAAGAAGACCAGGATCGCGTCGGGGATGAGGCGTTTGATCGTAGCCGCGCCCTGGACATCGAGGCGCATCACCACATCCTTGCCACTGGCCATCGCATCGCGCACCTGTGATTTCGGGATGCCCTTGTACTGCCCGTAGACCAGCGCATACTCGAGAAGGTCATTGGCCTCGACCATGCGCTCGAACTCGGCGGTGGAGACGAAGAGGTAATCCACACCGTGGACTTCACCCTGGCGGGGGGGGCGTGAGGTGGCCGTCACTACGAAGTGGAAGTCCGCGCCGCGCGCCTTCATTCGCTCGACGAGGCTGTCCTTGCCGACGCCGGAGGGGCCCGAAATGACCACCAGCAGTGGGTAGTCCGGTGGGTTGTAGGGATCGACTACGACATCCTCGCTCATCAGTTTGCTCCTGGCAGAGATTGTCGGTATAATGGAAACCGGTTTTGGGGCAAGCAGGCCTAACTATACCACAGTTGGGGGATGAGGGGAGTATGCCGATCTACGAATACCGTTGCAGTAGCTGCGGTCGTCGTTTCTCGGTGCTGTGGCGTTCCTTCGCTGAGGTCAGTGAGGAAAACGTAGTCTGCAAACGCTGCGGCAGTGACAAGGTGAACCGGCTGGTGTCTCGCGTAAGGGTCATCCGCTCTGAGGACAGCCGCCTTGAGGATCTCGCTGATCCGTCCGCCTGGGGTGATATCGATGAGAATGATCCCAAGAGCATGGGTAGGTTCATGCGCAAGATGATGAGTGAGGTCGGTGACGAGGCTGGAGAGTTGGGACCTGAGTTCGAAGAGGTCGTTGATCGGCTGGAAGCCGGACAGGATCCCGAGCAGATCGAGAAGGAGATGCCGGATCTGGCCGGAGAGGGACCTGGGGGCGACTTCTATAGCGGATCGGACTTCGACGTTTGACCCTTTCTAGTCCGTGTACCGATCGTAGTGTGAGGCACGAGCCTGGCAGAGCATTGGCACTGTCAGGCTTGCGTTTTGTGGGCCGGGTATCGAGCCGGAGGAGCGCATATGGAAACGTGTGAGCGATCGTTGGCGGGACGCTGGGCTCTGATCTTGGGTGCGTCCAGCGGGTTCGGCGCAGCGACTGCGTGTGCTCTGGCGCGCGAAGGGATGCACATCTTTGGGGTACATCTGGACCCCCGCCGTAGTCTACCGCGGGCCGAGGCCGTCATGGCCGCTATCGAGGCATCGGGGAGCCGCGCGGTCTTCTTCAATGTGAATGCAGCCGACGCGCAGAAACGGGCGCGTGTGGTAGCGGCCATGGCCGACACGCTTGCCGCCGATCACCAAGAAGCGGTTCATCTGCTGGTTCACACGTTGGCGTTTGGCAGTCTGCGACCCTATGTTGCCGAGGATGCGAGCGCCGCTGTGTCTGAGAGCCAAATGGAGATGACGCTGCGCGTGATGGCGCATAGCTTCGCCTATTGGATCCAGGATCTCGTACGCGCCGGTTTGCTTCGTCAGGGCAGCCGGGCCTACGCGATTTCGAGTATCGGTTCCCAACGGGCAACTCCGTACTATGGGCCGGTATCGGCCGCCAAGGCTGCACTGGAGGCGCATACCCGGCAGTTGGCGTTGGAGCTTGCGCCTCAGGGGATCGCCGTGAACTGCCTGATGCCTGGGGTAGCCGATACTCCCGCGTTACGCGTGATTCCCGGTAACGAAAGGATTGTCGAGCAGGTGCTGACCTATCACCCGGCGGGCCGGCTTACGACGCCCGAGGATGTGGCACAGGCGCTCGTGGTGCTAGCAGATCCGCGCCTCACATGGATCTCCGGAGCCGTCATACCGGTCGATGGTGGCGAGTCGATCGTCGGCTTGCGGTAGGTGGGGTAGTGTATACAAGTCGGTGGAAAGTTGAGGGAAGAGCGGACTCGATGTAAGCTAGGGTTGGATAACACTCAGCTACAACGAGGCCGCTCTATGACAACGATACCCGAGACTTGTGCACCTGTCA
>JAXDDO010000007.1:0-28944 GCA_034676805.1 Anaerolineae bacterium | reverse complement strand
CCGCTTCATTCGTCAATACTAACGAGATGCTTGTATCAAGATCGCGTTGAAGACTCAGCGCTTCTGGATCCGCAGGGACGCTGACCTGACTGCCATCTGCGGTATGCAGCACGACCGCGGTGGGGATGTTTTCGAGTATCCAGCGCGAGGCTGCGATGCGGGTCACCGGCTGCCGATAGATAGAGAGGAAAGCCCAGCTCCACAGCGCTGTGCCTACGGCGACCAAGGCCGGAATCGCCCTAAGCACGGTCGCAGCCACCTCACGCCATAAAGCAGCCGCATGCACCCACCGGCTTGCCCAACGAACGAGCCGCGCACCCAGCCAGCCGGCGAACAGCGCAAACACAGGGTACACCGGCAACAGGTAGCGCATTGACTTCACCCATTGCGTGGCCTGATAGGCGAAGAACAGCGTTGCCCAGGTCCACAGCAGAGCATGCCGATAGTCGCGTTTGGCGATGATCCGCCAACCCATCACAGCCCAACCAATCCACGCGAAAAGGCCCAGGGGGATGCCCATCCCCCACACGACCATGTTGCGCCACGGGAACACGATCGGCGTTCTGGCGGTCCACTGATGTCCAAACGGGACGTCACGCACACCCCGCATTAGTTCGCCGATCTCGCGCATCGTGGCAAGCCATGTTGGATTGATGGTGATCCCGAAAAAGCCGGGCCCGGAGAACGCGTAGGGCTGGGCACTCCGAAAAGCCAGTGCGGCCAGAAGCCCGGAGCTCGCCAACGCCACAAGGGCAACACCTGAGACCCGTAGCCGGTACGGCCCCCCACCCTCGCCGCGGCGGAAGACAGCTGCAAGTGTCACGATCAGGGCTAGCGGCCAGACGCTGACTTTCGAAGCCATCGCCAGTCCCGTCATCAAGCCGGCGAAGGGGAGCAAACAGAGCCTGTGAGAGCGCAACGACAGAGCACAGAACAACAGCGCCCAAATCACGAATACGGTGGCAAAACTGTCGACCACAAAGAAGTGCGCGTGTTGGATCGGCAGGACCGTGAAAGCATAGAGCAACCCAGTCAGTGCCGCTGTGCGCTTGCCATAGACAACGTAGCCGACAGCAACAATCCCGATCAGGCTCGCAAGATCGGCCCCTGCCGATAACGCACGTCCCACCAGGTGAATGCCCCCGTAGCCAGTGTAGAAACCCGCATGGCACGCTTCATCGCCGCTGGTGAGCAGAGCATGCAGCCCCCTGCCCAGCCAGGTGCCCGACGGCTCCACACATGCCAGATTGTCAACCCACCGCGCCACGGCACGCGTGGTGAACAGCGGAAAGGTTCCATAGACATAGTTCTCGAAACCTTGGTAGTTCCCGGGGTTAAGGGGCGACGTGGCCGTATTCCAGTAGAGCCGCGCACAACTCCCCAGGCTTTCGCAGGCAGGCTTCTCCCCTACTCCGTCGGCTTCTCCGGGAAAGCGCACGGCGCTCACGACCATGGTCAGATAACGTTCGTCCGGATGCAGGTGTTGATCCTCATCCCAATTCAGTCCGTAGAACCGAACTGCAGACGCAGCAATCAACACACCCAAAATGCTCAAGCCAAACCAGAGTAGCGAAATGGGCTGTTTTCGCATAGCCAATTTTCAGTCAGAGACAGCAAGAAGTGCCGCGGCCATCCAACGGCTGTTATGACTACGCGAAGCACCGTTAGTTCCGAGTATGCTCATCGCACCCCCCAGGGTCGGCTGAGTTCCATGTCCCCTCCCAAGCCACTCGCCCCGAACCTCGCCTCGGCGAGCAACTCGTCGGCAATGTCCGCACCGCTGCGACCGGTGTGCGGGCTGCGCGTGATGCTCAAGTCGCGTCGGAACGCGCGCGTCAAGTCATCTCCTGTAGCGTAGTAGACCAATGCGATGGCCTGCACTGCATTGGCAATCGCGTAACGCGGCTCGATGCGCTCGAGATCCTCGAAGAAGAACGCACAGCTCACGAACATTCGCTGTCGGAAGACCTGAGCTTCGAGTAAGCTGAGCAGCTGCCGCTGCGCTTCTTCCGACAGATGTGCCAGGTAGTGGTCGGCCAGGAACTCATGGCGATCGACCTCTCCCAAAAGGACGCGAATGTAATCGTCGCGTAGCCGCCAGGGCGCGACATCGCGGCGGCGAGCAGCATCCGCGTAGACCTCATCGATATCTCGAGACAGGTTATCCAGGGCGCGACGCAGCGCGCCCTTCCAATGCCCACAACCGCGCGTACACGGGCAGCCTGTGGCCCACCGGCCTAAGTCGTGACTGCAACTCCAGGCTGTGTTGTCGCGGACGTCTACATCAATCGTCGGCGCCGCACGCCGCAGGTGCTCTCCCAACGTCGTCGCCCGGTACGGAGCGTCCCCCTGGATCTCGGTCAGGGCTTGGAGCACAGCGATGCCCTGCCGATGATGATGGCCAAAGGTCTCGCCATCCGTTGCCACAAGCGACAACGAGCCCTTGGGACGCCCAGACATGACCCCGTTGATCCAGTCGCGGACATGCGCTGGTGAAGGCATCTGGAAGGAAAGGAAATCGGATAGCGCACGATCCCGCACAAACACAGCGATCGAGCGGTTGCCCGGCAGCCGTACACGATAGGGTCCGGCGCCTTGCGATAGATCGCCGACAACCTGCTCCTCCGAGAGGATGACGAACGCCATCCCAAGCTGGGCGGCGATATCGAGCGTCTCGCGATCGACGGCCATCTCCGGAAGCCACATGCCGGCAGGTAGATGCCCAAACCGGTACCGAAAGCTCTCAATACCCCAGCGAATCTGACAGCGCTTGTCGCGACCACGTGCCAAGGGAAGAATCGTGTGGTGCACCGACTGCGCGATCGCATTGCTGACGCCACCATTAGCCACGTTTCCTTGAACGGCCTCTACGATGCGCAGGTATGTCTCGTGTGCGTGGCGATCCATCCAACGTGCCAATGTGCCGCCCAGGTTGAAACTGATCCGCCCATAGTTGCCGGCATCTGCGTTTGGCGAGTAACACTCCGCAGTAATACGCTCGTTCCAGTTGGCATACGGGGCCGCCGACGGCTCTCGTCGGTATTCACCTGTGAAGGGATCGTCCCGCGGTGGCTGGTAGAAATGCCCGTGAACACAGAGCAGGGGCTTGTCGCTGTTCGCCATGATCAGATCACCAGTCTCTTCCTTAAATCGTCAGGATCCGTACAAGAAACAGCGCAGCCCTCTGCAAAGCTGCGCTGATCAGCAAAGGTCGCAGATCAACTGCGCACGCGCAGGCGCCGCGCCCGATGGTACAGATCCAGGTAGGCCCGTGCAGACGCGTCCCACGAGAAGTCCCTCGCCATAGAACGTCGCTGAAGCTCAACCCAGCGCGCTTCATCATCGTAGGCTGCAAGAGCGCGTTCGAGAGCCTCAGTCAGACTGTCCGCGGTGTAGTCCCGAAAACTAAAACCAGTGCCGCGTTCCGGGTCCACGTCTGCATCCACTACCGTCTCACTCAACCCACCGGTCGCGCGGACTACCGGAACGGCACCATAGCGCATCGCCGTCATCAGGCCAACGCTCACCGACTCCTGCAGACTCGGCATCAGGAACAGATCGACGCCGCCATAGATCCGTCGCGCGATCCGCTCATCAAAACGGATCAACGCACGAACCGATCGTGGGTACTTAGCCTGCAGGTCCTGATACATCCGCGCCAGGTCCTCATCCCCCGTACCCAACAGCACGAACTGCATATCGCGTACTTCCACCAGCCGGTCCAGTGCCTGTGCAAGCAACCTCAGGCCCTTCATCGGATCGAGCCGGGTAACCACGCCCATCAGAGGCGTGTCCATGCCTACTGGCAGCCGCAGTTCGCGTTGGAGTGCAGTCTTGTTGACCGCCCGCAGGTTCAGGTTTCCAAGCCCAAAGGTCTGAGGCAGCAACGAATCAGTTTCCGGATCCCACAGCTCAGTATCAATGCCGCTGAGAATGCCGAAAACCCGGTCGTGCCGCTCCTGTAGCAGGGGCCCCAGGTCGCCCGCGAAATCGGTCGACAGGATCTCCCGTGCATAGGTGACACTGACCGTGTTGACCAGATCGGCGTGAGCGACACCCTGGGCCATCCAGTTCACCTTTCCTGGTGGTTCAACTGACAGGTGCGGCACATCGTTCATCTGGCAGTGACTAAGCACGAGACGCCCACACAGTCCCTGGTACGCAAAGTTGTGAATAGTGTACAGCGACGCGATGTGACTATATGGCGACTTCTGCCGACCATAGACGCTTAGCCAGGTTGTCACCGGAGCTGTATGCCAGTCATTCGTATGGATCACATCCGGAGTCCACTCCAACGTGTCGAGGGCCGCGATGACCGCCCGAGAGAAGAAGGTGAACCGCTGGGGATCATCATTGAACCCATAGACCCGTTCGCGGTTCCCGAAGTGCTGGTCGTTGTAGATGAGGTAGACGGGCACGTCACCCACACGCGTTTCCAGTAGGTGCGCCGGCTCTGTGCGCGGACCCGCGGGAACAGGTAGTGACCCCCCCACCTTCTTGAATCGAGGGGTATCGACATGACTTCGATCGCCATAGAGCGGGATCATCAGGCGCGCATCAACTCCGAGCTTGCGCAACGCCTTTGGAAGTGCTCCCGCAAACTCGGCGAGCCCTCCCACTTTGGCGAAAGGCACGGCCTCGGCAGCAACAAGCAGGACCTTTGGATTCCCCGTCATGTCACACCTCTCAACAGGCATTAGGTGCTTCATTATAGCGGAGTTCGTATGCACGGCAATCGCGCTAACGCATAAGGCCACCTGGCTGCGGTAGTCGAGTCAGCGGCGGGATGATGGATAGTCAACCAGCGCAGAGATGCTATAATCGCGGTGGGTACTCCCTCACTGACGAGAGGTCCTCCAATGCAACGTCGCTGTGTGGCTCTGCTGTCTGCATTGCTTGTGGGACTTGCCCTGGGGTTGATGTGGGCTCGCCCCACTCCGTATGTCCACTCGGCTGACGCAACGGCCAACGCGACCGGACCGCCCACAGTCGTGATCAACGAGGTCGCCTGGGGTGGCACAGCAGCTAGCGTTGCCGATGAGTGGATTGAGCTGCTGAACACGACGGAACTCACCGTTTCCCTGACTGGCTGGCGGATAAGGGCCGTTGACGGCGATCCCGATCTCCTGCTCAGTGGCGACATTGCGCCCGGCGCGACCTATCTGGTCGAACGTACTGACGACGATACGGTCAGCGATATCGATGCCGACCTCGTCTGTTCCTTCGGCACAGGGCTGAGCAATGCGGGCGAGACCCTCGTCTTGAGCGATGCCGGGGGCGCAGTGCAAGATACCGTCAACAACGATGGCGGTCCCTGGCCGAACGGCAGCGATGGTGCCGCACCGTCTTTCCGTTCCATGGAGCGTCTCTCTCCGTACGCACAGGATCAGGACGCAAACTGGGTCAGCAACGATGGACTGGTAGTGAACGGCTTGGATGCAGCCGGCAATCCGCTGGCAGCAACGCCGGGAGCGCTGAACGCTGCCTACCTGCCCGCTTACCTTCAGAATGCAGACCTCGCCCTGGTGAAGCTCGGACCCCAGCTCGCCACCCCTGGTTCGCTTGTCAGCCACACCATCGTGCTCCGCAATCGCGGTGGGGTCACGGCAACCAACGTCACACTGACTGACACCCTCCCACGCGAGCTCACATTCGTAACACAACAAAGCCCCTTTCCGTACACTCGAACAGCCGGTGCTGTCGTCTGGTCCATTGGACAGTTATGCCCCGGGCAGGAGCTGAGCGTGGAGCTCGATACGCGTCTTGGTGATGATGTGCAGCCGGGCACACCCTTGACCAACACCGCCTCCGCGACTACACCAGTGACCCAGCTCGCGACCCACAACGACAGCGCAGCGTGGCAACTCCTGACTGAAGCACTGACGACCGACCTGGCGGTAGCAACATCTGGACAGGCGGTTGTTACAGACAGCGGCACCATTGACTACACGATCCTCGTAACCAATGCCGGCGCCTATGCTGCTACTCACATCACCGTTACCGACGCACTTCCCTCCGCGCTCGAAGTGTTAGCCGTTGCCGAGGGCTTTCTGGCTATGCGGGCCCCGGCCCAAGTGATCTGGAGACTCCCAAGCCTGGCCCCAGGCGAGACGCAGGTACTTACACTGACGGCCCGTCTTACCGTGCCCCTGGAGGCTGTAGATCAGGTCTCCAACCACGTGTCGGTGTGGGCCGAGACACCCGACGCCAATCCAGTGAACAACCAGGCGATCTGGACGACTAGCGTGGGAGAGGCCCGAGTGCTCATCTCATGTGCGATGTATGACGGCTACCAGCTCAACGACGAGGACGAAGCCATCGAGCTGGTCAACGTGGGCACGGCGACTGCGGCCCTGGGACAGTGGAAGCTCTGCAAGGATCAGAGTGGCGCCTTGAGCTGCTATCCACTGACTGACGCGTCTCTGCCACCTGGCTCAAGGCTCTGGCTCGCGATGAACGCCCATGCGTTTGAGACGTCATTCGGGTTCCCTCCCCAAGTGGATCTGCCAACGTGGCCAAGACTGGCGAACACAGGCGACGAAATCATCCTGCAGTCAGACGACGGCAGATTCGTCGATGCCCTCGTCTACGGAGATGGCAACACCGCCGTTCCAGGCTGGCACGGCTCAGCCCTCCTGTACTACTACAACTATCTGCGCGCCGAGACAGGCCAGCTGCTCTGTCGGATCGTTGACGAGGCGACCCACCTCCCGATCACCGATACAGACACTGCCGCGGACTGGATCCAGTACCGCGACAACATAGAGCTCGGACGGCGGGTTCGCTACCCAGGCTGGGACTTCGATGCACTGTTCAGTCCGGTCTCAGTGACAGAGCCCGTTTCCCTGGTCGTGGGTGTGGCGCCTGACAACGCCTTCGATGTGGTCGCCGGCGTGCTTCTCAAAGCCCAACGCAGTATCTCACTCGAGGTCTATTCACTCCTTCACCCTCGGTTGGTCGATATCCTGGCGCAGAAAGCTCGCGAAGGCGTGCAGACATCGATCCTGTTGGAAGGGGGACCGGTAGGAGTGTCGACGACAAGCCAGGACTGGCAGGCACAGTTGCACGCTTGCCAGATTCTGGAGGCGGCAGGCGCACAGTGCTGGTTTATGATTCATATGCCCGAAAGCCGGATCTACAATCGGTACGAGTACTTGCACGCAAAGATGGCGATCATCGACGATCTGTGGGTGCTCGTCGGCTCACAGAACCTGACGCTCAGTGGGTTACCCGCAGACGACAAGACCAACGGGACCACGGGCTCGCGCGGCGCAGTTGTCGCGATAGCCTCGCCAGTCCTTGCGGAACGGGCGCGACAACTGTATAGCCTGGACCTCGATCCAGGGCACCACAACGATCTGTTGCGCTGGAACACGGGCCTTGCGGACAGATACGGTCAGCCCATTGAGGGCTTCGCCCCCCCATCAGAGACAGATGGCATCAGCTACACCGTCCGTTTCCCTGACCCTCTGTACGTAAATGGTACTCTCGGACTGGAACTCATGACCGCACCGGAATCCGCTCTCAGGCAGTCTGATGCCTTGCTGGGGCTGCTGGCATTGGCGGGAGCAGGCGACAGGGTTTTGGTAGAACAGCTGTATGAGCACGTAGCTTGGGGCGTTGACCCGAGCGAAGATCCGAACCTGCGACTTCAGGCCTATGTCGCCGCGGCCCGGCGCGGCGCACAAGTACGGATCTTGCTCAATGGTCGCAACTTCGCCCAAGGCGCTTTGGGCCCGCCCGAGGAGTCACTCGCCACTGTCCGACACCTCACTTCGACCGCGCGGGACGAAGGCCTTGACTTACGTGCTGCAGTTGGCAACCCCACCGGCGAGGGAATCCACAACAAGATGGTTCTTGTGGCCCTCAGCGATGGGCGGGGTTATGCGCACATCGGCTCGATCAATGGCAGCGAAGCATCCAACAAGATCAACCGCGAAGTCGCTGTCCAGATTGCCAGTCCCGAGGTCTACGCCTACTTGGAGCGGGTGTTCTCCGTTGACTGGTGGCTGGCCAATCCAATGTACCTTCCGATGGTGGTCAGACACTACGTCCCCCCACCCCCGCCCGCAGATCACCTGTTGATCAGTGAGGTCAGCTACACCGGGAGCGCGGCTGGGGAATGGATCGAGATCCACAACCCGCTTCCACAGCCGGTCATGCTCGACACCTGCAAATTGGGTGACGCGGAGGTCGCCGATGCCTTCGAGGGAATGTTCCAGTTCCCTCCGGGGACAGTGCTGGAAGCCGGCGGAACGCTCGTTATCGCAGTCAACAGCGCCCAGGTACCGCAAGCTGACCTGGAGTTCTATGAGAGCACACCCGACGTGCCGAACATGCTGCCCTACCCTGCCTGGGGTAGCACGCAGTACCCGCTCGCGCTCCGAGACTCCGGCGATCACGTGGTCCTGCTCAACGACCAAGACCGCGTGGTTGACGTCGTCGTCTGGGGAGATAGGGGTTATCCCGGCGTGGTGCCCCATCCCGGTGTTACTACCGTGGGGGCCTCGCTGGAGCGCTTCCCTGCCGACCGGGACACCGACGACTGTGCGACCGACCTTCGAGAGCGCTATCCCCCCACTCCGGGGACTGTCCCGGGCGTTGCTTGGTGACGGGCAACTCGCACACGACCCGCGTTAGCGATTCGACTCCGCCAGCACAGGGTCAAAAGCCGTCTCAACGTCAGCGTCATGCTCGGCCGTGAGGCGGGCCATGAGCCCCCCTCCGAGTAACAGGGCGCCGCCCAACCATTGATACCAACCGAGACGGTCACCCAGGAAGATGAAAGCCAGGGCCAGGCTTACCGCCAGTTCCACCAGCCCGAGGATCGCCGTCTGCATGCCGCCCAGCCTCTCAAGGCTCAAGAACACCGCCACTCGTGAGAGCGCCGTCGTGAGACCAAGGGCAAGGATTGCCTGCCAGCCCGCCATGGGAATCCCACCAATCGCAATATCGCCGGCGACGAAGCACGCTACCGATACAGTGATGGCCATCCCCGTGAGTATGTACAGTGCGCCAGAACGCGAAGGCACATCGGCAAGCACCCATTGCCCCATAACGATGTACCATCCGTTCACGGCTGCTGATGCGATCATCAACGTCGCGCCGAACAGGTCGGCGGGGCTGGCACTCACCCAAGGCGATGTGACCAACACAGCACCCACCATCGAGCCGGCGAGTTGCAGCAGCGTGATCGCCCGAACCGTCTGCCCGGAGGCGCTCAAGAACACGACAACCCAGACCGGATACATTGCACCGAGCAAAGCTGCGCGGGAGGCATCAAGCCGTACGAGCCCATTGTAGTAGAACAACGAGCCTACCCCGTTGACCGCGCCAACGATGAGGCAGTTTGCCAGGGCCCGCCAGGTGACGGCGATCCTATCGCGCCAGGCTACCAGGTAGGCGCACCATAACAGGGCGGCAGCTACCAAGGTCCTCAGCGCAGCCAGTGTCATCGGCCCCACTTGGGATCGGTAGGCGAGTTTCCCTAGGATTGGCGCCCATCCAAGAAGGAACGACGCCAGCAGCCCACTGTAGACGCCTGAGATCAACCTGCTGGTAACAGGCCCGCGGACTCGAACACCATCGCCATTCGCAACCAAACTGCCCCTCCACCCTGCCAACGATTACCGCGTTGGCACCGCTGTGCTATACTCATTGCCATGAACCGCGGGCAGAAGCTAATCCTAGCAGTCCTGGCCCTGGCCGACCTTGTGGTGATTGGCGGCCTCGGCGCTTACGTCATAACCCACGCGACGCCACCCGCTGAGATCGCGACTGAGCCTGCACCACGTCCCCACCCGTGTGAACTCGCACTAATCGCTGGGGTTTCCCAACCGGGCGACACAGTAACTGTCAGTTTGCACGAGGGTCAGGCATACATAAGTGTAACTCGTGATGCCTCCGCAAATGCATCAGCAGCTTCCGCCCAGTCCATCTGGTCTGTTCTCGAAGCCCTCTCTACGGTGCCAGAGGAGGCATGCCTACCAGCGGAGATGCTAACCATAACGGTCGTGACCTCATCCACTGGACATAGTGGAGCACACGGCCATCTGGCGCAGGTGGCAGCTCCCGACTTAGCGGCGTGGCGCCGCGGCGAACTCACGGATGACGAATTCGCCCAAGTCATCCGCTACCGCTCAAGCGACCCGCCTACCAACTAGCAGCGCTTGCGGTTACGGCGACCCGTTCCACAGCAACAGCCCTACGCTACAGATCCACCTCGACCAGTCCATCTCTCCAGAAGACGCACGCTCGAGACAGGATCATTGGTGATCAGCACATCCACACCCCACTCCGCAAGTCGCAGTGTCAAGGCGGTGTCGTCCACGGTCCAGACAACGACCTTCGATCCCATCCTATGGGCTACCGCCACGAACCAGCGGTTCACAAGCCAATAGTGCGGATGGAGCGCCTCAAACGGGGTGACAGGAGCCAATAGCAGGTTCGCTACACTGAACGGGCTGTACAGCAGGCCACATGGAACCTCAGGAGCGATGCTGCGCGCCTGGTGGAGCGCATATGGCTTGAACGAGGACACCAAGACGCGCTCCTGCAGCTTCATACCAACCACCAACGCCATCACTGCTCGCTCCAAGCCGGCTTGATGCCGTGGCTGCGGCTTCAGCTCGATGTTGATGAGAAGCCGATGCCCGTAGGCGAGCAGGACCTCCTCCAGCGTGGGGACCGGTTCCCCCGCCCAGCCAGGCCCGAAGCGAGCTCCCGCATCAAGGCTCTTGAGATACGCTAGCGGCAGTTCGCTGACCCGCCCGGTGCCACTCGTTGTGGTCTCCACTCTGGCATTGTGAATGACGACGGGCACTCCGTCCGCCGTAAGGTGAACGTCGAGCTCGATCCCGTCGGCACCTGCAGCCGCAGCAGCCTCAAACGACGCCAGCGTGTTCTCCGGGGCACTTCGGCTCGCGCCCCGGTGCCCGAAAACCAGGGGACGACTCTTCCACCAGGTCTCTGGAAATCGAGCCATCTCAGAAATCTACGAAGTACGAGGCCGCGGCGCGGTCGATAAGCTCCTTGCTCAGCGTCGGCGGAACACTGAGGTAGTTCGCGATGTCAATGATCTGGTCCAGCAGATCGCGCGCATGGCACGCTCGGGGAGGTCGCTTGGCCTTGATGTAGTGCTCGCGTATGAGGTATGCCAAAGCCGACTCGGAGAAGGGAACGTTCCTGTTTTCCGCGAATCGCTTGAAGATTTCCGCGTATTCCTCCCAACTGGGGTCGTGCACCTCAATCTTGTGCCGAATGCGGCGCAGGAAAGCTTCGTCGACGAGTTGTTGGGGCTCGAGGTTGGTGGAGAAGACGATCAACACTTCGAAAGGCACTTCAAACTTACGACCGGTGTGCAGCGTCATGAAGTCGATACGCTTCTCCAGCGGCACGATCCACCGGTTCAGCAGATCAGCAGGTCGAACAGCCTGTCGCCCAAAGTCATCGATCAGGAAAATGCCACAGTTTGCTTTTACCTGGATCGGAGCTTCGTAGTACTTGTAGTCATTGTTGTAGACAAGATCGAGCACCTCGAGGGTGAGCTCTCCCCCCACTACAATGAACGGGCGCCGAATCCTGACCCAACGCAGGTCGAGGCGATACTCCTGGCTCTCCTCCGCCTTCACGTGGTTCACATCATCGAATAGCTTGATGATCTGCCCCTCGACCTCCATCGCATACGGAATATACACGTCACCTTCCATCAACAAGCTCCCAATCGCCTCGGCAATGGAGGTTTTGCCGTTCCCAGGCGGGCCGAACAGGAATATCGATCGTCCGGAGTTGATGGCGGGCCCAATCTGCTCGAATGTGTTCTCACTGAAGACAAGATGCGACAAGGCACGACGCAGTTGGCGCTGGTGTACAACAACGTCGCGAAGACCCTGCCTCCGTACAGCCTCAATATGGGCGCTTAGTGGCACAGGTGCCGGCCCGATGTATTGACCCCGTTCCAGCGCATCGCGGGCCATGTCGCGGCCACGCCCTGTCAACACGTACTCGTAGGTGGATTCCGAGAACCCACCTCGGCCTGTTGCACTTCTGACCTCGCACAGTTGTTCGCGCTTGAGGAACTCGAGAACCACTGACACAACATTGGGGAAGGGCAAACCCATGCGTAGCGCAAGATCACGACCCGACAGGTAACTCTCGAAGTAGATGATCTTCAGCGCCAGATCCGACAGGATCCCCATGCTGATCCCGGTCTCCTCGACCGAGCGTGGCGCCAGCGGAAGGAATCCTGCCTCTTTTGACGATTGTGTTGCCACCCCAGCCTCCTTGTTCACGTCTTGACGATCGCACACGCGGCACTCAGACCGATTATAGACCTGCGGCAATCTTCCACAAGCCTACAGACTCGCTCTGCCGCGTGCCTACTGACCTATCGACTGTACCTCAATCCGATCCACGGTCGTGGCGCCCCACACCTCGGGAAAGTAGACCAACTGTCCCCTGGCAGGCAGGGCAAGGTAGCACCCGGGAGTAGCGGCCCGCGCCTCATAGACAATCTCGTAGGTGCCCGCGGGCATCAGACGCACAAGGAACCGCGCACGATCGGGGCCGAACCGCACAGACTCGAGCGCGACGTCCGGATCGCCCCCAAGTGTCCGTATCACAGCTTGGCCAGTCACCACCGGCTGGAACCCGGCGGGATACACGTCTTCGATGCTCACGTAATGCCGCGTCGTGGGGACAGTCAGCGACAACCGCACTTCGATCCGATCACCCACGCGAACCGGATCAACCGGCGCACAGGCATAGGGATCCATGGGTGAGATAGCAGCAAGGCCGCCTGTAGTTGGCTGGCAGTAGTTGCGCTTTATGCCTATACCGCGGCTGACCGCTTCGGTGATCTCAGCCGCCGTTACTGACGGACGCAGCAGTGCTGCGTAGTAGAATGTGCCTATCCCAGCCCCGCGGCTGAACGCCAGGACGTTGATTCCGCGTTGGAGCGATGAGGCGCTATCTCCCAGGGCGCTTGAGTGGATTCCTCGCGACAGGACAGCGCCAGCGGCTTGATCGGTAGAGGCCAGGATCGGCATCCCGTTGAGCGACACGCTCCAGCCGTAACTTCCAACACCGGCATCAGGGTAGACCGCAAGATAGTCTGCCAGTGACGTAATGACCCAGGCCGAGTGGAATGCTCCTGTCTGGGGGGTCACCCCTTCGGTTGTCAGCAGCCAAGCGATGGCATGGCCAAGGATTGCGTCACCCGGCACCAGATGCACCATAGCATCGACCACCACAGCCGTCGCATAGGCATCTGTGAGCAGTGCGCCAGAGTCTATCTCCTCCCAGTGGATCCCGGCGCTAGTCGTAACTGCCATCGCTCGCAGGTCGTCGAGGAGCGCTGCGACTCGCGTATCGCTTGCATCGACCTCGCCCAGTGCCAGCGCCAGGTAGGCCCGTCCTGCAATACCCAAGGAGTCCCTTTGGGCATAGAGTGTCGAAGCAGCGCCCTGCGGCCATTCACGTTTCGCGAGGGAGAGCGTGTAGAGCCCAAAAGCCACATGCGAACGATGCGTGTCGCCACTGACAGCCTCACCCAAAGAAGCCTCGAGGTAGGATAGCCCAAGGTCCAAGACGCTATGCCGGACCGAAATCCCCATCTCGTCGCATCTGAGGAGAGCGTAGACGACATAGGACGTGAAGAACGCGCCGCTCTGGTCGCGCACCCATCCCCAACCACCGTCAGGGTTCTGCAGAGCGTATATCTGCTGCAAAGTGCCCTCGACCTCAACGCGGATCTCATCCAGATTATCTCCGCCGATGCCGGCCTGGCTGAGCGCATCGAAACTCACAGCGATCGCCAGAAGGTGGCTAGCCCAGCCATCCACCGTGCCCAACACAGGAGGCTCACCGCTCTGCAGCAACACTGCCTGGAGAGAGGACGCCAACGAGGGCAGAACATAGACGGCCAGTTCACTTGCGTCATCGATCTGTGAGGGAACGTGAATAGCTGCCAGCCGCGTGGACGCCACATCCAACGAGCCCGAGACACTGATCCCCTCAGGGCGAATGTGCCTGATGATCGGCAAGCCACCAATGGGCGCCGCCGAAGGATACGCGAGGTCCTCATATGAGCCACTTCGCACGCCATAGCGAAACTCGGCAACCGAGCCACCCGTTGCCTCCACGGTGACCGGCCATACCAGCCGGCGTCTCTCGCCGGCGGATAGACTGAACTGCCGCTGCAATAGCGTACTCGGCTCGAGTCCCTCCAGAACCTCAAGCCATGCGTCGACAACGAGGTCCTCCGCCGTGTTGTTGTGAACAACTGCCGCTAGCTCGGCCATATCACCCTCGACCAGGTGGCCGGGAGCCTGCGACTGCACATACAGGGGCTTGGTCGCGGGCACACTCACCTCGGCATACCCCACACGGGTGTCACCGGTCACGGCCCACGCCCGCGCACGCCATACCGCCAGCGCCCGCGGGATCAGCACCGAGACAACGGCTTGGCCGAGCTCATCCGTCTGGATCTCAGGAGCCCAGAAGGCCGTTGCTGGCCCCCCAGCCCAGGGTCGCGAAGCCACTTCCCCGCCCACCGGCACATGCAGGGCCTCTGACCTGGCGTGGCTCCCGGCAGTTGACAACGCAGGTATGCCCCAGGTCTCCAGACTCGGGCGCGCCTCCACACGATCGCCCGAGACCAGCAACGAATCGTTAGTCAACACGCGTAACGCCTGGTCACCGTAAAACGCGTCCAACGGGCTCTCAGTGGGCTCGAATCCAGGGGACACTAGGGTCCTGTCGACCAAGCTGAAGCCCAGGGCAGCTGGCACCGGTTGTCCATTCAGATCAGTCGTGGTCAGCGTGAACGTAGCAGTCTCTCCCGGCTCGTAGACCGGTTTGTCTGACATGATCGTGACGCGCAGTTTCCGGTCACCAGGATCGACCGCCAGGTGCGCGTAGCCGAGACGCGCCTCTGGCATCGAATCATCGCCGCTTGGCCGAACCACGACACACGATACGTACACGTTAGGAGCGTAACTGGCGGCGATCGGTACTTCGAGCACTGGGTTGGGGTCATCGAAGGTGTAGCGCGCCACCGACAGGAGCGTTCCACGTTCCACGGTAAGCAGGACCTCAAAGGGGCCATCGAAGGGCGTAGCGATCAGAATCCTCGCCACATCCCCAACTTGGTAGAGATCCGAGTCAGGTATGACCGCCAGGGCAGTGCCGGGCTGGTCGGCCCACATCTGGGATTCATCCCCACTGGCCCAGACGATCGCCTCAGCACGAGACGGGCGTCCTTGCGCATCCTGCGTCTCGGCCGTCACAACGTAGACGCCGCTCCCGGGCACAGTGAAGCCCCCTGACCCAACGCCATCGGTGCCGGTTGTGACGGTCTGCTCTCCAACAGGCTCGTCACTGAATCGCGATGTGCCAGCCTCAGCGTGGGACGAGACCCGGCGCACGTATCGCAGTACGATTTCGCGCTGCGCCACAGGATTGCCATTCAGGTCAGTCGCCAGCACCTCCACAAGAGCCCGATCGCGCGTACCAACGACCCGCGACCTTGGTGAGAGCGTCAGGTAGACATCGCTTGGATGCACCACCACAGTGACCAAGGCAGTAGCGGAGGCGCCGCTCCTATCAGTTACGACCACGGTAACCATCCAGCGCTCCGCACCAGACGCCCCCGCACTATATGCCGAAGACAACGACGAAGTCGGCACCTCAATGGTGTATCGGCCATCACTGTCGGTGACGGCCTGTCCCGCGGTGACTGTATACCACTCGTTACTCCCTACCTCACCAGGCCCCGACTCAGTCAGGAGTAGAGCGCTTCGGGATGGTGAACTCCTCACAACCCACTCGATCACGGCATCGCCCACACCCAGACCTCCCGGGCTGACTGCGTGGGCGCGCAATCCTACCGTGTCTCCCCGCACGACCTCACTCACGTCGGCTGTTACGGTGATCTCGAACTCCAACCCGCCGTAGGGTAAGATGCGTATATCGCGGCGCGCGAGCTGGCGTGGGTAGGTGTCCCAAGGAGGCGGTACCGTCAGTTCCAGCACATAGTTACCGGCAGGTGTTGTCGCTGGCAAGGGAATGGCTCCGTGCAACAACCCCGTCGACGACGCCTCCGCCGTCTTGGTGAAGACGGGCCTCATCGTTGCGTCCCGAAGAGTCAGCGTAAGCCATGTGCCCTGCTCCGGGGGATGGTAACCCATTTCATCGTGCTTTCGAAGAACACCGGTGTACAACAAGGGCTCCCCTGCACGGTACAGGTCCCGGTCGGTTTCCAGGAAGAGCCGGTAGGGTTCGCCTGGCCCAACATCGGCAGGTCCGTCGCACTCCCCCAGCGCGCCGCCACAAGCTAGGGTCACCATACCAAAACCAGGTGCCCCAAGCTCATCCACAAGCACCGCAGCTGCTCGCTCCAAGTCCTCCAGACCCGGCACCAAGAGGCGAGCAATGCCATCCAGGTCTGTGGTCCCGCCAGCCAGGAGTAGGCTGTCCTCATCAACCAGCTCAACCGTAGTCCTGGTCACGGGCGCGCCAGTCCTCAGGTCGGTCACCCAGACGAGCGCTTCACCAGATGCCAACTTCACCAGAGTATGGCGATCCGTAACAACCACGGTTGCCATGCCGGCTGCGCCTTCGCCCCCAGCTTCGTTCCACGACAAGGAATACAGCCCCGGCAACAGAGGTCCCCCCGTCCTGCTGAGAGACACCGTGACGATGTTCGTCACATTAGGAGCAATGTCGAAGGTCTCTGACCATTCCCGGAGTACTCGTCCGCCCGCGACCTCGCGGCTCAACGCCGCAGAGACATCGGACTCTGTTAGGGTAAACGTCGCACGATCAACATTTCTGACATAAAACGCGAGTTCCGGAGCGCCGATCGCATCCAATGTCGCGGTCTCACCACCGGACGCAAGATCCAAAGCTGGCGGAAGATCGCCGGTCACGAAGCAGAACGGCTCGTCGACGTCCAGATGGTTCCCGTAGAGGTCAATGATCTCCGGGCCCATGCTAATACAGTATCGGGTACGCGGACTCTGATCCCAGGCCATCGCATAGACCCCGGTTTCAGCGACGTAGTGGGTGAAGAGATCGGACGTGTGGACCGTAGGGGAAATGCTCGCGCCCTCCAGCAGGGTCGCTACATCGATCGCGCCCACAAAGCCGAGCAGCACTGGCTGGCCCACGTCCACACGCTCTGCTCCGTCACTGGGTACTGAGGATGTCAGGGCCGGAAGGGGTACAGTCTCAAAGCTCCAGGCCGAGGGATTGGTCAAGGGGGCACTGGTGGCTGCACGCGCACGCGCGCCAACTTGGGCGATGTACGTGGATCCAAGATCAAGCTGTTCAGTCGGCGTGAATACCAGCACTGCGCCACGGTCAGCCCAGCTGATGACACCGCCCACCGGCGCGCCATTCTCAGCGACTAGGCCAAATGCGCTCCCCGTGGCAGCACGATCCATTGGTGTGTTGAACCGTACTCGAATGCTACTGTCAGGCAGCACGCCAGTCTCCCAATGCGCGGGCGTGCTCCCAAGCAGTTGAGGGGCAGCAGTCTGGAAAGTCCAAGCAAATGGGTGAGCCAGCGTGGCTCCTTCCATACTAACCAGTTCCGGACCGATGGCGAAATCATAGCGAACGCCCGCGGCCAAACCACCGGCAGGCTCCAGACGGTAAATGGAGCTGCTCACCCAAAGCCCGCGACCGCTCACGGCTGGAGACGCCGTCAGCGGCAGCGGGGGGCAGTCACCTGTCGATACAGCTTCACGTCCCTCGCAGGCTGCAGGGACGACAGGTCTGTTGAACGCGACCACTATCGGCGTGTCAAGCCGAAGATCATCCGTTCCATCCCTTGGCGTGACCTGCGTGATAGCGAGGGGCGACAACGTTGTGAAGCCATAGGCTAGCTCCGTCGACAGGGAATGGCCGTCGACAGACTGCACAGACCGCTCCACGATTACATGATACCGCGTCCCCTGCGCAAGGCGCTCGGGGATAAGCGTAGCGACCCTGTCTTCCTCGCTCCAAGTATACTCACCCTCAACTTGCGGAGACAGGCGCAGCCCGTTGACAAGGCTCTCACGGTCCATAGGCCGGTCAAAGCGCCAAGTCAGCGGCGTGTCGGTGCTCACCTCCTCACCCGACTGCGGTGAATAGTGAAGCACGACAGGCGGATATGCGCTTGTATCTGTAAGAGTCTCCGCTGTTGCTGAAGGTGTACGCGAAGGGGCGGCGGTGATGCCTACAGTCGTAACTGCTGACGGGGGACCCACGGTAGGGAGACGCTCAACAGCCGGCTGGACACATCCGCCTAGAAGGATGAGACCGCCGATCACCAAAAAACCAATCCGCAGCCTTTGCGGCATAATGTTAGTCTCCGTGGCCAATAGCTATCGGTGTTTCCTCGAACCCGGCCCAAGAGCTGATCCCGCCCAGCAGTGTGCTCAACCCGGCCCATCATATCGCAGGGCATGCAGAACGCAAACGCGGCCTGCACAAACGTCCAGGCCGCGCCTACTGCAGCTCAACCAGTTCGATGTGCCGACACCTATCGACGTCTGGAGCGCCTCCCACCAAGTAAGAACAAGTAGTACAGCATGGTCGATACGGCCTGCGCCAGCGCTGCTACGTAAGTCAGGGCAGCAGCAGACAACACACTGCGTGCGCCCTTCAAGCCCCCCGCATCGGTCACTATGCCACTGGAACGCAACAACTCCAGCGCGCGCCGGCTGGCATCGAGTTCCACCGGCAATGTCAGCAGAGCGAACACGACCGCGCCGCTGAACAACAGGACGCCTGCCATTGCCAGGGACTCAGAACCCAGCAGGAAGCCTGCCATGAAGATCAGCGGTCCGAGCCACGATGAAAAGTTGACGATGGGAACAAGTCCTGAACGCAGGCGCAACAGAGCAAAGGCCTGGGCGTCCTGCATGGCATGTCCCATCTCGTGGGCCACAATCGCCACGGCACCTACCGACGACGATTCAGCGACACCGCGCGAGAGCCTGAGCGTCTTGCTGCGCGGGTCGTAGTGGTCACTCAGCACTCCCTGGGCGCCCTCAACTTTCAACGACAAGCCAGTGCTCCGCAACAACGTTCGTGCTGCGTCAATTCCGGTCATCCTAGCCGCATTAGGCACCCTCAGGTAACGCTCATAGGTGCTACGCACTTTCCACTGCGCATAGATCGCGAGCAGAAGCGCCGGCAGCGAGAACAGCAGATACCTGATATCCCATACCATTATAGTTATACACCTCCAATTCAAACACTATCTCATAAATAGTGTATCCGCCGAGTATAAGAGCAGCATAAGAAAACCCCACCAAAGTGAAACTCCCCCTGCATAGGTGGGGGAGTTCTCCGCGATCAGTCCCGTTGTGCAGGGATCCTATACGGCAGTGTCTCCCGAAAGCCGCCTGAAATCCACGAAACGATAGCCCATACCCCGCTCCGTGAAAATGTACCGTGGATTCGCCGGATCGGGCTCAATCTTCTTGCGCAAGTAGTTGATGTAAAGGCGCAGATAGGACAGCTCGTCCTTGTACTCGTAGCCCCACACCTTGGACAACAGCGTGCCGTGCGGCACCGTCCAGCCTGCGTTTTCAACGAGGTGTCGCAACAATCGGAACTCGGTGGGGCGCAACTTGATCCGCTCACCCTCCACGATCACCTCGGCTGTGTTGAAGTCGATACTCAGATGCTCGTCGACCCTCACGATCAAGGCTTCTGCAGGAGACGCAATCACGAATCGACGCAGAACTGCGCGCACACGGCTGACCAGCTCTCGAGGGCTGAATGGCTTGGTGATATAGTCATCAGCACCAAGATCCAGGCCGCGCACCTTGTCCTCCTCGGAGCTACGCACCGTCAGCATGATCACAGGCACACTGGAGATCTCACGAATCATACGCAGCGTCTCAAACCCATCCATCTCCGGCATCATGACGTCTAGCAACACCATGTCCGGCATCTTCTCCCGCACCTGGTCGAGCGCCTGCAAACCGTCGGAAGCCTCGATGACACGGAACCCCTCCATCTCCAGGTTGATCCGCACAAAGCGGATGATACGGGGCTCATCGTCAACCACAAGGACAAGCGGATGAGTGCCGGCACTACTACTCGCGGATGAAGGTAATGATCTGCTCATCTGTTTCCGCTGGCATGATCTCTACGCAATGGATCCGTGCCCAGGGGTAGAGCACGGTGTTGACCTCGGGAAGAAGATATGACACCTCGCGACCGTCGCGGAGTCGCGGGCTCCGTAGGACCAGGAACTGGTCCGAAGGACTGGGAAACTCCTCCAGCTCTCCCACTACCGAATCTTCACCAAGGATATGAACCAGTACTGTATGCGCCATTATGCGGTCCTCCCAACCAGCCTACGTCGACTGCTCGATTGTGTGAACATGAACTTCCAGTCGCATGGTCCCGAATGTCAGCGCATCACCGTCGTGGAAGGCGTACGGCAGATAGGGCGTGATCCGCTCGCCATTCAGGAAGGTGCCATTTGTGCTGTCCAGGTCCTCAACGAAGCAAGTACCTTCACGTGAGTATATACGGGCATGGCGGCGCGAGACACCCTGCTCGAGTCCGCCGTCGGCCGTCATATCGAGCTCCGGGAAAATCCCATGCGCGGCGTCGAGTCGCCCGACCAGGATCTCCCGACTGGCTGAAAGCAAGACTCTTCGCCCCGTATTAAGGACATTCACTTCGATGTTGATCGTCCGCGTCTGCCCATCTTGCTCAATATCATCGTGTCTTGGATGAGCAGGCTGCTCATCGTTCTGCTCAGGCAACGGTTCCGTTCTTAAGGGACCGCCTGACGGTAGGTAGGTCCCGCACTGCACACAGAAGAGTGTTCCCGGTAGGTTATCGCCTCCGCATGATGGGCAGACGACTTTGTTGCCTTTCTGTGCCATACATACCTCCAGGTTCAGACTGATGGAAGGGAGAGCGCGCGCGTCCCATAGCGGAGCTTCTTTCGCCCACCACCTGTGGGACCGGCGCCGTGTGCTAGACGGTCGACCTCGAGCATTGCAGCCTGGCCTAGTTCTCGGTAGCCAAGGTCGAATAACTGCGTCGCTGCCGACTCCAGGTATCTGGACGCCCCATTGCGGTCGCCGGACTCCAGCGCCGTCCAGGCCCGTTCCTGAAGCCTGAAGATGCTAAGCCTCGCTAGAACTGTGAACATGCGCGGGGGCACCGTCTCATGGCTTGGATTCTCGGTGAACGTGACGTTCAGATCGCGCCACACCTCGAGGCGATTATCAGAGCCTATGTCATCACCCTCAATCGAGAACCGCGCCAGCCGTCGCTTCCCGGGCGACGTATGCTTCACCGTGAACTCCAGAGCCAGCGACGATGCCTCACCACTCAGCAGATTCCCAGTCTCGACTACATTTCCCGAGTCTACCTCAAGGATCTCCATATACGGTGCTACCCGGTAGGCCGCTTCCATGCGAACGTATGGAGCCATATTGGCCCGGAACCGCACTCGCTTCAGCGCGAGAGACGCTAACCCACGGATTTGAGCCTGCAGTACGCGCCTGATCTTCGCGGGGGCGTCGATGTAGTCCGACGTACCGCCGCCACTCCGCGCCAGGTTGTCGAGGAAAGCATCATGCCAGTCCTCGCCAATCCCGAGCGCCGATATGCCTATGCCCTCTGCCTCGGCCCGCCTTGCAGTGATGAGGGCCACCTCCTCATCACCGTAGGTACGTCCATCGGTCAGCAGAATGACATGGCTGATAGTCTGTGGCGCCACATACGGTCTGACCTGACCTATGCCGGCGGAAAGCCCCTGGTAGATCTCAGTGCCGCCCTCTGCCGTGATCGAGGCGATAGCCGATCTGAATGAGCGCGTTTCCTCCACCGGACTGGATGGAATGATCACTTCCGCGCGATCGCTGAAGGTGACGAGGGCCAAGCGATCAGTCGGCTGCAAGGACTCTATCAGGTCGTTCGCGGCCATTTTCACGTGGTGTATGCGTGGTCCCTGCATCGATGTGCTTCGATCCACCACTAACGCTAGGTTCAGCGCCCTCCTTGCAGCAAGATAGATCTCTCTGGGACGGATGTCGGCCAGAACATACAGCATCTGCTCGTCTTCCATGACCGGCAGTTGCTCGCGGTTCTGTTGAAGCGTTAGGGATACGGGCCCAGCATCGTGGATCCCGCGCTGCTCGCGCTGACGATCATAGGCACTGCGGTACGCGCGATCACACAGCACCTCATAGGCCTCTTGGACCAGCCGGAACCTCTCAACATCCCCGCGTCCAGTATCGGGATGGCATTGCCGTGCCAACGCTCTGTACGCCGACCGGATCTCGTCGGCCCCGGCGTCTACGGGCAAACCCAGGATGTCGTAGTAGTCTCTCTCTGGGTCGATCTCAACCATGGATGACGTCCATTCGCACTATCGCGACAACTCGCAGGAGTCCAACACCTGGAGCCGTCCGGCTACTCCAGGTGCAGGTCGACCAGTATGACCGTCACGTTGTCATAGCCCCCGGCATCATTCGCAGCACCGACCAGTCGACCACAGATCTCTTGTGGACTGCCTCCCTGGTCCACAATCGCCCATATGCTGGCCTCGTCGACCATATTCCAGAGGCCGTCGCTGCAGAACAGAAGGCGGTCGCCCGACCTGAGCAGACACGTGGCAACATCAACCTCCAGATCCTCGGGCTGTCCGATCGCTCGATAGAGTACATTCCTCTGTGGATGGACCGCTGCTTCCGCTAATGTCAACTGTCCCATCTCCACCAGCCGTCCGACGAACGAGTGGTCCTGAGTCAGAAGCTTTGGACTGTCACCTTCACGCAGCAGATAGGCTCGGCTATCGCCGACGTGCCCTATAAACAGCCGGGTCCCCAAGAGCATACCATAGGTGAGCGTGCTACCGCTGCCTGGGTATGATTGTGCCACACAACGATTGGCGTGGGCGACAGCATCACGAACGATGTCCGCCAACGCCGGCTGATTCGCGGCACGGTCGCCACCATTCAGTGTTGGAAGGTAGACCTGCGAAATGACCTGCCCGGCACACACGCGCAGCGCCAGCGAGCTGGCCGCCTCACCGTCTCGATGTCCCCCCATCCCATCCGCGAGCATGAAGATGCCAAAGGCCGGCACTGGTCGATCACCATCCTGTTGCCCTGAAAACACCAGCAGGCTATCCTCGTTGTGATCTCGAACCAGGCCCGTGTCAGTCATCCACCCAACGTCAAAAGCACCCGAGTGGGCGGAAGATGTCACCGCGCGCGATGGCACAGCCCCGCTCGCCAAATCATCAGGAGCTTCCGGCACATCGACAACGCCGGGCACTGCGTCAGCCTTTACACCTCCGCGCAGCAGCCCGCGCAACCGGTCAACTAGACCCACCCCGACCTCCTGAAAGCCTAGGCAGGAATTGCGTAGACGTAGTGATCCGACGAACCGAAGTAGACGACGCCATCGACGGCCTGGGCAGCTCCAGTAATCGCACCATCAGTCTGGTAACGCCAGCGCAGCGACCCCGATTGCGCATCCAGTGAATACAGCGCGCCATCGACGCTGCCGATATACAGCGCGCCATTGTAAATAGTGGCCGAACCTGTCACCTGTCCTCCAGTCTGATAACGCCACACCAGGCGACCGTCTGCCACATCCAGGGCGTAAATATGACCATCGGCAGACCCAAAGAACACCAAATCGTCGGCGATAGCAGCAGTCGAAACGACGGCGCCTCCGGTCCGGTACTTCCACGCCGACCACCCCGATCGGCTGTCAAGCGCATAGAGGTTCCAGTCCAGCGACCCTATATAGACTAACCCCTCGTGAGTGACCGGTGAAGCCAAGATGCCACGCCGTGCGCGGAAGCGCCACCGCAGCTCACGGTCCAGCGTGAGCGCATAGACCAGGCCAACCTGGCAACTGAACAGCACTAGGGTGTCTTGGATGAGAGGCCGAGACCTGATCTCCCCCTCACTCGCATAGGTCCACGCTTTGCGCCCTGTGAGACTGTGAATCGCGTATAGGTTGCCGTCGTCCGAACCGACGAAGAAATGCCCCAGATGTGCATACGCGGACGAGAAAATGCGCCCCTTGGTCGAGGCAGTCCAGACCAACTGCCCTGTATTGAGGTCCACTGAGTAGACGACGCGATCCGTCGAGCCAAACACAGCCATACCATCGGCAACGCACGGACTCGCGACCACGCCTCCCTCACTGGGATACTTCCACACGAACTTGCCCTCATCGATATCCAGCGCATAGACGTTGTGGTCGTACGATGGAACCAGCACCAGGTCGCCAGTGACGGTGACCGACCCACGGATCTCATCCTCACAGGCAAATCGCCAAATGGGCTTCAGGATATCATCCGTCAGAACCGAGGTGGCCTCCCCTCGCCCGCTTGCCAGACCCCTGGCAGAAGTGACCGACAGCAATCCACGCCTAAGCTCCTCGGCCGAACCCCACCGCCGGTTGATATCGTACTCAAGCGCCTTGTCGATCACCTCAACAGCCTCGCGCGACACTGTAGGGTTCGTCTTGTGGATAGGACGCTCCTTGAAGGAAAAAGGCGGCTCGAGTCGGGGGTCTTGCTTGCTTAGCAGATGGTGCATCGTGGCACCCAATGCGTAGAGGTCTCCGCGAGGCTCAGCAATGCCGCGGTACTGCTCGGGCGGGGAGTACCCCTCAGTCCCGATCATCGTCCCCTTCTCACCGCTCTGAAACAGCTTGGCGATGCCAAAGTCGACCAAGCGTATACGCCCGTGATCGTCTAGCATGATGTTGGAGGGCTTCAAGTCCCGAAAGATGATCGGCCTGGGCTTGTGGTTGTGGAGATATGTCAGTACCTCGCAAAGCTGAACCGCCCAGTCCACCACCTGGGCCTCGGAGAAAAACCCTTCAGCCTCTGTCACCCGCGCCTCGAGGTCCTTGCCGTGGATAAACTCGAGGACCAGGTAGCTTCGTGAGCCCTCGGTGAAATAGTCATAGACCTGAGGAATCGCCGGATGGCTCAGAGTAGCGAGGATACTCGCTTCGCGCTCGAAGTTGCGGACGATGATCTGCCGGACCTCCGGATCGGAAGCGGTACAGATCATCTCTTTGACTGCACACAAGCGCATGACCCCGGGGAATCGCAAGTCCTGAGCCTTGTAGACCGCACCCATTCCACCGATACCAATGACACCGAGGATCTTGTACCGATTCTGGAGCTGTACGCCGACCGGCAGAAGACCTTCTCTGTGAGCTGCTTCATCGGGCTCCCCAAGGGACCCACCCGCAAACGCATCATCCCCGCCGGGGCTGGACGACCTAGAGCCCTCGGGTTCCTGCTCCACGGGCGGCTTCCACGCATCCCGTAATGTCACCGTCGCGCTATCGGCAGGCTTGTCGCCTTCCTCAGCATTCTGCTCCGTGGGCGATGGCTGCCGCAGCCTTTGCGAAAGCCCGCGCGTTGGCTGAAGGCCTCGCTTGCGCTGAAGGTTGACTGTGCTGGCACTGGTGTCACGGCTGGAGTTGTGGTTCTCCTCGGTCATACAGAGCGCTTCCTCCTTGAGGCTAAGCTGATTATACGGGATATCGACTCAAAACACAAACAGAAAAAGTGATACGAATGCGCTTCAGCACAAGATATCCCTGCACCGCCCCCCCCCGACACGGTGAGCCTCGCAGTAGACCACACTTGGGTGTCAACCGAACCGCCCCGTATTATTCGAGATCGCTTGTTGTTGGCGAAACGCATGCTATTCTGGAGAGGGCGCACTGCAATCCTTACCAACGAGGTCGAGCCAAATGCCAACGATTCCCTCAGTCATCACCATGGAGATGGAGCTCGAGTGCGGAGGCTGTGGACACCGCCAGAGCTTCGTGCTCCCTACACCAACATGCGAAGTCTGCGGACACGACTGGATGGATGTGCGGTATGACTACGAGCGCATTTCACGCCTATGGCCCGATGTCCTGCGACAACGCGCCTTTACTATGTGGCGCTATCGCGAGCTCCTCCCGCTTCGTAACGATGACTACCAGATCACCATGGGCGAAGGGGGTACCGCACTCCTCCGCGCCCGCAACCTCGGCATGATGATGGGACTTCCAAACCTGTTCATCAAGGACGAGAGGCAGAACCCCACCAACTCCTTCAAGGACCGTCAGGCCGGCATGGTGATATCCATGATGAAGGAGGCAGGCATCACTGAACTGGTGGTCGCTTCAACCGGCAACGTGGCGATTTCCTACTCCGCCTATTCGGCGCATGCCGGCATCAAGCTGTGGACCTTCCTCCCCAGCCAGGTGCCCCCGGAGAAGATGCGTGAGATTGCCATCTACGGAAGTGAGGTCGTGAAAGTCACGGACACCTACGATGCCACCAAGAAGGTCGCTGCGCAATTCGCCAGGCACAAGGGAATCGTGGCCGATCGCGGGATTCGCGACATAGGCACCCGCGAGAGCATGAAGACGGTCGCGCTCGAGATTGCCGAGCAATTGGCCGCCGAGTTTGGCCCCCCGCGGCCAGGCATTCCCTGGCAGACCCCCGACTGGTATGTGCAAGCTGTCAGCGGCGGAATGGGCCCGGTTGGGTTCTGCAAGGGCTACGAGGAGCTCTATAGGATGGGGCTCGTGGATCGCATGCCGAAACTCGCGCTGATTCAGGTCGAAGGTTGTGCCCCCATGGTGAACGCCTATCGCAAGGGAGAACCAAAGGCCGAAGCGGTGACCCAGCCGAATACGCGCGTGATCACGATCGCCACTGGCCAGCCTGGAATGGCCTACGAGCACCTGTTTCACCTCGTGGCGCAGTACGGCGGGACATTTGAGTCCGTCTCGGATGAAGAGACCTTCCGAGCACTCCATGTATTGGCGAAGATGGAGGGGCTGTCCAGCGAACCCGCGGCAGCCGCGGCGTTTGCCGGGTTGTTCAAGCTGCTGAACAAGGGCATCATCAGGCGCGACGAGACCGTCGTCGTCAACTGCTCGGGCCACACCTTCCCGGTGGAGAAGTTCTTGCTGGACGACAACTGGGTCAAGGTCGTTGCCACACCGTCAACGCCTGCGGCTCCTGCCGACTCGATGGGCGACGGCAGGGATGCGGCGCCAGGCGGCATTCTGGGCGCGCTCGATCAGCTTGACCAGCGCGTGCGCCGCATCGCCATCATCGAAGATAACCCAGACGCGGCTCGATTGCTGCGGCGCATACTCCAGACCCAAGGCGATTTCCAAGTCGTCGAAGCATATAACGGTAACGATGGCCTTGACCTGATCCGTCAAGAGCACCCTGACCTCGTGCTGCTCGATCTGATGATGCCGGATATAGATGGCTTCAGCCTGCTTGACCAGCTGAAAGCTGACGACATGCTCGACATCCCCGTGATCGTGATCACTGCGAAGGAGCTGTCCAAGGAGGACCGGCAACGACTGCAAGGCCAGATCCAAATGATGCTTCAGAAGGGCTCCTTCATGGATGAGGACCTCCTGAGAGATATCCGGGGGTTACTGGGCGACGGGTAGGTGCATGCTGATATGACAAAGATCCTCTACGTTGAAGACGATCTGTCCAGCCAGCGACTTGTCCAGCGCCTGCTTGCGGCCGAAGGGTTCGACATATCACTCGCTAGTGATGGCATGCGCGCCATCGAGATCGCCACCCGGGAGAAGCCGGACCTCGTCCTGATGGACATCAACATCGGTGGCCTCGACGGCTATGAAGTGACGACGCGCCTTCGGACCATCGCGGGTCTCGAGGATGTGCCGATAGTCGCCGTAACGGCAGCAACGCTTCGCGGTGACCGGGAGCGGGCAATCGTAGCGGGCTGTTCGGGCTACATTCCCAAGCCCATAGACGTCGACCGCTTCCCCGACCAGATCCGCGCCTACCTTGTCGGCCTGGAGGAAGAGCTGAAGTCCCCGGAGGAACGCGCCGAGTACCTCGTGGAGTACAACCAGCGCCTCGTTCATCGCCTGGAGGACAAAGTCCGCGAGCTACAAAGGGCAAACGCTGAACTCCAGAAGGTCGAGAAGATGAAGTCGGACTTCGTAATTCTTGCCGGACATGAACTTCGCACACCGCTCACCGTTATCTACGGTTATCTTCAGATCCTCAAGGCTAACCCACAGATGCCGGGGAACCGCTTCCAAGAGGGCAGCCCATTGCACCTGCTGACCAAGGTCTCCGACGCTGTTGAGCGGCTGAGCGAGGTCATCCAGGACATCCTCAATGTGTCGCTTATCGATGCGAATCGGCTGGACCTGGCACGCGAGCCAGTGTTCCTCAACTCCATCATCCAGTCGGTGCTCCACAACCTGCGCAACTTCGGCCCCCAGCGTGAAGTTGTGATCGACCTGGGAGCAGGTTTGCGCCAGATCCCCGTCTTGGAGGGCGACCCTAGGCGACTGCACCAGGCTATCGGGAACATTGTGAGCAATGCGATCAAGTACACGCCGGATGGCGGCACAGTGGCGATCGATGCGGAAACCGTTAGCGATGTTGTCCATCTCTGGATCAAAGACACCGGCGTGGGCATCCCCCCTCAGGAATTAAGAAGCATCTTCGAGCGATTCTATGTACTGGAGGACACGGCGTTTCACCAATCCAGCAAGACAGCGTTCAAGGGTGGCGGGTTGGGTCTAGGGCTTGCGGTGGCCAAGGGAATCATCGAAGCCCACAATGGCAAGATCTGGGCCGAGAGTCCCGGCCACGACGAACAGGGATTCCCGGGCAGCACGTTCCACGTCTTGTTGCCCATCGATGGGCCGTTCTCTCATACACGGAAGCCCGAGGAGATCGCAGGGCACTGAGCAGAGCTCGCATGAGGAAGGACAGAGACATTTGGGGACCCGGTGAGCCGGTACGCAGCTTGCGCGGTCGGCGCTTTATGGTACAATGTCTCAAGCTTGGTGGATGTGGCCTAACGGTTAAGGCACCTGTCTGTGGAACAGGAGATTGCGGGTTCGAATCCCGTCATCCACCCTCCG